>NZ_LQOY01000210.1 GCF_002101675.1 Mycobacterium gordonae | reverse complement strand
GCGCACCCCCGCCGAAGAACTCCACCGACTACTCTCAGACCCGTCCGCATTCGTTGCAGCGACGGCCTGAATCCAAGCCGATTGAGCGTCGTGAGATTCACAGTCGGGAGATCAAGGTGCCCCGGTAGACTGCGTGCATGGCCGAACAGACATTCTCCGTCTCCGGGCTGCACTGCGAGGGATGCGTGGGCACCATCACCACCGCGCTGACCGCTTTGAAGCCGGTGACTGCGGTCAGCATCGACCTGAACACCGAAGGCACGTCCGCAGTGCATGTTTCGACCAATGTCGAGCTGACCCGGGAACAGGTCGAGGCCGCGCTGAAAGGCGAGGGCAACTTCACCGTCGTCTAGCGCCGCATCCGGGACAACTCTCGCAGCATCGCGTTGTATGCCTCCAGATCGTCGTCGGCATAGTCGCTGTCGGCGTGGCGGTCGCCGCGGGAGCCTTCCTTGCGGTCCTGGCGCGCCCACTGGGTGACCAGCGCCACGATGACGATGATGACCGGGACTTCGGTGAGGCTCCACGCTATTCCGCCGCCCAGGTGTTGGTCGGCGATGATGCTTGGTAGCCATGGCAGGTTGAGCGAACGGTAGAAGGTGTTGCCGACCGGTTCGGCCATCGTCATCAGTGCGATGCCGAAGAAGGCGTGAAATGGCATCACCGCGAACAGCAGACCGATGCGGCCCGGGTACGGCAGCCGGCGTGGCCCCGGGTCGATACCGATGATCGCCCAGTAGAAGAGATATCCGACGATCAGGAAATGGACCGCCATGAACTCATGGCCCCAGTGATAGCGGATCAGCGTATTGAACAGCGGGGTGAAGTAGACGACATAAGGCGAGCCGACGAACAGGACAAAGGCGATAATCGGGTTCGAGAAGAAGGCAGTGACCCGGGAATGCAGGAGCCAGGTCAGCCATTCACGAGGCCCGGGCGGCTGACCTTTGCCGGCGGACGGCAACACGCGCAGCGCGAGCGTAACCGGACCGCCCATCACCAGAAGCACCGGAATGAACATGTTGAGGATCATGTGTTCGGCCATGTGCATGCTGAAAACGGCTGAGCCGTAAGAACGGACACCCGAGCTGCTGGTGAATATCAGCGACACACATCCGGCCAGCCAGGCCACCAGTCTGCCGACCGGCCAGGCGTTTCCGTTGCGCCGCAACCGGATATAGCCCGCCACATATCCGAGCGCCAGCACCACCCCGGCCACTCCGAGGAAACTGTCGAAACGCCATAGCATCAACACACTCGCGACGGTGGGTGGTTGCGGCAGCTCGTAACCGAGAAACACATCCCAGCCGGTGAATTGATGTGCCAGGAAGCGCGGCGCGACCTGAACGGCCGTTGCGGCGACAGCCGCCACGGCGGCGACCATGGCCAGTGCGGCGGCCGTGCCGGCGGGTCGAGGCGCCGCGCTGCGCAGGGCCCAGCAGTCGGTCAACCACACGACGGTCACCAGAACACCCGCGAGCAGTCCCAGGCGCGCGAAGTCCGACCCGAACGTCCAGTCGGGCAGCAGCAGGTATAGCAGCACGGCGCCGTAGAACACCGCCAATGCGCCAAAGCCGACCTGCAGCACCTGCACGGCGCGGTTGGCGCTGGTCCGAGTCAACGCTGCGACCACCTTGAGCCCGGTCAGCCCGGAAACCGCGACCGCGAAGACGATCGCGGCGCTGGTCGCATAGTCGTGGTCGGGGCCCTGCCCCGCGTTACCGGTGACCGCGGTGGCCAGCACGCCGATCACGGTGGGCACCAGCAGCACCGCGTGGGCGAGCCAGCGGGTGTTCAACCGCAGCGTCACCGCAACCGGAAGAGCGAAGATGGCCACCACGATCCAGGCGCGGGCAACCTCGGAGACGCCGATGGCGTCGAAAACGGCCCCAGTGCTCAGCAGCGCACCCGGGCGCACACCGGTGTCGTGCGCAGCCTGGATCACCACCATCGCCGCGGCGGCCAGCACCCAGGCGAGCGAAATTCGTTCGGCCAGCAGGTGTATCCGGAATGCGGCGCTGTCGATCAGCCCGTCGGATTCCGGGCGCGCCGTCACCACGACCAGGAGCAGCGCGCCTAGACACAGCGCACCCAGTAACGACGCGACGAAATACCCAACCGGCTCGACGGCGCTGACGAAGGCTCCCGGGAAGGGGTTGCCGGCCTCGGTGTAGCGACGGGGCCCGGAGATCACGCCATAGCCGGCCAACGCGACGGCGACCGCCACGAACCCGCCGGCCAGTACCGCCGTCCGCGCCGAGAGCGAGCGGCCAGCGGGCACCGGCGCGGCCGGCTGTGCGCTCGGCGCGTCATCTTTCACCCTTGCAGCTTACGACCGGGCGTCGTAGCTCTGTTCGGCCACGGCGCATATTGTTCGGTCACTGTGAGGGCTGCGGCGACAACCATCACCCGGTGGCGGCACCCTGGAATCCTCGCGCCAGCAGGGTGCGGACCGACTCGGGCGGAGCGGCCAGTTCGGCGACGGGTCCCACTTCCAGGGCGATGGTCGGGAAGTCCGCCAGGTACTCGGCGTAGGAGCGCCCACCCAACCGCGTGCCCAGGCTCAGCCATGCATCGACCACCGACCACCGGCGTGGGTTCACCGTCGCCCACTCACTGTCATCCAGGCGCTGCTTCCATTGCGCCACGTCCAGTTCCTCGAGCGCGAACCCGCCGAGCAGTTCGGCATAGTCCACCGCTTCGCCGCGAGCCACGGTGATGCCCCGTCCCAGCTCTTTGGCACCTGCCAAGTCCGGAAGGAGGCCCAAGACTGCGCTCGCGACGGCGCGGCCCGTGGTGACCTCCTCGACCAGAGTCAGCGCGGGATATGCCCGCAAAGCGACACAGGCGTCCACGACCGACACCAGGACGTCGGTGCAGTCGCGCAATTGACAGTCGGCACCCAACACCCGGGGCAACCGCACGATGGTGAAGTCGAGCGCGTCCGGCGCGGCGGCCACCACCAGCTCCGCCAGTGACTTCGACGCCGCGTAGGGGTAGGGCGCGGATCGCGGGTCGGTGACTCGGGACGCGTTGACGTCGGCGTTGACGACGAACGTCGACAGGTGCACCAACCTGACGCCGCGGTTCGCGCACACGTCGACGATCACCGAGACCAGATCCACGTTCGCCGGGCGGAGTTCCCGATAAGGGACCAGCACGTTGGTGTTGCCGATGCAGTTGATGACCGTTCCCGCGCCGGTGTCCCGAACCAACTCGTCCAGTTCCGGCCCGCCGAAACCAGCGGAAAGCTGTTGGATTCGAACGCCTTCGACATCCTGGAGGTCGGCCCACAGACCACCCTCCGGTAGCGACCTGGCCGCCAGGACCATTTCGGGACAGCGCACTCCGGACCGTTTCATATCCAGGATCGCCCCGGCGAAACCGGTCCCCAGGATGCCCGACGCGCCCAGCACGATGACCGGGCCGTCCGCGCCACGCGTGGCGTGGGGTTGGGTGGCGGGTGCTCGCAGATCGTCTAGGTCGCGCTCTATCTCGGCGGCGGTGATCCGGTCCATCCACTCAGTCGTTGCCGCACAGGCCAAGTCGCCGACAAGGGTCGCGGCACTGTCGGCGCTGATCAGATCGAGAATGGAGACCTGACGGCAGAGCAGTTTGCGGGTGTCGGGCAGGATTCTGATCAGGTCCAGCGAGCCGATGCCCGCGGCGAGCAGCGAGGTGTTCGGCTGAATCGGCATCCCGAGGTGCCGGCCCCACGCGCTGGCGAGAGCGACTGCCAATTCGTCGGCTTCGGCGTCGCTGCGCACCGCATCGGCGAACTGGGGCAGCGTTTGCAGCTTCGCACTGTCCACCTTCCCGCCGGGCTTTCGCGGGATATTCGGCACTGCCACAACAAGAAACGACGGCACCCCGGAAGTCACAAGAATGGCGCGGATGCGCGCGGCGAGATCCTCGGCGGCCTCGCCGGTCATCGCGGTTTCGAACCACACCCCGAGGCGGCCGTTGTCCAGCTCGACGGCGACGTCGGCGATCGCGGGCTCGGCGGATATCCGCCTGGCCACTTCCGCCTTGTCGATGCGCTTGCCGGAGACTTTCACCACGTCGTCTTTCCGACCGGCGAAGACCGGAAAATCGTCGCCGGCCATCGTGATTCGGTCCGCGGTGGCGAATGCGCGCCGCCGTGCACCGTCAACGGCGGTCACGTGGCCGAAGCTGGGGTCGTCGGTGCCAAGGTACCCGGCGGAGACCAGGTCCCCGACGATGACGACCTCACCGAAGGCGACGAACACCGTGTCAGGCACCATCGGCCGCCCTAGCCGTGGCCGCGCTTCGACCGGGACGGCCTTCCCGGCGGCCGCGATCGGCAAATACGTCGCCACCACCGTGGTCTCGGTGGGGCCATAGCTTGACACCACCGCGACACGTTGCGCGGCCGCCGAGTTCACCCATTTGTCTACGGTGTTGGGACGAATGGCTTCGCCGCCGATCACGATCTGACGAAGACGCGAACGGTGGATCGCCTGCAGTGCGCCGCCGTCCTCGCAGCACAGAAGCCATACGGCGGTCGGCAGGTCGACGACGGTCGCCCCGGTGGCCACGATGTCTCGCACGAGCCCGCTGATGTCGCCCGCCTTCATCGCCGAGGTGCGCACCAATTGCGCTCCGCTGATGGCGGCAACGAAGATTTCCTCGACACTGATGTCCGATGTCAGCGGCGCGCACTGCAGAACGGTGTCCTGCGGTCCCCAACCGTAGGCTCTCGTCGCCGCGGCACAGAACAGCGCGAGTGATCCGTGGGCGACTCGCACCAGCTTGGGCTGCCCGGTGGAACCCGACGTCGGCATGATGTAGGCCGTCTTCGTGTCGAGTGACATGTCTTGTGCCACTTGCCCCAGACGCTCGGCGACCCGCGCGTCGTCATCCATGGCCACCGTAAGGTCGATGCCGCTGACGTCGAGCACCCGCGCCGTCGCGCCCTCCACATGCTCGGCAATGGCCTGGGCGCGCGCCGAAAGTTGCTCGGGAGTATCGCAGATGCTGTATCCGCAGCCGGCAAGGTGGCACGCGATCAGGCAGTCGATGGTGTTGGCGGCGTCATCGTCAGTGAGCACCACGACGTCACCGGGCTCAACGCCGTTGCGTACCAACCAGTTCACCCAGCGATCGACGGAGGGACGGCGCGGAAGAGTCGAGCGGAAACCTCCGGACTCGTCCAGGAACCAGGCCCGCGACCGGAGTGACTCGATCTCGGCTTCGTCGTCGCGGCCGACGGAACCGTCGGGCGCGACCTTGATCCACTCGCCGACGGTCTTGGCGATGGGCTGATTCCACAGGCTCACCATCGTTTCGAGCGCCGCGGCGATCCGGTGTGCGATCCGGTGTCCTGTCTTGGACTCCGGAAGATCCGCGCGGTCCCAGATGGCCAGGTTCAGGGTGCGCTGACCTTCGTCCAGCACACTCGCGACAGTCCTGCCCTCGACTGGGCCGATATCCGTAACGGCCGGCGCTTCGATCAGGAACGGGCGAAGGCCTGGAGCGCACGTGTGGCGGATGAAGTTGAGCGTCAGCGCATCGACCTGGGAGGTCCGGTTGATCGCCAGATACATTCGGCGGTAATGCTCTTCGCGCAGCCAACGGCGTCGCGCAGCTTTGACGTAACCCCGGTCGACCGCCCGGACGACGTCGCGCACGGAAGCAAAGGGCGCGAACGTGACGGGGTGCGCCACCGAATTGACCAGGCAGGTCGCGATATTGAAAGCTGGATCGCCGAACCGGTTGTCGACCGCGTGGACGAGAAGCGCCTCGGTGCTGTGCCGTATGCCTGCGTCCACCGCCAGCGCCGCCGTGGCAACCAAGACGTTGAGCGGTACCTGCTGCGCCTCCGACAGACCAAGGACCGCATCGAAAGCGTCACCGGCGATGGTCACCGATTCCCGGAGAACGACCTTCGCGGCACCCCCGGCAACGTGGCAGCTCTGACCGGCACCACCGCGGTGTGGATCCTCGGCGAGCTCACGTCGCACGGCATCCCCGAATCGCAGCAGCGCCTCGTCGGCCTTGGCCCTCTCCCGACGATGCGCGTTGGCCAGCTTCGCCAAACCGTCTCCAAGACAGGCTGATTCCTGAGCCCCGCGGGCGACGAGGTGGCGCGCCAGGTCGGCTTCGATGATCGCGGTGGCACCACCGTCGACCACGATGTGGTGCGCATGTACGTCGAGTCGGGACACGTCACCGTTAGCGTCTGTCCACACCGTGTACCGCACCAGGGCCGTATCGAGGATGCCGGTGGACCAGGTGCGTTGCAGTTCGAAATCGCCTTGTGCGCCGGCTGGATCACCTGACCGTACCCGTACGATGTCGCCGAATCGTAGGCAGGGCACGAGATCTGGGTATGCACTGTCCGTCGCCGGGGTCTCCAGAACGCAAAGCTGCACCGGGTTCTCACAGACCATGGCCTCCAAGGCGGCCAGGAATCTAGGCAGCTGCAGTGGGTGGAAGCGGTACGCCTTGGCGATCAGGTACAACGACGGGTCACCATCCTGTAGTACCCCGTGGTACACGTTCTGTTGCGATCTGCTCAGCGGGATGCGATCAACCCAGATTTCAGGCGCGCTCACACAGAATCTCCAGCTCCCGAACCCATCCCCCGATCGACAGGTCGTCCGCCAGCCGGGACGGCATATCGGACTCTCGGTCCACGTCCAGCTTCTTCATCAGGAGCACGAAGCGAACGGAATCCAGCCCTAGTTCCCGAAGATCGGTGGCGTCCCCGTCGTGCAGATCCGTCTCATCGATGTACAACACATCGCACACCGCGGCGAGGATCCTTTCCCTGGTCGTGTCACCCACGAGCGGCCACCTCGACTTTGTCGGCCGACGCGGCCAGAGAGGCCCGCATGACCTTGCCGGACTGGGTCCGTGGGATCTCGGAGACGATGGCGATCGTCGATGGCCGCGCCATCGATTCGGCCTGTTGGCGGAAGCGTGCCGCGATCATTTGCTTGAGTTTGCGGGCTGCCGATTCGTCCAGCTCCGCAGACGGGACAACTGCCAGACCTACCAGGGCCCCGAACTCCGGGTCCGCAATTTCGTAGCACGCGGCTTCGCGAACACCCTCGACGCCCTCGGCGATCCGATCGACCTCGTCGGGTGCGATGTTCACACCACCGGAGATGAACATCTCCGACGATCGCCCCTTGATGTAGAAGAAACCGTCCTCGTGGCGCTCGAGCAGGTCACCGGTGTTGACCCAGCCATCGACCAGTACCTCTCGGGTTCGCTCGGCATTGTTCCAGTAGCCCAGCATGTTTGCCGGAGACTTGATCCACAGCGTGCCGAAGGATGCGCCCGGCGCAGCGCCCTGGGTAGTGGGCCCGGACGCGTCCGAGCCTTCCAGATACACCTCGATTCCGGGGTAGGGCCGGCCCACCGCACCCGCCTCGATCTTGGCAATCGAATCTTCATCGGTCGGCAGACACAAAGCCGTGCAACCTGTTTCGCTCAGCCCGTAGACCTGTGCAGTGCGCACGCCCAGCGCCTCGATGAACCGCACATCGGCCGCGACCGCCCGCGACCCTCCATACCCGAGCAGGCGTAGCGACGGAATCTGCTCATCGGTTGCCTTCAGTTCGGCGATCAGCTTGGCCAGCAGAGTCGGGACTACACACGTCGTCGCCACCTCGTTCTTGCTGAGAATCTCCAGCAGTGACGTCGTGTTCTCACCACCGGTGATGCACACCCCGCCGCGCATCAAACAGGTGAGTATCCACCACAATCCGCCGATGTGCGTCGCCGGCAGCGGCGAGTAGGTGGTTTCGCCGTCCACCCAGCTAACCCACTTCAGACCGGTGTCCCGCAGGATGTCCTGGACGGCGTAGAACGTGCGGTTGGCCAGAAGTACGGCCTTCGGCTCGCCCGTCGTCCCGCTGGTGAAGATCATGGCCAGTGGATCGTCGGCACCACCTCCCGGGCACCGGAAGTCGGCATCCGTGGCGACAAGGTTCCCGCAATGGGCGTCGAGCTCGACCTTCATCACCGGTATGGAATGCAGGCTCTGTGACAGCGCGGACAGGTCGACCCTGCTCCCGGGTGCGATGAGAATTGCGCTCGGGGCGGCGATTTCGCCGAACCGGTCGATGGTGGCCGACGGAAGATTCCCGTCGGCCAGCACCGCGATCGCTCTCAGCTTCGCGCAGGCCAGCACCGATAGGTATGTCTCGGGTCCGTTGTCCGAAAGGACGAGTACCCGGGAGCCCGGCGAGACCGACTGCGCGTGTAGCGCCGCGGCTAGGGCGTTCACGTGGGCCACCAGTTCGGCATACCGCAATGCACTCGTGCCGTCACACCGGCGCAATGCGATTGCCTGGGGCCGTTGTCGAGCCTGCTCGAAAATCCGTTCCAAGACGGTCAATGGTAAGTCAGACATCACTTTCAGGTGCTTTCCTTGATGCATTACGGGATGTTGAGAGCCGCCAGCTCGACCTCGCCGCACGCGGCCCCGCCGTACTCGTCCCAGAACTCGATGGCGCACTTGATCGAGAGGTAACGCAGATTCCGATCGATCACCTCGAAGTCCTGGCAGAGCAACCGCGCCGAAAATTTCTGGGCGTGAATCATCCGCCGGAAACGCGACGCCGTGTTCTTGATCAACATGCTGGGCAGCTGGTGGTCGAAGTAGTCCGAGATCGACCAGCCACGAAGCACCGGAATCTCCTCGTTGAGGACTGCCGGCGCGAAAGCGCTGTACGCGAGTTGGTTGAAGCACAGGATCAATTCCGCCGCATTGAAGTGGCCGGTGCTCCGAATGTAGGCGGGCTCGCTGATACTGAAATTCCCATAGGCGAGCACCGAATCCGCCGTCGCTTTATAGCTTGCGTCGATGAGATAGCGGCACCCTTTGTACGCATACGGATCAAGAACCTTGACCAGTAGATGCTCCTCGATGGAGGCGGTGTCGCTGATGTCCGCGAATTCGGTTCGCGTTTGCGCGGAAGGGGACAAGGTGATGGTACTCATGCTGCATATCCTGGTGTCTTGAGTCCGTCCAACATCGTCAGACGGTGGGTAGTTAAATGACCTGCGGCGGTGCCGTGTTTGGCACGGTGCATGAGAGCACGGTTATCCCACAGGATGATGTCGCCGACTTCATAGTGCTGCGTGTGAATGAATGGCGATCTGTAATCAGTGTCGAGTTGGCCCGTCGCCTCCATCAGTGCCTGCAGAACCGTCGGGTCGAGCAGATTGCCGTCTTTGTCTTCGATCTTCGTGGTGCCGGTCGCGCAGATGTAGAGGATCTCCTGCCCGGTGTGCGGGTGGCGGATCACCGTCGGCCACTTGATCGGGGGCGTAGTTCGATTGATCTCGTCCCAGACTTCACCGATCGGCCGGTAGACGTCACGCGGACGAATCTTGATGTGACGCCGGGGATCGTGGGTGCTGAAGGTACCCCTGACCGGGTCCTGCGAGGTGGCCGGCAGCGACTCCCATACCTCGGTGAGGTCGATGAAGTAGGTACCTCGGTCGGGACCCGGCACCGTCAGCGGCAACACCATCGAAAACGCGAACGGCTCCGGCATGAACATGTAATCGATGTGCCAGAAGGCGCCGGTCTTCGGAACGCCCTGGCCTTCCTCGGTGGACGACACGAAGATTTCCGGGTGCTCGTGATGATGGTAAACCGGCTCGTAGTAGGGAACGATCTGCCCAATTATCCTGCCGAGCTTGATAAATTGTTCCGGAGTCGGGTGAACGTCTTTGAGGACGATCAGTTTGTTGCGGTAAACGATCTCGCGGATCTCGTCGGTGGAGAGATCATCCAGGTTTGCCGGATCCAGTCCGGTGACCTGAGCACCGAGTCCCTCGCCTTTCACATTAAGTGTCATTAACTATCCTTCTTGTCTGGTAGATACGTGGTTCAGGCTGTGTCTGCAGGTAAGGTGCCGTGATGGTGCAACCCCCTTGAAATAGCTTTGCTGCGATGATGTCGCCGTATCGCCGGGCGGCGCGGCTTGAGATGAACCGAGGGTGTCAGCAGCCGCTTGCCCGCTTCTTGCGTAATTCTTGAAGGCGCCTCAATGGCAGTCCGTATCTCAGCCTCCCGGGTTCGCGTCAGTCGGCCATGTGGCAGGCAACAGCGGGACGGTAATGCTCGACCCGTCAGCAGTCAGTTGGGTGATTCCGGCCGGCGCTCGTGCCGTCGTCGACACGGCGCCGGCGAAGCCGAGCCCACCGGCTCCGTGGATGCTCACCGTTGGGTGCCCAGGCTCCGCGGTGACCGCCGGAGCGTCGTCCATTTCGATTGTTGCCTCGAGGAATTCGTCACGGTGTCCGCGTACTCCGACCGTGGCCCGTCGTCGGCGCCGACTCTGGGTGCGCACGTCGGCGACCCGGGCTGGGGCCGCGGCGTCGACGGTGCCCGGCACACTGTCCGGCGCCTTTGCTCCCGCTCTGGGGTCGGCGGCGACCCCGGGTGGCGCCAAGCCAGGCACGGCGTAGCTGATGACGGATGCCGGCGTCGGGCTGGTTGCCGGCACCGAAGCGGTGGCGCCGGGGGCGGGAGCACCCGCCGGCGAGCTGGGCGCGGGTGCTACCGAAACACCCGGAACGACAACAATGTTCGCTAGCGATTCGGCCCGAGTCGCAGCACCCGGTTCGACGGTCACCGGTAGCAGCCCCGCCGGCAGCTCGCCGTTCAGGAAGGGAAGCAACAGCCTGAGCACGCTCAGCGCGCTCAGCGCGGGTGTGAAAAACGGCAGCAGCAGCAGGGAATACGAGGCGTAGTACGGGTACCAGAGCAGGTCGTACAGGAATAGCGCGATCACCGCCAGGACAACGGTGGTCGCAGGGCTGAACCCGAGTTGCTCAAAGAAGTTCAGAAAGAACTGATACGGGTTGGCGATAAGATTTTCCAGATCCGCGATGAGCTGCGTGATCGAATCCAACGGGGCCGCCGGGGCGCCTTGAGCCTCCGCACTGGCCGCCCGGATGGGGGGTGCCGGTGGAGTCGTCGGTGTTGCCGCCAACGCCCCCGTGGCGGCAGCCTGATAACCGGTCATTGTCTCAGCGGCCTGAATCCACATTCGGACGTAGTCGGCCTCGTTGAGGGCGATGGGAATGGTGTTGACACCGAAGAAGTTGGTGGCGACCAGTACGCCGTGAACCGCATGATTGGCGGCCAATTCGGCCAGGGTCGGCATAGCGGCGACGGCGGTGCTGTAGGCGACGACGGCCGTCTCGTGCTCTGCGGCGGTGCCGGCGCTGTCGGCGGCAGCCTGTTCGAGCCACGCCAGGTAGGGACCGTGCGCGGCAACGTACTTGGTCGCGGTCTCGCCCTGCCAACTGCCTGCCTGCACATCGGCGAGCACCTGGCTCAACTCGGCGGCCGCGGCGCTGTAGTGGGCACTGAGTTCTCGCCACTGTTGAGCGGCGAGCAGCAACGATCCTGGACCGAGCCCGGCATTCAACAGAGCCGAATGCTCCTCCGGAGGCAGGGCCATCCATATCGGGCCGGTCAGGCTGCCACCTCCTCGCTTAGATCGACTGTGCGAGGCGGAAACCGACCTTGCGCTGCCCCGTCGTCTGTTAGTCGTCGCCGATACTTCAGAAGTTCCCGCGAGTCGGGCGGTCAGTACTGTTTGACCCATGCCCGTCTTCGACGCCCGTCACCTCGTCGGCGTATCCGAGACCGCACTGCTCACGCTGTATCAGCGGGCGAGCGAGGCTGCCCGACCGGACGGCATCATCGACGACCCGATGGCTATCGCCTTGCGTGACCGCATCGACTACGACTTCCATCACTTCGGCCGTATCCATCAGGCCACGGCCCTGCGGGCGCTCGCTTTCGACAACGCCACGCGCGAATTCCTGTCCAGTCACCCGCGGGCCACCGTCGTCGCGCTGGCCGAAGGGCTGCAAACCAGCTTCTGGCGCGTGGACAACGGTCAACTGAACTGGCTTTCGGTGGATCTGCAGCCGATCGTGCAGATCCGTCGGCAACTGCTGCCCGCATCCGAGCGGCTGCGGTACTGCGCCCAGTCCGCACTCGACTACTCGTGGATGGACGCGGTCGACACCGGCAACGGTGTGCTGATCACCGCCGAAGGCCTGTTCCAGTATTTCGACCGGACAACGGTTTTCGATCTGATCGCGGCCTGCGCCCGGCGATTTCCGGGCGGCCGGTTGGTCTTCGACAGCATCCCGTGGTGGTTGAGCTGCTATTCGCGGCGACGGGGCTTCAAACTCAGCGAGTTCTACACGGCACCGCCGATGCCGTTCTGGTTCACCGCCAATCAGTACGCCGAATTGCTTGCCGTGCCCGGCGTTCGTGCGGTGCGTGAACTGCCGGCGCCCGCGGCCCGGGGCAGATTCCTGCCCAAGATCGTCTCGTTGAGCTACCGGCTTTCCGTGCTCGACCGGCTCCGCGCGCCGAACACCCTCGTCGAATTCGGATAACGGACGCCGGTCAAGGGAACAAATCGCGGGCAATGCGCGACTATAAAGACATGGATTGCGAGGTGGCGCGCGAAGCGCTGTCGGCCCGGCTCGATGGCGAGCGCGAGCCCGTGCCATCCGCCCGGGTCGATCAGCACCTGGACGAGTGCAGCGCTTGCCGCCATTGGTTTGACCAGGTCGAGCTGCAGGCCCGTGCGCTGCGCCGCCTGGTCGAGTCCCGACCGGTGATCGCGCCGGTGGGCCCGATCGGGATCCAGCAGGTGGTGCCGCGACGGCGCTTCGCGATGAGTTGGCAACGCTGGGCGTTGTTGAGCGTGGGCCTTGGACAGATCGCCCTGGCAGTTATGCAGGGCACCGGTTTCGATGTGGGCCTACATCACGGCATGGACGGCGCGAATCATCTGCTCAACGAGTCCACGGCATGGTGTGCCGCCCTCGGTGTCGTCATGGTGCTCGCCGCGCTGTGGCCCGCCGCGGCCGCTGGGCTAGCCGGCGTGCTGACCGTGTACGTCGCGGTACTGGCTGTTTACGTTGCCGTGGATGCGGCCTCGGGTGCCGTCACCGCGGCGCGGATGCTGACTCATCTGCCCGTGCTGCTGGGTGCCCTTCTGGCGGCCGTCGTCTGGCGGACCACCCCGGCGCCCGGGCCGGCGCCGCAGGCCGCCGAGCCCGACATCACGCTGCCGGACAACGCATCTCGAGGGCGCCTTCGCGGACACCTGTGGCCCACTGACGGCTCCGCGGCCTGAGGCTAGCGGGCGCCCCCGAAGTTGCGCAGGCGCAGGCTGTTCGACACGACGAAAAACGACGAGAACGCCATGGCCGCACCGGCCACCAGTGGGTTGAGCAATCCCGCGGCGGCGATCGGGATCGCCGCGATGTTGTAACCGAACGCCCAGACCATGTTGACCTTGATCGTGCGCATCGTCGCCGCGGCCAGGCCCAGCGCCAGTGGCACGACTTCGAGATTCTCCCGGACGAGAATGACGTCGGCGGCGCCGATCGCCACGTCGGTGCCGCGGCCGATGGCCATGCCCAGATCCGCGCGCGCCAGGGCGGGACCGTCATTGATGCCGTCACCGACCATCGCGACCACATGCCCGCGTTCCCGCAGTTGCTCAATCACGTCGACCTTGCCTTCGGGCAACACGTCGGCGATCACCTCGTCGATCCCCACCCGCGTTGCCACCGCCGCCGCGGAAGCCGGGTTGTCACCGGTCAGCAGCACGGTTCGCAGACCACGCTCGTGCAGCGCCGCCACCGCGGGCACCGCCGAGTCTCGCACCGCGTCGGCGACCGCGATCACCGCGCACGCCGCACCGTCAACCTCGACGAATACCGCAGTCTCACCACGTGATTCGGCGTCGCGGCGCGCGGCAGTCAACACACCCGGGCCGCCCGGCGCGGCGATCCATGAGGGCTTGCCGACCCGCACCGCGCGCCCGTGCACAGTGCCGCTGACACCACGGCCGGGCACCGCGCGGAAGTCGGCGACAGTTCCCCGTTGAGGTGCGGCTGCCGCGATGGTGAGGCCGACGGCGTGCTCGGAAGCCGCTTCCACAGCCGCGGCCAGTTCCAGGGCCTCGTCGGCATCCCAGCCCGGCGCGGCGGTCACCGCACTGACCGCCAACATGCCGGTGGTCAGGGTGCCAGTCTTGTCGAAGACGACGGTATCGACGGCGCGGGTCGCTTCCAAAGCGTGGACGCCCTTGAGAAATATGCCCAGTTGAGCACCGCGCCCGGAGGCGACGAGCATGGCCGTCGGGGTCGCCAGCCCCAGCGCGCACGGGCAGGCGATGACGAGGACCGCGAGCGCTGCCGAGAACGCCCGCCCCGAGCCTGCCCCGGCCAGCAACCATCCGGCGGCCGTCAGGCCGGCAATGGCGAACACGCACGGAACGAACACCGAGGCGATGCGGTCCGCCAGTCGCTGCGCATCGGCCTTCTGCACCTGCGCTTCCTCGACCAGGCGGACCATCCCGGCGAACTGGGTGTCGGCGCCGACGGCGGCAGCCTCCACGATCAGCCTGCTGTCCAGGACCACGGTGCCGCCGATCACCTGGGCACCCGGATGGACTTTCACCGGCTTGGCCTCGCCGGTCATCGCGCTGACGTCGACCGCCGCGCAACCTTCCACAACCAGTCCGTCAGCGGCGATGGTCTGGCCGGGGCGCACCACGAAACGCTGCTGCTCGCTGAGGTCGTCCGCCGGGATCACCCGCTCGGAGCCGTCGGGCTGCAGCACTGTGACGTCCTTGGCGCTCAAGGCCGCCAGCGCCCGCAGCGCGCCGCCGGCCCGTGACTTGGCCCGCGCCTCGAAGTACCGCCCGGCCAGAACGAACACCGTCACACCGGCGGCGACCTCGAAGTAGATGGCATCGCTGCCCAGCAGCGCCTGCCAGACACCCCGTCGTTCCACGGATTGCTGGGCGCTGAAAGCCGTGCGCAACGACCACACCGTGGCCGCGGTGATCCCCACCGAAATCAGCGTCTCCATCGACGCGGCGCCGTGCATCGCATTACGCAGCGCCACCCGGTGGAACGGCCACGCGGCCCAGACCACCACCGGCAGAGCGAGCAGCGTGAGCACCCATCCCCAGCCGGTGAATCGGGTGCTGGGCACCACCGCGAACATCACCGACAGATGCGCCAGCGGTACGAAGAACACGGCTGCCACCGCCAACCGAACCAGTAGATACCGGGCGTGATCGGCGTCGGGATCGGCGGTGTGACTGCCGCCGGCGCGCGGTTCGGCCTGGTAGCCGGCGCGTTCAACGGCCGCGCACAGGTCCTCGGTGGTGATGTCCTCGCGGAGCTCCAGCGTCGCCACCCGGGTGGAGAAGTTGACCGATGCCCGCACACCGGGCAGCTTGTTGAGGGTCGACTTCACCTTGTGTGCGCAGGCCATGCATGACATCCCGGTGATGTCGAGCTGGACCCGCTGCACATCCGCGTGCGCCTCTGCCGTTGCCGTCGTCACGCTCATTCTTCTAGCCCCTCGCCTCCCTGCGAACTCGTCCCTAGACAAGTCGTCACGGCCGGTTCAAGAGTTCCCTGCGTTCGCCACTTGCGCATGGCCTAGGCTCAGAGCCCGTGGCCCCGGGCAGTGACGATGACCAAATTACCGATCTCGCCAGATCCGCGGGACGGGGCGACCGGGCGGCGTTGTCCGAGTTCATCCGGCGCACCCAGCGCGACGTCTGGCGGATGGTGGCGTATCTCGCCGATCCCGGCAGTGCGGATGATTTGACCCAGGAGACATTCCTGCGGGCCATCGGCTCGCTGCCCAGCTTCACCGGGCGCTCGACCGCGCGGACCTGGCTGTTGTCGATCGCCCGCCGTGTCGTCGCGGATCACTTCCGGTCCAAGATGCGCCGGCCGCGCTCGGCGCAGGTGGCCGATCTAGACGAGGCGCTCGGGCAGGGCCGGCGCGGTAGCAGGATCGAGAACATGGTCGAAATCCGGCTTCTGCTGGACGGATTGGACCCGAAGCGCCGGGAAGCGTTGATCGTGACTCAGGTTCTCGGTCTGTCGTACGCCGAAGCGGCCGAGGTTTGCGGGTGTCCCGTCGGCACCATCCGCTCACGGGTGGCCCGCGCCCGCGACGACCTGCTGCGGGCTGCCGCTGAAGGCGACTGCGCGGGCTAGCCGACGGCGTTCAATTGCCCTTCATCGCAGGGTGATTGCGGCTCAGCAGGGGCAGCATCCATTCGGGCGGGGCGACCCGGAACAGGCCCGCGGAGATTCGGTTGGCCAACCCGGGAACGACGACGGCCTTGCCCGCCGCCAGGCCGTCGATGCCGGCCTGCGCCACCTGATCGGCGGGGACCCACATGACCCTGGGCAACGCCGCGTCGGCTTCCTCCTTCGAGAACCCGGCCGCCTCGCCGAATCCGGTGTCGACCGGGCCCGGACACAATGCTGTCACCGAGACTCCGGTCCCCTTCAGCTCGCCCCGCAGGCTGTGGGTGTAGGACAACACGAAGGCCTTGGCCGCCCCGTAGGCCGCTTGTCCGGGCAGCGGCCCGAATGCGGCTACCGATGCCACGTTCAAGATGGCACCACGACGGCGGTCCACCATGCCGGGCAGGAACCGGCTGCACAGATCCACCACGGCCGCGACGTCCACCTCGACCAGGTTCAGCTCCTTCTCCGGATCGGACTTCGCCACCACTCCCAGCGTTGACAGGCCGGCGTTGTTGATCAGGATGTCGGGCGTCAGGCCGAGTTCGCCGACCCGATCCAGCAGGGTCGCGCGGTCGCCGCGCTGGGCCAGGTCGGCGGGCAGCGGATGGGCCTTGGAGCCCAGCTTTCCGGCCAGCGCCTCGAGTCGGTCGGCGCTGCGGGCAACGAGGACGATGTGATAACCGCGCTTGGCCAGGATGGTGGCGATCTCCTCGCCGATGCCCGACGATGCCCCGGTGACGACGGCCGCGCTGGTGTTTCCTGCAGGTGGGAGAGCCATATGGTGACCGTACCCGGGCCGCTACGGCTGCGTGCCTTCGGCGATCGCCGCGAGCCGGTCGATCGACGCCCGCAACCACTGCGCGGTGGTGGCTTGCGCGCGCGCCAGGCGATCGGGATCTTGCAGGGCCGTCCAGTCGTAGGTGTGTGTGACCGTGGTGCGCGTGTCGGACACCGGGGTGAGCTCCCAACGCCACAGATGGCCGGGCGGCGGGTTGCCCGGTTCCGACGGGCACCAGGCGATCCGTCGCCCTTCCTCGAACTCGACTACGTGGTTGTGCCGGACGGCGCCCAGCGTCAGCGTCATCTCGAAGACGTCACCGACCCGACGGACGCGCTGCCCGGGGTCGGCGGCCGCAAGGTTGTCGTTGCCGTCCCAACTCGGCTGGCGAGACGGATCGGCGATCAATTCGAAGATTCGCCGGGCGCCGGCCGCGATGTCCCGCGTGGCGCTGACCACCCGCGCTGACTCCGCCATCACACGATCCAAACATGCCGCTGCGTCATCCCGCCCGCAGCGCCTCGACCGGGCCCGACAACGCGGCCTTGACCTGCCGGGTCAGGTCGTCGGCCAATACTTCCGCATCGCCGCGTTCGACGCCGTCCAGGATGGCACAGGCCACATCCCGCGGGTCGTTCTTCGGGGCGTCGAGATCGGCGACCATGTCGGTGTCGGTGTAGCCGAGGTGCACACCGGTGACCGAGGTGCCCTGCTCCTCGAGTTCTAGGCGCAGCGAGTTGGTGGCCGACCAGAGCGCGGCCTTGGAAGCGCCGTAAGCGCCA
Source organism: Mycobacterium gordonae (assembly GCF_002101675.1). Taxonomy (GTDB): domain Bacteria; phylum Actinomycetota; class Actinomycetes; order Mycobacteriales; family Mycobacteriaceae; genus Mycobacterium; species Mycobacterium gordonae. The sequence goes on along the minus strand of NZ_LQOY01000210.1, from coordinate 52,342 downwards.
TAACCCCCCAGCCAGGACAGTACGGAGTGGATGTCCACCAGCGCTCCTCCGCCATTGGCGGCCAGGATCGGCGCGAAGGACTTGGCGACGCGAAGCGCGCCGAAGTAGTTCGTTTCGAACACTTCTCGGATCTCCCCCAAATCGCTGGCGAGCAGGCTGTGCCCGCCGACGATACCGGCATTGTTGACGACGATCTGCGCATCGGTGGCCGTTTGGGCCAGTGCCGCAACGGATTCCGCGTCGGTGACGTCGAGCGCGACACTGACCACCCGCGGATCCGCGCTGGGCTGCGGTACCCGAGCGGTGGCATATACCTTGGCCGCGCCCCGCGCCAACAACTCGGTTACGACGGCCTTGCCGAGGCCACGTTGCCCGCCGGTGACCACCACTGTCGCCCCGTGAATGCTGACCATGATCGGCTCTCCCTGGAAAGTAGTTCGGCTGTATCTGACATAGGCAACTAAACTTTGGCTATGTCAATTCCATGGCCTGCGTCACAGCGGTACGGACTCACGCCTGCGCCCGGCGGCCTGGGCCTGGCCCAGGACTTTCTCAACACGGTCGGCATCGGTGATTACGGTCCGGATCTGTTGGGCGAAGGCAGGCTGGCCCGGGCATGGGCGACGGACGCGGCACGAACGTGGTTGACCGAGCGCGGCATCGACGTGACTCCGCCCGAACTGAGCGACGCGGATGTGGCCCGGCTTCGAGGCTTGCGGGACACGATCACGAGGCTGGTCATCGGCGAATCCGCAACCGCGGACATCGGATCGGTTTCGGCGAGGTTCGCGTTAACCGACCGCGGCGACGTACGCCTGGAACCCGTTGGCAGCGGCTGGCGCTGGTACGCCTCGGCGCTCTGGACGGAGATTCTGCACAGCCAGCACGACAACACCTGGCGCCGCATCAAGCAATGCCGCAACCCGCGCTGCGCCTCGACGTTCTATGACCGCTCCAAGAACAACAGCGGTGTCTGGCATGACGTCAAGACGTGCGGAAACGCCGCCAACCTCCGGGCGTCCCGGGCCCGTCGCCACCAACCGGGGGTGGAACGTTGAACGTCAGCAGCGCTCGGCGCCAGGGCGCATGAGGTTGGGGCCGGTAACCGGCGGCCGCGGCCGCCCTCGCCGCATGGCGTACAGCGCGCGGCAGGCCCGCGCCTTCATGGGCGCGGCAATCGCGGAGCCACCGGGGCTCTGGGTGATCCAGTTCTGCAGTGCTGTCACGGTGTGGGTCCTTGATAGGTGCGACTTCGGTACGTCGCTTGGTGCCATATCAGCCGATTCCCTTTAAGCCTGCACCGCGGCACGGTGAACATCGTGGAACGCCGACCCGTTGCGGCCTGTGCGATCCGGCACACTGCACAGCAGACGTCACGGCAGTCACAAAAATTCGAATCAGCGCTTCGCTTTTCGAATGACTACATCGGAAAACGAAACGTCGTGACCGGCCGCACACCGCACCTGCGGGACCACAGGCTGACCGCAACCCTCGTGCACCAATTCCGTAGCGGGCTCGGCCTGCAGCATCCTGCCGAATTGGATCAAGCTGATCAGCACCGGGAACAGGTCGCGTCCCCGATCGGTGAGAAAGTATTCGTACCTCGTGCGCTGGCCGGGTTCCCGGTAGGGCTGCTTCTCCATCAACCCCGCCTCGACGAGCTGGCGCAGACGTTTGGCCGCAATCTGTTCGGTGACCCCGGCCCGGTGCGCCAGATCATCGAAACGCCTTCCGCCCCAGAAGGCTTCGCGCAGCAGCACCATTGCCGAATGGGTGCCGATCAACTGCAGCGCGTATTCCATCGGGCACCAGTCGGCCGCCGTCCAGCCATCCCGATCGGCGAGCCGTCCCGAAAGCTTCACGTCGGTCTCAGGCGTTCAGAATCAGGCAGTTACTGGTGGCGGTGGCCAGCAACTTGCCGGTGCTGCTGGTCAATTTCGCCTCGGCCAGCGCGGTACGCCGGCCCAGGTGCGTCACCGTGCCGGTGCACCGGACCGGCCCGGTCTCCACGCTGATGGCGCCGATGAACCGCACCGACAGATCGAGGCTGGTGTACGCCACCCCGGCGGGCAGCATGCTGTGCACCGCGCACGCGGCCGCCGAATCCAGCAGCGTGCAATACATTCCGCCGTGCACCGACCCGATCGGATTGTAGTGAAACTCGGCCGGCGTCAGGGTGAAGACGGCCGTACCTGGCGAAACCGATTCGAGCCGGCCACCAATGGTGCTCATGACGGGCGGCTGCGGAATCTCGCCGTCCACCATGGCCTGCAGGAACTCCAAGCCGCTGCGGCTGCGCGCCGCCTGCGCCGCGCTGAGGGGGTCTGACCATTCGATGGTCCGGCTTCGCTCGTCTTGCTCACGCTCGGGAACGCACGCGGTTTCGGTCATACGCGGCATCATCCGGCGCTGACTAAACTCAAGTCAAGCTAGCGCCGGTGTTGCCTGGCTCACACCGGCCACTTTCCAGGTACCGGTCTCAGGCAGCCGTCATGGCCGCGCGCTCCAAGTCCAGGAGTTGTTCGCCGTGCCGTTCCTCTTCGTAGGCCTCGCGGCCGCCCCGTATCCCGAACAGCCGCTTGGAAATCAACAGGTAGAGCACCGCGGCGACATTGATCGTCAAAGTCGCCACCCGCGTCGTCGTGACGCCCTTGAGCAGGTCGTGAATCTCCAGCGGCAAAAACACCGACGTGGCGACCACCGCGAAATACTCACCCCAGCGTTTCATCAGCCACAGCCCGACGCCTTCGACGACCTGCAGTACGGCATAGGCGGCGAGCAGGCAGGTGATCAGGGCCAGGGTGGAAGGTTTGGCCGCCAGCGCCTTCTCCAGCTCGTGGATCGCCGACATCTGGTCGACCTTGAAGCCGGCGGCACGAAAGACCGGTAGGTCGCGGTCGAGGGTTGCCTGGATGGCTCCCCGGGCGCCACGGAACGTCCACACCGCCCACGCGGCCAGTCCGAGCACGACCGCTCGTCCGAGCCGCTCGACGGCCAACGCGCGGATGATGATGGCCTGCCGTAACGCCTTGCCGCGCATGATCATCGGCGCGTCCTCGGGATGCCCCCGGCCGTGCGGTTCACCCAGCGCGAAGTCACCGCAGCGCAGGCAGCGCCATACCTCGCCGAGCTCGGTCCTGGCGGACAGGCGCTCGGCCAGTGCCTCGTCATCGGGAGCATAGGTGGCGTGGCCGGCGACCGCGCACGTCACCAACTCCCACCGGTTGACCGCGCGACTCTTACGTTTACCCACGTACGCTCCTTCGGCGAGGCTGAGGCCGATCATTCAACGGGAACAGCAGGCAACGCAAGGTGACGCGCGTCGGTGGCGATGCGCAAAGTCGCCGCGCGCCGCGTCCGCGTTGGCTTCAACCGCGAGCAGTGCACCCGTCGTGCATGACGACGGGAACGGACTCGCCTACGTTTCGGATCGAGCGTCGGCGAATTCGCAGAACGCCTGAAAGGCGCGGGCGCCGTAGATGGTGCCCGGCCCGCCGTGCATCATGATGCTGACACCAATAGCCTCCGCGGCCTCTTCCTTGGTGGCTCCGGCGCGGACCGCCGCTTTAGCGTGGGAGGCGATGCAGCCGTCACATCCGTGCACCACGCCGATCGCGAGCGCGATCAATTCCTTCAACTTCGCATCGAGGGCGCCGGACGCCATGGCTGCTTTGCTCATCTCGCCGAATCCGGCATACGCGCCGGGAATCATCTGCCGCAGCGCACGATGCTGGGGGTTGAGGTCATCCAGAACGCTTTTGTGAACGTCGTGATTAGGGTGCTGTTGGTCCATGGCCAACACTCTACTGATACCGGTAGGGGTATTGGTATATGATGTGGGCAGGGGTGCGACAGGAAGGCATTCGATGAACTCTGACGAAGACACGATGGCGGCGGTGCTCAATCGATTGCGTCGGGCGCAGGGGCAACTCGGCGGCGTGATCGCGATGATCGAGCAGGGCCGAAACTGCAAGGACGTGGTGACCCAACTCGCGGCCGTGTCGAAAGCGCTCGACCGGGCGGGGTTCAAGATCGTCGCCTGCGGCCTGCGTGACTGCATCAACGGCACGCAGCACGGCGACTCGCCGCCCCTGAGCGAGGCCGAGTTGGAAAAGCTGTTCCTGGCTCTGGCCTGAGGAACAGACCTACGAATAGAAAGGGATCAGCCATGACGATAGGAACCACCGGTTTGACCACGACGCTGCACACCTCGTTCAGCGACGCCGTCGAACAGACCACGCAGGCTCTGTCCGAGCAGGGCTTCGGCGTGCTGACCAGCATCGACGTCAAGGCCACGCTGAAGCAAAAGCTCGGCAAGGACATGGAGGACTACCTGATCCTGGGCGCCTGCAACCCGCAGCTCGCACACCGCGCCCTGGACGTCGACCGCCAGATCGGACAGTTGCTGCCGTGCAACGTGGTACTGCGGACGGCCGAGGACGGTGGCGTCCTGGTGGAGGCGATGGACCCGCAGCTGATGGTCCGAGTCGTGGACCAGCCAGGCCTGCAGGAGGTTGCCGACGAGGCCGCGGCCAAACTGCAGGCTGCCATCGGCAAACTCAGTGAGGCAGCGCACTAACGGCGGAGGCCATCGCGGCTTCGTAGGTCCCCGACGCACTCGAGCTGGCCCGGCGGTCGCGGGCCCACCGCGAATAGTCGTGCACCCCAACGGAGACTGAGCGATGACGGAACGCGAAGACAGGCAGGACATTTCCGAGCTGCTGGTGCGCTATGCCACCGGAATCGACCGCCGGGACTGGGCACTGTTTCGCACCGTCTTCACCGATGACTGCGAGCTGGACTACGGCGAGATCGGTTCGTGGAGCGGCATCGACGCCGTCACCGACTTCATGGAGAAGGTTCACGCGCTGGCTGGGCACACCCTGCATCGGTTGAGCAATCAGGACATCACTGTTGATGGTGAGAATGCGGTGGCTCGCACCTACGTCGACGCCCTGATCATGTCCGCCGACAACGCCGGCGGCGTCAACGGAATCGGCTTCTACGACGACGACATCGTGCGCACTTCGCAGGGATGGCGCATCGCACGCCGGCGATTCACCGCCGTGCGAGTCAGTACGGTCGGATAGGAGCCCTGGTGACATTCGCGGCGAAGTACGGACCGTGGGCGCTGGTGGCGGGCGCCTCTGATGGTGTGGGTGCCGCGTTCGCCACCGGGCTGGCCGAACGGGGCGTTAACGTCGTCCTGCTGGCCCGCCGGCAAGCGGTATTGAATGACGTTGCCGCACAAATTGATTCGGCGACCTCCGCGCAAACCCGGACCCTGGCCGTCGATCTCGCACAGCCAGGCGCGGCGGCCGCCATCGCCGAGGCCACCGCCGAACTCGAGATCGGGTTCGTCGTCTATTGCGCGGGGGCCGACCCGAATTTCAAACCGTTCCTGTCCAGTCCGGTCGAGGCCGCCGAGACCATGGTGCAGCGCAACTGCATGGTGTTGATGCAGCTGTGCCATCATTTCGCGCCGTCGATGGTCGAGCGCGGGCGTGGCGGTATCGTCATTTTCGGTTCCGGAGCCGGGTTCGCCGGCGGACCCAATATGGTGGCATACGCCGCTTCGAAAGCTTTCGACATGGTTTTCGCGGAGGCATTGTGGGCCGAGTTGCGCGATAAGGGCGTCGACGTCCTCGGTCTCATCCTCGGCAAGACGGACACCCCCGCGCTGCGCGAACTCGAGTACAGCCGTGGCCGGATCGCTTCGCTCGACCATGTCCCGCCCGGCGCTGTGGCGGTCGACGACGTCATCGCCGAGGCGTTCGAGAACCTGACCAGCGGACCGACCTGGATCGTCGGGGAGGAGCTGCGCGCCGGTATGCAGATATTGGGATCGCTCACCCGCAATCAGGCCGTCCAACTCATCAGCGCCGCCAGTGAAGCGGCAATGGGTTCCGGTTGAGGGGTGTTTGTCCTCGGTAAAGGCGGGCATCACAAGCACGTGAGCGGCCCCCGCAGCGCATTCGACCGAGACCTGCTGCAGGAGTTGTTGTGGACCTACGGTCCCTGCGGCCAGGAGGACGCCGTGCGCGAGGTCTGCCGCCGGGAACTGGAGCCTGTCGTGGACGACAGCTGGACCGATCAGGCGGGCAACCTCGTCGGGCTCATCCGCGGCGGCACGGCCACCCCAGACACCGAGTCGACCCGCGTCATGGCACACCTGGACGAGCTCTCCATGCTGGTCAAACGGGTTGAACCGGACGGTTCCCTGCACGTGACTCCGTTGGGGACCATGTATCCGGGAAATTTCGGGCTCGGGCCGGTGGCCATCCTCGGCCATCACGAAACGCTCATCGGGGTGCTGGCCGTCGGCTCCGAGCACACCACCCGGGAAAGTGAGCGAATTTGGCAGACCAAGCCCGATCAAGGCGATCAGGCGCTGGACTGGACGCACGTCTACGTATTCACCGGCCGCACGCCGGACGAATTGGCCGCCGCCGGCGTACGGCCGGGTACCCGGGTCTGTGTCGAGCGAGGTAAGCGAACGCTGGTGGAATTCGGCGATTATCTCGGTTCGTATTTCATGGACGACCGCGCGCCGGTCGCCGCACTGCTGCAGGCGGCCCGGTCGCTGCACGATGGCGAGGTGCGTCCGGCCCATGACGTGTACCTGGTGTTCACCACCAACGAGGAGGTCGGAGGGATCGGTGGGTCGTATGCCGCCCGCAGTCTTCCCGGCGACGTCACCCTTGCCCTCGAGGTGGGTCCCACTGAACAGGAGTACGCGACCAGCTGCGCTGGTGGTCCGATGGTCGCCTACAGTGACGCCGAGTGCGTCTACGACAAGGACATCGCTGACCGGCTGATGGACATCGCGGAGAAGCTGGGCCTGTCGCCGCAGCCGGCGGTACTCGGCGCCTTCGAGTCCGACGCGTCACACGTGAAGGCAAACGGCTTGTCTCCCCGCGCGGGGCTGCTCTGTCTGCCCACCCTGAGCACTCACGGGTATGAGGTGATCACCCGCCGGGCGATTTCTGAGATGGTCGACGTGCTTCGGGAGTTCATGCTGCGGCCGTCGATCGCCAGCTGATCAGCACCCGTCCATAGAGCAGGCGCCGAATCCGTGCGCCGGGAAGCACCGCACGCACGTGCGCGCGCAACTCGGCGAAGGTGTCCGGCGGAGGCCACTTGATCGGAGCGGTGTGTTCCCACTTGCCCCGGATCTGGTTGACGACACCGCAGGCCATCCACGAGGTCAGATGCCAAACCCCCTCTCGCGCCGAGGGTTTGACGAAGGTGACCACAGCCAGCGTCCCACCCGGGTGCACCAGGGCGGCAAGGCGTGCCAATGCCGCCCGGGTGTCGTCAACGTGGTGCAGTGCGGCGTTGGACACCACCGCGTCGAAGCCGGGCAGTTCGGCCGTCATCACGTCGCCGTGTGTCCACTGGACCGGCACATCCGGGAACCGGGCAATCGCGCGCTTCAACACGGGCTCGTCGATGTCCAGAGCGATGACCCGGGGGATCCGCTCGGCGAGTCTGGCGGCCAGGAAGCCGTCACCGCAGCCGACGTCCAGCACCTTGTGCGCTTCGGCGGGGACCTGGGCGTCGACCAGCGCGTCGTAGTGGATGTTGATATTCCATGGTCGTTGGTTCGACATTTCATCCACCGTAGCTCCGGGAGTTCTATTCTTCGATTGGCGTCAGAACCGGATCGGGGTGCAGGCATGACGAACGCGGTGACCGCGTGCGTGACGTGCGGCACCGCGTTGCGTGCCGCGGCGAAGTTCTGCGACGAGTGCGGAGCGCGGATTGCAGCGTTACCTTCCCCCGCGGAATACAAGCACGTGACGGTGCTTTTCGCTGACGTGGTGCACTCGATGGATATCGCCGCGGCGGTGGGCCCGGAGCGGTTACGCGAGATCATGGCCGAGCTCGTGACGGCCGCCGCGGCGGTTGTGCAACGATTCGGCGGCACTGTGGACAAGTTCACCGGCGACGGGATCATGGCGGTTTTCGGCGCACCGGTCGCGTTGGAGGATCACGCTTTTCGGGCGTGCTTGGCCGCGCTCGGGATTCAGGATGCGATAACGCGGCTTGCTGCCGACGTCACGCACCGGGATGGTATCGACCTGCAGTTGCGGGTGGGATTGAACTCGGGTCAGGTGATCGCCGGTGAAGTCGGCTCTGCTGCTTTGGGTTACACCGCGATCGGCGAGCAGGTCGGCATGGCACAGCGGATGGAATCGGCGGCGCCGCCAGGTGGGGTGATGCTCAGCGAATCAACCGCCCGCCTTGTGCGAGACGTCACCGTGCTGGCCGAGCAGGACCTGGTGCGCATCAAGGGCGCGACTGACCCCGTCCCCGCGCACCGCCTGATTACGACGACAACAGCACACCGCGTCCGCACCGACCCTGAGCTTGTCGGACGCATCTGGGAACTCCAAACCATTACCGGTCTCCTTGACGAAGCTGGTAGCGGGATCGGTTGTGTCATCGGTGTCGTCGGGCCAGGCATCGGAAAGAGCCGCATCGTCCGCGAGGCGGCGGCACTCGCTCACGTCCGTGGCATCAAGGTCTTCACCACTTACTGCGAGTCCCATACCAGTGACATTCCTTTCCACGTTGTGACCGGACTGCTGCGCGCCGCCCTGGAAATCGGTCCGCTGGACGACGAGGCTGCGCGTGCTCAGGTGCGTGAACTTGTCCCGGATGCCGACCCGGAAGACCTGATGCTCCTCGATGACCTGCTGGGCATCGCCGACCCCGGCATCGAGCCGCCCGGCGTCGAAGCCGATGCACGTCGACGCAGGCTGACCGCCCTGGTGAATGCGGCATCGCTGTCTCGTACGGAGCCGGTGATGTATGTGATCGAGGATGCCCATTGGGTCGATGAAGCCAGCGAATCGATGTTCGCCGACTTCTTGGCCGTGATCCCACAGACCGCGTCTCTGGTCTTGATCACTTACCGCCCCGAGTACCGCGGTGCGCTCACAACGATGCCGGGCGCTCAGACGATCGCTTTGCGTCCTCTGAATTCGACCCAGACAGCTGCCCTGATCGGTGAATTGCTCGGCGGCGACTCATCGGTGCGCGCTCTGACCGACGCTATCGCCGAACGTGTCTGTGGGAATCCGTTTTTCGCGGAGGAGATGGTGCGTGACCTCGCTGAGCGTGGAGCGCTGGAAGGGGTCCGCGGATCTTATCTGCTGCACGGCGAAGTCGCGGCGACGTTGCCGCCCACTTTGCACGCCGCCATCGCGGCGCGGGTGGACCGGCTCAGTCGCCGTGCCAAGCGGACCTTGAATGCCGCAGCGGTTATCGGATCACGCTTCACGCCCGAACTGGTCGCGCTGCTCGGCGTCGATCCAGTCGTCGAAGAACTGGTCCATGGTGAACTGATCGACCAGATCGGATTCACGCCCCAGGTGGAATACGCCTTCCGCCATCCGCTGATCCGGGCAGTGGCGTACGAATCACAGCTGAAATCTGACCGTGCCGAACTACACCGGAGGCTGGCCGCCGCGATCGAACAGCGCCAATCGGCTGACGAAAACGCTCCGCTCATCGCCGAACACCTGAGTGCCGCCGGCGATTTGAGCGCCGCGTTCGACTGGCACATGCGGGCCGGCACCTGGCTGACTCATCGCGACATCACAGCCGCGCGGGCCAGTTGGCGACACGCGCGCGACGTCGCTGACCGACTAGCAGACGCCGATCACGCGGCCACGACGATGCGGGTAGCGCCACGGACACTTTTGTGTGCCAGTGCCTGGATGGCAGGTGGCAGCATGGCGGACACCGGGTTTGACGAATTGCGCGCCCTTGCCTCCGCGGCGGGCGATCAGGTATCGCTGGCAACCGGCATGGCCGGGTGGCTGTCGGCAGCTTTGGTTCACGCCCGATTCCACGAAGGATCTCGGCTGGCTGCCGAACTCGTCGACCTGCTGGAGTCGATAGGCGACCCAACACTGACACTCGCGTTGTCGTACAGCGCGGTCACCGCGAAGTATCAGCACGGCGAGCTGTCGGCCGCAATTGATCTGGCTGAGAAGATGATTGATCTGTCGGAGGGAGACCCGGCGAAAGGTGACCTGATCATAGGATCCCCGCTGGCGGCCGCGACCCTCCTGCAAGGCTGTGCCAAATGTTTCGTCGGTAACCCGGAATGGAGGACCGACGTCGACCAGGCTTCCGCCCTGGTTCGAGCCTTCGACCCGACACTGCGAGCGATAATCTCGATGTTCAAGTACGTCTTGCACGCCGTCGGTGCTTGGCTTCCGGACGACGCAGCCCTGCAGGAAACAGCGGAAATGCTTGACATCGCGGAACGCTCGGGCGACAACCTCACGCTGGCTTGCGCTCAATACGCGCGTGGTCTCGCCCTAGCATCCCATCCGGGTCCCGAGCGCGAAGACGCCCACCCCTTGATGTCCGCGGCCCGCAATGCTGCCCTGCACGAACGCTCGATGATGTCGCTTGCCACTTTTATCGACGTGTGGGAGGCCGGCGAAAGGATCCGGTACGGCCTTGAGGGTGCGGTCGAACTTTCCCGGGTAGCCGTCGAGACGGACTACGCGTCCGGCGACATGACAATGCTCGCCTGTGCCACCGACACCCTGGTCCGGGCACTACTGCAACGAGGTGAGACTAGCGACGTGCTGGAAGCGCAGGCAGCCGTCGAGCGGCTGGCATCCGAGCCCACCGAACCTGGATTCATCATGAATGAACTCTGGCTGCTTCGGATGCGCGCGCTCCTGGCCAGGGCGCATGGCGACGACGAGGATTACCGCGATCATCGCCATCGCTACCGTGAGATGGCGAATTCACTTGGCTTCGAAGGGCATATTGCCTGGGCAAGGGAGATGCAGTGACGGTATACCGCGAAGTGCTGACCGTGATCGGCGCCGGCGGCATGGGTCAGGCGATTGCCCGGCGGCTGGGTTCGTCGAAGACGGTGCTGCTGGCTGACAACAACGAACGGGTGCTGACCTCGGTGGCCGAATCGCTCTCCGCGGACGGCTACGACGTCGAGAGTCAACCGGTCGACGTCTCCGCGGCCCAGTCTGTCCGCGCGCTGGCGACCTTCGCCGCCTCCCTCGGCCCCGTCGTTCAGCTGGCCCATACCGCCGGACTCTCCCCCGCGCAGGCCTCCGCCGACGCGATCCTCGCCGTCGACCTACTCGGTGTTGCCTTGGTACTGCAGGAATTCGGCGATGTCATCGCACCCGGCGGCGCGGGCGTTGTCATCGCCAGCATGGCGGGGCACTTCATGCCACCGTTGACGGCCGAGCAGGAAAAGGCGCTGGCGCACAGTCCACCCGAGGAACTGCTCACCCTGGACTTCGTGACCAGGATCAGCGAACCGAACTTCGCCTACCCAGTTGCCAAACAGGCCAACCATCTTCGCGTTCGCGCGGCCAGTGCGCACTGGGGCCGTCAGGGCGCCCGCATCAACTCGATCAGCCCCGGCATCATCTCCACCCCGATGGGACAGCAGGAACTCGACTCACCCGTGGGTGACGGGATGCGGGCCATGATCGCCATGTCCGGCACCGGGCGCATCGGGACCCCGGACGACATCGCGGCAGCCACGGCGTTTCTGCTCGGCAGCGACGCCTCGTTTATTACCGGCACCGACCTGCTGGTGGACGGCGGTGTCGTCGCCGCAGTGAAAGCTGGCTCGCCGTATTCTTGACCACGATCGCGGTCCCCGCCAAAGCGATTGCGACGATACCGAGGACGTTGAGCCACGACACCCCGCCGAGCCAACGCAGACGGCCACTCACAGCGATCCCCGCTCCTACGCTCGACGTGCAATTCGACGATGCTAGCGATCGGGCCATCGCCAGGCAGCGGTGAGAATCAGGCAGAAAATAAGGCCATGGCGCTCACGGCCGCAGGTCGACGACCCGCTGCAGGTCGTCGGCGCAGGCCTTTACGACGTTGGCCAACATCATCCCCTCGACGTCGGTGGAGTCCAACGACGCCGTGCATCCGCAGGCGGACCGCACGTGTGCGCTCGCGGCGTCGGCGTCACCCTCGATGTCAGTGAGACCACTGGCGAGTTCACCGATTGCCTCCCGCACGGGTTGGGGCAGTCCCGCCCCACCATGCACCGGCGCCGCGATGCGGGCCAAGTGCAGCACGGAGCCGGCCAGCAGCGTCATTTCCGCGGCCTGCCGATCGGCGGTTTCAACGGCGGCGCGCAGGTTCCGGCGCAGCGGTGCGAATCTAGCCAGCAGTCGCGCGTGATAGCGCGCCTCGATGAGGTCGTCAAGCCGCTCGTGCACCCGGTCGGCCGCCGGCCGGATCTGATCTGATTGCGTGAGAACGTGTTCCAGAGCCCGCAACACCTCAACGCGGGCCTCACGCAGAATCCTCACCGGGTTTCCCGGGAACAGCACGAGGCTCATCGCCAGGGCCAGACCGCCGCCGATCATCGCTTCCTGCAGGCGCTCGAAGAGCCGGTCACCGCCGGTGATCGCCATCACCAATACGGCTGACCCGGCGGTCTGGTTGGCGAATGTCAGTCCCTCGCCGAGAAATCCGTGACCGATCAACACCGCGATGCACAGCGCGAGGAACACCGCCCCGGACATCGCGATCCATTCGCTGCCGAGCAGCAGTTGTACCGCGGCGCCCAGGCCGATGCCCAGGGCCACGCCGCAGATGTTCTGGATCACCCGCTGAGCGTGAAACACGTTGCTGGCCGACAGTGTTACCGCCGCGGTGATCGGCGCGAAGAAGGGATCGGAATGACCTAGCAGGTCGTGGGCGATGTACCAGGCCAGTCCGGCGGCGGCAGAGGCCTGCACGATCGCCCACAACACGTCGCCCAGCCGGCGGGCCGCCAGCTGACTGTTGCCCTTTGTCCTGGTGAGCAGCGAAGCGTTCATCACGCCTGCTTACACCAACATCAGCGAATGTTGAACTCGTGCAACGTTTGGCCGGTTCCCTCGCTGACCGTCACGTAGCCCTGACCGTCGGGGTGGAAGGCGATCGCTTCACCCTGTGTCTCACTGACGGCGGGTGCGTCGACCGGCGGCTTGTCGAATGGAGACCAGGCGCTGGTTCCCGGTGCGCGATCCCAGAGCAGGACATCGCGATACGTGCGCACCGCCAGTTGCGAGCCGTCCGGTGAGAAGTCCGCGGCGGTTACCAGCTTCGACGAAGAGTCTGACATGTCAAGCGTGGCAACCTGCTTCCACTGCGTCGCGGCACTGCTGCTGCCCGCGCTGGACCAGCCGGCGTCCGGAGCGACGAACACCCGGGAGACGTTGCCGCTGGTCTTCTCGACGACCACGAGGTTGTGCGTGTTCGGGTCGACCGCAAGCGCCTCGGAGTTGATTTTCTCCCCGTCGGGATATTGAAGCTTGAGCTGTTCGACTCCCGACAGCGAGCCGCTGGTGGGATTGCTTGCCGTGCCGGTGACGATCGGCTCGGGAACCCGGTAGACGGTGACGCTGCTGCGCGACAGGCCGTTGTCCCCGATGTCCCCGACGTAGATGTACGACTTGCCATCCGGGCCCTTGGCAACCTCGATGTCCTCCCAGTCGCTCGCCGTGGCGCCACTGAGCTTGTAGGTGGCCAGGGTCTGACCGGTCTTGGCGTCGACAGCGAAGATCCGCGCCGTGTCTCCGGAATCGTTGTGCACCCAGTAGACATTCGGGTTGTTGATCCCGGCGTCGACGCCGGAGATCTCTTTGAGGTTGCCGTCGGTGATGGTTCCACCGTTGGAGGAACTGATGTTGCCGTCGCGGGCCGCGTCCACAGCGTTCTGGCCAGAGGGGTCGGTCGGGTTGCCCGGGTCGGTCGGGGTACCGGGGTCGGTCGGGGTACCCGGGTCGGTCGGAGTGCCCGGGTCGCTGGGGACGCTGACCTTGGTTCCCGTTGCGCCCTGCGCGCCGTCGTGGCCGGCGAGCCGGCCCCCGGAGCCGCCCGCGCCACCCGCACCCGGCGTTTGACCGGACCCGCCGGTACCGCCGTTGCCGCCGTCGCCGGCCAATCCCGCGTTGCCCCCGGCACCGCCGGTACCACCGATCGCGCCGGAACCGCCGACGCCGCCCGCACCACCGTTGCCCGCCAGCAGCCCGCCGTTGCCGCCCCGGCCGCCCGCCGGAGCCGGCCGGGTGGCATCGACGCCGGCACCCCCCTGCCCGCCCGCGCCGCCGTTACCGATCAGCCCGGCGCTGCCGCCGTTGCCGCCGGTTTGGCCGGCCGCCCCCGATCCGCCCTTACCGCCGTTGCCGTACAGCAGTCCACCGGCTCCACCGTCGGCACCGGAGCCGGCCGCCCCGTCGGCGCCGTTCCCGATCAGCGGACGGCCGACGAGTGTCCGGGTCGGCGCGTTGATCAGGTTCAGCGCCTGTTCGAGCGGGTTGACGTTGGCCAGTTCGGCTGCGGCATACGAGCCCGCCCCGGACGTCAGCAGCCGCACAAATTCCTGGTGAAAGGCCTCGACCTGGGTGTTGAGCGCCTGGTACTCCCGGGCGTGACCGGCGAACAGCGCGGCGATGGCCGCCGACACTTCGTCTCCGGCCGCAGCCAGGATCGTCGTCGTCGGTGACGCCGCCGCGGTGTGCGCGGCGGCCAGCGTTGACCCGATCCCCGCCAACTCCGACGCCGCCGCCGACACCATCTCGGGGATTGCGACAACGTACGACATCGGCGACCTTCCAGACGGCTATAACCAATCAATTGATCGTATGTGCGGCGCCCAGTCACCGGAGGCGTTTTACCAAATAATCAATCAGTTGATAGTTTAGACCCGGTTGGTCGGGGTCTTCGCGGCAATTTTCGGCGATACAACCCGGTCGTGCGCCCAATCGCCGGGCTTGACACGCCAGGTACGGCGCGCGTACTCCAACTCGGTGTACGGCCACTGGGTCACCACACGGCCACTCGGCGACCGGAAGTAACTGTCGCATTGCGTCCAGATGGAGCGTTCCAGGTCCGCCGAGAGGCGCTCGTTGTACCGCCGCTCCGCCTCCGCGCGCACACTGAGATATCCCCCATGACGCGCGATCCGAGAGACCGCACTCGCCACCAACCTGGCGCCCGCCTCGAGGATGTAGACGATCGAATTCCCACCCTGATTGGTGTTGGGCCCATACAGCATGAAGAAGTTCGGGAACCCCGACACCGCGACACCCAGGTAAGCGCTCGGGTCTTCGCCCCACCGCTCGTGCAGGCTCTGTCCCCGCGCGCCCACCACCTCGATGCCCGACAGGTAGTGCGAGGTTTCGAATCCGGTGGCCAACACCACGGCATCGACGTCGGCCGTGACGCCCGACGCGGTGACCACCGCGGTGGTAGTCAACCGCTCGATGGGATCGGTGACCAGGGTGACGTTGTCCCGTTGCAGCGCTCGATAGAAATCGTCGCCCAGCAACACGCGCTTGCAGCGGAACGGATAGTCCGGCGTCAACGCCCGGCGCAGTTGCTCGTCGGGCACGGTGCGCTCCAGGAAGGACGTAGCGAATTCAGAGCGCGCGGCGACGATCGGGTCGTCGGCCATCGTCGCGGTGTTGTCGTGCTGGAATTTCCAGATCTGCCAACGCTTCCGGCGTGCCGCCAGCGGGTTGCGGCGGAACTTGGTCAATTCGGTTTCGCTGTAGGGCCGGTCCTCCTTGGGCACCATCCACGGCGGTGTGCGCTGGAATACCGTGAGGTGTTCGGCGATCTTGGCCAGTTCGGGAACGACCTGCACGCCGCTGGCACCGGTGCCGATCACGGCCAGCCGTCTACCCGTCAGATCGACGCCGTGATCCCACTGCGCGGTGTGCATCACGGTGCCGCCGAAGTCGGCCAGGCCCGCGATATCGGGAAGCCGCACCGAACCGAAAAGCCCAGCGGCACAGACGACGGCGTCGACAACCAGGTGCTGGGTGCCTGCTCGGCAATCCAGCTGCAGATGCCACTGCCCGGCATCGTCGTCCCAGCGTGCGTAGCGCAGCCGGGTGTCGAGCATCAGATGGCGGCCGAGGTCGTAATCGTCGACCACCGACTCCAGGTAGGCCAGTATCTCGGGCTGCCGAGCGTAGGTCCGGCTCCAGGATTTGTTGGGCGCGAACGAAAACGAGTACAGATGGCTCTGGATGTCGCAGGCCGCGCCCGGGTAGGTGTTGCGCCGCCAGGTGCCCCCCACACCGTCGTCGGCTTCGATGATCACCAGGTCGTCGATGCCGGCGCGGCGCAGCGCCACTGCCGCACCCAGGCCGCCGAACCCCGCGCCGATGATCGCCACCTTCGGCGACGGCCGGCGGCGGGTGGCCGCCCTGATGCGGCCGAGGACGTACTTCACCGAAGGTCCCTGGTGGGCCGGACCTCGAGCCCGGCCAGGTCTCCGTCGGCTCGCCAGGCTGCCAGCAGATCGGCATATTCGGTAGGGCCACCGAAGAAGAAGCTGCCCTGGCGGGTCTTGGCGTCGGCCTTGCCTTCCCGGTTGTAGTAGCCGGGCGTACAGGTCCTGGCCCGTTCGGCGGTGGCTGCGGAGCGCTGCACCACCGTCTGGACCCAGGTGGCTTCGGCAGCCTCCGATGCCTCAACCTCGGCGACTCCGTGTTCCAGAGCCCAGGCGATGATCCAGGCGGCGTGGGTGGCCTGAATGTCCAGCAGATACGGGAAATTCACGGTGAGCCCCGCTTGGGCGATGCTCTCGATGAAGCAGTTGGGAAATCCGTTTGCGCACAGGCCCTGGAAGGTTCGCACACCGTCGCTCCACCGCTCGGTCAATGTCACGCCGTCGCGGCCGATCAACTCGAACCCGGTGCGGCGGCAGTAGTCGGTGCCCACTTCGAAACCCGTTGCGAAGATCAGCAAGTCGAGCTCGTAGGTCATCCCGTCGACCACTACGCCCGCCCCGGTGATCTGCTCCACGCCCCGTCCGCGGGTGTCCACCAGAGTCACGTTGTCGCGGTTGAAGGTCTGCAGGTAGTCGTCATGGAAACAGGGTCGCTTACAGAAGTAGCCGTACCAGGGCTTGAGCGCCTCGGCCGTCGCGCGATCGACCACGATCTCGTCGACCCGCGCCCGGATCTCCTCCATTTTGGCGAAGTCGGCGATCTCGATGTCCCTGGTGCGTTGCTCCGGGCTGACGGTGGCATCGGTGTCATGGCGCATCACCGGCAGCTTGCGGGTGATGCTCGTCCACGCATCGGCGACCAAATCCTCCTCGGCCTGCCCGCCGGAGGTGAGTATCTGGAAATTGTCGATCCGCCGGCGCTGCCAACCCGGCTCTAAGGTGTTGGCCCACATGGGGTCTGTAGGTCCGTTGGCCCGGACGTCGACGGACGACGGCGTGCGCTGGAAGACATACAGCCGCTGCGCCGCCGCCGCCAGATGCGGCACACACTGCACCGCGGTGGCGCCGGTACCGATGATGCCGACCCGCTTGTCGGCCAAATGTTCCAACTGCGGACCGGTGTATTCGTAGTCCCAACGACTGGTGTGAAAGGTGTGGCCCCGGAACTCATTGATGCCGGGAATGCCGGGCAGCTTCGGCTTGGCCTGATACCCGTTGGCCATCGAGATGAACTTCGCCCGCATCTCATCGCCGTGATTCGTCTTGATAACCCAGCGGGAAGTGTCCGCCTCCCAACGGATTTCGTGCACATCGGTCTGCAGGCAGGCATCCCGGTACAGATCGTAGTGCTCGGCGATGCGCCGGCAGTGCCCGAAGATCTCAGATCCCCTCGCATACTTGTGCTCGGGAATGTAACCGAGCTCTTCCAGCAGCGGGATGTAGACGTAGGACTCGACATCGCAGGCGATTCCCGGATAGCGGTTCCAGTACCAGGTGCCGCCGACATCGGCCGCCCGGTCGATCAGCCGGATGCTGTCGACCCCGAGCTGGCGTAGCCGAACGCCGGTCAGCAGTCCGCCGAATCCGGCGCCGACAATCGCCACGTCCACCTCGTCGGTGACCGGCTGGCGGGTGAAGTTCTTGTCGGCCCACGGGTCGTCGGCAAAACGGGCGAACTCCCCCGCGATCTCCACATACTGGCCGATCCCGTCCGGACGCAGCCGGCGCCCGCGCTCGAGGGCGTACTTCTGGCGCAGCGCTTCTACGTCCAATGTGCGTCCGACAGTCCCGGTCACCTTCGACCTCCGTGAGCCCGCCTGGATAATCGATCGCTTGATCGCATCAAGCAGATGCTAGCTTCCCGGGGCGAAGAGTTCCCCCCTGACCATTACTTTGGCCGCATTCAAGGCCGCCTGGTAGTCATCGGCCGGCAGCGTCGCGGCCAGCTCCGTCAGGCCATAGATGAGCGCGTAGATCGCTTCCTCGGTGGCGCGCGGGTCGGGCTGAGCTCCGAGCTCACCGTTGCGGCAGGCCTGCTCAACCAGGCCCTCGATGATCTCGCGGAACCGCTCGAACCGGGCTTCCCCGCCGAACTTCGCGAAGTGCTCCGCCCGGATCGCCCACTCAAATGCCGCCAGATCGGGGTACTCACGCATCAAGGCGCCGCATTCGTCCAGCACGGCCTCGATCCGGTCGACGGCAGGACCCGGACCGGCGGCCGCCTTGCGCAGCCGGGGAACGGCCGTGTCGGCCCGGTCTCTGACCGTGGCTTCGAGCAGTTCGGCCTTGTTCGGAAAGTAGTTGTAGAGACTAGCGCTGGTGACGTTGGCCGTCCGGGCGATCTCACGAATCGTGGCCCGGGAGTAACCGACCTGCGCCACGCAGCGCATCGTCGCGCCGATGATCCGGCGGCGAGTCTCCTCGCCACTTGCGCCGACAGGGCGGCCCAGCTGGGTTCCGGCCATGGTGAGCCGTGTCCTCACTCGTGTAGCTGTCCACCTCAAGAGGTGGGGTCGGTGTCGTGGTCGAATATATTCGACCGATCAATTAGTTCCTGCGGCCGCCGGTCGCGGTCGGTAGGCGATTTTCGGCGATTCTCGATGGGGGCAATACGGCGTGACAGTCAGTTCTTCCCTGTCCGATCCGTCGCCGCCGGGAACTCAGCTCGGCCGTCCGGTGGGCGCAGACGGTGAGCAGACCCGCCACCGGATCATGGCTGCGGCGATGCGGTGCGTGGCTGAGGTCGGCTATTCGCAGACGACGATCCGGGAGATCGCCCGGGCCGCAGACATGACCAGCGGCAGCCTTTACCACTATTTCCCGAACAAGGCCGAACTGCTCAAGGCGACCAGTGAGGAGATCGAGAACATCGTCCTGCCCCGACTGCGTGCTGCCGTCGAGGGCTCTGATGACGTCGCCGACCAGCTTGATGCCGTGCTGGACGAATCGAAGCGGCTGATGCGCGACTATCCCCACCTGGCCGCTTTCCTACGCGCCGTGCGCTCCGGCAGTACCACTCAGTCGGTGCTGAGCGGCGGACAATATCCCGGCTCGAAGGCGCTGCGCGACGTCGTCACCGAGATCGTCGAGAATGCGCACAGTCGCGGCGCGCTCTCACCGGCCACCAACACCGCGGCCGCCATCGATGCCATCTGCGCACTGACCCGCGGCCTGACGGAACCGGCGGCGCGCAGCTCCCGGGAGTCCTATGACGCCACGCTGAGCGCCGCCAAGCGGATGATCAGGGGGACCCTGTTCGCGCGCCCGAAACCCGGCAGCTGATGACGGAACTGCTTACCGCGCTGCGGCTGAACATGACCAATGTCGCGAATCCGGCCGCGCCCCATGGTGATCGCTACCGCGCCGCACTGGAGATGGCGGAATTCGCCGACCACAGCGGCTTGACGGCGATCAGCGGCGAGGAACACCACCTGGCCGCCACCGGTTGGCTCCCGTCACCGTTGTTGCTGGCGGCCGCGGTGGCGGGACGGACCCGTCGCATCCGCATCAGCATCAACGCGCTCATCGTCCCGCTCTACGATCCGATCAGGCTCGCCGAAGACATCGCGGTGCTCGACAACCTGGCCCAGGGCCGGTTCAGTTTCGTGGCCGGAATGGGTTATCGCCCTGAGGAATACCGTGCGGTCGGCAAAGAGTGGTCGCGGCGCGGCGCCTTGATGGACCGCTGTCTCTCGGTGCTGTTGAAGGCGTGGGGTGACGAGCCCTTCGAGTACGACGGCGCCGTCGTCAATGTCACGCCCAAGCCGCACACCCGTCCGCACCCGTTCTTCTTCGTCGGCGGGATGACCGTGGCCGCGGCGCGCCGGGCGGCGCGTTTCGGGTTGCCGTTCTCGCCGCCGATGGCCATGCCCGAGTTGGTGACCGTCTATACCGACGAGTTGCGCAAGCACGGCAAGACGGGCTTCGCCTACTACCCCGAGAACGGCAGCACGGTCACCTTGCTGCATCCGGACCCGGACGAGGCCTGGTCCCGCTACGGCGAGTTCATCATGAACGAGGCTGTCGAGTACTCCGGCTGGAAACGGGACGGGGTTCCCCGGCCGAACGAGGCGCCGGCGGCGTCGGTTGCCGATCTGCGGCGGCTCAACAACGTGGAGATCCTCACTCCGGACCAGTTGCTCGCGCAGATCCATGGCGGCCGAAAAGACATCGTGATGAACCCCTTGGTCGGCGGTCTGCCGATCGACGAGGGGTGGGCCAGTCTGCACCGCTTGGTCGACGAAGTGCTCCCGAACGTGTGAAACGGTTCGGGCCCTACACCATGGGAAATCCGCTTGAACCCATGCTGTGAAAATTCACAGTAATAATACGCTTGCGGTGGTTTGGATACCGGATACTCGGGGCAAAATAAGCGGCATGATCACCCGTTTTCTCGGTTCCGCAGCAGCCGCGGCTGCGGGTTTCAGCGCCCTCGTCCTGCCCTTCGCCACGCCCGTTGCGTCGGCTGAGCCGTGCCCCGATGTGGAGGTGGTGTACGCCAGGGGTACCGGTGAGGAAGGCCTCGGCGCCACCGGACAGGCATTCGTCGACGCCCTGCGCCCGCGGATCGGCACGCAGTCCATGGGCGTGTACTCCGTCAACTACCCGGCCAGCGAGGAGTGGGCTACCGGGGTCGACGGAATCCGGGACGCCGGCGCGCACGTCAACTCGATGGCGGGCGCCTGCCCCAAGACCAAGATGGTGCTCTCCGGCTTCTCGCAGGGCGCCGCGGTCATGGGCTTCGTCACCTCCGCCAGAGTTCCGGACGGCGTCGACCCCGCGACTGTGCCCAAGCCGCTGGATCCGGCTGTGGCCGAACATGTTTCATCCGTGGTCCTGTTCGGGACGCCCAACACGCGAGCGATGGAATTCCTGGGTCAGCCGCAGGTGGCGATCGGTCCGCTCTACCAGGCGAAGACCCTCAAGATCTGCGCGCCTGACGACCCGGTGTGCTCGCAGGGAATGAACTTCGCCGCGCACAACTCCTACGCTGATGACGGGGCGATGATCGACCAGGGCGCCGCTTTCGCTGCCGCGCGACTGGGCAGCGGCGCCCCTGCGCCGGCGCCCGCACCGTCCGGCTTCGGCAACTGACGGATCAGGACCGACGGGCCAACCCTGCGCAGATGAGCCGCAGGCCGAAGCTGAACTCATCGGCCAGCGGCACCGGCAAGTATCCGGCGACCGCGGCGGTCGCCGGATACGTCGCGGGATCGAGGCGGCCGAACGCCTCAGCCGCCGCGGCATCCTGTTCCTCGGACGCAGCCGACGCCCGCACCTGCATGGCGAAGCCCAGGACGTAGCGCGAGAGGGTGGCGTAGGTACGCGCTGCGGACTCCGCGGAGAACCCGTTG
This sequence comes from Mycobacterium gordonae, assembly GCF_002101675.1. Lineage (GTDB taxonomy): Bacteria > Actinomycetota > Actinomycetes > Mycobacteriales > Mycobacteriaceae > Mycobacterium > Mycobacterium gordonae. Next base: position 30,730 of record NZ_LQOY01000210.1, on the reverse strand, counting down.
CCCAGTAACAAGCTGAGCAAGAACTCCCGCTGAGCCATGGCATTCGGCCCCACCGGGACATGTCCGAGCAGCAACGGCGCGGCGTTGCCATGCCGCCCAAGGGCGTCAAACATGGCGTGCCCGAACGCAATACACGCCTCGTCCCACGGCAGCCCGGGGGCGCGATCGATCACCACCTCGCCGAGCATCCGGTCCACCACCATGGCCACCAGTTCGGCCCGGTTGGCGAAGTGCCGGTACAGCGTCGCCGTGCCCGAGCCCAGGCGCTGGGCCAGTGACCGCATGGACAGCGCCTCGGCGCCTTCTTCGTCGACGAGTTCGAGGGCCACGCCGACGATCCGGTCCAGAGGCAGCGCCGGGCGTCCCCGGGACCGAGCTCGAGCAGGGTTGACATCGCCAGTATTTATGGACACACTGTATCCATAAATAGTCCGCGGGTCAACGCCCCTGCCATGTAGGACGTTTCAGGATGCTTCTCCCCCTCGCAGCCGAGCCCTTCACGGCTCCCACCGACCGCGACATGCTCCCCTCGGAGCGACGCGAATTCGTCCGCACACACCGCACGGCGGTGTTCGGCTACCGCAGGCGCAACGACGGACCGGCGATGTCGATCGTCTATTACATCCCCACCGACGGCGGCGAACTGCTCGTTTCCACCATGGCCGGTCGCGGCAAGGCCCGAATCATCGAGCGCGACAACAAGATCAGCCTGTGCGTGCTGGACGAGCGCTGGCCTTTCACCTATCTGCAGGTCTACACCGACGCGACGTTGGATGCGGACCGCGACCTGGCGGTCGACGTGATGATGGCGGTGGCCGGACGGATGTCGGGCCAGCCTCTCGGGCCCGAGGCGCGCCCGTCGATCGAGGCAATGTGCGACCGCGAGAATCGCGTGGTGATCCGGTGCCGTCCCTACTCGACGTTCGCCACGCCGCCGCGGCACCTGCACCGCAATGACCAGGTCGAACAGCTCTCGCACTGGGTTTCCGGCGTGGTGCCCTGGGATGCCGCCGATCCGGCGGCATGAATCACCGCGTCGCGTAGCGGTCGCGCAGCTTGGCCAGCGTCGCTTCGATACCGGACGCGTTCGCCTTGGCGAAACCCATCCGCTCGTAGTACTTGAGCTTCTTCTTCAGCGTCCCGGCGTCGTGGTAGTCGAAGGTCTCGGTGACCTGAGTGAGGGTGGGCGACAGCGCCTGGAATTCCCACCGCCACCGGTGGCCCAGCGGGTGCCGCCACTCGATCAGCTCGTCGGGCTTGAACGCGGTCACTGTGCTGGTGATGCGGTAAGGCAGGGCGAACATCTTCATGTTCGTGGAGAACTTCGAACCTTCGGCGAGCTGAGCCGGGGCCTTGACGTTGGCCTGCACCGTGCCCGAGCCATCTAGTTCACGGTGCCGCCGGGGGTCAGCGGCCATCGCGAACAACTCCGATGCCGGCGCGGCCACCTCCACCCTGCGACTGACCCTTCGGGGCCCCCTGTCGACAACAATGACAGTCATGCTGCCAGCCTATCGTCGGACCCGTCGAGGGAGCACGACCGCGCAGGGAGACCGATGACTAAGCCACTGGACGGACGCGTCGCGTTGATCACCGGCGCCGCACGGGGGCAGGGGCGGGCGCACGCCGTGCGACTGAGCGCTGACGGCGCCGACGTCATCGCCCTCGACCTCGCCGGCCCGCTGCCGTCCAGCGTTCCCTATGACTCGCCGACGCCTGACGACCTCGCCGAGACCGCGCGGCTCGTCCAGGCCAATGGCCGGCGGGTCGTGACGTCGGCGGTCGACGTGCGCGACCTGGACGCGCTGACGACCGCCGTGGACCGCGGGGTGGGTGAACTCGGCCGTCTCGACGTCATCGTCGCCAATGCGGGCATCTGCAATCCCGCGGCCTGGGATCAGATCACCGCTCAAGCATTCCGGGACACCATCGACACCAACGTCCTCGGCACCTGGAACACCGTGATGGCCGGCGCCCATCCCATCATCGACGGTGGCCGCGGGGGCTCGATCATCCTGATCGGATCGGCCGCAGGGATCAGGATGCAGTCGTTCATGATCCACTACACCGCCAGTAAGCACGCCGTCGTCGGCATGGCACGCGGGTTCGCCGCCGAACTCGGCCGGCACAACATTCGGGTGAACAGCCTCAATCCGGGAGCAGTTGCCACCCCGATGGGTACCGGCCGGATGCGCGAAGCCATGGAATCGGCCGCCGACACCCACCCGCACCTGCGTGACATGCATAAGCCGCTGTTACCCGAGGGCATCGCCCAGCCCGAGGACATCGCCGATGCCGTCGCCTGGCTGGCATCCGATCAATCCAAGTTCGTAACCGGAACGCAGCTGTCGGTCGACATCGGCATCGGCTACTGCTGATTTGTGATTGCCGCAACACTTCGGCGCTGCTGGGGCGTTGCGCCGGAGATGTCCGCGCAGGTCATGGTACGGTTCGCTGCTGTGGTGTCGTTGCTGGTGGAGCGGTTTTGCGGCCCGGGTGCGGGTCCGCAAGGTTCCTGGCGCACCCGGAGATCGATTGCGGCCCTCGAATGTCAGAGCTGAGCCGCCGCCGTTTCCTTGGATCCCTCGCCGTCACCACCGTCGCGGGCGTAGGTCTGGCTCGATGCATGGTGGATCCGCGCACGCAGACATTCGCGCAGGCCCCGGCGGCCGATGCCGCTGCCGCCGCGCCACCTGCCGGGCCGACCGTCGCGGGACTGCTGCCGCCGCCACCGCCGAGCGCACGCGTACGGCTGCCCGGCGGCGGCGTGCTCAGCCAGCTCCCGGGCAGTGGTGACCTGCTGGCGCTGACCGTCGACGACGGGACCAACAGCGAGGTGGTGCGGGCTTACACGCAGTTCGCCAAGGACACCGGTATCCGGTTGACGTACTTCGTCAACGGCACCTACGACTCCTGGACCGATAATCTGGCGTTGCTCCGGCCGTTGGTCGAATCCGGGCAGATCGAACTCGGCAACCACACCTGGTCACACCCCGATTTGACGACGCTGTCCAAGGGCGAGATCGCCAAGCAGCTGATGCGCAACGACGATTTCTTGAAGAAGACGTACGGTGTCGGCGCCAAACCCTATTGGCGGCCACCGTATGCCAAGCACAACGCCGACGTCGACGCGGTGGCCGCCGACCTGGGCTACAGCGTTCCGGTCCTGTGGTCGGGCTCGTTGTCGGACTCGACGCTGATCACCGAGGAATACATCGTGAAGATGGCCGACCAGTACTTCACGCCGCAGTCGATCGTGATCGGGCACCTCAATCACCTGCCCGTCACCCACGTCTACCCGCAGCTGGTCGACATCATCCGCGCGCGCAATCTGCGCACCGTCACCTTCAACGACATTTTCCTCAAGACGCCGTAATGGCCGGCGTCGATCGCGCCAAGCGCTCGTCGAGCACCGCGTGAAAATGCCCGGCCGCACTCTCGTGCCTGCCGAATTCGACAAAAGCGTTCGCCCCGGAACTCAAGCCGCGCTGAACGCCCTCTGACATCTCGTTATCCTCCACGGTTCCGCGCGCGATGAGCGTGCCCGCGGCCGCCGGGTTAGGTTGACCCACATCGCTTTCCGATCGATCGGCCATCTCCGGCCGGACCATCGAATAGACGGTGACCATGCTGTGCCCGATGTCGACCGGGTCGACCACGATCATCAACATCAGGTCGGGGAACGTCGCCAGCATCACGTTGGGAAAAAGCTGATACAGGTATGTCACCCGGGCGTCAGTGCTCCAGGTGCTCTCTGGTCGGTCACGCAGCCGCTCAATGTTGCGGTAGGGGAAGGTCAGACGGGAATTCGGGCCGAACACCTCCACCACGTTGAGGTCGTCGTACTGCAGCGGGAAGAAGGTGTCTTTGTGCGTCGAGCGGATGTGGTAGCCCTCCAGGAACTGCTCGACGAGGACCTTCCAATTCATCGGTCGTAACGTGGCGTCGACATACACGAGTCGTTGCGCGGGCACGAGCTTGTCGCGCCACGGAGTTCCGTCGGTCAACCAGGCCAGGGCGTCGTCGTCCGGATCAGGACGCGAATCCAGCGCGTCAATGACGACCAGGCCGTCCACCTCATGGCTGTCGACCTCGATCAACCCCCGGCCCGGCAGGTCGAGATCGGGAAATGCCTCCTGGTGTGGGACATGGGCGAGTGACCCGTCCAGCCGGTAGGTCCAGCCGTGGTAGCGGCACACCAGGGCGTGGGCACATCCGGCGCCCTCGACGAGCGTGAACCCTCTGTGACGGCACGCATTCCGGAAGACCCGTGCGCGCCGGTCCCGACCGCGCACCGCGAACAGCGGCACCCCGAACGCCGTCCGTTCGACGTGGTCCCCCGGGTTCGGGATCGCCGCAGACGGTACGAAGACGCTTGGCATCGACCGCAACATCTTCAGCTCCTGGGCGAATCGCGTTGCGTCCAGATAGTTTACGACCGGTTCGCGCCAGGCGGCGCCCTCATCGGTGGTGCCGGCGTCGATATGGGCCAGGACTCGCCGAACTATCTCGACGTCATCGGCAACCAACGGCTTCGTCGGGGAGGCCACGTTGGTCAGTATCACAGTTTGAATGCCACACGTCAACAATTTAGTGATATGGGGCCTGATCGGCGAAGATGTATCGGTGCCCGCCATGTCCGGATCTCGTGTGCGCGAACTGATCGGTGACCGACCGCTCAGCGCACGTTCGGTGCTCGCATCGGCATTGTTGGGCTCTGACGAGGCCCGGCTGCCGGTGTCGAATCTGGTGGCACTGGCGTCCCTGTTCGGCATCAGCGACGGCGCCGCCCGCACCTGCCTGTGGCGGATGGTCAGCAACGGAGAACTCACTGCCGACGAAGGCAGCTACGCACTCGCGGGCCGGTTGGCCGAACGCCGCCAGCGGGTCGACGAGGCTTCTCGAATCGACGATGTCAGACAATGGGACGGCACGTGGGAGCTTGCCATCGTCTCGGTGGAGCGGCGCAGCGCATCCGATCGGCTGGAACTGCGCAAGGCAGCGATGGCCCTGCACCTGGCCGACTTTCGGGAAGGCGTCTGGATACGCCCGGACAATCTTGACCCGCAACGCCTTTCGGCGTCCCGTGCGGTCCTGGACCGACAGTGCACGCATTTCCACGGTGCGGCTACCGACATCACTGCCGACAAGATGCGGTCGTTGTTCGCCCTCGACGGCTGGGCCGACGACGCCAGGGCGCTCATCGACGCGATGCGGACCGCGCTCGAGGGTAACCGGCACGACAATTCGGTCGAGCACTTCACCGACGAGTTCGCGCTGTCGATCGCGGTGGTCCGGCACCTTCAACTCGACCCGCTGCTGCCCGCTGAGCTCGTCGAAGATCACTGGCCGGGCAACGCATTACGCAGCACCTACCGCCGGTTCGACGACGCCTTCAAGATGCGGATGAACGCGGTGTTCGACGGATGAGCGGGTTTCGGGATCGCCTGCTGGTACCGGTCCTGTGCCCGGTTCTGGTGGCCTTGCTGCCGCTGTTGGCCGCGTGCGCCGGCGGCTCGCACGGGGCCGGCGGGCCACCGTCCTCCACGGCCGCGCCCAACACGAAACAGGCGAAGCACGGCCCGTTCTTCCCCGAGTGCGGTGGCGTCAGCGATCAAACCCTCGCGCAGCTCACCGGCGTCTCGGGATTGGTGGTCACCGCCCGCAACGCGGTCGGATGTCAGTGGTTGGTGAGCGGCAGCATCGGCGGCCCGTGGTTCTCGTTCAGCTGGTTTCGCGGCAGCCCCATCGGTCGCGAACGAAAGAATGAGGACCTGAGCCGGACCACGGTCAACGACATCACCATCGACGGTCACAGCGGCTACATCGCCGCGGCCACCGACCGGCTTGGCACCCGGCTCTGCGACGTCTCCATTCAATACCAGGACGACTTCTTCGAATGGTCAATCCAATTCGTGGAAAAGCCGTTTCCTGACCCGTGTGCCATCGCCACGGAGCTGGCGCGCCAGACCATTGCGTTGGTGAAGTAAGTTGCGGATCTCGGCGCTGTGCTCGCCGAGGCGGGGCGCCCTGGTGCGGTAGGTCACCGGCGTCGCGGACAGGGTGATCGGGCTGGCGACCTGGCGGCCGGGACCGTCACCGTCGCCAGTGTCGCGGATCGGACGCAGCCCCAACCGTTCGGCCAAAGCGAAAGCCTGACCGATGTTGTTGACCGCGCCTGCCGGAATGCCCAGGGCGGGAAGCATTGTCGTCCAATAGCCGGCCGAGTTGGACGCCAACGCGATCTCCAGGTGCTCGCGCAACGGTCCCCGGTTGCGCACCCGCAGTTCGTTGCTACGGAACCGCGGGTCTCGCGCCAGACCTGGAATGAGCAGCGCGTCGCACAATGCGTCGAACTGCTTGTCGTTTCCCACCGCCAGGACGATGGTCCCGTCACCGGTCGCGTAGCTGTCGTAGGGAGCGATGCTGGCGTGCCCGTTGCCCATTGCATGTGGAATGTCCTTGGCCAGAACGTAACTGGACGCTTGATTGGCCAGTGCGGCCAGCAGTGCAGACATAAGGTTGATCTCGACCAGCTGTCCCTGCCCCGTCCGGTCGCGTTCACGTAGCGCCGCCAGGATGCCGACCGTCGCAAACAGGCCCGCCAGCACGTCGACCAGGGCCACCCCGACCTTGGTCGGGTGTTCGTCATCGAATCCGGTGATGCTCATCAGGCCGCCGAGCGCTTGGACCAGCAGGTCGTAGCCGGCCAGTCGATGTCCCGCGCCGGTCCCGAATGCCGTGATGCTGCAATACACCAGCCCCGGGTTGTGCCGGCGCAGGGTGGGCTCGTCGAGGCCGAACCTGCCCATCGTGCCAGGACGGAAATTCTCCACCACCACGTCGGCGCGGGTGGCGAGTTCCGCTGCGATACGTCGGTCTCCGGGCTGGTCGAGGTCGAGCACAATGCTGCGTTTGTTGCGGTTGACGCCCAGATAGTAGGTGCTTTCGCCGTCGACGAACGGCGGCCCCCATTCGCGCGTGTCGTCGCCGCCGGGTCGCTCGACCTTCACGATCTCAGCACCGAGATCGCCGAGGGTCATGGTGCAGAACGGCCCGGCCAGCACCCGGGAAAAATCGGCTACCAATAGCGATGACAGCGCACCCTTTTCGGTCATGCGGCCTCGCCGGCGATGGCGTCGCCGAACCAGATGCGCCGCGCCTGCGGTGCGATCTCGCTTGCACGGCCGTCGAGCTGTTCCAGCGTCAGACTGCTGATCGGATGGGTCGCGACGGCGGGTTCGAGCCCCGCCATGCCGCGGGCCTCCCGTTGCAGGCGGGCCTCGAGTTCGAATTCCGTTGTCACGATCGCGACGGTCGGTACACCGGCCTGCTCGAGCCGCACCGCATCGTTGACGCACGCGGAGCAGCAGGAGCCGCAGTCGCCGATCGCCGTGAGGGCGATGTCGTTCTCGGCGGCGATCGCCGCGATCAGTTCAGGACTGGCATCGGAGGAGAAGTGGTGCTTGTCGTAGTAAGTGATGTTCGCGAAGACCGTTCCGCCATCGGTCAGTTCACGCACGGTGGCACGCAACAGTTTGGCGGCGTTCCATTTGGTATTGCTCAGCACGGCCAGGCGCAGACCCCTGGTGTGGCCCGGGCGAGGGGCGGTGGGAATTGCCGCCACCTCGACGACGCCGCAGGGGTCATAGGCAAAGTTGGTCATCGCAGTTTCCTTCCTCGAGTGTCAGAGCCGGCATGCGCCATCGGAGCAATCCAATTCGCGGGCATTGCCCCCCGCCCCGGGCACGTTGTCTTCAACTGCCCGTAGCACCGGTGTCGTCGCGGTGCTCCAGCCCGGCAGAAAGGCGGAGAACCGACCGGCCGATCCGCCGGCAACGAATAGGTGAATGTCGTCCGGGGTGAAGACAATCGGCACCCGCCGGCCCGGCTGCCGGGGATACCACTTGGGCAGGTTGCGGTTGTAGGTCCGCCCGCCCGGGGGCGCGTAGCGGTCGCCATAACTTACGTCGTCCCAGGAGTTGGTGCCGTTGAGCCACAGGTAGCGGCGCACGTCGTCACGCGACCAGCCGAAGGAAGCGATCGTCCGGGCATGCTCGACCCCGATGACGACGGTGCAGGACCCGCCGAGGACGGCGTTGTTGTGGGCGACGGTGCTCATAGCCGAGGCGATCGAATCCAGAATTCCCTGTGGGTCGTCGGAGATGTGGTTGGTGACGCTGTGCGGGGCTTCGGCACCGATCACCAGCACGGTGCTGTCGTCCGGGGCATAGCCGTGTTCGACGTGATAGGGCGCCCACGGGCTGGCTTCCTCGTTCTCGGAGATGCAGAAGGTGTACTTGCCCGGGTGGCCGAGGGTGCTTTTGTCGAGCTGGCCGGGAATGCCGCCGCCGACACTGAGCAGAATCAGCCGCACCGCGCGGCCGATGGTCGCGTTCGCGCGGTTACCGGAGCCGAAAACGTTACCGCCGGAATTCATTCCGATCCGCCGCGCGATGGGACCATTGACGACGATCAGCGGTGACACCACGTGCGTGGTGGCCTGGATGCCGTTGAGATTGAAGCGCGGGTCGGCCATTGCGAGCACCGCTGCCCGCACCACGGGTGCGTATTCAGGTTTGCAGCCGGCCATCACCATGTTGACGGCCAGTAGTTCGCGCGTCAGGCTGCCCCAGCGCGGTGGGATCCGGGCGACGAGGTCGTCGGCTTCTCCGCCCAGCGCGTCCAGCGCCTCGGTGACCCGCGCGGGGGTAGGCGGGACGACGGGCAGCCCGTCACTCCAGGGTTGGTCGAAGTAGTGGTCGACGAGATCACGTTCCGTCTCGATCAGTGCGGTCATGGTGTGCCTCCTTGGCTGTGCTGGGGCAACCGTAAGGCGGCGCCATCATCTGTGTCTAAGACATATCTGGTCTCGCTTTATATGCTGTACATATGAGCGATCCGGAGCTGCGACTACTGCGCTACTTCGTGACGGTCGCCGAGGAGCGCCATTTCGGGCGGGCCGCGCAGCGCCTGCACATCGCGCAGCCGCCGCTGAGTCAACAGATCCAGAAGCTGGAGCGTCAGCTGGGCACGGAGCTGATCGACCGGTCCCGTCGGCCGATCGAGCTCACCGATTCGGGGAGGGCCCTGTTTGACGAGGCCCGCCTGGCGCTCACTCACGCCGAGCGCGCGTTCGCGGCTGCGCGCCGGGCCGCCACCGGTCAGCTCGGTCAACTACGCATCGGCGCCCTGCAGGCGGCGGTCGACGGAGTGCTGCCCTACGTCATGAGGGCACACCGCCGGCGGTTCCCGGATGTCACGCTCGAACTCAGCGAGTCGAGCAGCACCGACCAGATTGCGCAACTGGTCTCCCACCGCATCGATGTCGGAGTCCTGCGTGGACCGGTCGACGAACCTTCGCTGACCATCCAGCCGCTGATCGACGATCCGCTCGCGGCGGTCGTCTGGGAGGATCACCCACTGGCCGAACAGGAGCAAATCGAGCCGGGACTCCTGGCTCATGAACCGATGGTCCTCTGGGCGCGGGCCGCCGCAGCCACCACCTACGGCGATGTCGTTGAGCTGTGCCGGATGTATGACATCGAACCGCCGGTGATCGATGAGGTGCCGCGCATCCAGACCATCCTCGCGCTGGTCGCGTCTGGGGCTGGAATCGCCTTGCTGCCAACATCATTCATCAACCTGAGCCGCAACGGCGTGCGATTCGTACCGTTGCAGGGACGGCTTCCCCATCGGCCACTCGCCCTGGCGTGGCGCAGCACCGACCAATCTCCGACCGTACATGCCTTTTTAGACGTCGCCGCCGCTGCAGCGCCGCAGTACCTGGAAGACCTGGGTAGGCGCTATCCGCAACTCAGCGCGGCTACCCCTCGAGCATCCCGTCGATGAGCCGGTGCAGGACCTGGCGAACCTCCTTACGGGTCCGCTTCTGGTCCTCGGCGGTCGCGATCGCCATGGCCGCCTCGTCGAGCGCGCCGATCAGCACGGTGGCCAACGCGCGCACCGGCAGTCGCGCCAGCTGACCCGCCTTGATCGCCTCGGTGATCAACTGCTCGGTCATGCCGAGGCTGTACCGCTGGGCAACGTCGCGGAAGGCCGCCCAGCCGAGCACGGCGGGTGCGTCCAACAGGATCAACTGGCGTACCTCCGGATCACCGGACACCTCCAGCCAGGCGTCGACCGCCGCGCGAATCATGTCCGCCGGGGTGGCGGCACCCGACGACGCCACCAGCGTGCCCATCCGGGTCATCACATCGAGCTCGACCGCTTCCACGACATCGCGGAATAGCGCTGCCTTGTCGGTGAATTGGTGATACATCGCGCCCCGGGTGACACCGGCCTCCGTGGCGATCTCGGGGGTGCCCACCTCGGCGTACCCGCGCAGGCCCCACAACTTGCGGGCAGCCGAGATGAGCGCCTCACGGGTCGCCGCGGAGCGCTCCTCCTGGGTGCGTCTCTTGATTTCCATACAACCTGTTGGTAACTTACGAACAGACAGACTGTTTGTAAATCCCTCTCTGTTAGGAGCCGTTCATGCCGACGATCGACATTAGCGCCGGAACCATTCATTACGAAGCAACGGGACCCGAAAACGGCAGGCCAGTGGTCTTCGTGCACGGATACATGATGGACGGCCAACTGTGGCGCCAGGTCAGCGAGCGGCTCCCCGGTCGCGGGCTGCGCTGCATCGCCCCCACCTGGCCACTCGGCGCTCATTCCGCGCCGCTGCGCCCCGGGGCCGACCGGAGTATCGACGGCGTGGCGGCGATCGTTGCCGAGTTCCTTGCCGCCCTTGATCTTACCGACGTGGTGCTGGTCGGCAACGACACTGGCGGAGTGGTGACCCAACTCGTCGCCGTGCATCACCCGGACCGGCTCGGTGCGCTGGTGCTCACCAGTTGCGATGCCTTCGAACACTTTCCGCCACCCATCCTCAAACCGGTTATCCTCGCGGCCAAGTCGAAGAAGGTCTTCCGCACCGCGATTCAGGCCATGCGCGCACCCGTCGCGCGCCGGCGGGCCTACGAAGGGCTGGCGCACAACGACATTGACGCTCTCACCGAGACCTGGGTGCGGCCGGCGCTGTCTGACCCCGCCGTCGCCGAGGATCTGCGCCAGTTCTCGCTGTCACTGCGCACCGAGGTCACCACCGGCGTCGCCGCCCGGCTCCCGGAATTCGACAAGCCGACGCTCATCGCCTGGTCGGCTGACGACATCTTCTTCGAAGTCGAAGACGGACGCCGGCTCGCCGCAACGATCCCGAACGCGCGCTTGGAGATCATCGAGGGTGCACGGACCTTCTCGATGGTGGATCGACCGGATCGGCTTGCCGAGCTGTTGTCGTCCGTCGCGGTGCCCGCCTAAGCCTTCCAGGCACTTTGCGCGACGCGATAGAAGTTTCCGCCGAGGACCGCCGCGATGTCCGCGGAGCTCCAGCCACGCTCGTCCAGATGCACACCAAGCGTTAACAGCGTCTCGGGTGGCATCCACTGGATCGTTCCCCACCGGGTGTAGTTGTCGTCGAACAGGTGGGGGTTGCGGGCCACCTCCTCGACGAAATCGTCGTAGTCGAACGAGAAATCGCTGCTGACGCCCACGTGGTCGATGCCGACCAGCTCAACCGCGTACTCCAGGTGTCGCGTCATCGCTTCCAGCGTGGGGGTGTTGGGTCCGAGGAAGATGCCGACACCGGTGATGCCGACGACTCCTCCGGTGGCCGCGCAAGCCCGCGCCTGTTCGTCGCTGATGTTGCGCGGATGGTCCCAGACCGCCCTCATGCAGGAGTGGCTGTAAATCACTGGGCCGTTCGATATCTCGCACATATTCAGACCCGTGCGGGGGCTGCAGTGCGATCCGTCCGGGACGATACCCACCCGGTTCATCTCGGCGACGATCGAGCGTCCCCACTCGGTGAGCCCGCGGTCGATCGCATCCAGGCAGCCGCTGCCGGCGCGGTTGGCATGGTTATAGGTAGGCAGCAACGTCCTCACCCCGAGGCCGGCCAGTACCGCGAGATTGTCGAGATCGTCGTCGAGGGGTCGTGAGTCTTCCAGGTCGAAGACCACCGCGATGCGGTCTTTGCCCGCAATGGCACTCACCTCCTCGGCGGTGGCTGCCAGCTCCAGGTCCGGGTGGGCATCCACCGCGCTTCGAAAGTGCCGTAACAGCGCGGTGGTGTCACTGAAGCTGTGCGGCGAATACCCCGCGTTGACCGACACGAAAGCGCCGCCGCGACGCCGGTATCTGGTCAACGGGTCTACGGCGGCGTCGACCCGCAGCGGCAGGCAGGTGTGCTGGTCCCACAGGGTCATGCCTACCGATACTGCCGCACCCGCGTCGAAGCCGGTGATCCCACCGGATAGTGTTTCATCATGTCGGACGCAGCTCTGCAGGGCAGACGCATTCTCGTGACCGGTGCGGCGACGGGTATCGGGGCTGCCGCGGTCGCCGTGCTCACCTCGGCCGGCGCTCAGATCGCCGCCACCTACCACCAGGCGCCGCCTCCCGACGATCTGGCCGCCACGTGGCTGCAGTGCGATGTGCGCGACGCCGACGCGGTCTCGGCCATGGTCGCCGGCGCGGCCGAAGCCCTCGGCGGACTCGACGTTCTGGTCAACGCCGCCGGCCTGTGGCAGCCGGGCATTCCGGGATATATTGGCGCTGAAGACATCTCATTCCTGCTGGACACCAACGTCAAGGCGACGATCCTGACCAACCAGGCCGCCTATGCCGTCATGAAGGACCAGCAACCCAAGGGCGGCCGCATCATCAACTTCGGCTCGTCGGAGGCCGTCATGGGCAGTCCGGTGTCGGCCGTGTACGCCGCAACCAAGGGTGCGGTGCAGGCCTGGACACGCTCGGCGGCCCAAGCCTGGGCCGCCGACAAGATCACCGTCAACGCCCTGGCGCCGGCGGTACAAACACCGGGTTCCAACCGGTTCCGGGAGTTTCTCGGGCCCGACGCCGCGCCGTTGATCGACGAACAGCTCAAGGCGAGGATTCCGCTCGGCGGGGCACTCGGGGATCCGGCGCGCGACTTGGGGCCGGTGCTGGTTTTTTTGGCCGGACCGGGCTCCGGATTCATCACCGGCCAGCTGATCGCGGTGGACGGCGGCCTGACCATGCTGGGTGCCTGAGGGTTTGCGCGAGCAGACGTGAAAGCGCCCAATTTCGGACCGAAATGGGCGCTTTCACGTCTGCTCGCGCCCCGTGGTGCGGCGCCGGATCTGGCCTTTGGGGCGTCGGACCCGGGCGGCGGGATCTCGTGTGGTGCCCGCTGCGATCTCGTCGCGCAACTGCTCAATGTTGGAAAGCTCGGCATACAGACCGCGGATGGCGTAGTCCAGGACGGCGAAAGAGTAACGCTGGTCGGGGTCGTCGAGGATACCGACCTCGCGGGATCGTTGTCGTGACCACAGCGCCTCGTCCAACCGCCTTCTCGTGGCCCCGAGGTGCCGGTCCAGGTTGTCGATGACGCGCTCGGGGTCCTCGCCGCGAGCCAGCCAGGTGCGCAGAATGACCGGGTGTTTGATGACGACCGGGTCCTCACCGGGGAACTGCTGGACCCAACAGCGCAACGCATGGAGGCCGACGTCGGTCGTCTCATAGAGCGTGATGGCGCGTTTACCGGACTGCGCATCGATTTCGTTGACCATCCCGCGCTCGAGCAGGTGGTGTAGTTCGCGCCGTACGTGGCTGACCGACGGGGACCAGTAGAAGTGGCCGACGGATAGCTCTGCGCGCGTTTTGATCTCGCCGGCGGTCAGCTGCTCATCGGTGGCCGCGAGCACTCCGAGCACCAGATAGGCAGTCACCGGTAGACCGTCGGTGATGCGCCGCGGGCTCATGGCGCCGCGGTGAAGTACGGAAGCGTCAAATCTTCTCCCACGGAATGGAACTCGACCCGCACGCGCAGGCTGACTTCCAAAGCGTCGGCGGCGATGCCGACGATGTTGGTCAGCATCTGGTAGCCCTCGTCCACGGTCACGATGGCGGGCGCGTAGGGGGGTGTGAAATCGGCGGTCACCGGCCGATGCACGACGGTCCAGCTGTAGATTTCACCTGTTCCGGCGCTGCGGGTCCATTCCAGCGAGCCCGAAAGGCATTGGCGGCAGTGCTCTGTGGGCGGGAAGTTGGCGATGCCGCATTCCGAGCAGCGCTGATAGCGGAGTTCATGCGAGCGACAGCCCTCCCAGAACGGCACGCTGACCGGGCTGCTGGCGTGCGGCACGGAGCCGCTCTGTGGTTGCAACAGGCTCATCGTGGCTCGTCTCCGAGCAATAGGACCGTGGTGAACAGCGCACCCGCACCGCCGTTGCTGCACAAGGCGATATGCGCGTCGGGCACTTGCAGGGTTCCGGCGTCACCGCGCAACTGTTGCACCGCCCGAACGGCGCGCTGCATCATCTGCGGGTTGGCGCCGGCATGGCTGAAGGACATGGTTCCTCCGTCCGTCGTGATCGGATGACTGCCGTCAATGGCGATGTGACCGTCGGCGACGAACGGCCCGCCCTCGCCGTCCCCGCAGAACCTGAAGGCCTCCAGCTGCCGGATGATTTCGAACGAGAACGGATCGTAGAGCTCCAGCACATCGACGTCGTTGCGCCGGATTCCGGCGTGTGCGAATGCGCGGTCGGCCGCGTTTCGGCCGACGACTCCGTTGACGTGATCGCCGCGGCGTCCCGCGAGATCCCAGGCCGGCGGGTGTTGGTAAGACGGGCCGTGGAAGTCGGCGCCGCTACCCAAAATGTAGATCGGCTGCCCGGACGTCTCCACCGCCTCGATGTTGGCGACCACCAGCGCGCAGCCGCCCTCCGAGGTGGTGGCGCAATCGAGAAGATGGAACGGGTCGGCGATCAGTCGGGACGCGGTGATGTCATCGGGGGTGAACGGGCCGCGTTGGTAGTAAACGGCTTCGGGGTTGTTCGACCCGTTGTTGCGGATAGTCGCCGCCACCATCGACAGTTGTTCGCGCGTGGTGCCGTAGACGTGCATGTGCCGTCGGGCGACGAGCGCGAACTCCGCGGTGGTGAACATGCCCCAGGGCGCCACGAATTCGTTCTCCGGACGGGTCCACGGCGCGGTGGCCTCGTGGTCGCGGTATTCGCCGGCCTGCGCGGCGACGAGCACCACCACGTCGGCCATGCCGTGCTCGATCGCGGTGGCCGCTTCGGTGACCATGCCGACGCCGAATCCCATTCCCTGCCAGGCCGGCCCGACCCGCAGATCGTAAATCAGTGCGGTCGACAGCGGTCCGGCGCTGATCCCGTCGACGTCGTCCAGTCGCAGGCCGGCGTCGTCGAGTGCGCCCTTGATGGCTTTGACGGCCAGGCCGCGGGAGGTTTCGCCGTCCAGTCGCCGGCCCTGGACGGTGTTGTACACCCCGACGATCGCCGCGGTGCGCTGCTGTTTCACCTGGACTCCATTCTGGTGTGCGCCGCTTCAGTTTTCGTCTGCCACGACACCGAGATAGGTGCCGAGCACGTCGCACTGCCTGCCGTGCCTGACGATCCGCCCGATCAGCTGGGCGCGGCCGTCTCGCGGTGACCCGCCGCCTTGCACAATGTCGATTCGCACATCGACCGGCCGAGCGGTTTGCGGGTCGGTGATCTCCACGACCATCGCCACCGCACGTTCGCCTTCATCCCACTCCACACCGGTGATGCGTTGCCGCGCCGTCAGTTCCATGACCACCGAATCCTGGCGCAGCAGGAACCGGACCAGCTGGCACAACTCGCCCGGGCGCGGCGGTACACACAGCGTCACTGCCATCTCACAAGCCCGCCGGGCGCACCGCGGTGACCTTCGACTCGCTCAACTCGCCGAGATCTACACGGCTGTAGCCTAATTCGGTCAGCACGTCGCTGGTGTGCTCGCCATACAGCGGAGCGCCCCGGTGAATCCAGCGGCGCGGTCGGCCGGAAAAGGTGAACGGCATGCCGGTGCACAGGAACGAGCCCGCGACCGGATGGTCGACGCGTTCCCAGAAGCCACGGGCAAGCAGGTGCGGATCGGTGAGCAGGCCGGCCGGTGCTCTCACGGGGGCGGCCGCCACCCCGGCCGATCGCAGTTCGCGTACCGCGTCGGGCACCGTGCGGCCCGCGGCCCAGTTGATGATCAATTCGTCGATGCCGTTGTCGGAGCGCAGCTCGCGCTTCTCGACGAGCCTGGCCAGTGCCCCGCGGGCGGCGTCGTCCATCGCAGCAACAGCCACCCACTCGTCGTCGCCCAGGCAGCGGTACACACCCTGCGGGCTGGCGCCAGGGGCGCGATTTCCCCGACGGCGCAGTTCGATTCCGTTGCGCGAGTATTCGACCAGCATTTCCGCGGCCACATTCAGTGCCGCCTCCACCATCGTAGATTCGACGTGCACGCCGATCCCGTCCCGGTCGCGGACCACCAACGCCGCCACCGCGGCGAAGGCGGCGTGCAGACCCGCGATCGGGTCGCACACACCGCGCGGGATCACCGGGGGGCCCTGCGCGTGGCCGGTGATCCACGCCATGCCCGTCGCCTGCTCCATGGTCTGGGCGAAGCCCACCCGGTCGCGCCACGGGCCGTCCAGCCCGAACGCCGGCATCCGCACCATGACGGCGTGTGGGTTCGCGGCGCTGACGGCATCCCATTGCAGGTCGAAGTTCTCCATCACCCGCGGCGAGAAGTTCTCGATGACGAGATCGCTTGCGGCGATGAGCTTCAACGCCGCCGCACGTCCGGCGTCGGTTCCGAGTTCGATGCTGATGCCGCGCTTGTTGTTGTTGCTGCACAGGAAGACCGGGCCCCATTCCCACCACTGGTCCCAGGTCGGTGGCCGGCCGGCGGAGAACCGCATGCCGTCGGGCCGCCGCACGCCCTCCACTTTGACGACGTCGGCGCCGAGCGCGCCGAGAAACTGGGTGGCAAATGGCCCGGCCCAGAAAGCCGTGAAGTCGGCAACGCGGATGTCGGACAACGGAAGTGCCTGGGGATCGGCCCGGCCGGCGTTTTCGCGGCGGGGTGGCCAGTCGATGCTGCCGTTGTGCTCGCCGAGTTCCGGTGGCCGGCCCGGCAGCCGGGTGGTAATGGCGCCGCCGCGGTAGGGCACTCGCGGTTGCAGCACACCGAGTTCGGATTCGACGAACACGCCCCGTTGCAGGAAGTGATCGACCGTCGGCAACATCGCCGGGGTACCGATCGGCGCCACCGGAATGCGGAAGGCGACGGCAAGGTCGACGATCTCCGCAGTGGTGCGACATTCGGTCCACTGCGTCACCATCCGCAGAAACTCGTCGCGACGCGCGATGCGCCCCTCGACGGACGCCAGTTCGGCGTCGTCGAGCAGGTCGGCACGCTCGATGAGCACCAGGAAATCCTGGAACTGTTGTGCGGTGATGGTGCAGAAGCCGACCATTCCGTCGGCAGTCGGAACGATCGACGGCAGTTCCAGACTGCGGGAGTTCATCTGGGAGTCCGGGCCCATGACGCTGGCCGACATGGCGGGCAGGCCGCCCATCGCGATGGCCATCGCCTCGTAGGTCGAGACATCGATGACCTCGCCCCGTCCGCTGCGTGCGGCGTGGCGTGCGGTGGCGGCGGCGACCGCCGCCGCGAAAGTGCCGGCCAGCCACTCACCGAGGCGCCCGCCCGCCTGCACGGGTTCGTCTCCCGGCCAGCCGCGGCTGGCGATCGAGCCGGACAGCGCCTGCAGGATGAACTCGTTGGCGATCACCTGCTCCTCGACATAGGGCCCGCTCGTCCCGAACGGCGTGACGGCGACAAGCACTGCTGACGAATGTTTGTGCGCTACGAGGTTGTTCAGCGTCCAGCCGTCGGTGAGGTCGGTGATCACGACGTCGGCGCCCGGCAGCAACGCGTGAAGGTCATCGCCCAGGACCGACTTCTTCCCGGCGGCCAGATAACCGAACAGCGCCCCCGGCGGTCCACCCCCGGCCGACCACGCCCGCAGGGAATCGCCTTTCTCGCACTCGATTTTGACGACCTCGGCGCCGGCATCAGCGAACATCTTCCCCGCGTATCCCGCCGCTATTCCGTTGGACAACTCCAGCACGCGCCACCCGGTGAACGGTGGTTGGTGTGCCACGCTCAGTTGCCCAGCGTCGTGGCACGCCCGGCGATGCCGGGCGCTTCCACCGTCACCGGTGTCGCGCCCTGGGCTTGCAGAGCGAAAGTCGTCATTCGCGTCCACGCGTCGCGGTCACGCTGGCTAGCCTGATGCCCGACGTGAGTCACCACGTCGACGTCAGCGGCTTGCCCACGAAGATACCCCGCGCGGGCGTGCTCTTTCGGGATGTGCCGAAATGGGTCGAATGAGTAGGCGGCCATGGCGTTTTCGTGGGTGATCTTGTCGATGACCGCGTCGTCGAGGTGGCCCATCGTCTCGATGACGTCCTCCGGCGCGAACGGCCAGTTGCTGTCCGAATGCGGGAAATCGGACTCCCAGCACACCATGTCCTCGTTGAACCAGTCCATATTGCGCACGCCGACCTTGTCGCTGATGAAGCAGGTATAGAAGTGTCGGTTAAACACATCGACCGGCCCGGCGTAGCCCGGCGGGAACGTCGCGAGTGTCCAGCCCGAATGCCGTTGGTAGACATGCTCGGCGCGCCACAGGAAGTACGGCATCCAGCCGATGTCGCCTTCGGTGAGCGAGAACTTCAATTCCGGGAAGTCGGCCCAGAACTGTGCCCAGATGAGTTCGGTGAAGGTGAACATGCTCATCATCGACGAGGCGGTCATCATCACACTGGCCGGCGCGTCCATCGACACCATGGGTGACCGCGACGCGGAGCCGACGTGGGTGCACAGCACCGTTCTGTTCTCGCAGACGGCTTCGAACAGCGGGTACCAGTATTTGGTGTGAATGCTGGGCATCTGCAACGCTTCTGGGTTCTCCGAGAAGGTGACCGCATGGCAACCCTTGTCCGCCAAGCGTTTAACCTCCTTGGCCGCTTCCGCTACGTCGTAAAGCGGGAGGATGCCGCACGGAATGAACCGGCCCGGGTACGCGGCACACCACTCGTCGACGTGCCAGTCGTTGTAGGCCTTGATCATCACCAGGTTCACGTCGCGGTCGGGGCCCTGGTTGAGCACCTGTCCGGAGAACCCGGTGAAGTTCGGAAAGTTCAGCCCGGCCAGTTGACCACCGGCGTTCATGTCGCGCACCCGCTCGTCGACGTTGAAGCAGCCCGGACGCATCTCGTCGTAGCGGGAGGCATCGACGTTGTACATCTCGCGCGGTTTGCCGGCCACCGCGTTCAAGCCCATGTTCCGGCCGCGGATGTCGCCGTAGTACCACTGCTGGACGCCATCGGCTTCGATCACCACCCGGGGGGCGAGATGCTTGTACTTGGCCGGGACGTGGGCGTCGAACATGTCAGCGGGTTCGGCGATGTGGTCGTCAACGCTGATCAGGATCAGGTCGTCTTTGTTCATCCTGCGCTCCGGGGCTCAGTGACTACTAGGCCATGATGTCAGACCCAGCTATCCGACGCCATGACATGTAATCGCTCACTACGGCCCGAGCCAGGCCGTGAGGGGAACGGACTATTAGTCCGTGGTGGCGTCCCGGTCGACCGATTGACACGCGTGCCACCATGAGGCATGCCGGTCAGTGACGAGTTGGGCACGGCCAAGGGTGCCCGACCCACCACCGCCGATGTCGCCCGTCTGGCGGAGGTGTCGACCGCGACGGTCAGCTACGTGCTGAACAACGTCGAGGGACGCCGGATCTCGCCGCAGACTCGCGAGGCGGTCAACCGCGCCGCGAAGTTGCTCGGCTATCGACCCAACATCGCCGCGCGCAACCTCGCCCGCGGCAAGGGCGGCGTAGTGCTCTACGTCATCCCGCTCGTCGCAGTGGGTGACATGCCGATGCAGGCCGGCAGCCGGATGACCACCGAACTGGCGCGCCTGGGTCTGCTGCAGGTGCAGATCTTCGAAACCGAAGACGACCATCACGTCGTCGACGCCATCGAGAACCTCGACCCTGTCGCGGTGGCCAGCCTCTTCCCGCTCACCCAGG
Organism: Mycobacterium gordonae; assembly: GCF_002101675.1. Lineage (GTDB taxonomy): Bacteria > Actinomycetota > Actinomycetes > Mycobacteriales > Mycobacteriaceae > Mycobacterium > Mycobacterium gordonae. The sequence continues at coordinate 10,746 of NZ_LQOY01000210.1, read as the reverse complement.
CGGCGGCCACTGCGGTCAAAAACGCCGGCATTCCGCACATCGACATCGGCAGCCTGCCCGCTCTGGGCGATCCGCACCTGGCGGTGGGCGAAATGCGGGTGGCACATCTCGTCTCGCGGGGCCACCGGCAGATTGCCTATGCCTACGGCGGAACCCCCAGATGGCGCGCGCTGGGTGACTACTGGCTCGACGGGGTCACCCGCGCAGCACAATCGCGCGGCCTGCCGCCGGTGCCCGTCGCCACCGTCACCATCGACAACGCCGCCGAGGTCGTGAGCGATTGGGTGCGCGACGGCGTGACCGCGGTGTGCGCGCAGAGCGACGACATCGCGTGCCTGGTCCTGTACGGAATTCATCGGGCGGGCCTGCAGTGCCCACAAGACCTCGCGGTGATCGGTGTCGACGCCAGCCCGATGGGCGAGGTGAGCACCCCGCCGTTGACCTCGGTCCAGTTCGATCCACGCGCGGTCGCCGACGCCGCGATCGCGGCCATCTACGAACGGTTGGGCTACCCGGCCCCGCCGTCTCCGGACATCACCGACATCGCCCGCGTCGTAGTGCGCTCCTCGACCTAGCCGAGGGATAGCCGATCGACTACTCAAGGTCTGGACATCCGTTGGTTAAGCGCATAACCTCGCCTTGACGAGTCAGATACTCAAGGAGGAGTACCGATGACGGTCCAGGCCGTTTTGGACGAGATCCGGGAGCGCCCGGGGACCGGCGAGGTGATCACGGTTGTCGATCCCGCCACCGAAGAGCAGGTCACCGAGTTCAAGGACTGCGGCCCGGAAGCGGTCGACGATGCCGTCGCGCGGGCGCGGGCGTCCTTCGAGTCGGGGGTCTGGCGGGACAAGCCGCCCAGCGAGCGGGCCAAGATCCTGTGGCGCGTCGGCGAGCTGATCGACCAGAACGCCGACCTGTTGGCCGAGCTGGAATCGCTGAACGCCGGCATGACGCCGCTGCAGGCCCAGGGCACCGTCACGGTGGGTTCGGAGTTCTTCCGCTACTACGCGGGCTGGTGCACCAAGATCGAGGGCATCGCCGCCGACGTGCACACCGGCGGTCTCACCGGCATCGACTCGCACCAGCACGCCTACACCCTCAAAGAGCCCTATGGCGTCGTGGGCCTGATCTTCCCGTGGAACGGACCGGTCTTCAATTTCTGCTGCAAGCTGGCTCCGGCCCTGGCGGCCGGCTGCAGCAGCGTGGTCAAACCCGCTGAGGAGACGCCGCTTTCGGCGCTGGTACTGGACAATATCCTGCATGAGGCCGGCGTGCCCGAGGGTGTGGCAAACCTGGTGCTGGGCAACGGGCACACCGCGGGCGCGGCGATCACCGCGCACCCCGACGTGGAGAAGGTCGCCTTCACCGGGTCTACCGAGGTCGGCCGGGCCATCGTGCACGCGGCCGGCGAAAGCAATTTGAAGAAGGTCACTTTGGAACTTGGCGGCAAGTCGCCGGTGGTGGTCTTCGACGACGCCGACCTGTCCAAGGCCGTTCCGATGGCGGCGTTCGGTACCTTTATCCACTCCGGTCAGGCCTGTGTGTGCGGATCGCGGATCTTCGTGCAGCGGGGCATCTTCGATCAGTTCGTGGACGCCCTGGCGAAGGTGGCGGACGGGCTACCACAGGGTGGCCCCAAGGACGAAGGCAGCTTGATCGGTCCGCTGATCAGCCAGAAGCAGCTCACTCGCGTCCTGGGCTACCTCGACCAGGGCCGCTCCGACGGCGTCGAGGTGGTCACCGGCGGCGAGAGGGTGGACCGCAAAGGCTATTTCGTCCGTCCCACCGTACTGACCAACGTCGCCACCACCAGCCGGCTGTTCCAGGAAGAGATCTTCGGGCCGGTGGTCGCGGTGATTCCCTTTGACGACGAGGACGAGGCCGTCGCGCTGGCCAACGACACCACCTACGGCCTGGCCGCCACCGCATGGACTCAAGACCTGGCCCGCGCCCACCGAATTGCCAAGCGGCTCAAGGCCGGGACGGTGGGGCTCAATTGCCAGATGCAGTTCGACCACTCGATGCCGTTCGGCGGCTACAAGCAGTCGGGTTGGGGTTACGAGTCCGGCAAGGCCGGTCTGGAGACCTACCTGCAGACCAAAATCGTGTGGGCGCAGATGTAGTCCCCTTGCGCGAGCAGACGCGTAGGCCCCTGATTCGGCACGAATTCAGGGGCCTACGCGTCTGCTCGCCACCCTTAGGCGGGCTCGTAGCGCAACATGGTGACGTCGTGCTCGGGGTAGTCGCAGAACACCGGCCGCACCCGCATGCCCACTCCCAACGCCTCCGGCTCGACGTTGACCATCTCGGTGGAAAACCGTGGACCCTCATCCCATTCGACAATGGCGAGCAGCTGCGGGACGGCGTCGGCGAAGTGCGGACTGACCGGGCGGCGCGCCACGGTATAGGAATACAGCGTGCCCATCCCGGAGATCTCGCGCCACTCCAGATCGTCGGCCAGGGTGCGCGGCGCCCGTACCCGCGGATAGAAGACATAGCTTTGCGACGACGGCGAATACTGGATGACGATGCGGTGCTGGGCCAGCGCATCCCAAAACGGCGCCGTGGTCGGAGTTTTGACGGGCATCGGACGGTCGAAGTTCATGTCAGTCTCCCTGCAGCACGAGCGCAGTCTGCTCGGACAGGATCCCCCCGTTGCCGGACACGAAGGCGCGGTTGCAGTCGGCCACCTGCGCCGCCCCCGCGCGGCCCATGATCTGCCGCGCGGCATCGCAGACGTGGTGCATGCCACCGGCCAGGCCGGCCTGCCCGAAGCCCAATTGGCCGCCGGCGGTGTTCAGGGGGAAGTCGCCGCGGAACGTCAGATCGTGCTCCGCGATGAACTTCAAACCGGTGCCCTTGTCGCAGAAACCGGCGTCCTCGAGCGACAGCATGACGGTGATCGTGTAGCAGTCGTAGATCGACACCATGTCCATCTGATCGCGCGTCAGGTCGGTCATGGCGAAGGCGGTCTCGGCCGCGGCGGCCATGGGCGTGTTCAACAGGTCTTCGGCATACGTCGGGGTCTTGAACGGCACGTTCTCACCAAAACCCTTGATCCACACCGGTCGGTGCCTGGCACGCCGGGCCAGGTCGGCGTTGGCGACCACCACCGCCGCGCCGCCGACACACGGCATCACGATCTCCAGCATGTGCAACGGATCAGCGATCACCGGGCTGGCCAACACGTCGTCGACAGTCAGCGGCTTGTCTTTCCAGATGGCGCCCTCGGTGTGATTGGCGTTGACCCGCTGGTCGACGACAATCTTCGCCATGGCGCGCTCGTCGTATCCGTAGACGGCGGCGTAACGCTGAGCCACCTGGCCATAGGGGCCGTTCTGCCCGAGGTTGCCGTACGGGATCTCGAATTCGGCTTGTGGAGAACCGTATTGGTTGCTCGACGAGCCGAAGAACATGGCGTCGACCATGGGCCTGGGCTTCTTCTTGGACGACGGCGTGATGTAGCGCGCGGGCAGCGCACACAGCACGGCGTCACAGATTCCGAGCTCGATCGCCGCGGCGGCGCGCCACACCATCGCGGCGGCGCTCGCTCCGCCGAGGTCCACCAACTCGGCGAATCGGGCTGGCATGCCCAGGTATTCGGCGATAGTCGAGGGCACGAAGATCTGCGACTCGGCCAGGTGCGAGGCCGCGATGCCGTTGACCATCTCGCCGGAAAGACCCGCATCGTCGAGTGCCGCCGCGGCGAGTTCGGCCCACTGCTCCAGAACGAACGGCGCGGGCGATGCCTTATTGAGCCGTTCGGGCGGTAGCTCCACGTAGCCGACGATGGCGGCCTCTCCGCGTAATCCCATGTTCGGTACCTATTTTCGTGGTAGACCCAGGATCATCTGAGCGATGATGTTCAGCTGGATCTCCCGGGTTCCGCCGCCGATCAGTTCGGCCGGGAGGTGCAGATACGGCTCCACGATCGCGGGATCGGAGTCGGCGACCATCGCCAGTCGGCCCGTCAATTGCAACGTCGCCTCAAAAGTGCGCCGCAACAACACATTCATCGCGACCTTGGCGATGCTCGATGCCGGACCCGAGGGCTGTCCGTCGAGCAGCCGGATGGTTTCCCGCACGCCCAGGGCCTTGATCGCGTGGGTGTATGCGTCGAGCTCACCAAGAGCGCGAAGCGCGTCCTCACGGTCCGGCCCCGGTTCGGACGCCAGCCGGCGCAGTGCGGCGGCCCGGTCGAACTTGACGTATCCGCTTATTGCCGAGCGCTCTTCGGCCATTGTCGCAATCGCCAGGTTCCACCCGCCGACCGGGTCGCCGAGCAGCATGTCGTCCGGGATGAAGACGTCGGTGAGGAAGACCTCGTTGAAGTGCGCCTCACCCGTCGCGGTCTTGATCGGCTGGATCTCGATCCCCGGAGACCGCATGTCCAGGATGAAATAACCGATGCCGCGGTGCTTGCTGGCCGCCGGGTCCGTGCGGGCCAGCAGCGCGCCGAAGTCCGCCCGGTGGGCCACCGACGTCCAGATCTTGTGTCCGTTGATCGTCCAGCCACCGTCCACTTTGGTGGCGCGGGTGGCCAAAGCCGCGAGATCAGAACCCGCGCCGGGTTCACTGAACAGCTGACACCAGGCGATCTCACCGCGCTGGGTCGGCGGTATCAACTTGTCCTGCAGGTCTTTCGGCGCCGCCTTGAGCACCGAGGGCAGGATCCACTCCGCGATGCCCAGGGAGGGCCGGACCAGCTCCGGGCGCTTGGCGAACTCGTCGTCGATTATCAGTTGGCGCAGCGGTCCGGCGTCCAGCCCCCACGGCCTCGGCCAGTGCGGCGCGATCAGACCCGCCTCGGCGATCAGGGTGCGTTGCGGCCCGGTCTTGAAGTCCTCGTAGTCACCTTGCCGTCCGGGCTGGTCGTTCTCCAATTGCAACGCGGCATCCAAGGTTTGAGCCACCTGTGCCCGGAATTCGGCGTCGGCGTCGCCCAGGTTCACCGACATGTCGCGCTGTTGGGTGCAGGTGAGCCGCCCCAGTCGGCGTGCCCACCGATTCGCCGGTCCGATCGACGCCGCCAGGCTGATGGCGCGCCGCCAGTACAAGTGCACGTCGTGTTCCCAGGTGAACCCGATGGCCCCGAACATGGTCAGGGCATCCAGAACCAGATCCGGGGCGGGTGAGATGGCGACAACGGCGGCACCGGCCGCAGCCATCCGATGCTGGTCGAGCGACTCGTCGGCGGCGCGCACGGCGTCCCAGGCTGCCGCCGTTGCCAATTCGCTGTTGATCAACAACATCGCCGCGCTGTGCTGTAACGCCTGGAAGGTGCCGATCACCTTGCCGAATTGTTCGCGGATGCGCAGATGCGCGGTGACCGCCTCGACACACCACTGTGTGATGCCGGCCGTCGTGCTGGCGACCAGCGCCGCCGCGACACACTCCGCCCGGTTCGCGTCAATGCCGCTGAGAACCGCAGAGGCCGCGTTTTCCGTCAGACGTAACCGACCGACGTCGGTGACGATATCCGTGCCGTCTTCGGGATTGGTTGCAGCCGAATGTGTTTCCGGGTCGATGAGCGCCCAGACGACGACGTTGTCTGGATCGCGGGCCCCCACCAGAAGGATCTGTGCCGAGCAGACACCCGAGGTGACGTCGGATTCCCCGGACACCACCCAGCCTTCCGCGCTGGGCCGGGCGCGGAATTCGCCGTTGCCGGGCAGGATGACCGCGGCGGGCACGCCGGCGGCGAGTTGTCGCAGCAGCGATTCGGCCGCCGGCGTCGGGTCTGCCAGTAATGCGACGGCGCCCGCGGTCACCGTCGGCAGCAGCGGTCCGGGCAGCAGCGCCTTGGCGGCAGCCTCCAGCACACACGCGCTGTCCATCAGCCGGCCGCCCTGGCCACCGACCCGTTCGGGCAGGTGGACCGCATGAAAACCGCTGGCGATCAGCGCTTCCCACCACTGCGGCAGCTTCCCCGCGGCCAGGGCCTCGAAGTTGTCCCGCGTCGTGGCGATGGGGGCATGCCGCGCAGCGAACTGCCCAACGGCATCGCTGAGTTCCTGTTGCTCAGCGGTCAGCCCGAGAGTCACGACGCCGACCCGCCGTGGGCGACGTCCGGACTGAAAGGGCTCGGCATCGGCCGCACAGACTGCTATCCTCTCCCCTTACAAGACGAACCGTCTCGTCTTGTCGAAGATTACGTTGTCGGGTCATGTTCTGTAAAGGCGAGTCAGGATCCTCCAAGATGTCCACCGACCTCGCGCCTCGGCGCCGCAGCGAGAAGTCGCGCACGGCAATTGTGGCCGCCACCCGTGAGTTGCTGTTGGAGCGCGGTTTCGACGGGCTGACCATCGAAGCCGTCGCCGCCAGGGCGGGTGTGGGAAAGCAGACCATCTATCGGTGGTGGCGCAGCCGTCCCGCACTCGTCGCCGACGTCATGCTCGAAGACGCCGACCGGATCCTCGCATCGATGAATCACACCGACGATCTGGCCGCCGACCTGGTGGAGTGGGTGGGCAAGCTCGCCGCCACCCTGACCAGCGACCGTGGATCGGCGATGTTGCGGATCCTGACCGCGGCAGGGATGGAACACGAGGACACCGCCGTCAAGCTACGCGCCGGATTCAGCAAGCCCCTGCACGACAGCGTCCGGACGCGCCTGGTGGCCGCGGACATCGCCGAAACCACCGCAGAGTCGGCCGCTGACGCAATACTGGGTGGCGTGGTTTATCCGATTCTCTCTGACGCACAAGGGTATTCACCCGAGCGCGCCGAACATACGACGCGCCTGATCGTCGAGTCCCTCACTCGATCGTGATCGCGCTCAGACCATGACGCACCCGGTCGGGTAGCGACCCGCCGTGCACCAGCCAGTCGTCCAGGGCGAGCCGCACGGTGGCCATCGCCAGCGCTCCGATCAGACGGGGGCGCGGGTCCCGCGCGGCAAGCCTCGCCAGCCGTGGGGCGATCAGGTCGGCGATTGCGGCCTCGTACCGCACGTAGATGTGCAGGGTCCAGGCATCCAGTGTTTCCGAAGACCGGGTGAGGGTGGCCAACTCGCGCACCTGGTCCTCGATCTCGGCGAATCCGTCAGCGAGGTCACCGAATGCGGCGACTACAGCATCGATGGCCGACAGGTGCGGCGGCTGGCTGGCCAGCGCGGTGGTGATCCGCTGCAGCCAGTGGACGTTGACCCCTTCGGCGACAGCGTCTTCCTTGGAGTTGAAGTAGCGAAAGAAGGTCGCTCGGCCGATGTCGGCCGCGTCCGCGATCCGTTCCACCGTGGCCCCCGCCAATCCCACCTCGGCCACCAGCTGTGCCGCCGCTGCCGCGATGCGCTGGCGCGTCGCCGCCCGCCGCCGCGAAGCAAGCGATTCACGCGAAGTGCTGGCCAAAGGCTGAGACATAGTCTAATTATGAGACCATGACTCAAGCCGAGGCGTCGGAAGCGCTGGCCGCGTGGCTGTTCTTTCAGCAGATGCTCGCCAACGCGACCGATGTCGTGACACAAGACGCGGAGTCCGAGCGTGAGCTACTGGAAGGACTGCGGGCGATCGCGCGGGTGTCCTCGTTGTGCTCGCAACTGTCCGTCGAAGCCGACACCGCGCAGCCGTCCTTCTTCGACATGTCCACGCCCAACCGGATGATCGGTGGCCCAAACCCCGACGGCAACTACTACCTCGCCATGATCCGCGGCGACCGCAGCTACCGCATTACCGGAACCAGAGGCACCAGCGCCTATCTCGGCTTTCAGATCCTGGCCGGCACCGGACTCACCCCGCGGCGCATGGCCGGGTATCTGAGCGATACGGAGCTGGACACAGACGAATTCGCGATCATCCTGTCCGCCGCCAAGCCGTCGAACACCGACGGCGGCCACTGGCTAAAGATGCCCGAGGACGCGTCGTCCCTGGTCGTCCGGGAGTACATCGGCGACCGCGCTACCGAAGAACTGGCCACGCTGCGCATCGAAGCTCTGGATCCCGATCCAGTGGTCCCCCTGACCGAAAGCGAACTCGCCGACCAGTTCACCGCGATGGCATGGACGCTGATGAAGCTGGTCACGCTGCATCGCACGATCAAGCCCGAACTCCTCGACCAACCCAATACGCTGCTGACCGCCCAGGCGGCCGACCTCGGTTCGGCCGACACCACCCCGGACAACCTCTACATGATCGGCACCTTCCGGCTTGAACCCGAGCAGGCACTCGTGCTGGACATCTCCCCGCCCGACACCAGGTACTGGAACGTCACGCTGGAAAACATCTGGCACGAATGCCTCGAGCCGCGTCGCCGGCACAGCTCGGTTACCAACCGGGGCGTCCAGCCCGACGCCGACGGGCGGGTACGCCTCGCAATCTCGGCGCAGGACTTCGGATTCGGTCACTGGCTGGATACCGGCGGCCGCCATCGCGGCTTCATCGTCCTGCGCTGGCTGGACAACCCGTCACCACCGGACGTGACGGTGTCGGTGCGCACGCGGGGGGAGCAACCATGACCCTGCACGAGCGATTCGCCCCGGACCGGCTGATCGCCACCGCGTGCGCGGAGACCGGCCACGACGACTTCGGTGCTGACGGCTGGCAACACGGACTCGAGCTGGTCGCCGACGGGCTGATCAGGGAGGCGCGGCTATCACCCATCGGTGTGGAGGTCGCCTACCTCGATCTGATGCGCGCCCTGAAGAACCGGCTCGACGTGATCGCCTGGCGCAAGCAACATCCCGAGATTGCGACCCAACCGATCGATGCACCGATCGTCATCGTCGGTCAGCCCCGCACGGGTACCACCATCCTCTACGACCTACTCGCCCAGGACCCTGACCTGCGTGCGCCATTGACCTGGGAGGTCGACGCCCCCTGCCCGGTGCCCCAGCCCGAGACCTACCATGACGATCCGCGGATCGCGGCCGCGCAGGCCAGCATCGAAATGTCCGAGCAGATCATTCCGGGGTTCATGGCGTTTCATCCGATGGGAGCGCTAGTGGGACAGGAGTGCGTCCGCATCACCGCGAGCGAATTCACCAGCATGATCTTCTCGGTGCAGTACCGGCTGCCGAGCTATTACCGTTGGCTGCTCTACGAGGCCGACCATGCCGGCGCCTATCGCTTCCATCGAATCTTCCTGCAGCACCTGCAATCCGGCGTGCCCGGGCAATGGCTGCTGAAGTCGCCGGCGCACTTATGGCAACTCGATGCGCTGCTCACCGAGTACCCCGATGCGCTGATCGTTCAGACGCACCGAGACCCGCTCAACGTCATTTCGTCGATCGCGGCACTGACACAGCACCTGCGACGAATGGGCAGCGAAGAATCGAATATCGCCGAGTGCGCGGCCCAGTCCTACGAGGAGATCGCCGTCGGACTCGAGCGCGAGATGGCACTACGCGACAGCGGTGCTGTTCCCGCCGGTCAGGTGATCGACATCCACTACGCGGATTTCATCACCGATCCCTGGACCACGATCCGCGGCATCTATCAGAAGCTCGGCCGCGAACTGCGTCCGGACACCGAGCAGCGCATGCGGGACTTCCTGGCAGCTCATCCGGGCGACGGCGGCCGCGGTCGCTACACCTGGTCGGACACCGGTCTGGACGCCGGGGAAGTGCGGGAACGGGTCACGGCATATCAGGAGCGCTACTCGGTACCTACCGAACCGCTGCGGTAACCCCCCGAAGGCAAAATCGGTCGAAGAAATGAATTCGTTATGTCCCCCAAAGTGTGACGTAGGACATAGACTTCCGGCTTGTGACGACCCCGTCCAACCCTTGGGGCGACGAACGACGGCGACTCTCGCACCAGCTACAGATGCGAGGGCAGTATCTCGGCCGCAGACAGGCGCGACGGCTCAGCCGGCGCTTCGCGCAAGTCGGCGTGCACATCCCGGCGACGCGCCTGCAGCAGTTGGTCACCGGCACCCCGGTAGCGGACCGGGAGTTGACCGACGTCAACTTCGCCCTGATCGCAACTCAGTACCTGCGCGAGAAAAAAGCCGCCAGAACAACGCGCCTGCAGCGCCGTTGCCGGCACGCGGCTGTCTGCGCAGGCCTGATCCTGGTGGCCCTGAACTTCCTGTTCTGCCTCGCCTATCTCTTCTTCACCCTGACCCAGCACGGCGCGCCGATGTGAGACCGGAGGCCGTCGATTGTCTTATGTAGTCGCCGTGCCGGAGCTGCTGGCCGCCGCGGCCACCAATGTCGCCGGCATCGGCGCCGCACTGGACGCCGCGAATGCGGCCGGCCCGGCGACGCGAGTTCTGGCAGCCGGCGCCGATGAGGTGTCAGCGGCCGTGGCGGCGGCGTTCGGCCGCAACGCCGCGGCATACCGGCTGGCCAGCGCTCAGATCGCGGTCCTCCACGAGCAGTTCGTGCAAGCCCTCGGCGCCGCGAGCGGCAGCTACGCCGCCGCGGAGGCGACGAACATCGCCACATTGCTGCAGCGCGCGCCGCAAGCCCTGCTCGACGCCGTCAACGCGCCCGCCCAGGCGGCCACCGGCCGTCCGCTGATCGGTAACGGAGCCGACGGGGCACCCGGCACCGGCCAGGCCGGCGGTCCGGGCGGGCTGTTGTTCGGCAATGGCGGCAATGGCGGATCTGGTGGGCCCGGCCAGTTCGGTGGTCGCGGCGGCTCCGCCGGATTCATCGGCAACGGCGGCAACGGCGGCCAGGGCGGAGCCAGCACGGCAATCAACAAGATCGCGCCTCCCGGCGGCAACGGCGGCTCCGGCGGATGGTTGTTCGGCAACGGCGGGGCCGGTGGGCAGGGCGGGCTGGGCGGGGCGAACATGACC
>NZ_LQOY01000209.1 GCF_002101675.1 Mycobacterium gordonae | reverse complement strand
ATGGCCCCGTCATGGATATGACCGTGGCGGTATCACCGCTGGTCACACCCACTTTCATCTACCTCTCCTAGAGATAATGCGCGATCTGAGCATTCGGGGCTTCTGCGCCTCCTCGCGGGATGGGTCGGCGCGAACTTGTTGCTCAACGCGGCAGTGGGCTGGTGTCCACTGAGTGTGCTGCTGCATCGCGCAGGGATTCCGACGGCCGCCGAGACCTAGGCTACTACTACATACTGTAATAGTAGCCTAGGTCTCGCGTTTACTCAGAACCTCGACTCCACCGACGGTCGGGCTCCAATGTGGGCAGGACACCTGGCCACAGGCCACAGCTACCGTACGCCGACACCACCGTCGAACGCGCCCGCACCCACATCCAAGGCCAAGCTGGACGCTACCGCGCACCACCCTGATCGTCGTCGATGACGCCGACCACCTGCACCCCGACCACCTGCAGTGGATCGCCGAAAACGCCGGCGTCACCAACACCAAACTGCTCCGGATCACCGCCCGCCGGCCCACACCCCGACCACCGCCGCAGATCACCTACTGCCCTGGCGCACCGCCTCTGCACCCCCGACCACCCCCACCGACGCCATCGAACGCACCAACACCACCACCCCACCGCGCCAGCATCGGATCATCCCGAGTACCAGACCGCCCACCAACTTCTGCACCGCCGCGACCACCTCCTAGCGCACTCGACGAAATCGCCGATCTCGCAGCACAACTCGACGCCCTCACGACGACCCGCTCCCGCCACCGCAGCCACGACCCAAGTTATGGACTCGACATCTAGAACAACCAAGGATCAGGGATTCACTTCGAGCGGTGGCTGACGCGCCCAACCGAGGGGCCCATTCGGCCCGCCGAACAGAGCGGCCATCCACCTCAGCGCCTTCTCAGCGCCCGTCCCATACGCTCCTGGTCCTATCACACTTGTTGCTAAAGCGGTGACTGAGAGAGATCCCGACTCGTGCAGAGGGCAGGGCGATATGCAAGGCGAATACGGTGCTTTCATCGGGTTTTCCTAATCGGCCTGCGTGAAGGCTTAGAGGTAACGCTCATCATTGCCCGGGGCTAGGGAATTCACACCAGCCGCCAGGTGGTCCGACACTGTGATCACTGGCCAGAACGTTTGCGGCACGGTCGCAGGCGCGCCCGACATCGAATGGACAAGAGATCGGCAACTACTCTTGCTCGTCGTCCACGGCGGCGCCGACGTGGAAAGTTTGTACCAATGGTGGAGCCGATTCGGGAACGCATCTCAGCGGCTGTTTGCCCGCTAAGGTACCACAGTAAGCTGCAATGGTAATGCCCGACGGACCGTGGCAACGGATTGCATCAACGCACCACCCGTCCGTAGAGAAGACGCCAAAATCGCCGCACTCCAAAGTCATCCCCGCACAGCCCCGGCACCCCGCGCCGAGCATCCACCGCACTCACAACCGCGTGCCGTCCAATCGCGCGCCAGATCGCAGCCCGTCCCGACCTGCACCGCTCCGACCCCGCCCCGCAGCCGCAGAAACCGCGCAACTCGCCGATTCGGTGTGCCGGTCACGGGCAGCAGGCCACGGGCAGCAGGATGCGGCATGCGCCCTAAGATGACTGCACCCACCCGCCGCCAGGGGGCAGTGAGACGCATTAGTAACAAGCGCAATCGAACACCGTCGGGGAACAGAAACGCCCAACCGGCCACTCTTGCTGCCGCGGGCGATAAGGGTACCCCGTATGGGTACATGCCATACTGTATGGCTGCGGCCCGCTACGCACTTCAGGCGGTACCACGCGCCTGCGCACCTGACCCGTTTCCGCGAACCGCGCTAGGGCAGAAACATCGACCTCGACCGATATCGCAGACACACCCGCCTCACGACGGCCTGTGCTCTGTGGCTGTTTTCGCACATCAGCGGACCAACGGTCCCCCGCAAACCAGTTCTCAGCGTGCCCCTAAAGGGGTTTGCAGCGACTGACCCGGCGTCGGAATCCCGGGTGGCCGGACCCGCAACAAAGTGTCTTGCGGGTTGCCGCAAGATTAAGATTTTGACCCCTGCCCCAGTGACTTTAGTCCCTACCCCCTAAGGGTATTTCTGTGGCAGAATCACTCGGCATGACGCAAACAAATGAGTCCAGCGAGCCGCCGGCTACGGCGGCACAGCCTTCCGTCGCCGATCGCCCCAGTCAACCCAGGCGGGTAGATCGAATCTGGTCCGTCGTAGCAATCACGGCCGGAGTCGTCTTCATCGTGACTGTGATCTTTTTTTGGGGTTTCTTCTTGGGCCGCGCTACCGACGGCCCCAGCGGTGGGCAGCGAGCCTCCAGCGGCTCGGGCGACAGCAGCTGTCCGATGATGGGATCGGGCGGGGGCATGCGGCCCGGCACGATGCATCCCGGAAGCTCCATGGAGCCTCATGAATCGGGAACGCCGACACCACAGCCCACACCGCATCATCCATAACTTCAGAACGCCTACGGGGTAACCGGTTGGTCTCCCGCCAACTCCTCCGCCAGTCCTCAGAAAGGGGTTAGTGAAATGAAAACGAAACGTCGTCAGCAAATCGCGTTTGCGGTGGCCGCCGTCGGTGCCACAGCGGGGCTGATGATCCTGGTGCTTCCGCTTGTTCCCCAGGTCGGTGCCAACCTCGACAATGCTGCAGTGGCCGAGATGGGTATGGCACCCCAAATGCCCGTCCCCCATGTGATGCGTTATGGCGCGATCGCTTACTCCCCAAGCACCGGCGCATGGGGCACCTCGCGCGGCTACCAGGTCAAGCTTCAAGCCGAACGAGTCGCTCTGGACCAGTGCGGTGAAAATGATTGCAGAGTCATCATCAGCTTCAACCTCTGCGGCGCCGTCGCCTCTGATGGCTCGAGATACCAAGGTGGAACAGGACTCTCACGTCAAGCGGCAGAACAAGACGCGTTGAACAGGCTGGGCGGCGGGAAGGTAGTCAACTCGGTGTGCAACTGAGTTGCCGACACATTCCCGATCAAATCGCTCACAAGCCGGACACTTAGGCTTGCGCCGCGTGCGCCCGGGAGAAATACGAGACTCCGGCCCACTTCTCGGCCGGCTACACCCATCCCCGGCACGGCCGGGTACGCCAGAGCCGCCAGCCATATCAGCGGTGAAGGCGTCCGCTCGCCAACAAACACGTGACTGCGGACCAAATGTGTTGCACCCTCCAAACGTTGGCGATCGCGATCGGAGCCAGCGGAGCGACTCATCCGATAGCTACGTTCGACCGTGCACCCCCAACCGCCGACCACGCATACAACCAGACCCGAACGACTCGTCATACCGCTTTGCGGTCGGGCGCCTGAGCGTTCGTGGACAAACGCGCCACAGGCGCGTGACTGTGAAAGCAGGCATCCGACGCTAATCCGAAAACAATGGTGAGCTGACTTGGGAATCTGCACGTCGACATGGCCGTGCGGGTGACGGCTGGACCAGTGTGCGCAGTGGGGTCAGGCCGCTGAAGTAAGGGTAACGGTGTAGCCGAGTGCTTCGAGTTGGCGGATGTGGTTACGTTTCTGTGTATCCGAGTTGATATGGCGGGTGAAGTGATCGGCACCGAGATCGGTGAAGCGGGTGTCTCTTCGTTGGCGAGAAGGTGCCATACGATGACCAGGATGGAGCGTCCGACAGCGACGATCGCGCGTTTCTTGCCGCGCCGTCTGGGTATGCGCCGGTACCGCTCGCCCAGGAAGCTGTCGGACCTCGGCGATGATCACCGCGGCAGCGACCGGCCCGACACCGAGTATCTCATCCAGGCGCGCTGCCGCCGCCGCGGAAGGGGCCAGATACGCCTCGATCTGTTCATCGACGGCGGCGATGTCGGCATCGATGCCGTCGATGCGGTCGAGCATCCGCGACAAGAGGAACCGGTGGTGGCTATCGAAGCGGCCGTTGAACGCCTCCTCCAGCCGGCCGATCTTGGTCCGCGTGCCCGAGCGCGCCATCTGCGCCAGCACATGCGGGTCGCGTTCGCCAGCGATCAACGCGGCCATCATCGCCCGCCCGGACACCCCGAAGATGTCGGAGGCGACCACGGAGAGCTTGATGCAGGCGTCCTCGAGTAGCTTTTCGACCCGGTTCTTCGCGGTACGCACCCCGACCAAGTCGACGCGGTAGCGACTCAATCCCGCAAGCGGCGGATCGGCCACGGCGGCACGAAGCTTTGCCGCAGCATCTGCCGTTGGGCGACTTTGCACAACCACACCGCATCCAGCACATCGGTCTTCGGCCGGCCCGGCAGATGTTTGACGTCGCGGACATTGACCAGCCACGGAGCCAGCCCGTTCGCCTCCAACAGGTAGGACACCGGTTTCCGACAGTCACTGGTCGCTTGCACCACCACCCGCTCGATCCGCAACTCGACCAGATGGTTGGCCAGTTCGGTCAACGACTGGTCATCGTCGAATGTGTCGACACCTCCTGGAGTCGACTCGCTCCGGGGCCCGCAACCCGCACACAAGACACCAACTCGGCCTTGCCGATATCCAGGGCAGCGACTCTAGCAATGACCTGTTCCTCGTCATGGGACTCGGCCAACATCGTTCGCGTCAACTCCTCTCCCGCTCGCATCAACAGGGCGTGGTCGCCTGTGGGGCCGCACAAAAGAAGCACTGAATCGAATCCGCGTGCTCGACCGAAACGTCAACGGCAGCAACAATGAAAGGCCCAGAACGCGACTCCAGCGCCCGGCTAGAACACGGCGTCGAAGAACCATAGAGCCACGGCGTCGCAAGGCGACCACCACACCATTTCAGCCCAGGAACGGGCGACCCACCAGGGTCAGTCTCGCTAGAACGGAAAACGCGTTGAAGCCCTTCTTGCGTTCCGATGATTTCCCCCGGTGAAGACGCGGCCCGTAC
The DNA here is from genome assembly GCF_002101675.1 of Mycobacterium gordonae. Lineage (GTDB taxonomy): Bacteria > Actinomycetota > Actinomycetes > Mycobacteriales > Mycobacteriaceae > Mycobacterium > Mycobacterium gordonae. Next base: position 9,564 of record NZ_LQOY01000209.1, on the reverse strand, counting down.
CCTAGTCCGGTTGCCCCACGCAGACAACACAACTGCTTGACCAAGGTACCCCGTGGGGGTACATTTAGCCGCTATGGAGAGAGTGTAATTCCGCCGCAGATCCCACAGCTGCTTCTCGTTAACTCAGCACAACAACGTGCCGCCGCGTAGCTGAACGTCTGTTGGCCTCGCTTGACTTGGTCGGGCGACCAGCCGCGACGAAAGCGGCCAACGGTCACGGCGATATGCCCGAGGCAACCAGGACTGCAGGTGCAATCTGCTGGCGGGAATTGTCTTTGATATGCGAATCATCGTCGCTCCTGTCCCTGGGCGAGTCATGACCGAATCAAGCGGCGCAACGACGTCGCAGCGCCTGAAAACCGGCGCACGCAAGAAATATAGGCGCACGGCCTACCGGGCGAACGTCTTCATGGCAGAAAGACACAGGGCATGTCCACCAGAATCAACACGCATGTCGGCGCGCTCGTCACCGCCCTCGCGGTCATCACCGGCACCGCCATTCTGCGTGGCGGCGCAGCAGCGGCCGACCCAAACCAGGATGACCAATTTCTCGCTCTTCTCGAAAGCAAGGAGATCCCTGCTGTCGCTAATGCGCCGAGGGTCATCAACGCGGCTCATAAGGTTTGTCTCAAATTGGACGGCGGTACGCCAGTGGACGAAATCGTCGACGCGCTACGCAATGACGCATACAACATGGACCCGACACTGCGCCGTTTTCCCCCGGCGCGAGTCACCACCACCATGACCCGATTCATCACTGCAGCCGTGGAGGTCTACTGCCCGTACGACCGTGGCGCAATAGCTCCCGTAGTGTCCGGCGCGGCGTCGGGACCGCATCAATCGATGTATCGCGTCGGCGGCTATGAGCGCCATTCGGTCAATTCGGGCACTAATTCACTGACGCGGCGCGCAGCGCCGTACGTCGAGGCTGCCGCGCGGCCGGATACCCCGGGCGACCACGTGGTCGGCTTGACGCCTGAAATCTCCCGGCCGGCTTGGACATACCACGCCGAGAGGAGGTCGGTACATGACACAGTGCCGGCCTGGGCCGTCGGTGGCTTACCGGCGGGTGATCCCCCCCCCCCGAACCCGCCACAGATTCCGATTCCGACTCCCCCGCCTCCCACAGCACATATCGTCACGCCGCTTCCGCAAGTCGAGGCGCCGGCGCCCCCAAGGCGTTCCCCGCCCCCACCGCAAGCGCCGCCACCACCGCCGCAAGAGCCACCACCGCCGCCGCAAGAGCCACCACCACCGCCGCAAGAGCCACCACCGCCGCCACAGGAGCCACCACCTCCCCTTCAGCAGACGCCGACACCGGTTCCTCATGAGCCCCCGCCCCCACCACCACAAGTAGTTGAGCCACCTGAAGCTGGTCAGCAGGGTGGTGGTGGCGGCGGCGCTGGAGGGGGAGGCAGCGGCGGCGGTGGCGCTGGAGGAGGAGGCAGCGGCGGCGGTGGCGCTGGAGCGGGCAGCGGGTCTGGTGGTGGCAGCGGTTCGTCGAAGCCTTCACCGGCTCCCCCCGGTCCACCCGGCCTGATAAGGCTCGCACCGTGAAACGGCCTGACGCCATTGACCGAACAGATTCACACTGTCGATACAGCCCGAATAACAGACGCGCGACGGGGCGTCCTGACACACCTGTGATACCAACGCCACGCACACCCAGCACCGCACACCCCGGTGATTCGCTGAGGCAGGTTGGGATACAACCGCCAAACATCGAGTTTCGCAAGCAATCTGACAACGCCTACCGTCTGCGCGGTCGCGCACAGCGACGGAACTTGCTATCTCGCTTGGTCGCGACGGTGCCGAACCCAAGGCTGGTCGAGATGGCTGATTCGCGGCCCTCGGCGAGCAAGTCTTGCTTTTGGGGACTTTCGTCCCTACCCCCATGGGGTATATGATGGAACAATTTCCTGTGTGACGCAGACATGAGGGTCACTCCCCAGAGTGAACAAGAAAGGAATCAAATCAATGACACCCAAGAGAGGTCATCGAATCGCGCTGGCGGTCGCGGGCGTCGGTGCCACAGCCGGGCTGATGGCTATAGCGCTTCCGCTGGTTCCGCAGGTAAGCGCCAATCTGGACAAAGCCGCGATGTCCGAGATGGGCATGCGGCCGGAAATGCCCGTGCCGCACGTGATGCGCTACGGCGCGATCGCCTATGCCCCGAGCGGCGCTTGGGGTACAGCGCAGGGTTACCTTACTAAGGCGCGAGCGGAACAGGTCGCGGTCGACCGCTGCAACGACAACGACTGCCGCGTCGTCATCAGCTTCAATCTGTGCGGCGCGGTCGCTTCCGACGGTGTGAATTACCGTGGTGGAACGGGCTTTTCGCGTGCAGCGGCCGAGGCCGATGCTTTGAACAGGCTCGGCGGTGGGACGGTCGCGAGCTGGGTATGCAATTGAGCGCATTGAGGACTGAGCGCCGAGGTTCCGCGGGGTAAAGCGTCGCGCGTCCGGGCGCCAAGCTGTTGAGCTCCATACTGTACAGGGATACCGTATATAGAGCTATGTGTCGTTCGGCGTTACTGTACCCGGGTGGGGGTAGTTGAGAGGTCTGTCACGAAGGCTCGGGTGGCGGCGTTCGCGTTCGGGTTCGCGGATCTGCGATTTGAGATGTGGTAGAACGCGATGACTGTGTAGGGCAGGCGCCTGCGGAACTTGATGACCGTCGTGGCTGCCATGGGGGCGGCAATCGGCGGCCCCGCTTCGGCGGTTGCTGCGGATCCAGGGGACCCTTACAGCGGGCTCAGTTGCTCGTGCCCTTCCCAGGATTCGCGGCATCGTTTTGATCTTCCCGAAGGAACCAAGGAAGGGCTTGCCGGCCGGCGGGCACCCCAGCCAGAAGCCAGTCGCCGGCTCGCCGGACGGGCAACGCCGTTCCGCCAGACCCGAATAGCTGGCTCTCACAAGCCAAGTCCGGCGCGCAAAACGCTGATCGCTTCACCTACGCGACCGCGCGGCGACGGCGGCGTCAGATTGACGGTTGCGTCCGATGAACGGATTTTCCCTTTGAGTTAGCTGTACCTGCAACGCCGTGCATAGCTTTCTCGACGGCGTTGTGCCGGCGAGGCTTACTCGACTTGAGCAGTCGCTATCCTCGCGAGCCCCGGCGGGCGCGGCGGCCGCTGCACCTGGGCCGGTCGATCTGCAACGTTGAGGTCGGTGAGAATGCCTGCAGCAGCTTCGGTGGTCACCAGGGGTCACTGCATCCGACTCGCGGGCGAGCGCAGTGATGACGCCAGCTCATGGCGGTGCGTCGCCTTGAGGGTAAGTTGCGGGTGCCGTGTGAACAGCGAGCGAGCGATTTCCGCGACAACGCAACACGTGTGCGATTGCGAGGCCGCCGCATGCCACGGCCGCCGGGATCAGTGCATGGTCGCCGATCCGGCCGCCGAGGATCACGCCGCCGGCGGCGCCACCGATGAATAGCAGGACGGTCGAAGTCAGTAGCGCCGCTTTCCAATTGTCCATTCCGTGGCGGTAACTGCGCGCCACAAGCAGGCCGAGGTCAGTGATCGTGCCGGTGAAGTGAGTGGTGCGGAGGGGCATCCCCGGGAAACTGGAAGTCATTCCGTTCTGCAATCCGCACGCCGCGGCGGCCAGTGGCGCTCTGATCAACGGATGTTCAATACCGGCGGCCGCCAACAGAAGAGCTGCTTCGCCCAGTAGCACCGCGGCGTGGCGCGGACCGGTAGGGCTTTGCGTGGGAGCAACCAGGGCACCGGCTCCCAGAACGCCGAGCAGAAATCCGGCGACGATCGCCGCGATCATACCACCGGGATGCAGCAGTGGATTGGTAGTGTGCTGGCCGATTTTGGTGGTCAGCGCCGTGAGGTTGCCTACCGGATATACCCAGACGAGGAGGGCCACCGAGTTGACCCAACCGGCGACCGCGGCCAGCAGTCCGCTGTAGAGGAGCAGGATTACGCGCGGGTCCCGTGTCTGTGGTCGTTTGATAGGCGGCATCAAGCTCCCCTTCTCTGTGGTCGTTGCGGCTCGTTGGTCAGCGTCGAAGGTCCAACAGCAGATCGATGGGGCTGCGGTGTCAACGGCCAGGATTGCGTCGTACCGTCTGTCCTTCGGACTTGAGGGACAACAACAGAACTGCCGCAGCCTAGCGCGACATCGATGTAATCTCCGCTGACACCGGCCACCACCTCCCGGGTGAAGACGTGCACACCGAGAATGCTCACTGCCTTGACAGGGTTGGATCGCGTACGGTCGTGCACCGCGTCCACGACCGCACAACCTGATCGGTCGGGTCAGCGATGATTGCGGGCTCACGCGGCTGGGCTGCGAGGAGCAAATCGTGGCCGCGGCAGAAATCGTCGCTATAGATGGTGTCGAAGTAGCGTAGCGGACCATCGGCAAAGATGGCGGCTATGGTTGTACCGGGACGGTGGGCGCGAGCAGCCCCGCCGGCGACCAACGCCACCGCACCGACACTCCATCCTCCGCTGATGTAGTACGTGCTTGCCAGCGTGCGACATGCCCACACGGCTTCGGCTGGGGCGACCCAATGCGCCTCGGCGAACGCGGCGTAGTCGACGTTGCCGGGATAGATGCTCGACCCTAGACCGCGCATCAGTCGCATGGCGGCGGCCGGCTGCCCGAAAATTGTCGAGCCGATGGTGTCAACTCCGATCAGCTTCAGGTCGGGGTTAGCTTCGCGCAGCACACGCGCCACACCCGCCGAGTGGCCTCCGGTGCCCACCGAACACACCAGAACATCAACGCTTCCAACCTGATTCAGCAGTTCCAGCGCCAGCAACTGGTAGCTGGCTACATTGTCAGGATTGTTGTATTGATCGGGATTCCAGGCACGCGGATCTGCGGCCAGCAGTTGCGCGACGCGGGCTTTGCGGGCCTGCTGCCATCCCCCGCGCGGATGTGGCTCGGGGACGATCTCGATGCGCACCCCGTACGCGGCCAGCATCTGTTGGACGATGGGCTCCATGCCGGGATCAGTAACCAAAGTTACGGGGTGGCCGTATATCTGCCCGGCCAATGCCAGCCCCAATCCGAGCGTGCCACTGGTGGATTCGACAATCTGTGCGTTCGGTTGCAGTTCGCCGCGAGCCCGAGCGCATTGAACCATGTGCAAGGCGGGGCGATCTTTCATTCCGCCGGGATTGGCGCCCTCAAGCTTGGCCCAAAAGCCGCGGCCCCCATCCGCGATTGCGTCGGAGATCCACAGCACCGGGGTATTGCCCACTAGGCTAGCGGCCTCGCGATGCCAGCTGAACAGGCGCAGGCAGCCGCAGAACCAAGATGCCCTGCGATGTCCTGATCAATTACGTCACAATTGCGGTGCAGCTCGGCAGTTTCAGTGAGCGTATTGCGACGCTCAGAGTGCGCTAGGGGCAAAGAGTCCTTCATTGATCGTCGCTTTCGCAGATGCGCCGCAGAACTGCGACATCGAACATCGGTCAGCGAGCACCGGCCGTGCGCATGACACCACGACCTGACGCTGATCGGTCAGCGACGAATCAGGCAGAACCGCGTCACGAGATCTCGACCGGTGAGGGCGGGGGGTGCTGCGTTGGGTGGGCTCCGCCCCGACATCGCGGCGTCACCGGACAATCCCGCGACAAACGCGACCATTGCTGCGGCCACGCCGAATTCCACCAAGATGGTTGGGGTTCGCAGCAACACCGCGGACGCCGAGACGTCATGACAGGCGGTCAACGCCCCGCTGACAAGATGGGGGTGATCGACATTGATCGCGAACTCCGCACCCACGCTGGATAACAGCGCATGGGAGTGGTGGGGGTGGCTGTTCTCCGAATGCAGCAGTGCCGAGTGCCCCATCAGCAGAAGCAAGAGGGCGGCTGTGGCGGCCGCGGTCATCGACCGCCGCGTCGGCGGCAAGGCGCGTCGAGACGCACCCGTCCGTTCTCGCACACACCTCATACCCCTAGAGGGTAGGCGTCGGATGTTGTCCCAGCAACCAGGCGCGGCAAGGTTTCGCCGATTCATCGGTCATTGCACCCCGGTTTGCGTGAGTCGGCGCCCGTGTCGGCGCTGCAGGCCTACGCAACCGTGGTTCTGGCGGCCCTTGGTGGTGGCCATCTTTCGTTACACCAGGTTTGACCAGCGAGGCACCATTGGTGGGCGCTCCAGGAACCGGGGATCGGGGACAATTCCGGCCGCGCCGCGCTCTCCTGCAGCCGCCAACGGGAGTCCCCCTAACATGCTGCTCGGGACGCCGGAGTCGGCGGCCGGAGCGGCGCCGAGGCTGGTGCCAGTCAGCGCAGCAGCCGCCTTGGCCGGCACGGTGGCTGTCCAACTCTGCGGTACCGACAACGACCCGACCAACCCGGCCCGCCCCATACCCGCCGATACCGTCGTGCCGGCGCCGCCGAAGCCTGCCAGACCGGCCAAGCCTGATCCGAGCGGCCCGGTGGCCAACCCTTCGGCAACGGCTGGCGCGAGGGCGCTGGTGGCCGCCGGCAGCAGGCCCTTGAGCTTCTCCCCGGTCGACAGGCCGGCGCTGGCGATCCACGCGGTCGAGCTGGTCACCGACAGCATCGGGCTCATCGAACTCAACGTCGAGGAAAGCGAACCCGACGACAGGGGTGAAGCCAGTCCCTGCAGCACGGTGGGTACGGACGACGTCAGCTGCGTGAGGACGGCTTGGGTGTCGGTTGCGGCCGAACCACCCGCGGCCTGGGCGACAGCGGCACCCTGCGCAGCCAACCCGCTCGGATTGACGACCTGCTGGGGCGGCGCGAAAGGCGTTAACGTCGACGCGGCCGCTGACGAAGCTGCGTATCCATACATCGCCGTAGCGTCTTGAGCCCACATCTGCGCGTACTGGGCCTCGGTGGCCGCGATCGCAGGCGTGTTCTGACCGAAGATGTTGGTCGCGATCAGGGTCATCAGCAAGCTGCGGTTGACCGCGATCACCGGTGGCGGCACGGTCTGCGCGAACGCCGCCTCATATGCGGCGGCTGCGGCGCGGGCCTGGTCGGCCGCCTGCTCTGCTGCGGTTGCGGTCGTGGTCATCCACATCACATAAGGCGCAGCTGCCGACGCCATCCAGGTCGCCGCCGGCCCATACCAGGACAAGGCCGTCAACCGAGCTACTACCCCGGCGTAAGCTGTTGCCGCCGAACTCATTTCAACGGCCAGCTCATCCCAGCCGGTCGCGGCCGTCAGCATCGGTCCGGAACCGGGACCCGAATACATCCGTGCCGAATTGACCTCCGGCGGAAGTGCCCCGAAATCCATTCGCGTACTCCTTCAGCTATACCGCGTGTTAGCCGGTCGCGGCCGCGTTGGCGGCCTCGGTGGCGGCATAGGATCCAGCGCTAGTCGCCAAGGCGGCAACGAACTGGTCGTGAATCGCTGTGGCCTGGGCGGCCACTGCTTGGTACAGCTGGGCGTGCGCGGCGAACTGGGCCGCGGTCAACGACGACACTTCGTCAGCGGCGGCCGGCACCACTGCGGCCGTCGGGACCGCGACCGCCACCGTTCGGGCATCCATCGCCGCGCCGATCGTCTGCAGATCGCCGGCCGCCGACGCCAGTGATTCCGGATGCGTTGTCACAAACGACATGCTTTGCTCTCCTTGAAAAATGCGTCTCCGCTACCGACATGGGTTTCCGTGACAAGGCCGCAGATGGACCGTGTAGGCGCCTGTGAAAGATGGGCGGTGCCGGCGGCGATCGTGTCCCGGCGGTCGGGGACCTTCAACATCCCTATGGGCAGCGACCGTCGTCGGCGAGCCTCGGCTACCGCTCGGCCTCGGTGGGAAGGCGCGCGGCGCCGTGTCTTCCTCGGCGGCAAGCAGCTCAGCAACCCGGGCACCGCAGAGCATTCGGAAGTCATCAAGCAGTGAATAAGTCGCATGAGTCGGCTTACGTCAGCGGCGCGACTAGCGCGCGGAAATGGACAGGGCAGACGTCTCCGGCCGTGTGCAGCAGAGCACGAGGGCCTGACGCTGACCAGTCAGCGGCGAGCTACGCGGATCCGAGTCAGAAGATCTTGACCGGACAGGACGGCAACGGGTGGGTGCGGAGGGCTCCGTCCGGCCGGTGCCACAAGCTGTGTTTGCCAGCCCATACCCGCCAGCGTCGCTAGGCCCGCGCTAAGGACGACCAGCGCTGTCATCACCGCCGCAGGTATCGCATCAATTGCGAACACCTTCGACCCTTTACAGATGGGCCGCTCCTGCGCAAGCTGCGACTGATCAGCGCTGGCATGAACCGCGAGAGGAAGCGAGGCCACTGGCTGTCGTGGCGCCGACGGAGACGGCGAGGCAGCGGCGCGCATTGGCACGCAGTGACCAATGATGGCCAGTGCCGCGACTGCGGCCGCCACGACGACGGCAAAGCGCAACCGTGGCGCTCTGCCCAATCCGACACGTCGGTCATCCGACGACAATCGGATCCTCCTCATACCCTCCGAGGGTACACCATGCGGCTGGATCACGACAGGTTCCCGCTGCGGAGGTGACGCGTCTTTCAGCTCCTCGGCTAAGTTCCCGGCTGACTGCACCTCGCAGCCCCGCAACGGGATCGGGCTTCCTTCGCCGCGCCGACGGTCCCTGCTCCTTGTCAAGACGTGAGCAGAGCAGGGCACTACCTCCGCCGGTTAATGACGATGATCACCATTGGTGATGCACCTTAAGCCTGTCGATGCACCAGACGATGTTCGACGGCCTTGTCGGACCTCCTCGCACCCCTTGCCACACGCCCGGCTCGTCCGTACCCTCAAGGGGTATGGGGTACGTAGCGGCGCGGGCGGACGTGATGTCCCAGCATGGCCGCCCGGCGTCGGCGCGTCACGGGTCCCGTTGCTACGCTGTTAGTACTGTGAGCGGATCGAAGGCATGCCCGCGGCCGTGGTGGCAATTCACCGCGGCACTGGCTGCTGCGGTGACCGCGATCGCGGTGTGGGTCCTTGTTCTCGGACACGCCGAGGTGCGGCATGAGCCTGCCGCACCCCATCCTGCCCATGTTCTGGTGAGTTCGTTGGGTGGCGAATTCACCATCAATAGCAATCACGCGCACCTAGAAAATCCCTCGGTTTCTCATCACGAGGCGTTCATGACCGCCGTGTTGCCTAACGCGCCTGTCGCCACCGTGGCGGCTCTGAGCGTGGTGGTGGCGACGGTGGGCGCAGTGGGCTTGTTCGGGTGGCAGAGGATAGCGGGCGGTCGTGGTCCGCCGCGTGGGCCCGCCGCTCCTTTAACCGGTCGAGAACTGTTGACGCGGTTGTGCTCTTCTCGTCGCTGACTGGGTAGCGCCAGGTCGTCTGTGCATCTCACGACGGCCGGTGGCCGATCCCTTTGTCGATGGCTGCGCCTGCGGCCTCATTCAAGAAAGCGACGATCGCATGAACGCCAACCCTGCTCGTTTTTCGAACTCTCTGGAAGCCCGTTTGTCGTGCAACTCCCGGCCAGTGGCGGTGAACCGGCCACTTAACCCTGCGATGTGCCCGCCGCTCACGGCAAGCCGGCAGCCGGCCGGCCTGGTGGGCAATACTCCGGTGTTGCGGATCTCGGAGCCGTTGACTCCGGCCGATCGGGGGTTCTGGGCCAAGCTCGAG
>NZ_LQOY01000208.1 GCF_002101675.1 Mycobacterium gordonae | reverse complement strand
GCGCAAAGGTCATTCGTAAGCCGCGGCCAAACGACCACGAAAACAACCAGTTTCGTTCCGTTACTAAGGCGACCCCTGGTAGACGCGGGCTTGTTCGGCGCGGGTGATCTTCTCTGCGTCGAGCTGTATGCGGGCCGCCGCGTCGCAGTTATCCGGGGCTGCATAGACTTTGGCGTCGCTCACCGTCGTGAAGTCTGAGCTGTCGACGGCGTAGCCCTCTGACTCGATACGGTCGATCAGCCGTATCTGCGGTTGGCGTCGCTGATAGACGTCAGCACCACCCTGTTTGAGGATCTCGTCCAGTTTGTCAAACACATTCTGCGCCAGCTTCATTGCCGCAATTGCTCTATCCCCGTATTGCATGATTCCGGTGCGGGTGATCGGGGCGGCGGCCGGCACCTTATCAGTCACCGTCGCGATCACCGCGGCCAGCTCGTCAAGGACCTCGCAGGCCGCCACACCCATCGCCCGGTGACCCAGAGTGGATTCAATTTCGGTGCGCTGGCGCTGAAGAAGGTCGCCCAGCGCATGCAAGCTCTGAAACATTAAGTGCCCTTCTTGGCTCAGACGATGCCCCGGACGACGACTCTAGGCCGTGCCGCACGTGCGGCGGGCACGAGCCGCGCGATAGACGTTTTGGAGCGCCGCGTACTGGTCCTGGTTCAACACACGGCCGTTGAGGTGCTCGATGAGCGCCACGACGGCAAGGACGTCGCTGGTGCCCCAAGCTTGGATAGGCGAGACGCTCTCATGTTGACCAACGACGAATACTCCTCGCCCATGCTCTGCTCGCACCAGGCCGTTGCGGAGCAAGTGTTCGATGGCGTGCCGCACGGTCATGCGCGCGACACCGAAGTGCGCCACGAGCGCGGCTTCGGAGGGAAGCCGATCCCCGGGCACGTACCTTCTCCGTTGGATGGCCGCGGAAAGCAGGGCTGCAATCTGTTCGTACACAGGACGATTGGCTGTCCGATCGATTATGCCAAGATGTTTCGTCTGATCGATGTGCTTCACGGTCAGCGGCCTTTGACCGGGGTTTCGTCGGGAGCGGGGCCGCCCGGTGTGGCGGTGTCGGGTGCCGCCGCAGGCGGTGGGATGGGCCTGGGGTGGCGTCCGTTGGCGGGGGCCGGTGGTGGCTGGAATGTGGGTTTAGGCGGCGTAGCGCGTGGTGCCGCGGGGCGCGGCTGGCCGTGGTCGGGCTTGTTGTGGGAGTGGTGCAGTTTGTGTGCGACGTGGGCGGCGACGGCGGCGCCGGCGACGACTTCGGGGGCGGCCACGGCGGCGGCGGCTTCGCCCGCGGTGGTCGCGGTTGCGGCGGCGCGTGCCGTCGTGCTGCCGGCGCTGGCTGTGCGAGCAGCAGCAGCGGCGCTTGGGGCCGCGGATGTGGTGGTCGGCGAGGCGGCGGTGGTGGTGGGACCGCTGGGTGGCGCCGGCGGGTGGGGTTTGCGGCCGCGCCCGGGTGTGGGGGGCCGCCCGCCGGGGGGTCGGCCGCCGGCGGGTGCTCCGGTGAGGGGTTTGCCGGAGTCGCCGTCGGCGGTGGTACTGGTGTTCCAGGGTGCGCGGGCACCCAGGTCGCGGCCGCGTTGGTAGCCGTCGCGGCCATGGCGGGCCAGTTCGGTCACGGCGTGGGTGAGTTCGTGGCGGTTGTGGTCTCCGAGTTGGTGTTTGAGCCAGCGGAAGGCGCCGATGGCGGCGGCGGAGAACAGGGCGATCATGATGAGCCGGGCCAGCGGGTGGGTCATGCCGACTTGGTCGGCGTAGCCGCCGCGGGCGGCCATTTTCAGCACGATGAGCGCTGTTACGGAGATGTAGAGGGTGTAGGCGAACAGCAGCGCGGCGTGTTTGAAGAACAGGGTGAGGCGGCGGGCGGCGCGGCGGCGGGGTGCGCCGTGGATCATGGCGGGCCCGGCCGCGACGACGGAGAGCAGCGCGTTGAGCAGGGCCGCGCAGCAGGCCATGACGTAGCTGTAGGTGACGTAGCAGATGAACAAGGCGAAGATGGCGCCGAGCAGGCTGTAGAACAGGCCCAGGGCCAGGTTGGAGCCGTCGAGGTGTTGGGCGAAGCTCAGCGCCTGCGGTGCTCCGCAACGGGTCATGGCGTGCGCGGGACCGGCCAGGTCGCCGGGGTCGTGCGGGGTGAGCATCGCGGCGGTGTAGGCCTGGCCGCAGCCGCCGATGTTGTCGATGGGTTCGCCGAAGTTCATCAGCTGTAGCGGCATTCGCACGGTGGCATCGGCGATGAGCCCGGTCAGGTGTTGCAGTTGGGCTCCGCCGCCGCCGGGGGTGATGGCGCCGTTGTTCAGGCCTGCTTGGGCGACGGTGAAGCCGAGGTTGCGTCCTTGGGTCAGGAGCCCGTTTTCGCGGTAGAGGTCGGATAAGGGGTCGCCGGTGAGCATCATGCCGAGAATGCCGACGGCCGTGGTGGACAACATGATTCCGGCACCGAAGCCTTTGCGGCCGTGCCAGAGCAGGTGGTAGGCGCCGACCCCGAGGCCCAGGGTCAGGCAGATGGGGAAGACCCACAGGTCGGCCAGGATGGTGCGTAGTGTTTCGAAGATCGGGCGCAGCCAGGTGGTCAGCCAGTAGAGCCAGGTGTTGGACATCGCGAAGCGCATCAGCCACAGCGCCAGGGTGATCATGAAGATGTAAGCGGCGGCCTGGGCGGAGAGCAGCTCGGCGACGGCTTCGTGGGTCAGGCCGGTGTTGAGCGCGTTGGCCAGCCAGCGAGCCCAGCTGGAGGGGTCGGCGGATAGGCCGGGGCCGGCTTTGGTGATCGCCTCGCTGGTGGAGACGACCGAGAGGTAGTAGTTGCCGACGGGGACGCCGTAGCTGTCGGTGATGCCGGTCCAGTTCAGGGCTCCGCCGATGGTGGAGGCTGCGGCCGGCGGCGCGGCCGCCACCGACCAGCTGGCCAGCCAGTGCAGGGTGAACCACACGGTGGCGGCGCGGCGCAGCCGGGGTCGGGTGGCCAGTTGGTAGCCGAGGTATTCGGCGGCGCGTCCGGCGGTGGTGGTGGGTGCGGCGGGGGTGGTGTTCATGCGGCTTGGCCTGGGGTGGTGTCGTAGGCGCGGTGCACGCCCGTGTCGGGTTCGGCGGCGACCCAGATGGGGGATTTGCGGCGGAATTCGTCGACGAAGAATCCGTAGCCTTGCCGCTGGCCGCGGTGGGCGTCACCTGCGGTGGTGTTCTCGTCGTGGTTGTCGAAGGTGGTGGGGTCGCGCATTTCGTGGGCGCAGGGTTGGGCGAGGAAGAATTCTTCGATGTCGCCGTAGTCGTCGGCGCGGATACCGACTTTGCCAGCGACTTGTCGTGCGAGGTCGTCGTTTTCGAACGGCATGATCAGTTGTTGGGTGATGAATTCGTCGCCCATCAGGGCGAGGTCTTTGATGGGGTTCTGGGTGATGATCAGCAATCCGGTGTAGTGCTTGCGAGCGCGGCGGCTGATCAGGTGGGCGTCATCGGCGCCGGCGCGGCTGTTGAGCAGCCCGGCGGCTTCCTCGAGGACGATGAGCCCGAAGCGCTGCGGGTCGGCGAAGAAGGTGACCCGCGCCAGGCGCACCAGCATGCCGTAGATGGCGACTGAGGCGCGCTTGCGGTCCGACAGGTTGGCGGCCAGGTGCGGGGTGCTCATTTCCTCGGCGGTGGGCAGGTCCAGGCTGCCGGTGAGCCAGACCGTGACATCGAGGGTGGCCAGGTCGGGCACGGGCAGGGTGTCATCGAAGATGGCGCGGGTGAAGTCGTAGGTGGCCCAGGATTGCAGGGCGGCCAGGATGGGGGCGAGGTCCTCGGCGAGCCGGATGACCTGCGGTGCGCGGTCGTCGGGCCCGGTAGCGGGTGCCTGGATGCGGCTGATGTAGCTCATGAGAGCGGCGGTGCTGGTGATGTCGAGGGCCGCCGCGACGTCGGCTTGCAGGATGGCGCGCAGGCGTTGCACGGCGACGCTGCGGCGGTCCAGGCTCATCATCGGGAGCATGTAGTCCAGCCAGTAGGCGGCGGCGACGTCGGCAGGGAAGGTGCGCAGCGGGTCGCAGCTGAACTGGTCACCGGCCATGTCGATGACGGCTTTGTTGGGGACGTCGGCGAGGGCTTTTTCCCATTCGGTGCCGGGGTCGATGATGAATGCTTGTGCTCCGCGCTGGATTTCGGCGCGGGTGATGCGTTTGGCGGCATAGGATTTGCCGTAGCCCAGGGCGCCGCTGCAGACCAGGCAGGGGTTGCGGTTGCGGCGCGCGGTGCCGGGCAGGTCGAGCAGGACCGCGCTGCCCATCGCGTTGTGTCGGGTGAATCCGAGCAGGATTCCGGTGCTGTTGCCGACCATCGAGGAGGTGATCGGCACGAAGCGTGACCATTTGCGGGTGGTGGTGGGTTCGCTGAATTGGTCGGCGCCGGTTTTGTGGTGGGGTGCCCCGGGATTGAAGGCGGCCCATAGCCGGGTTTGGGCGCCGCGGTAGTGACGGATGGCGATTTGGCCGGAGCCGGTGAGTTCTTCGCGCAACCGTTTGACGCTGTAGTCCAGGGTGGCTTGGTCGGGGGCGCCGACGGCGATCAGGAAGGCGGCTTGCAGGGGGCGTTCGTCGATGTTGGCGTCAAGTTGGCGGCGGTATTCGGCGAGTTGGTGTGCGGTGGTGAGCAGTTGGGCGTCGCCGTTGGCGACGTCGCGGCGCTGGGTGAACTGGTCGTCGAGGTTGCCTTTGGCGCGGTCGTTGCGCACCGATTCCATTTCGCGGCTCAGCGTGACGAGGTTGACGGCGAAGTCGAAGACCGCACCGGTGTCCAGGTCGTCGAGGGCTTGCAGGAATTCCGAGCCGGGGAACACGATGCCGGCCTTGGGCATGTCGACGACCGGCAGGATGGCCTGGTAGCTGTCGGGGTAGAGGCCATCAGGGCTGGCCACGCGCAGCGTTTTCACCGTCGACGGGATGCGGCGCACACCAGCGGTCCAGGCGCCGGCGGCGGCCACGGCCGCCGTGGCGGTGATCGCGGCCAGTGCGGGCAGCCCGGCTACGGCGCATACCGCGGCAATCACGCCGAGGATGGCCGCGCCCAGGTGCAGCGGCAACGCGCGCCCGCGGTGGTGGTGCTGGTCACCGGTGTCGAAGACCGCCTCGGGCAGTGTGGTGCCCTCGAGGCGACCGATCGCGTTGTGGTGGCGCGGCATGGGGTTGTCGAACACCCCACGCCAGGCGTTGTGCCGCCAAAACCAGTTGGTCATGTCTTCGGTAACCGCTACGGGGGTGAATTCTTCGGGCAGGGCGGTGATGACGTCGTGGGACAGCCGCTGGTAGGCGGCCACCGAATTGTCAGAGTCTTTGTCACGGCCAATCGCCCAGTCGCGCAGTTTGGCGGCTTGCCCCATGGGGCTGTGCCCCGCGCGGCCGGCGTCGACGGGGATGGCCAGCCAGAAGATGCGGGTGCGGGGGCGTTGCTCGGCAAGCACGGGCGCCATCTGGCGGCAAGAGTTGATCCAGCGTGGTTTGTCGCGGTGCCCGGCGAGCATGGCCCGCAACAGCTGACGTTGACTTTGTGGCACGGACAGGCCGTAAATCCATGTCCCGGCGGGGATTTCACGGGCCAGGGTTTGGTGGCGGTCCGCCACCCCGGTGCGCCGTTTGGTCGATTGCAGATAGTAGGGCAGACCCGACAGCAGGTAGTGGGCGTAGACGCCGTGGCGGGTGAAGCTGAGGTTGCCGATCACGGTGTGCGGGGGGGCCAGCAGCGGGCCGCCGGTGCTGGTGGCTTGCCGAGGGCACACGGTGCGCCACAGGCTGTGCAGGCGAAAACCCAGGCTGGGCCGCCCACGTGGCAGCAGTGCGGCGCCACCGGCGGCGGTGGCGGTGATCAGTGCCCCGCCGATCAGGGTGGCGCGGGCGTGCCCGGAGTCGAGCATCGCCACGGTGAGCGCCACGGTCAGGACGGCACCGCCGTAAAGGCTGATAGCCACCGGCAGCCGCAGCGGTTTGTTGAACAAGATGTTGGTGTAGACGGGGATGTCGTGCACACCTTTGAACAGCTGTGCTGATTCGGTCATGGGAAGGCTCCTGAACCCGCTGTCGGGTGCGGTGTGTCGGGGGTTGTTGCGCGCGATGGGGTGTTATTGGCCGAATTGGCCGGTGGTGATGCCGGTGCGGTCGGTGGTGCGTTTGGCCGAGGTGTAGATGGCGTAGCCCGAGCCCACGACGACGGCCACCACAACGGCGACCAGGGCCCAGGCGACGGTTTCGCCGATGCGTCCGCCGAAGAAGGCGCCGGCGGCGCGGGTGCCCCCGGCGAGCAGGATCAAGATGACCAGGACGCCGACACCGATGGTGTAGAGCGAGTGGCTGCCAGAGACCAGGTCGGTGGCAGCCAGCAGGGTCGGGGTGGTGGTAGCGAGAAACATTGTGAATTTCCTTTCGTGGGTGGGGAATTGGGTGTCGCATGTTAGCGCGGCGCTGCGGCCGCGGCGGGGATGACGGGGGTCAGTTCGGCGCCCGCGGCCAGTAGCGGTGCGTAGTCCAGGCCGGTGACGCTCCAGCGGCCGGAGGTGACTTTCAGCGCGATCGGGTAGTCCAGTTGCACGGGGGCAAATTGGGCGGTGACGGCGCTGACGGTGGCCAGCACATGCAGCGTGGTGCCCTCGGCGGGCACCGTGTCTTCGGGTGCGGAGTGGTTGGCAACGAGTTTGGTGACTTGGGCCGAGCGGTAGTCCGCGGCGGCCAGGAGTCCGGAGTCGGGGGTGACGTAGCGTTCCAGCCCCGGCGCAGCGGTCAGGAAGCTGCTAACGAAGCCGCTGACGGTGGCGAAGGCCGGTGAGGTGGCAGCCAGGGCGCTGGGGTAGCCCAGGGGTGCATCCGCGCCGACACCGGGGCCGTTGATGCGGGCGGGTAGCGCGTTGGCCCGCACTCCGTAGCGGGTGTAGAGGACGGGCAGTCGGTAGTAGGTGGTGTGGGGGGTGGCGGCTTCGAAGGGCCGTTCGGCCACGGTGATGACCACGCTCCATTGCTGGGTGGTGTCGTTATCGCTGACCAGGGTGACCGCCGAGACCGCGGGGGAGCTGACGAGGACGGCCGGGGTGGTGGGCAGGCGCAGCGGTTCGTGCAGTGACCAGCAGTCGTGCAGGGACTGCTGGCGGGCGGCGGTGGCGGTCAGCCAGCGGGTCACGCAGTCCTGGGCGTAGGAGCCGACCAGGGCGGTGCGGTTGACCGCGCTGCGGGCGGGCCCGTCGACGTCGATCGGGTCGTCGGTGATCCAGCCCCAGATGGTGGAGAGGGCCACGACGCTGCAGGCGCTCAAGCCCACGGCAGCCACGGCGCGGCGCAGGCCGGTGCCGCTGGCCTCGAGTCGGTGGCGCCAAGTATTGGTCAGCATGGCGGTGCGCCTTCCTATTGGGGTGGGTGACCGAAGATCTTGATCGAGGAGATGGCAAAGGAGTTGTCGGCGGGGTCGGTGCGGGCGGGCTCGCCGGTCAATCCAGGTAGCACCGCGGGACTGCCCGCCGGTGGCGGCTCGGTAGCGGCCGGGCCGAGGACGTCGCCGAACAGCCCGCCGGAACCGGGTGCGGGGCTGGTGGTGGCGGCGGCGTCGGCGGGGGCGCGGCCAGTTTCCTGGATGAGCAGGATGACGCGGGAGGCCAGCACACCGCGCTCGGGCAGGGCTTTGGTGGCTTCGCCGTGCACACTGCCGGTGTCCTGAGAGATCGCGGTGGGTGGGCTGTCGTTGAAGCTCCATTGCACACGGGTGGCGACGCGGTGTTGGTGCCACTGGTCAACCCCGGAACTGTCGGTGCCGACCCAGCCCGGCGTCAGCGAGACGGCGGTGATGAGCATGCTGCGCCCGAGGTTGAGCACGACGAATTCACCGGCGTTGCCGCCGGTCACGCACACCCATGCCTGAGTGGGGTCAGGGCTGGCCGCGGCCTGGGCGGCCGTCGAGCCGGGAAGGCAGCCCACCGAGGTCGCCGTGAAAGGGATCGTCGAGTCATGCTCGCCGGCCCCGACGGTGGTGGTGGGGGCGGCAACGACACTGAGGTGGGTGGTGGGCCCGCCGGCCTGGCCGGTCTCGGCGACGTGCGGCTCGGTGCGCATGGCCATCAGCGCTCCGCTGGCGACCAGGGCCGCGGCCGCGGTCGCCCCGACGAAGCCGGCGGCGATCTTCTTGTTGTAGCGCGCCGCAGCCGGCGCCGCGGTGTCTTTGGTATCGCTCACCGCGAGGTCGTCGCCGGTGGGTTGCGCCGCGCGCGCCTCGGGGGTGACGAGCGCGTCGGGCGCCGCGTCTGCGTCGGCGTCCCTTATGTTGGGGTCGCTGTCAGCGTCGATGTCGTTGTCGGGCTTGGGTGAATCCAGATCGACTGGGGCCAGATCGACTGCGCTGGAATCGTTTTCCTGCGGCGGATCATCGACGTGGTCGTGCCCATAGTGGGTGGTTGCGCCGATGCCGGCGGGCGATGAACCGCTCGGCGCCGCAGATTCTGTAAAGCCGGTAGGAGTCTGGTCGCCGGGGTCCTCGGCGGGTCCGGCGTCGTCGATGTCGGGCGGGTCGAGGGCACCGGGATCGTCGGGGTGCGCCAGGACACCGACTCCGGAGTCGTCGATCTCGAGATCACTGAGGAAGTCAAGGGAGCGGTCCACGAATTGGACATCGTCGTCGGTGGATGGCCCGGTCATCGCCGGTGCCCGATCGGCATCGTCGCGGCGCACGCCGTGGCGATCGTTGTTGCCACAGCAAACTGTCGTGAGGCGATGCGCAGGACGCGAAGCACCGGACGCCACCCGCACATCGTGGCGGAACCGACACCCCTGAGAACATTGTGCACCATCGGCCGTATCCCTTTCTTCTTGGCTCAGCCTAAGGGATGGACTAACTCATATTCGACAGTTGTAGCGAAATACTTTGTCGGGTTGTTACGGTCTTTTCTGTGAAAGCGATACCTGCCGACGGGATCGAGCGGTTGATGTTCTTTCTGGAGGACCGTCTGGCACAGCTGCGATGGACCCGCCAGGACCTGGCTGCCGCCGGCGGCCCAGCCCCCTCGACGCTGCGCAAAGCGCGGCTGCGCGAGGGCCTGTTCGCGCCGCGGACGTTGGCGCAACTGGACTTCGCCCTGGGCTGGCAAGAAGGCTCCGCGGAAGCCATCATGGCCGGCGCCAGCCCCGCGGTGCGGATATCAGACCTGGTCAACTCGTGTTCTGCTGGCATGGAGGCGGCGCTCGCCGACAGCGAACGCTACCTGGTGGGGCGGTATGCGATGGAGTTGAAAAAGTTCCTCGACGATGTCGCGTTAAGGCTGAGCGCCTTTTACACTGAACCTGTACCCACCGCGGAGGGCGGCCCCGATGACCGTTCCCGCTGACAGGTTCGACGAGATCCGCCGCAAGTGGATCGCCCGTAACCAACGGACATTTATATTCCAGAAAAGGCGCGCCGAATTGTTGGCACGCCAAATTAGGGACCGCGATACACAACGCACCGGCGCCCGTGTCGATACTGCCGATGATGACGTTATTCATCCGTGGTATATGCGGCCGGTAAAAACACCGTACGCAATGCTGGATTGGGCCATTTTCATGACCGGCGCGGTAATGGCCCCGATCGGATGGCCGGTTGGTAAAGCGTTATCGAAAGCCATTGTGCAGCTAATCCCCGGTGAGCTGCGGTCCTACCCGGTGGCGGCGTTGCTGTGGGCCGCGGCGCTCATCGGTGCCCCGATGCCGCTGATCTACGAGCCGGGGGATTCGTTGTCCTCGGCGGTGCTGGCGCCGTGGCTGGCCGCCCAGATCCCGGCGGCACTGCTCATCGCCGGCCTCTATGGCATCGCCGAAGGCTGGCTGGCTGTCGACGGGGCCCGGGACTGGTGGCCGATGAGCCCGGCCGAGGAAGCCGAGGAGATCGATTTCGGGTTCACCGGACCCGACGACATGACCGGGCCCGGGATCTTCCCCACCGGTGAAGATGACCCACCGGGTGACCCCAGCCCACCTAGAAGGAGGCCCTGATGTCGCTCCGCTCGCCGTCCCCGTACTGCGGCTTTCACCGCCGAGAAGACAAACTGTCGTTGGCCGCCGGCGCGGCGCACGTGCTGGTGTCCGCGCCCACCGAGACCGGGAAAACCCGCGCCGTGCTGGCCCCGGCCGCCGTCCTGTGGGGCGGGCCGGCGGTCTGCGTGTCCTCCAAAGACGACCTGATGTGGCTGGTCTGTCAACGCCGTTGGGGGCCAAAGCAAGTCATCGACCTACGCCCGGACTACTCCGCGGCCTACCCCGCTGACGTGCAGGTGCGCTCGTTTGACCCGACCGCGCTGATCACCACACCCGATGAAGCCGTGACGGTCGGCAACACGATGATGCAGATGGCCGCAGTGGGTACCGGCTCGGGCATCGATCAGGTCTCCGACGCCGGGCTCTGGGAGAACAACACCGAAGCGCCCCTGGCGGCGATGCTGTACGCGGCCTCACCGTGCGGCAACGGCAAAGGCATCGGCTGGGTGCTGCTGGCCACCGACAACATGGAAAAAGACGACAAGAAGCCCGACACGCCGGGCTGGCACGCCGCCGCACGCCAAGTCGAGAACCTCCCGTTGCTTCGCAACGGGCTGATGCGCACCCTGGCGATGGAACAGCGGATGCGCGACAGCATCGCGCTGACCATGCGCAAAGCGGTCTCGCCGTGGATGCGCCTGGCGCTGCGCGGCAGCACCGATCCCTCGTTCGACGAAGCGTTCCTCGACCAGCCTGATGCCACGCTGTTCATCCTCGCCCCCGCTGAAGGCGCGATCGCCGGCGCCGCCGTCACCTTGCTCGAGCACCTGGTGCGCCGCTGGCGCGGCAAAACTACCCGCAAAGAGATGCTGCACCGGCTTTTGATCACCGTCGACGAGGCCGCCAACGTCGCCCCCATGCCCGCACTGCGCCGACACGTCTCGGAAGGCCGCGGCCTCGGAGTCAACCTACTGCTCTCGGTGCAGGCCTCCTGCCAGTTCGACACCGTCTACGGCAGCGCCTATGCCCGGGAGCTGCGCGCCACGTTCCCCGCGGCACTGATCATGTACGGCGCTGATGAAATGGAGATGCTGCAACGCGCCGAACAATGGTCCCGCGAAACCACCCGCCGCCAAGAATCCTTCGATCAGGCCAGCGGCGCCAAAACACTGTCCTCGCACCTAGGCCCGAGTCTGGACTACCGCAGGCTGCTCCCTCAGAACGTCGGCCACGCACGGCTGCTGCACCGCGGCACCGCCGGCATCGCCACCGAACTACCGGACTGGCCCGAATTTGTGCGCCGCTACGACCACGCCATAGACACCCTACTCAAAAGCGTTGTACCACAGGTCAAACCACAAACACCGTGGGAATGGGTAGTCGCGCGCCACCGGCGCGCAAAAGAAGCAGGAGGACGATGAACGCGGCACAGCTGCGCGCAGAACTGATCGAGGTCCTGGCCGGCACATGCGAGCCGATGACGACCAGCGCGGCGCGTAGCGCGCTGAGCCAAAGAGCCGGCGACCGGGTGCGGCCGGTAGTTGCCGAAGAGGTCTACCGGGCGCTACTGATCCTGCAACGCCACGGCGCAGTACGCCGCGTTCATGACCAGCCGGGCCGGCTGGCCCACTGGGAGCTGACACAAAATGCTCGGCCACCAGCACAGCAGGGACAGCGGCGATGAGCACCCGCGTCTGCGCCGATGCACGCGATCCGGCCACATCTACTGCTGTTGCGGGAGAGGCCATGTGGATCGTCGCAGTCGACGCCCTGGTGGTTGTGGTATTGACGCTGGTTTTCAGCTGCATCGGCGCTGGTGAGAACGAACTGACGACATGGCCGATGCCTGCGAGGCACGTCTGCGGGCCAGCCGGTGCGCGTAGCTGTGTTGTCGCGGCAGGGATTTCGATCAACACGGAGGGATGTCGTGAACGATAAAACAGAGACAACCGCTGACGCCGGTGCCGGCCCGGGCCCACTCGTCGAGGCAGAGACCATCAAGCCTGACAGGTATATCGCGACCGTCGAAGCCCAAGCGCTCCAATTGACCTCGGCGTCGGCAGCGACCATCGTCGAATGGCTGGGACTTGCTGACCGGTGCTGCTTTCCGGCTGGGGTCAACCCGGCCACCGGCGCCGACGAACCGGGCTATCTTCTGATCCCGACGCCGATCGGTGATGTGCGCGCCGACCTCGGCGACTACGTCGTGCAGCTCTCCGGCGGGGCGGCCTGGCCCTGCAAGCCCGAGGTATTCACTGCGGCCTACCGACGGCAACCATGACCCGCCCGCACACCGGCCCACCTGCGGAGGCCACGGCGCATCTGCCGCTGCTGCTGATCGGACTGCGGTGGCTGCTGGACACCGAACAACCAGCCGGAGCACTCATCTACCCGCGCGGCCAGACGTTGAACTCCGTCGGCAACCGCAGACTGAGGTTCACCCCGGAAGGGTTCGATGGCCGCCCGGCGGTGGTCGTCGAGGTCAGCGACGCTGACCGGCCCCCCACCCGTAATCCGCGTAACACGTTGAGTGATAGCGAGATTGACGATTTAGCGTTTGTCCTCAGTGATTGCGGCGAACATGTCGGCGCAGCGTGGCGCGACGACACGCACCGCAGTGCCGCATTAGCGCTGGCCGCTAGCGCGCCATCGTCGTTGCTGGCAGCCGCAGCGCGGTACCGACAGGGCTGCCCAACCCACGGCGGTGCGCCGTGGTGCTGTAGCTGGTACCGCGACGGATCGCAGCGCGCCATCAGCATCCACGATGTGCACCGCGCGGCGGTGCAGTGCTCGCCGTCCGACGTGGCCACCGGTGAGCCAGACCTCACCGCTGCGGTGAGGATCGCACGCCGGCCCATGCACCCGCCTCGATCCAGCGGGTCGAGACGCAGCGCCGGTAACCGCGCGGGAAGGCACCCGATGGTGTTTTCCGACCGATGTGTACTACGAGGCAAAGGATTACGATGAACGACGCACGCAGGTTCCCCTGGCTCAGCGGGTTGATCGCCGCCACGGTGATAGCTCTGTGGTTGCTCTACGTCGTCCTGCACGGCATGGTGACGATGAGCGTGGGTGTTGCGGCCATCGACGGGTGAGTCGAGTCGTCAGGGGTTGAGGATGTCGTCGAAGGGCGCATCGGGAGCGATCGGCAGGACCTCGATCGCTGCGGAGGCGCACAGCTCGGAGATCAACGCCGCGGTGCCGCCGATGATCGTGGAGTCGTCGTCGATCTCGGTGGCCACACACCAGGTGTGATCGGCCGGCCACATGAAATGCGGTGACTGGGCGGCGAAGGACGTCGTGTTGTCCCAGCGGCCGATGTGGACGGCCTGTTCGACAGCACCTTGGAACAGGTGGTAGCGGTCGCGGCCGGGCAGGGTGAAGGTGGGACCGGTCAGGTCCAGTTGCCAGTGCGCCGGCGCGGGCGGTGGTGGTGACAGGTCCGGCACCACGCCGTTGACGGGCAGGTAGGCGGTCAGTGTCACTCCGGGGCCGGCGTGCAGGGTCCCGCATCCTTGCCAGACGGCGGAAAAACAGTGCTGCGCGGTGGCGGCGTGGCGGGCCAGAACCGATTCTTATCTCTAGGAGAGGTAGATGAAAGTGGGTGTGACCAGCGGTGATACCGCCACGGTCATATCCATGACGGGGCCAT
>NZ_LQOY01000207.1 GCF_002101675.1 Mycobacterium gordonae | reverse complement strand
CGCCGGCGGATGCGGGTAACCACTTGGCATTGCAACTCCTAAGATCCATGTTGTTGCAATGACCGTATGAATTTGCCGCGTGGATTTTCGCACTGAGTTCACGCTCGACGCGGGTTTGGCCGCCGCGTGAATCGGTACGAGCGTGCGCTGCGTCAGGCGGACCTGCTGACGGGGACGCCTCCGACGGGATACGTGCGCATCTGGCTCGACAACGCCGCGCGCCGGTCGGTCGGCCCTGAAGTCGTAGTCGACGTCGCCAAGACGGGGCTCGCCTTCTCGCTGCAGCTGTTGCAGGGGTGTCAGGAGATCATCGACCGGCGCGGCAAGTCGTACTTCCTGATCCCGCCGGAAGCAAGTGGGGCCGACGCGCGGATGGCGGTGCTGCTGACCTACGTCCTCAACGCGGGCACCGACTACGGCACCCAGACATGGGAGGGCGACTTCCCCGAAACGCCGTACTCAGCTGCCGAGGCGATGCGGATCATGGACCGTCAGCTGGCCAACAGCTGGAGCTACGACCGCGACGTCAAGTTCGTGCACCGCAATGGCGGCCGATTGGTCGCCACCCCGAACGGCATCCTGATGGGCGTGGGCGGCAACTGGACTCAGCGGCTGTTCAGCCAGCGTGGCGGCACCACCTGGGGCGACATCTTCATGGTCAACAGCCCTCGGGTGGCCGACCCCGCCCAGCGGCTGCGCGAGATCATCCAGTCGCCCAGGACACCGCAGCTGGACCGGCTGCTGCATCACGAGGAACGGCACTGTGCGCAGTGGGCCGCACTGGGCTATACCGGCATGCTCCGAGCCTATGGGTGGGAATTGTTGCGCGAGTACATGTTTCGTAGGCCGAATCGGCTCGAGCTGGACGCCGGTCTGCGCGACGGTGGCTATTGCTGACTGTCGAACTGACGGGCGCGCAGCGAGCGCTTCACCGCGGCCTGCCCCTCCAGCACCAGCCGGCGCAGTGACGGCGGCACGTCGGGGTCGGCCAGGAACGAGTCGGCGGCCTCGATCGCCTCTTCGCTGATGTCCCAATACGGGTACAGGCCGATCACCACCGATTGCGCGACTTCGCTGGACCGCCGCTCCCAGACACCCCGGATCGCCGCGAAGTAGCGCGCGGTGAACGGCTTGAGCAGCTCACCCTGGCCCGGTGCGCCGATGCCTCCGATGATGGCCCGTCCCAGCGCGTTGGCCAGGGTGTCGTCCTCGACCACCGTCGTGAACGCCTGCTCCTTGACTTCCAGCTGCGGCCGCGCGGCCGACGCTTGAGCCGCGTGCCGCTTCCCGGCGGCCGTCCGGTCCTGTTGCGCCTCGGCGTCGATGCGCGGCGACTCAGCACCGTCGGCGTCGATGGCGCCGGCGGTCGCCAGGGCGATCACCACCCGCCAGCGCAGGTCGGCATCGACGTCCAGGCCCGGCAGACCCTGCCCGGCCGGATCTCCGTCGAGCAGGGCCGCCAAAACCTCCACATGTCGCGGCGACAACACCGACGTGCACAAGGCGTTGACGAAGGCGAGCTGGTGGTCGGAGCCGGGCTCGGCGCCGCGCGCCAGTTCCAGCAGGCGGTCGGCGAACTGCGGCCAGCCGTGTTCTCGTGCCCAGCCCGGCTCGGCGTAGGACCCGACCGCCGTCTGCGCCTGCATGAGCAGCCGCTGCAGCACGGTGACGGCGGTTTCGGCCTGGATGCCGCCTGAAACCAGTGCCACGAAGTCGCGGGCTTGAAGTTCGGCCTCCCGGGTCATCTCCCAGGCCGCCGACCACGCCAGCGAGCGTGGCAGCGGCTCGGCGATGTCGGCGATGCGGTCCAGGGCGGTCTGCAGCGACTCGGGGTCCAGCCGCAGCGAGCAGTAGGTCAGGTCGTCGTCATTGACCAGGATCAGCTTTCCGCGCGAAACACCAATAAGCTCAGGAACTTCGGTGGTGGCGCCGTCGACGTCGAGCTCGTGGCGGTGCACCCGCACCAACTTGCCCGAGCCGTTGTCGTCGTAGATTCCGACGGCAACCCGGTGCACCCTGGTCTCGCCTTTGCCTGGCGCGGCGCCGCTCTGCGTCACCGCAAACCGGGCGAATTTCCCGTCCTCGTCGACGTCGAAATCGGCGCGCAAAGTGTTCAGGCCAGTGGTTTTCAGCCACTGCTGACCCCAGTTCGACAGATCGCGCCCAGACGCCTTCTCCAGCGCCGAGAGCAGGTCGCTGAACGTGGCGTTACCGAAGGCGTGGGCACGGAAGTAATCGCGCAGTCCGGCCAGGAAATGATCGAGCCCCACATAGGCGACGAGCTGCTTGAGCACCGAAGCGCCCTTGGCGTAAGTGATTCCGTCGAAGTTCACCTCGACCGCCTGCAGATCGGGGATGTCCGCGGCGATCGGGTGGGTGGAGGGCATCTGGTCCTGCCGGTAGGCCCACGACTTCTCCACGGTCGCGAACGTCGTCCACGCGTCGGTGTATTCGGTCGACTCGGCCTGGCACAACACCGAGGCGAAGGTGGCGAAAGATTCGTTGAGCCACAAGTCATCCCACCACGTCATGGTGACCAGGTCGCCGAACCACATGTGGGCCATCTCGTGCAGCACCGTCTCGGCGCGCCGCTCATAGGAGGCGCGGGTGACCTTGCTGCGGAACACGTAGTCCTCGAGGAACGTCACCGCGCCGGCGTTTTCCATTGCGCCGGCGTTGAATTCGGGAACGAACAGCTGATCGTATTTGCCGAACGCATAGGGCATGCCGAAATTGTTGTGGTAGAAGGCAAATCCCTGCTTGGTTTCGGTGAACAACCGCTCGGCGTCCATGTGCGGCGCCAGCGAGGACCGGCAGTAGATGCCCAGCGGGATCTCGCCGTGTTCGTCGCTGTAGGTGTCGTTCCAGACGGCGTACGGACCGGCGATGAGCGCCACCAGGTAGGTGCTCATCCGCGGCGTGGTGGCGAAGGTGTGAACGCCGTTCTCGGCGCTGACGGTTGCCCCGTTGGACACCACCTTCCAGTGGGCGGGCGCGGTTACCGTGAGGTCGAACGTGGCCTTGAGGTCGGGCTGGTCGAAGCAGGCGAACATCCGCTTGGCATCGGCGGTTTCGAACTGCGAGTACAGGTACGTCTCGTCGTCGACCGGGTCGACGAAGCGGTGTAGCCCTTCCCCGGTGTTCGAGTAGCGGCAGTCGGCCTCGACCACGACGACGTTGCGGTCGGCCAATCCCCGCAGCGCAATGCCGGTCGATTCGTCGTAGCCGGAGACGTCGAGATCCTGCCCGTTGAGGCTGGCGCTGTGGACGGTGTCCGCGGCGAGGTCGATGACCGTGTCGGCACCGGCGAGCGCGTCGAACACCACCGTCGTGGTGGAGCGGAAGGTGCGCTCGCCCGGCGCTCCCGACCCGTCGGTGACATCGAGGTTGATCTGGTAGCTGTGCACGGTGATCAGTGCGGCGCGTTCGACCGCCTGATCCCGGGTGAGGTTGGGAAGAGCCACGTGCTCCAACATATCGGCCGGCACGTGGGCCCGCTCAGCGCGGCGGGAACAGTCGAAGCGCGGCTACGGTTGTGTCTGAGCGGACCGTCCCGTCCCACCTTCTAGGAGAGGACCGCAGAAATGCCGGAGAACGCCCCCTCGAAAGACCGAGCCGATTTCTGGTTCGACCCGCTGTGTCCATGGTGCTGGATCACCTCGCGCTGGATCCTCGAGGTGGAGAAGGTCCGCGACATCGAGGTCAACTTCCACGTGATGAGCCTGGCGGTGCTCAACGAGAACCGGGAAGACCTGCCCGAGCAGTACAAGGAGGCGATGGCCAGGGCATGGGGGCCGGTGCGGGTGGCGATCGCCGCCGAGCAGGCCCACGGCGCCAAGGTCCTCGACCCGCTGTACACCGCCATGGGCACCCGGATCCACAACGAAGGGAATAAAGATCTCGACGAGGTGGTCAAACTGGCGCTGGCCGATGCCGGCCTGCCCGCCGAGCTCGCCGAGGCCGCCACCAGCACCGAGTACGACGAGGCGTTGCGCAAAAGCCACCACGCCGGGATGGACGCGGTGGGACCCGATGTCGGCACGCCGACCATCCACGTCAACGGCGTGGCGTTCTTCGGGCCCGTGATTTCGAAGATCCCGCGCGGTGAGGAAGCCGGCAAGCTGTGGGACGCGTCGGTGACGTTCGCGTCCTACCCGCACTTCTTCGAGCTCAAGCGGACCCGGACGGAGCCTCCGCAGTTCGACTAGCGGCTCGACTGTGAACCGTGCGACGCGACACGCCCTTGGATTCAGGCCGCCGCGGTTGCGTCGCATGGTTCACTTTCGGCGCAGGGCACCTGCGGTGCTGCCAGCCGCGTTCGTGCACAATGTCCTCCCATGCGCGTCTACCTGGGTGCCGATCACGCCGGCTTTGAGCTCAAGCAACAGATCATCGAGCATCTGACGAACACCGGACACGAGCCGATCGACTGCGGCGCCTTCACCTACGACGCCGAGGACGATTACCCCGCGTTCTGCATCGCCGCGGCGCAGCGGACCGTCGCCGACCCGGACAGTCTGGGCATCGTGCTTGGCGGCTCGGGCAATGGCGAACAGATCGCGGCCAACAAGGTGCCCGGTGCGCGGTGCGCGCTGGCGTGGAGCGTGCAGACCGCCGCGCTGGCCCGCGAACACAACAACGCTCAGCTGATCGGGATCGGCGGCCGCATGCACACCCTCGACGAGGCGCTGGCCATCGTCGATGCCTTCC
Organism: Mycobacterium gordonae; assembly: GCF_002101675.1. Taxonomy (GTDB): domain Bacteria; phylum Actinomycetota; class Actinomycetes; order Mycobacteriales; family Mycobacteriaceae; genus Mycobacterium; species Mycobacterium gordonae. The sequence continues at coordinate 177,141 of NZ_LQOY01000207.1, read as the reverse complement.
TGGCCACGCCGTGGTCGAAAGCCGAACGCCACCAGCGTCGTATCGACATACTGGCCGAATACGAACGTACCCACCAAGCGCCGCCGGTGCCCGGCGCGCAGGACTGAGAGCCCGTGCCAGAAGGTCACACGCTGCACCGGCTGGCCCGGTTACATCACAAGCGCTTCGCCGGTGGCCCGGTGGCGGTCTCGAGTCCGCAGGGCCGCTTCACCGATGCGGCGATGGTCGACGGCGCGGTGCTACGGCGCGCCAGCGCCTGGGGCAAGCACCTCTTTCACCACTACGCCCACGGCCCGGTGGTGCATGTGCATCTAGGGCTTTACGGGGCCTTCACCGAGTGGGAACGGCCCGAGGGTGAGCCGGATCCGCAGCCGGTCGGGCAGGTCCGGATGCGCCTGATCGGCGCCCAGTACGGTACCGACCTTCGCGGTGCGACGGTGTGCGAAGTGATCGACGCCGCCCAGGTGGACGATGTGCTCGCCCGGCTGGGGCCCGACCCGTTGCGCGCTGACGCCGACCCGGCCTGGCCTTGGGCGCGAATCTCCAAGTCTCGCAGACCAATTGGGGCTCTTCTGATGGATCAGAGTGTGATGGCCGGGGTCGGCAACGTCTATCGCAGCGAGCTGCTGTTCCGTCACCACATCGACCCCTACCGGCCCGGCCAGAAGATCTCCGAGGCGGAATTCGCGGGCGCCTGGACGGATCTGGTGGCCCTGATGAAGGTTGGACTGCGGCGCGGCAAGATCGTCGTCGTGCGTCCCGAACACGACCACGGCGCGCCGTCGTACGCGCCCGGCCGTCCTCGCACCTACGTGTACCGGCGCGCCGGTGATCCATGCCGGATATGCGGCGAAACGGTGCGGACAGCGGTCCTCGAGGGGCGAAATGTGTTCTGGTGTCCGACGTGTCAGTCCTGACGACCGCCCAGAGATTCACTTCCGGCGCGAAGTAGATCTTCAGCTTGACTACAGGTTCAACGCGTAACCGTGGACGCATGAAAACTTCATTACGTTTAGCTGCAACCACTTTCGCGCTGACCGCGGGTCTGGGCATGTATGGTCTCGGGCTCGCGACGGGCGCGCAGGCGCAACCCGGCCCACTGCCGCAGTGGTGCCCGGGTGATTTCTGGGACCCGGTCTGGGGCAACAACTGGGACAACGTCAACTGCCATGACAACTGGCGTGGGGCCGGCCCCAATCCTCATCCGGGACCCGGTGGCCCTGGCCTCGGCGCCCCGGGCAACCCCGGCGGACCGGGCGGGCCCGGCCAAGGCGGGCCGGGCGGACCAGGGGGTCCGGGTGGGCCCGGACCGGGCGGCCCTGGCGGCCCGCGCTGAACCGACCGTAAGCCGTAGCCGAGCACACCCTGCCGACATCGCGCGGCAGGGTGCTTCTCGGGTGGGTCAGTCGACAGTGACCCCTAGCGCGCGGTACACCTCGTTGCTCAAGGCGACACTGCGCGGGTCGGCGTTGGCCTTGCTGGCGTCGAAGCGGTTGGACACGTACCCGTAGCCGATCCGGTGCTCGAGGTCGACGAAAGCAAAAGAACCGCCCAGCCCCCCGTGGCCGAACATTTGCGGGTTCGGCCCGTTGATGCACCGCTGATTGAGCATGTAGCCCAGCCCCCAGCCGTGGTCGGCCACGCGCGGACCCAGCACCAGATCAGGCTCGAAACCGCCCTGGCACACCCGCACCAGATCCATGTGCTCGCGGCTGAGTAGCTTCTCCTGGGCGAGCGCGTTGTAGAACGTCGCCATCCCCAGCGCGGAGACCTGGGCGTTGGTGCCGGGGAATTCCAGCTGGCGCCACAGGTGCAGGTTCTCGGTGTCCAGGTCGTCGTCGGCCAGGAACCCCATCGAGATCGACATCCCGGCTTTGGGGTGGTCGTCGAGGCTGGTCGGGTCACTCGGGGCCTGCAGTTCGGCCAGCAGCTGACGGCCGGTCGGCTTGTTCACCCGCTCGGCGCAGCGCAGTTGCTCGGCCGGCGTCAACCCGATGTGAATCTCGGCGCCGATCGGCTGCGCGATCTCGGTCCGCAGATACTGGCCGATGGTGCGGCCCGTCACGCGGCGGAACACCTCGCCGAGGATGAAGCCGAAGGTGGTCATGTGGTAGCCCTGCGCGGTGCCCGGCTTCCACCAGGGCTCGGCGATCTCCAACTGACCGCAGACGTAGTCCCAGTCGCAGAGTTGCTCGGTGGTCACCCGGGTGCGCGGGCCGATCACACCGGAGCGGTGGCTCATCACCATGGCCAGCGTGATGTCTTCCTTGCCGGCCTGGCCGAATTCGGGCCAGTACCGGGAAATCGGAGCATGCAGATCCAGTTCGCCGCGGTCGGCGAGCTGGTGGATGCAGGTGGACGTCAGCCCCTTGGTGCCGGACAGCACCGTGGTCAGGGTGTCTTCTCGCCAGGGTCGCCGGCCGGCGGCGTCGGCATGGCCGCCCCACAAATTGACGACGAGATTTCCGTCGACCCAGACGGCGACCGCCGCGCCTGCCTCATGGCGCAGGGTGAAATTGCGCTCGAACGCGTCGCGTACCCCGATGAAGCCGGGCGCGCATGAGCCATGAATGATCGCGCTCTCAAGGTCGCTCATGGCGCCTTTCTGTCGAACAAAATCATTAGCTCAGAGCGGGCGACGGGAATCGAACCCGCGTAGCTAGTTTGGAAGACTAGGGCTCTACCATTGAGCTACGCCCGCAAGTATTAGTCGACCGAGACTGTACGTGGTGGCGGAGTTCAAATCTAATCGACGCAGTCACGTAACCGCTCCGTGAGGTGTCAGGTCCCCGGAGGTCTCTGCGGGCCCGGCCCTGCCGGGCCGTAGGATCGCGTGGTCAGCGCGGGGTGTAGCGCAGCTTGGTAGCGCATCCGCTTTGGGAGCGGAAGGCCGCAGGTTCAAATCCTGTCACCCCGACCAGGCCGCCAGGCGCACCGCCGTACGCAGAAACGACATACCGAGGAGCACGCCGTGAAGAGCACCGTGACGCAGTTGAGCCCTACCCGGGTTCGCATCAACGTGGAGGTGCCGTTCCCCGAGCTGGAACCCGATTTTCAGCGGGCCTACAAGGAGCTCGCCAAGCAGGTTCGGCTGCCCGGGTTCCGCCCGGGAAAGGCGCCGGCCCGGCTGCTCGAGGCGCGGTTCGGCCGCGAGGCCCTGCTCGACCAGGTGATCGAGGACGCGGTGCCCAGCCGCTACGGCCAGGCGCTCACCGAGTCCGACGTGCAGCCGATCGGTCGGCCCAACATCCAGGTGACCCATAAGGAATACGGGCAGGAGCTGCAGTTCTTCGCCGAAGTCGACGTCCGCCCCAAGCTGGAGATCCCCGACCTGGACGCGCTGAGTGTCTCCGTCGAGCCGGTCGAGGTCAGCGACGACGAGGTGAACGCCGAACTCGAGTCATTGCGCGCGCGCTTCGGCACCCTGACCGGAGTGGACCGTCCCGTGCAGACGGGCGACTTCGTCTCGATCGACCTGTCGGCGACCGTCGACGGCGAGGACGTGCCCAACGCGGCCGCCGAGGGGCTGTCGCACGAGGTGGGTTCCGGTCGGTTGATCGCGGGCCTCGATGACGCCCTCGTCGGGCTGGCCGTCGACGAGTCCAAGGTGTTCACCGCCACGCTGGCGACCGGCGAACATGCCGGGCAGGAAGCTGACGTCACCGTCACGGTCAAGTCGATCAAGGAACGGGAACTGCCCGAGCCCGACGATGAGTTCGCTCAGCTCGCCAGCGAGTTCGACACCATTGACGAGCTGCGCGAAAGCCTCGGCGAGCAGGTGCGCAAGACCAAGCGCGCTCAGCAGGCCGACCAGATCCGCAATGCCGCCCTGGACGCCCTGCTCGAGCAGGTCGACGTCCCAGTGCCGGACGCCATCGTGCGCTCGCAGATCGAGGAGACGCTGCAGGCCGCGATGGGCGGGCTGAACCAGGACCAGGCCAAGTTCAACGAGGTGCTCGAACAGCAGGGGTCCTCGCGCGCGGAGTTCGACGCCGAAGCCCGCGCCGCCGCCGAGAACAACGTCAAGCGCCAGCTGCTGCTCGACGCCATCGCCGACCAGCTCGATGTCCAGGTCGGGCAGGAAGACCTCACCGAGCGACTGGTGCTGACGTCGCGGCAGTACGGCATCGAGCCGCAGCAGCTGTTCGCCTACCTGCAGGAGAACAACCAGCTCGCCGCCATGTTCGCCGACGTGCGGCGTGGTCTGGCCGTCGCGGCGGTGATCGAGAAGGCCACGGTCACCGACACCGACGGCAATCCCATCGACACCAGTGAGTTCTTCGGTAAGCGGCACGCGGACCACGACCACGAGCACGACCATGACCATGACCATGACCATGACCATGACCACGGTGACGAGGTCGACGAGGTCGACGAGGTCGACGAGGTCGAGGAGCTCGACGAGGTCGACGAGGCTGACGAAGCAGACCTCGGATCAGAGCAGGCCGACACCGCCGATGAACCCACCGCATGACGCTGTGAGCGAACGCGCCCGTTTCAGGGGGTCAAAGGGCGGGTCCGGTTGGTTAGTGTCGGTGCAACAAGCGATATGAGAAAGCAGGTAACCCGGTCGTGACTGACATGCGTGGGAACTCGGTGGGTCTGAACCTCACGGACTCCGTCTATGAGCGCTTGCTCTCCGAGCGCATCATCTTCCTGGGGTCGGAGGTGAACGACGAGGTCGCCAACCGGTTGTGCGCGCAGATTCTGCTGCTCGCCGCCGAGGACAGCGACAAGGACATCAACCTCTACATCAACTCGCCCGGTGGCTCGATCAGCGCCGGGATGGCGATCTACGACACCATGGTGCTCGCGCCCTGCGACATCGCCACCTACGCGATGGGTATGGCCGCCTCGATGGGGGAGTTCCTGTTGGCGGCCGGCACCAAGGGCAAGCGCTACGCGCTGCCGCACGCCCGCATCCTGATGCACCAGCCGTTGGGCGGCGTCACGGGTAGCGCGGCCGACATCGCCATCCAGGCCGAGCAATTTGCCGTCATCAAGAAAGAGATGTTCCGGCTTAACGCCGAGTTCACCGGCCAGTCCATCGAGCGCATCGAGGCCGACTCCGACCGCGACCGCTGGTTCACCGCCCCCGAAGCCCTGGAGTACGGCTTCGTCGACCACATCATCACTCGCGCCGCCCACATCAGCAACGGAGAAGCCCAGTGAACCCTCTGAACCCGCAGACCCAGCCGCAGGCGCGCTACATCCTGCCGTCGTTCATCGAGCACTCCAGCTTCGGCGTCAAGGAATCCAACCCGTACAACAAGCTGTTCGAGGAACGCATCATCTTCCTCGGTGTCCAGGTCGACGACGCGTCGGCGAACGACATCATGGCCCAACTGCTGGTGCTGGAGTCCCTGGACCCCGACCGCGACATCACCATGTACATCAACTCCCCGGGTGGTGGCTTCACTTCGCTGATGGCCATCTACGACACCATGCAGTACGTGCGCGCCGACATTCAGACGGTGTGCCTGGGTCAGGCCGCCTCGGCGGCCGCGGTGCTGCTGGCCGCCGGAACCCCGGGCAAGCGGATGGCACTGCCCAACGCGCGCGTGCTGATCCACCAGCCGTCCCTGTCAGGGGTGATCCAGGGGCAGTTCTCCGACCTTGAGATCCAGGCCGCGGAGATCGAGCGGATGCGCACCTTGATGGAGAGCACCCTGGCCCGTCATACCGGCAAGGACGCGGCGACGATCCGCAAGGACACCGACCGGGACAAGATCCTGACCGCCGAAGACGCCAAGGACTACGGCATCATCGACACGGTTCTCGAGTACCGGAAGCTCTCCGCGCAGAACGCCTGACCGCTCAACAGACGCAAAATCGCCCCGGAGCGCAAGATCCGGGGCGATTTTGCGTCTGCTCGCGGGCCGGGGCCACGGTAGGGTTGGTGCCGTGGCAGCGTCATTGGCGTAACGACCGCGACACGCCAGAGACACGTATTGCGCGTCTCGGCCAGTTGCGGACGCCGCCGGAGGATATGTTGCATTCACAACGAGAACTACCCATCGCAGTGAGCACCAGCAAATACCAAGGAAGCTATTCGGCGTTATCGGTCGCGACAGGCCGTGACAAACGGGTAGCGTCGTGGGATACACGCGGCAGGCAAGACGAACGGCGACACAGGAAGTAGGCCCTGAGGCATCATGGCGCGCATCGGAGACGGCGGTGACTTGCTGAAGTGCTCGTTCTGCGGGAAGAGCCAGAAGCAGGTCAAGAAACTCATCGCGGGCCCCGGGGTGTACATCTGCGACGAGTGCATCGACCTGTGTAACGAGATCATCGAAGAAGAGCTCGCTGACGCCGACGATGTGAAGCTCGACGAGCTGCCCAAGCCCATCGAAATCCGGGACTTCCTGGAGGGCTACGTCATCGGGCAGGACACCGCCAAGCGCACGCTGGCTGTCGCGGTCTACAACCACTACAAGCGCATCCAGGCCGGCGAGAAGGGCCGGGACTCCCGGTACGAGCCGGTCGAGCTGACCAAGTCCAACATTCTGATGCTCGGTCCCACCGGCTGCGGCAAAACCTATCTGGCCCAGACGCTGGCCAAGATGCTCAATGTGCCGTTCGCGATCGCCGACGCCACCGCGCTGACTGAGGCCGGCTATGTCGGTGAGGACGTCGAGAACATCCTGCTCAAGCTCATCCAGGCCGCCGACTACGACGTCAAGCGCGCCGAGACCGGCATCATCTACATCGACGAGGTCGACAAGATCGCCCGCAAGAGCGAGAACCCGTCGATTACCCGCGATGTCTCCGGTGAGGGCGTTCAACAGGCGCTGCTGAAGATCCTGGAAGGCACCCAGGCCTCGGTTCCCCCGCAGGGTGGTCGCAAGCACCCGCACCAGGAGTTCATCCAGATCGACACCACCAACGTGCTGTTCATCGTGGCGGGCGCGTTCGCGGGCCTGGAGAAGATCATCTACGAGCGCGTCGGCAAGCGGGGTCTGGGCTTCGGCGCCGAGGTGCGCTCCAAGGCCGAGATCGACACCACCGACCACTTCGCCGAAGTGATGCCCGAGGACCTGATCAAGTTCGGCCTGATCCCCGAGTTCATCGGGCGCCTCCCGGTGGTCGCCTCGGTCACCAACCTCGACAAGGAATCGTTGGTCAAGATCCTTTCGGAGCCGAAGAACGCTCTGGTCAAGCAGTACACCAGGCTGTTCGAGATGGACGGGGTGGAGCTCGAGTTCGCCGACGACGCGCTCGAAGCGATCGCCGACCAGGCGATCCACCGCGGCACCGGTGCCCGTGGTCTGCGCGCCATCATGGAGGAAGTCCTGCTGCCGGTGATGTATGACATCCCGAGTCGCGACGACGTCGCCAAGGTGGTCGTCACCAAGGAGACCGTCCAGGACAACGTGCTGCCGACGATCGTGCCGCGCAAGCCGTCCCGCTCGGAGCGTCGCGACAAAAGCGCCTGACCGGCAGAAGATCAGTCTGCGAAGTCGATGACCGCGGACGAAACGGGTGCCCCGGCGACGCGGTGTCGCGGCGAGGGGCCATCGAAGAAACGCGCCGCTTTTGGTACCGAAAACGGGGCTGGATGCCGCCACGCCGATAAAGTGACCAATACCACAGTTGCGATGCTGTCCCCGGCCGGCGCCAGCCTGACATCGGCTTTTACCTGCATACTCGCCGGTAACAAGTTTAAGAGGACGGCTGTACACCCTTAGAGAAGTGTCATAATTGGTACTTCCAGTGACATCAATCGTGACAGCGGAGACGGCACTCCGGCGCGCGTAATCTGGAGCTGCAGCGGAGTGCCTGTCCGGATATGCAAGTTGGAAGGCGGAGACGTGAATCCGAACGGCAACGGCGCCGGGGAAGAGTCTCAGAACGGGTCCGGTCGGCAGCGCCTGGAAAATGTTGTCATCCGATTCGCGGGAGACTCCGGCGACGGCATGCAGCTGACCGGCGACCGATTCACTTCGGAGGCGGCGCTTTTCGGCAACGACCTGGCCACCCAGCCGAACTACCCCGCCGAGATCCGTGCTCCCGCAGGGACCTTGCCCGGCGTCTCGTCTTTCCAGATCCAGATCGCCGACTATGACATCCTGACCGCAGGGGACCGGCCCGACGTCCTGGTGGCCATGAACCCCGCTGCGCTGAAGGCCAATATCGGGGACCTGCCGCGCGGCGGAATGGTGATCGCGAACTCCGACGAGTTCACCAAGCGCAATCTCACCAAAGTCGGCTACGTGACCAACCCGTTGGAGTCCGACGAACTCGAGGAATACGTCGTGCACGCGGTGCCGATGACCACGCTCACCCTCGGGGCCGTCGAAGCGATCGGGGCTACCAAGAAAGACGGCCAGCGCGCCAAGAACATGTTCGCCCTCGGTCTGCTGTCGTGGATGTACGGGCGGCCGATCCGCACCAGCGAGACCTTCATCAGGGAGAAGTTTGCCCGCAAGCCCGACATCGCCGAGGCCAATGTGCTGGCGCTGAAAGCGGGTTGGAACTACGGCGAAACCACCGAGGCGTTCGGCACCACCTACGAGGTGTCCAAGGCGTCGTTGCCGGCCGGCGAATACCGGCAGATCTCCGGCAACACCGCGCTGGCCTACGGCATCGTCGCGGCCGGCCAACTCGCCAGCAAGCAGGTGGTGCTGGGCAGCTACCCGATCACCCCGGCCTCGGACATCCTGCACGAGCTGTCCAAACACAAGAACTTCAACGTCATCACGTTCCAGGCGGAGGACGAGATCGGCGGCATCTGCGCCGCCATCGGCGCCTCCTACGGCGGTGCGCTCGGCGTCACCAGCACATCGGGTCCCGGTATCTCGCTGAAGTCCGAAGCGATGGGTCTGGCCGTGATGACCGAGCTCCCGCTGATCGTCATCGACGTCCAGCGTGGCGGACCGTCCACCGGTCTGCCGACCAAGACCGAGCAGGCCGATCTGTTGCAGGCGCTGTTCGGCCGAAACGGGGAGTCGCCGGTCGCGGTGCTGGCGCCGCGCTCTCCCTCCGACTGCTTCGACACGGCCCTGGAGGCGGTTCGGATCGCGGTGTCGTACCACACCCCGGTGATCCTGCTGTCCGACGGCGCCATCGCCAACGGCTCCGAGCCGTGGCGCATCCCGGACGTGAATTCGCTCAAGCCGATCAAGCACATTTTCGCCAAACCGGGTGAACCCTTCGAGCCCTACGCCCGGCACCGGGACACGCTGGCCAGGCAGTTCGCGGTGCCCGGCACCCCGGGCCTCGAGCACCGCATCGGTGGGCTGGAAGCGGCCAACGGATCCGGCGACATCTCCTACGACCCCACCAACCACGACCTGATGGTCCGGATACGCAAGGCCAAGATCGACGGCATCAGCGTCCCGGACCTCGAAGTCGACGACCCGACCGGTGATGCCGAGCTGCTGCTGCTCGGCTGGGGAAGTTCGTACGGTCCGATCGGCGAGGCCTGCCGGCGCGCGCGCCGCCGTGGCACCAAGGTGGCACACGCCCACCTGCGCTACCTCAACCCGTTCCCCGCCAATCTGGGCGATGTGTTGCACCGCTACCCGAAAGTGGTGTGCCCGGAGATGAACATGGGCCAGCTGGCGATGTTGTTGCGCGCCAAGTACTTGGTCGACGTCAAGTCGGTCACCAAAGTCAAGGGTGTCTCGTTCCTAGCCGACGAGATCGGACGATTCATTCGGGCAGCGCTGGCCGGCAGGTTGAACGAACTCGAGCAGGACAAGACCATAATCGCCAGATTGTCGGCGGCCCACGTCGAAGCGGGGGTCAGCGCATGATGGTCCGATGCGAAGCGATGAGGAGGACGCGGCGCTCATGACCAGCCTGATCGGCACCGACCTGGGAGTAACTCCCAAAGTGAACAAGAACGACGGGGTCCCCAGGCTGTCTGATGAAGACCAGCCACAAAAGGGCAAGGACTTCACCAGCGACCAGGAGGTGCGCTGGTGCCCGGGATGTGGTGACTACGTCATCCTCAACACCATCCGCAACTTCCTGCCCGAACTCGGGCTGCGCCGCGAGAACATCGTCTTCATCAGCGGTATCGGCTGTTCCAGCCGGTTCCCCTACTACCTGGAGACCTACGGATTCCACTCGATCCACGGCCGTGCGCCGGCCATCGCCACCGGCCTGGCCCTGGCCCGCGAGGACCTGTCCGTCTGGGTGGTTACCGGCGACGGTGACGCCTTGTCCATCGGCGGAAACCACCTGATCCACACGCTGCGCCGCAACGTCAACATCACCATCCTGCTGTTCAACAACCGCATCTACGGACTCACCAAAGGCCAGTACTCGCCGACCTCAGAGGTGGGCAAGATCACCAAGTCGACGCCGATGGGTTCGCTGGACCACCCGTTCAACCCGGTCTCGCTGGCGCTCGGGGCCGAGGCGACGTTCGTGGGGCGCGCGCTGGATTCGGATCGCGCCGGACTGACGGAGGTGCTGCGGGCCGCGGCCCAGCATCGCGGTGCCGCACTGGTCGAGATCATGCAGGACTGCCCGATCTTCAACGACGGCTCCTTCGACGCGCTGCGTAAGGAGGGCTCCGAAGAACGGGTGATCAAAGTCCGCCATGGGGAACCGATCGTGTTCGGCGCAAACGGCGAGTACTGCGTGGTGAAGTCGGGCTTCGGTCTCGACGTGGCCAAGACGGCCGATGTGGCCCAAGAGGAGATCGTGGTGCACGACGCCCACGGCGACGATTCCGCATACGCGTTCGCGTTGTCGCGGTTGTCGGACCAGAACCTCGATCACATGGTGATGGGCATCTTCCGCGACATCAGCCGACCCACCTACGATGACGCCGCTCGCTCGCAGGTAGAGTCCGCCCAGAATTCGATCCCATCGGATGAAACCGCGCTGCAGTCACTGCTGCGCGGGCGTGATACCTGGACCGTGGACTGAGGGGCAGCGTAAGTGGCTGAAGACGTTTCACTGGCCGGCGTCGTCGTCGCCGGCGGCGAATCGCGCCGGATGGGCCGAGACAAGGCCACCCTGCCGCTTCCCGACGGGTCGGGCACGATGGTGGAACGGGTGGTTGACGTTGTGTCGCAACGCTGTTCGCCGGTTTACGTGATGGCCGCGCCGGGCCAGCCACTGCCCGCGCTGTCGGTTCCCATCCTGCGCGACGAGGTGCGCGGGCTGGGTCCGTTGCCGGCGACCGGACGGGGGCTGCGGGCCGCAGCGGCGGCCGGCGCACGCTACGCGTTCGTCGCCGCTGTCGACATGCCTTCGCTCACAGCCGATTTGATCGACGAGCTGTTCCGCCTCGCCGTCGAGACCAACGCCGAGGTGGTGATGCCGTGGGACGGCCGCAGTCACTACCTGGCCGCGGTGTACCGCACGGATCTGGCCGACCGCATCGATGCGCTGGTGGCGGCCGGGGCGCGCAAGATGAGCGACCTCATCGACGCCTCGGACTCGCAGCAGATCGTGCTGACCGACTCCGTGGCGCTGACGAACGTCAACGCGGTTGACGATCTGCGGACACCGGTTCGTCCGGGCCGTTAAGACCTTTCCTTCGTGCCGCCGCCTCTCGCGCGGCCGGGCATTGTTTCCAGGAATTTGTGCGATCGGGCACAATTTTCAATTTGTGACGCCGATTTGCAGGGCGGCGAATTGTGTGCCATGTCACGCCGCACTGTTATCCGCTCGCGTTGTTGGTCGTGCGTCAGATAACGAAATTCGGTGGCGCAGCTCACAATATATGCGTGATTAGGCTCACGAAAGCGCAAATGTGGCAACGGATTGCGGGCAGCCTGTAACAGTCGTCTGACCTGCGCGGACCGCGGGGGTGAGTGGGCGTGACCGGTTCGTTATCGGTCCGGTATACCCATTCTGTCGAGGTGACGAATCCAAATCGTTATCGTACGGTCCTCTTAGCCCGAAAATGGGCACAAATTAGTAACCACGAAAATTGAATCCACGGACCCGCGTGTGAGCGGATGTGGGAGACGGCGCTGAATACCGGTGCCGCCCCACGGGCGTCGGCCAGCGGCCGCGCCGGGCAATCAGGCCCTTCGCTGTCGTGCCGAAACGAGACGGCACGCCCTGAAGCATCTCAGCGTCATTGACGCACCAAGCAACACCAACCCGCTGCGGCGGGCTGGCTTCAGCGCGCGCGCAACGAAAGGAACAGTGTTGAAGAACGTCCGCAAGACGCTCATTGTCGCCGCGATTACCGGAACCCTCGTGACCGTGCCGACCACCGGCATCGCTCATGCGGATGTCCAGGGCGTGGACCCCAACGTCGCTCCCGGCTTCGACCCAGGCCAGCCGGCTCCTGACGCGCCGCCGGCCCCGGAATTGGTGGGGTTCGACCCGAACCTGCCGGCGCCTGACGCGCCGCCGGCCCCCGACGCCCCTCCGGCCGACGCGCCGCCGGCACCGGAGCCCGCTGGCTTCGACCCGAACCTGCCGGCGCCTGACGCCCCGCCGGTGAACGAGGTGCCCGCGCCCGCCCCGGTCAAGGCGTACAGCGTGAACTGGGACGCGATCGCGCAGTGCGAGTCCGGTGGCAACTGGGCGATCAGCACCGGCAACGGCTACTCCGGTGGCCTGCAATTCACGGCGGGCACCTGGCGTGCCAACGGCGGCAGCGGCTCGGCGGCCAGCGCCAGCCGTGAGGAGCAGATCCGTGTGGCCGAGAACGTGCTGCATTCGCAGGGCATCGGCGCGTGGCCGGTCTGCGGCCGCCGCGGCTGATCAGCTGAGCAGCACCACACCCGCTAACGCTTCAAGCGAATGCCGGGCCTTCGGGCCCGGCATTCGTCGTCTCATGCCCGGTTGGCATCGCCGACGGTCGGCAGCACGAACGCCGGGCGGCCGGCCACCGACGCCAGGTGCCGGGTGAACGCGGCGTCCGGGATGAGCGCGCTGGTGCGGCTCAGCGCGGCGCTGAGGAATGCGGGACGCAGGTTGATGACCCGGCCGAGCATCGCGGACTCACGCACTACAGCTGAGGTCCGCGACCGGCGGAAGTCGGCGAAGGCGGCGAAGGCCGCCGGCAGGTCCGCGACACGTTCGACGAACGCCCCCAAGATCGCAGCGTCCTCCAAACCCTGGCAGCCACCCTGCCCGAGATGCGGGCGCATCGGGTGCGCCGCGTCCCCGACGACGACCACCGGCCCGCGGGCCCAACGACGGGCCGGCTCGCGGTCGTAGAGGTCGTTGCGCAACAGATCGTCGGGAGTTGTCGCAGCCAGCACGTCGGGAACCGGTTCCGGCCAGCCGGCCAGCTTGGCTCGAAGGTAGGGCAGGTCAGCATCGGTGGCCGACCGCCCCTCTGGGGCGCGTTCGGTGGTGTACCAATACGTCAGGTCAGGCCCGCACGGGATGTGGCCGGTCTCCACCCCGGGACCAAGCGTTGCTCCGGCGAGGTCGGGATCCATCCCACAAGCAGCTATGCCGCGCCACGCGGTGTAACCGGCATAGCGATAGCGCAGTGGACCGTTGAGGTGGCGAGCCACCATCGAACCGATGCCGTCGGCGCCGATCACCGCGTCCGCGCAGCGCACCGCCCCGTCTGACAATTCGATCCGGATTCCGTCGCCGCTGGGCTCCAATTTCGAGGCTGCCAACCCGTATTCGACGCTGATGTCAGCTGCTGCGGCGGTCAGTATGTTGCGCAGTGCCGAACGCCGCAGCACCACCAACGGCTCCCCGAGTGCACTGATCAGGGACTCGGTCGCGGGACGGCGCAGCCAGGAACCGTCCCGCCAGCGCAACGCACCGGTCGCGACGCGGGCGCCCGCGTCGCGCACCTCATCACCAAGCCCCAGTTCGTCCAGGGCCGCCAGCGCGTTGGGCCAGATGCTGATGGCCGCACCGGGCGTGGTGTCGGTGCGCTGCTCGACGATGCTCACGTCGTAACCACGCCGCCGCAACGCCACTGCGCTGGCCAACCCGGCGATGCCCGCTCCGACGACAACAATTCGTTGCGTCATTCCGCGGAAAATAGTCGGGCGGCGGGGTCTGTTCAAGGACCGGCTGCCCGACGAGGCCCGGCGGCGGCCAGGGTAGCGTCGGTCGGGTGACCGAGACGCCACGCGAATTCGACATCATCGTCTACGGGGCAACGGGCTTCGTGGGCAAGCTGACCGCCGAGTATCTCGCCCGGGCCGGGGGAGACGCGCGCATCGCCCTGGCCGGGCGGTCGACGGAGCGCCTGGACGCGGTCCGCAAGACGTTGGGACCCGCCGCTCAGGACTGGCCCCTGATCTCCGCCGACGCCACTTCCGAGTCGTCGCTCAAGGAGATGGCCGCCCGCACCCAGGTCGTCATCACCACTGTGGGTCCTTACACCCGCTACGGCCTGCCCCTGGTGGCCGCGTGCGCTGCGGCCGGCACCGATTACGCCGACCTGACCGGTGAGGCCAACTTCGTGCGCGAGAGCATCGACCTCTACCACAAGCAGGCCGCCGACACCGGCGCCCGGATCGTGCACGCCTGCGGATTCGACTCCGTCCCGTCGGACCTGACGGTCTACGCACTGTTTCGTGCCGCACGCGACGACGGTGCGGGCGAGCTTGGTGAGACGAACTTCGTGGTCCGCTCTTTCCGCGGCGGGTTGTCCGGCGGCACGTTCGCGTCGATGACCGAGATCCTGCGGCTCGCCTCGAGTGACCCCGAGGTGCGCAATCAGCTCAGCGACCCGTACACGCTGACCACCGACCGCGGTGCCGAGCCCGAGCTGGGCCCGCAGCCCGATCTCCCATTGCGTCGCGGCGGACAGCTCGCACCGGAACTGCGCGAGCTGTGGACCGCCGGATTCGTGATGGCGCCGTACAACACCCGGATCGTGCGGCGCAGCAACGCCCTGCTCGACTGGGCCTACGGCCGCAACTTCCGCTACAGCGAGTCGGTCAACCTCGGTTCTTCACCCGTCGCGCCGGTGGCGGCCGCCGTCGTCACCGGATTGAGCAACGCGGTGTTCGGACTGGGCAGCCGCTACTTCCGGCTGCTCCCGCGGAAACTGGTGGAACGGGTGGCTCCGAAGCCGGGTACCGGGCCGAGCGCCAAGGCCCGCGAGCGCGGCTTCTACAAGGTCGAGACGTACACCACCACGACCTCCGGCGCCCGCTACGTGGCGCGCATGGAGCAGCGGGGCGACCCCGGTTACAAGGCCACCTCGGTGATGTTGGGGGAGTGCGGCCTGGCGCTGGCCAAAGACCGTGACAAGCTCTCCGATCTGCACGGGGTGCTGACGCCGGCCGCGGCCATGGGTGACGCGCTGCTGGCCCGGTTCCCACACGCGGGTATCGAGTTGCGAACCGAACGGTTAAATTGACGTGTGAGTTGAAATCCGCCTGATCAAAGGGTGTTGATCCGGATGGGGTGCGTCTAGTGTCGTAGCTGCTCGCCTCCTATCCCAGCGACGAAGGTGGACACGATGGCCGGTCTCGACGATCTTTACGCGCAGATTCCCACCTCGGACATCGCGTCGAAGCTCGGGGCAGAACAGGGCGAAGTCGACAAAGCGGTGCACACCTTGGTGCCGGTGTTGCTCAGTGGGCTGCAACATAATTCGCAGGATCCCGAGCACGCCAGCAAGATCGAGGACGCCGCCAGTGGCCATGCCGCGCGTGGGCTGCTCGACGCCGGCGGCGGCGTCGACCACGTCGACGAACAGGACGGGCACCAGGCGGTCGCGACGCTCTTCGGCGGCAAGGACACCAACGAAGTCGCTACCGCCCTGGCCGGGGGCGGCGCCGGCAACAGTGAACTGCTCAAACAGTTGTTGCCCATCGTGCTGCCGATTGTGTTGGCGTACATCGGAAAACAACTCAATTCCGGCGCCCCGGCCGAGGCCCCCACCCCACAGCAACGCAGCTCAGGCGGCGGACTGGGCGACATCCTGGGCAGCATCCTCGGCGGTGGCAACGACAAGTCACTGGGCGGCATTCTGGGCAGTGTGCTGGGCAACAAGGGCGGTGGCCTCGGCGATATTCTCGGCGGCCTGCTCGGCGGCAAGAAATAACAGGCGGCACAACAAGATTGCGCTGAGCGCAAAGTCTGTTTCGGTCGCGGTGCGATCGGATTTTTCGAGGTCCCGTAAGAGTATGGAGAGGAAAACGCATGTCAGACAGGCTCACCGAAGGGCAGAAGCTGGTAAAGGGAGAGTCGCTGGTCTCCAACAACGGCGCCTACACCCTGACCCTGCAGGACGACGGCAACCTGGTGCTGGCCGTGTGGGGTAAGCCGATCTGGGCGACCGCCACCAACGGTCAGGACGTGGTGCGCGCCGAGGTGCAGACCGACGGAAATTTCGTGCTCTACACCGCCGACAAGCCGGTGTGGCACAGCGACACCAAGGGTAAGAAGCAGGTGCAACTCGTCCTGCAGGACGACCGCAACCTGGTGTTGTACGCGGCCGACGGGCCGGCCTGGTCCACCAAGACCGAAACCGACGCCCCGCCCCCGCCAAATCCCAGCGCGCAAGGGGCCGCAGACGACCTCGACGACAAAGGCAAATCCCAGGGCGAGCCCGCTCCCGTCGAGAACGCCGTCGCCGAGCAGGCCGAGCCGGCCGAACCGGCACCCGAAGCGCCGCCGGCCGAGCCCGAGCCCCCCGCCGCACGCACCTACACGGTCGAGTCCGGCGACACCTTGTGGGCGATCGCGGAGCGGTTCTACGGCGACGGCAGCAAGTACCAGATCATCGCCGACGCCAGCGCAATCCCGAATCCCGATTTGATTTACCCGGGGCAGGTGCTCACCATCCCGTAATCGGCCAATCCGCTCCACCTGCGGTTTCAGGCCCTTACACGGCGGCGGCGGGCGGTTCCTAGAATTGACCGGTGACCGCCAGCCCCCGCCCTGCCGAAGACCAGCTGCCCAAGTCCTGGGATCCGGCCGCGATGGAGGGCGCCATCTACCAGAAGTGGGTAGATGCCGGCTACTTCACCGCGGACCCGCACAGCACCAAGCCCGCGTACTGCATCGTGCTCCCGCCGCCGAACGTGACCGGCAGCCTGCACATGGGCCATGCCCTGGAACACACCATGATGGATGCGCTGACCCGGCGTAAGCGCATGCAGGGCTACGAGGTGTTGTGGCAGCCGGGGATGGACCACGCCGGCATCGCCACCCAGAGCGTGGTGGAGAAGCAGCTGGCGGTCGACGGCAAGACCAAAGAGGACTTCGGCCGCGAGCTGTTCGTCGAGAAGGTGTGGGACTGGAAGCGTGAGTCCGGCGGCGCGATCGGTGGCCAGATGCGCCGACTCGGCGACGGCGTGGACTGGAGCCGGGACCGCTTCACCATGGACGAGGGGCTGTCGCGTGCCGTGCGGACGATCTTCAAGCGCCTCTATGACGACGGCCTGATCTATCAGGCCGAGCGACTGGTCAACTGGTCGCCGGTGCTGGAGACGGCGATCTCCGACCTCGAGGTCAACTACCAGGACGTCGAAGGCGAGCTGGTGTCGTTCCGGTACGGCTCGCTCGACGACTCCCAGCCTCACATCGTGGTCGCCACGACCCGGGTGGAGACCATGTTGGGCGATACCGCCATCGCGGTCCACCCCGACGACGACCGTTACCGCCATCTGGTCGGCACCCGGCTGCCGCACCCGTTCGTCGATCGCGAGATGATCGTCGTCGCCGACGAGCACGTCGACCCCGAATTCGGTACCGGCGCAGTCAAAGTCACACCCGCTCATGATCCCAACGACTTCGAGATCGGGATGCGCCATCAGCTGCCGATGCCCTCGATCATGGACACCAAAGGCCGGATCGCCGGCACCGGGACGGAATTCGACGGGATGGACCGGTTCGAGGCTCGCGTCAAGGTTCGCGAAGCGCTTGCCGCCCAGGGCCGTGTCGTCGAGGAGAAGCGGCCCTACCTGCACAGCGTCGGGCACTCCGAGCGCAGCGGGGAGCCGATCGAACCGCGCCTGTCCCTGCAATGGTGGGTCCGGGTGGAGTCGATGGCCAAGGCTGCCGGTGACGCGGTTCGCAACGGCGACACGGTGATTCACCCGGCCAGCCTGGAACCGCGGTGGTTCGCCTGGGTGGACGACATGCACGACTGGTGCATCTCGCGCCAGCTGTGGTGGGGTCACCGCATCCCGATCTGGTACGGGCCCAACGGCGAGATGGTGTGCGTCGGTCCCGACGACACGCCGCCGGAGGGCTGGGAGCAGGACAGCGACGTACTGGATACCTGGTTCTCCTCGGCGTTGTGGCCGTTCTCCACCCTGGGCTGGCCGTCGAAGACCCCCGCGCTGGAAAAGTTCTATCCGACAAGCGTTCTGGTCACCGGCTACGACATCCTGTTCTTCTGGGTGGCGCGGATGATGATGTTCGGCACCTATGTGGGCGGTGACGACGCCATCACGCTCGACGGTAGCCGCGGCCCGCAGGTGCCGTTCACCGACGTGTTCCTGCACGGACTGATCCGCGACGAGTTCGGCCGCAAGATGAGCAAGTCGAAGGGCAACGTCATCGACCCACTGGACTGGATGGACAAGTTCGGGGCCGACGCCCTGCGGTTCACCCTGGCCCGTGGCGCCAGTCCGGGCGGCGATCTGGCCATCGGCGAGGACGCCGTGCGGGCGTCGCGCAACTTCGGCACCAAACTGTTCAACGCCACCAGGTATGCGCTGATGAACGGCGCTGCTCTGGCCCCGCTACCCCCGTTGCAGCAATTGACCGACGCCGACCGCTGGGTGCTCGGCCGGCTGGAAGAGGTCCGCGCCGAAGTCGATGCGGCCTTCGACAGCTACGAGTTCAGCCGCGCCTGCGAAGCGCTCTACCACTTCGCCTGGGACGAATTCTGCGACTGGTATGTAGAGCTGGCCAAAACACAGCTCGCGCAAGGTCTTTCGCATACCACCGCGGTGCTGGCCGCCGGCCTGGACACGTTGCTGCGGCTGCTGCACCCGGTGATCCCGTTCGTCACCGAAGCGCTGTGGCAGGCGCTCACCGGCCAGGAGTCGCTGGTGATCGCCGACTGGCCCGAGCCGTCCGGCATCGTGTTGGATTCGGTTGCGGCGCAACGGATCACCGATATGCAGAAGCTGGTGACCGAAGTGCGCAGGTTCCGCAGCGATCAGGGCCTGGCCGACCGGCAGAAGGTGCCGGCCCGGTTGGTCGGCGTCGACGACGCCGACCTGAGCAATCAGGTCCATGCCGTGACGTCCCTGGCCTGGCTCACCGCACCGGGCGACGATTTCCGTGCGTCGGCGTCACTGGAGGTCAGGCTGAGCGCCGCCACGGTCGTCGTCGAGCTCGACACCTCGGGCACCATCGACGTCGCCGCCGAGCGCCGGCGTCTGGAAAAGGACCTGGCGGCAGCGCAAAAGGAACTGGCGTCCACCGCGGCCAAACTCGGCAACGCCGACTTCCTGGCCAAAGCGCCCGAAGCCGTCGTCGACAAGATCCGCGCCCGCCAGCAGGTGGCTCAGGAAGAAACCGACCGGATCACCGCCAAATTGGCAGTCCTGTAATGAACCCGGAACCGCAGGACTGGGAGTCGAGCACCCGGTTGGCTCCCACCCCGGACGAGATCGCGGCTCTGCTGCAGGTCGAACATCTGCTGGACCAGCGATGGCCGGAAAGCCGCATCGAGCCCAGCCTGACCCGGATCAGCGCTCTGATGGACCTGCTCGGGTCGCCGCAACTCAGCTACCCGTCGATCCACATCGCCGGCACCAACGGCAAGACGTCGGTCGCGCGGATGGTCGATGCGCTGGTCACCGCGCTTTCGCAGCGCACCGGCCGAACCACCAGCCCGCACCTGCAGTCTGCGGTCGAGCGCATCTCGATCGACGGTTTGCCGATCACACCGGCGCGGTATGTCGAGGTCTACCGGGAGATCGAACCGTTCGTGCAGATGGTCGATCAGCAGTCGCAGGCCGGTGGAGGCCCTGCGATGAGCAAGTTCGAGGTGCTCACCGCGATGGCGTTCGCGGCGTTCGCCGATGCGCCCGTCGACGTCGCGGTGGTCGAGGTGGGCATGGGTGGCAGCTGGGACGCCACTAACGTGCTGAACGCACCGGTGGCCGTCATCACCCCGATCAGCGTTGACCACGTCGACTACCTGGGTTCCGACATCGCCGGGATCGCCAAGGAGAAGTCGGGCATCATCACCCGGGCGCCGCAGGGGGCGCCGGACACCGTCGCGGTGATCGGGCGACAGTCTCCGGAGGTGATGGACGTGTTGCTCGCCCAGACGGTGCGTGTCGACGCCGCGGTCGCCCGGCAGGACTCCGAGTTCGCGGTGCTGGACCGGCAGGTGGCCATCGGCGGACAGCTGCTGCAACTGCAGGGTCTCGGCGGGGTGTATCCGGACATCTATCTGCCGCTGCACGGCGAGCATCAGGCGCACAACGCGGTACTGGCGCTGGCCGCGGTGGAAGCGTTCTTCGGCGCGGGCGCCCAACGGCAATTGGATGTGGAGGCGGTGCGGGCCGGTTTCGCCGCGGTCACCAGTCCCGGACGGCTGGAGCGGATGCGCAGCGCCCCGACGGTGTTCATCGACGCCGCCCACAACCCCGCCGGGGCGGCTGCGCTGGCGCAGACGCTGGCCGACGAGTTCGACTTTCGGACGTTGGTGGGGGTGGTAGCCGTGCTGGCCGATAAGGATGTGGACGGCATCCTCGCGGCGCTGGAACCGGTCTTCGACTCCGTCGTCGTCACCCACAACGGCTCGCCCCGGGCTCTGGATGTCGAGACGCTGGCCCTGGCGGCCGAGCAGCGGTTCGGGCCCGACCGGGTGATCCCTGCCGACAACCTGCGCGACGCCATCGACGCCGCGACGGCTTTGGTCGACGCGGCCGACCAGGAGGATGAAATGTATTCCGGCACAGGGATTGTCATCACCGGCTCGGTCGTCACCGCCGGTGCCGCCCGGACGTTGTTCGGTCGTGATCCGCAATGACCGAACAGGCAGCCCCGCCGCCCGACCCCTGGAAGAGCTTCGCTGGGGTGATGGCCGGCACCCTCATCCTCGAGGTGATCGTGGTGCTGCTGGCGATACCGGTGGTGGGCGTCGTCGGGGGCGGACTCAGCGGCGCATCGCTGGGGTACCTGGTCGGATTCGCCCTGCTGCTCGTCGCGTTGACCGGATTGCAGCGCCGGCCGTGGGCGATCTGGGTGAACCTGGGCGCACAGCTGCTGCTGGTTGCCGGCTTCCTGCTGTACCCGGCCGTCGGATTCATGGGCGTGTTGTTCACCGCGGTGTGGGGGCTGATCGCCTATCTGCGCGCCGAGGTCCGGCGGCGCCAGGAGCGCTGGGCGCCGCCGCCGTCCTGACGGTGCGCGCCGAACCGTTGGCCAGGGCGGGTTCACCGCGCTCGCGGTAGCGCTCAGCGCAGCGTCGAGGCCTTCACCGCAGGCTCGTTGCTGGTGCCGGCTTGGGTATCGATTCCCCGCCCTCTACTCTGTGCACCGTGACCGAACGGACCCTCGTATTGATCAAGCCCGACGGCGTCGAGCGCCAGTTGATTGGCGAGATACTCAGCCGCATCGAACGCAAGGGCCTCACCATCGCGGCGCTGGAGCTCCGGACCGTCGGGGAGGACCTGGCCCGCCGCCATTACGCCGAGCACGACGGCAAGCCCTTCTTCGGATCGCTGCTGGAGTTCATCACCTCGGGACCGGTGGTGGCGGCCGTGGTGGTCGGAACCCGCGCGATTGCCGCCTTCCGGCAACTCGCCGGCGGCACCGACCCGGTGGAAAAGGCCACCCCCGGAACCATCCGCGGCGATTTCGGCCTGGAAACCCAGTTCAACCTGGTGCACGGGTCCGACTCCGCCGAATCGGCCCAGCGCGAGATCGAGCTCTGGTTTCCCGGCATCTGATCGGGCCTGCTCGAAGGGGAGCGTGATCCCCTGAAGTGATGTGGGATACTGACTCCGGGTGAACGTCGTCGATCTGGCGTCGGACGCCCGAATGAAGACTTGGGCAAGCGCGACCATCGCCAGTCCGCGGTGCGGCGCAGCATGTCGGGCCGTCATTCAGTACGGCACCGAGTGGGCTCGTCATGAGCTGCTCGGGGCGAGACCATCACAAGTCCGGGAGAAGTGGCCCGGACCCATAGCGAAGCCCTCGAGTGGCCGCGTCGATAGGACGACGCGCCCGGGGGCTTGAGGAGAATACGTGGTAGACGATGCCCCAACTTCAGACTCAGCAAACGAGCCGACCGAGCGGGAGGACCTGCCCGACCGCTTGAGGGTGCATTCGCTCGCGCGGACGCTGGGAACCACCAGCAGGCGGGTGCTGGATGCCCTGGCCGCCCTCGACGGGCGGATCCGCAGTGCCCACTCCAGCGTCGATCACGTCGACGCGGTTCGGGTACGCGATCTGCTGGCGGCCCAGCCGGACGCGCCGGAGACCGACGCCGACTCCACGGCCGTCGCCGAAGCCGGGCCGCCGGCCGAACCCGAATCCCGGCTGATGCTGGAAACGGTCGAGATCCGGGAGCTTCGCGAGACCCAGGAGCTGGTCGAGCGCCCGCACTACATGCCGCTGTTCGTCGCGCCGCAGCCGCTGCCCGAGCGCGTCGAGACCGACGACGAAGCCGGCGATGAGAGTGCGGCCGAGGATTCCGACTACGGCGATGACTCCGACACACAAGCCGGCGCGGACGATGACGATGACCAGTCGGACCGTCCCGCCAACAAGCGCCGTCGCCGCGGGCGCCGGGGCCGCGGTCGCGGTCGCGGTGAACAGAACGGCGCCGAGGGCGACAACCAGCCAGGCGACACGGTCGATCAAGGCGATGAGTCGGCCGAAGGCCAGGATTCCGACGACGAGGCCGATGACACCGACAACGGCGACGAGGACAACGGTTCGGGCGAAGGCGCGACCCGCCGTCGTCGCCGGCGCCGGCGCCGCAAGACCGGCTCGGGCGACGACAACGACGACAGTCCGTCGCCCGACGACCCGCCCAACACCGTCGTGCACGAGCGCGCGCCGCGCACCGGCGGCAAGTCCGGGGCTGAGGACTCCGGTTCCGGCGAGATCAAGGGGATTGACGGCTCGACCAGGCTGGAGGCCAAGCGGCAGCGCCGTCGCGACGGTCGTGACGCCGGCCGGCGCCGCCCACCGGTGCTGACCGAGGCCGAATTCCTGGCGCGGCGCGAAGCCGTGGAGCGGGTCATGGTGGTCCGCGACCGGGTGCGCACCGAACCGCCGCATCCGGGCGCGCGCTACACCCAGATCGCCGTTCTGGAGGACGGCATCGTGGTCGAGCACTTCGTGACGTCGGCGGCTTCTGCGTCCTTGGTCGGCAACATCTACCTCGGGATCGTGCAGAACGTGCTGCCCTCGATGGAAGCCGCGTTTGTCGACATCGGTCGCGGCCGCAACGGCGTTCTCTATGCCGGCGAAGTCAACTGGGACGCCGCCGGTCTGGGTGGGGCCGACCGCAAGATCGAGCAGGCCCTCAAACCCGGCGACTATGTCGTCGTCCAGGTCAGCAAGGATCCGGTCGGGCATAAGGGTGCCCGGCTCACCACGCAGGTGTCGCTGGCCGGGCGCTACCTGGTATACGTGCCCGGCGCAAGCTCGACCGGCATCAGCCGCAAGCTGCCCGACACCGAACGCCAACGCCTCAAGGAGATCCTGCGCGAGGTGGTGCCGTCCGACGCGGGCGTGATCATCCGCACCGCGTCCGAAGGCGTGAAAGAGGAAGACATCCGCGGCGACGTCACCCGGCTGCAGGAACGCTGGAACCAGATCGACGCCAAGGCCGCCGAGACCAAGAAGAAGGCCGCGGGCGCCGCGGTGGCGTTGTACGAGGAGCCCGACGTTCTGGTCAAGGTCATCCGCGACCTGTTCAACGAGGACTTCTCCCAGCTGATCGTCTCCGGCGACGAAGCCTGGACCACGATCAACGAGTACGTGAATTCCGTTGCACCCGATCTGGTTTCGAAGCTTACGAAGTACGAACCGGCCGGCGGCGAAGGTCAGCCGGGCCCGGATGTGTTCGCCGTGCACCGCATCGACGAGCAACTGGCCAAGGCGATGGACCGCAAGGTGTGGCTGCCGTCGGGTGGGACGCTGGTGATCGACCGGACCGAAGCCATGACGGTGGTCGACGTCAACACCGGCAAGTTCACCGGGTCCGGCGGCAACCTGGAACAGACGGTCACCAAGAACAACCTCGAGGCGGCCGAGGAGATCGTGCGGCAACTGCGGTTGCGCGACATCGGCGGCATCGTGGTCATCGACTTCATTGACATGGTGCTCGAGTCCAACCGCGACCTGGTGCTGCGCCGGCTGACCGAGGCGCTGGCCCGCGACCGCACCCGCCACCAGGTTTCCGAGGTGACCTCGCTGGGACTCGTGCAGCTGACCCGCAAGCGACTGGGCACCGGCCTGATCGAGGCGTTCTCGACATCGTGCCCGCATTGCGCCGGCCGCGGAATCGTGATGCATGCCGATCCGGTCGACTCAGCGCCGGCGACGGGACGCAAGACCGAGTCCGGCGGCCGCCGCAGCAGGCGATCGAAGAAGCCGCGATCCGAACAGCCGGCCGACAACGGTGTCGTGGCCAAGGTTCCGGTGCACGCGCCGGGTGAGCACCCGATGTTCAAGGCGATGGCCGCCTCGTCGCGCGACGAGGACGAGACCGGCGAGACCGACCTCGAGTCCGATGAGGAATTGACCGCCGAGACCGACGAGCAGGCCGAATTGCTGGCGGTGCCGGGGGGTGACGAGTTTGAGGATGTCGACGCCGAGGACGAAGACGACACCGAGGACGAGGACGACACCGAGGACGAGGACGTCGACGAGGACGAGGACGAGGACGTCGACGAGGACGAGGACGTCGACGAAGCATCCGACGATCTCGACGATGACGAAGATCTCGACGACGACGAAGACGACGACGAAGACGTGGACGACGACGAAGACGTGGACGAACTTGACGACGAGGAAGACCTCACCGACGAGGACGACGACGAGGACACCGAAGACGAGGACGACGACGGCGACGACAGAGACGACAGCGATGCCGAGGCCGCTATCGAGGTCCCATCCGTGGTGATTGCGGAGGTTTCGGCCGTTCCGTCGCGGCGCCGGCGCGCGGCCGGCCGTCCGGCCGGTCCGCCCATTCACGCCGAGTGAGCACCTCTAGGAGAAGGGCAAGCCCGGTTTGACCCTGTAGGTGCTGGTCACGTACCCTTGGACAGTTGTCGTCAGGGTCTAGGCGAATGGATGTGACCGACGACAGCGGGCCGGCACCGAGCCCGCACCCCAGACCACCACCCGCGCCGGGCTCACCCGCGCGCGAGTGTGACGCAGACAGACGAGAAGAGGCAGGAGCAACGATGGCGACGTACGCAATCGTCAAGACCGGCGGTAAGCAGTACAAGGTTGCCGTCGGCGACGTGGTGAAGGTCGAGAAGCTGGAGTCGGAGCCGGGCGCGAACGTGTCGCTGCCGGTCGCTCTGGTCGTCGACGGCGCCAACGTCACCACCGATGCTCAGGCGCTGGCCAAGGTCGCGGTCACCGGCGAGGTGCTCGAGCACACCAAGGGCCCGAAGATCCGTATCCACAAGTTCAAGAACAAGACCGGCTACCACAAGCGGCAGGGACACCGTCAGCAGCTGACGGTCGTCAAGGTCACCGGCATCAAGTAGCGGAGGCGCAGACATGGCACACAAGAAGGGCGCGTCCAGCTCGCGCAACGGTCGCGATTCCGCCGCGCAGCGGCTCGGCGTCAAGCGCTTCGGCGGTCAGGTCGTCAAGGCCGGCGAGATCCTGGTCCGTCAGCGCGGCACCAAGTTCCACCCGGGCGTCGACGTCGGTCGCGGCGGCGACGACACGCTGTTCGCCAAGGCGGCCGGCGCGGTCCAGTTCGGCGTCAAGGGCGGCCGCAAGACCGTCAACATCGTTCCAGCCGGACAGAGCGCCGACTGAGTGCTGCGGACGTGCCTCACGGCATGTCCGCGGCCAATTAAGGGGAAGCCCGATGCCTCGATTCGTCGATCGGGTGGTCATTCATACACGAGCGGGTTCCGGCGGCAACGGTTGCGCATCGGTCCACCGCGAGAAATTCAAACCGCTGGGCGGCCCGGATGGCGGGAATGGCGGCCGCGGCGGCAGCATTGTCTTCGTCGTCGACCCCCAGGTCCACACGCTGCTCGACTTCCATTTCCGCCCGCACGTCACCGCGCCGTCCGGCAAGCAGGGGATGGGCAACAACCGGGACGGCGCCGCCGGTGCTGACCTGGAAGTCAAGGTTCCCGACGGCACCGTGGTCCTCGATGAGAACGGCCGGCTGCTGGCCGACCTGATCGGCGCCGGCACCCGCTTCGAAGCCGCCGCCGGTGGCCGCGGCGGTCTGGGCAACGCAGCGCTGGCATCCCGCGCCCGTAAGGCCCCTGGCTTCGCGCTGCTCGGGGAACCGGGACAGGAACGCGACCTCACCCTCGAGCTCAAGACCGTCGCCGACGTCGGTTTGGTCGGGTTTCCCTCGGCCGGGAAGTCGTCGCTGGTGTCGGTGATTTCGGCGGCCAAGCCCAAGATCGCCGACTACCCGTTCACCACGCTGGTTCCCAACCTGGGCGTGGTGTCGGCCGGCGAGCATTCCTTCACCGTCGCCGACGTGCCGGGGCTGATTCCGGGCGCCTCCGAAGGCCGCGGCCTGGGCCTGGACTTCCTGCGCCACATCGAGCGCTGCGCGGTGCTGGTGCACGTGGTGGACTGTGCCACCGCCGAACCCGGACGCGACCCGATCTCCGACATCGACGCACTCGAGGCCGAACTCGCGGCCTACACGCCCACGCTGCAGGGTGATGCCGTACTGGGCGACCTGGCCGAGCGGCCACGCGCGGTGGTACTCAACAAGATTGACGTGCCCGAGGCCCGCGAGCTCGCGGAGTTCGTCCACGAGGAGATCGCCCAGCGCGGCTGGCCGGTGTTCCTGGTGTCGACGGTCACCCGGGAAGGCTTGCAGCCGTTGATCTTCGGACTATGGCAGATGGTGTCGGAATACAACGCCGCCCGGCCCGCCGTGATACCGCGGCGACCGGTCATCCGCCCGGTGCCGGTGGACGACAGCGGTTTCGACGTGCAGCCCGATGGTGAGGGCGGCTTCGTGGTTACCGGCGCACGGCCCGAGCGTTGGGTCGGCCAAACCAATTTCGACAACGACGAGGCGGTCGGCTACCTCGCCGACCGGCTGGCCCGACTCGGTGTGGAGGACGAACTGCTGCGCCTGGGCGCCCGTCCCGGCTGCGCGGTCACCATCGGTGAGATGACGTTTGACTGGGAGCCGCAAACCCCTGCCGGTGGCCCGGTTCCGTTGACCGGCCGCGGTACCGACGTGCGCCTGGAACGCTCCGACCGGATTGGCGCGGCCGAGCGCAAGGCCGCTCGGCGGCAGCGCCGCGAACGTGATGACAACCGATGACCAGTCCCTACCGGGAAAGAATCCGGACCGCGCGCAGCATCGTCGTCAAAGTCGGAACCACCGCGCTCACCACCGAGTCGGGCATGTTCGACGCCGGCCGGCTGGCCGAACTCGCCGACGCCATCGAGACCCGGATGCAGGCGGGGTCCGACGTCGTCATCGTCTCCTCGGGTGCCATCGCCGCGGGGCTGGAGCCGCTCGGATTGCCGCGTAAGCCAAAGGATCTGGCCACCAAGCAGGCCGCGGCCAGCGTCGGGCAGGTTGCCCTGGTGAACTCGTGGAGCGCGGCATTTGCCCGGTATGGCCGCACCGTGGGTCAGGTGTTGCTGACCGCCCACGACATCGCAATGAGGGTCCAGCACAACAACGCCCAACGCACGCTGGACCGGCTGCGTGCACTGCGCGCGGTGGCGATCGTGAACGAGAACGACACGGTGGCCACCAACGAGATCCGCTTCGGCGACAACGACCGCTTGTCGGCACTGGTGGCCCATCTCGTCGGCGCGGACGCGCTGGTGCTGCTGTCCGACATCGACGGTCTCTATGACTCAGATCCGCGAAAGTTCAAGGGCGCCAGATTCATCGCGGAGGTGACCGGGCCAGGGGATCTGGACGGCGTGGTCGCCGGCCAGAGCAGCCATCTGGGCACCGGCGGCATGGCCTCGAAGATGTCCTCGGCGCTGCTGGCCGCCGATGCCGGGGTGCCGGTGTTGCTGGCACCGGCCGCCGATGCCGCGACCGCGCTGACCGACGCGTCGGTGGGCACCGTGTTCGCCCCGCGGGCCGAGCGGATGTCGGCGCGCCGGTTCTGGGTGCGCTACGCCGCCGAGGCCACCGGCACGCTGTCGCTGGACGCGGGGGCGGTACGCGCCGTTATCGGGCAGCGCCGCTCGCTGCTTCCGGCGGGGATCGTCGCGGTGTCGGGCAAGTTCTTCGGCGGCGACGTCGTCGAACTGTGCGGCCCGGACGCCAGTGTGGTGGCGCGCGGCGTCGTCGCGTACGACGCTGCTGAGTTGACGACGATCATGGGTCGCTCCACGTCGGACCTGCCGGGGGAGATGCGCCGGCCTGCGGTACACGCCGACGACCTGGTGGCCGTCTAGGCTTCCGGCGCCGACGTGAGATACAACGCGGCCCAGATAATTTCGACCAACGTGTCGGTGAGTTCGGCGTCGTCGTCCAGCGGCTGCGCCGGCAGGGCCAGCTGGCAGGTCCGTTCGACCATCATGGTCAACGCGCTGGCTGTGGTGGCGGCCGGGAGGCTCGGCCGAATCGATCCGTCGGCCTGGCCGCGGTCGATGACACGGTGCACCCGCTGCGAGATCGCACTCAGCAGGTCGCGGTAAGTCTGGGCCGTCGCGGCGTCATAACCGGCCATTTCGCTGAGCGCGACCAACACCGGCTGGTGGCGGCGGTAACTGGCGACGATGCCGGCGATCGCCGCCCTGAGGTCATCGGGATCGCGTTGGTCGGCCACCGACCACCACCGCTCCCCGGCGGCGGCGAGGTCGTCGAATACCGCGGCCGCCAGGCGTCGGAGCAGGTGGCCCTTGTCTTCGAAGTAGATGTAGAAGCTGGCCCGGGAGATCCCGGCCTCACCGGCCAGCCGATCGACGCTGAGCTCGGTGAAGCTGGCGCCTTCACTCATCAGCCGTTCGGTGGCGTCGAGCAGTCTGCTCTCCAGCTGTTCGCGCCGCTGCTGGCGCGCCTGGCGCGCTTGCGGTTTGCGGGTGACCGACGGCATTCGCCCAGCATAGCCGCGCTGGGGACATATTGACTAGACAGTATGTCTAGTCATAGAGTCGGGCCCATGACAGCGACATATGCGAGCGGCCGCACCTACGACGCCATCGACCTGTCGTCACCGCAGTTCTGGTCGACCACCGCCGAGGATCGGGAACGCTCCTTCGCGGTGCTGCGCGCGGAGCGTCCGGTGAGCTGGCATTCTCCGGTCAAGGACACCCTGATGGATGACCCCGACGACCCCGGTTATTGGGCGGTCACCCGACGCGCCGACATCGTCGCGGTCAGTCGCAACAACGACGTCTTCCGGTCCGGCAAGGGCGTGATGTTCGCCAGCATCCCCGAGGAACTGCTCGAAGCGTCCCAGTCCTTCTTGGCGATGGACCCGCCGCGGCACACCAAGCTGCGCAAACTTGTCAGCGCCGCGTTCACACCCCGACAGGTCCGCCGTATCGAGCAATCCATCCAGGCCAACGCGAAGACCATCGTCGAGGAATTGCGTGCGGCCGGCAGCGGCGTCGACTTCGTCGAATACTGTGCCAAGGAACTGCCGATCCGGACGCTCTCGGACATGGTCGGCATCCCGGAGTCCGAACGGCAGCAGGTGGCACACGCGGCCGACGCCCTGGTGTCCTGGGCCGATCCGGAGTACCTCGACGGCCGCGAACCGCTGCAGGTGGTGTTCGAGAACCAGGTGTACCTGCACCAGGTCGCCGGCCAGTTGGCCGCCCAGCGCCGGGAGAATCCGGGCGAGGATCTGTTCAGCGCGCTGGTGAACGCCGAGGTCGACGGCGACCGGCTTTCCGATGCGGACGTCGCGGCGTTTTTCGTGCTGCTGGCCGTGGCCGGCAACGACACCACCCGCCAGACCACCAGCCACGCCTTGAAGGCGCTCACCGACTTCCCTGGCGAAAGAGCTTGGCTGCAAGCAGGTTACGAGGACCGCATCGGAACGGCGGTCGAAGAGTTCATCCGATGGGCCACCCCGGTGATGACCTTCCGCCGAACAGCGGCAACGGATTTCGAGCTCGGCGGGCAGCAGATTCGGGCGGGGGACAAGGTCGTCATGTTCTACGCGTCCGGAAACCGGGACACCGAGGCCTTCGACGAGCCTGGCCGTTTCGACCTGAGCCGCAGCCCGAATCCGCACCTGGGCTTCGGTGGCGGAGGCGTACACTTCTGCCTCGGCGCCCACGTCGCCCGGGCCCAGTTGCGCGCCATCTTCGGCGAACTGCTCAGCCAGCTGCCGGAGATCGCGGCGGGTGAACCGGTCTACGTCCCGGGCAATTTCATCCACGCGATCCGCAGCATGCCCTGCACTTTCTGACAGCTCGGGCCGAGAGGACTACAGTCGCGCTCGCTCGTGGCGCACTGTGCGCCTCCTGTCGTTTTTAGAGATCGTGGAGAATTCGCCGAGGATCCGCACAGGCGCCTCCGAAAAGCTCTTCGCATCAGCGGAGTTAGCCGAAATCGGAGAGAATCATGTGGGCTCTGACAACATCTCACGGCATGCGTGTCGACAACATCGAGCGGGAGCAGGACGCCCGGCAGGCCGTCTACATGCTGGGTCACCCGCGGCTGATCGGGCCGTCCTCCTGGCAGGTGGTGGACAACCGGGGACGCCAGTTCATCGCCGAGGTCAGAAGGGCGCGCTGAGGGCTAGTTCTGCGGCCAGCAGCGTCAGCATCTCCGAACAGCCGCCGTCGACCGTGACGGTGGCCAGGTCGTCGCCGCGGGTGCGGCCGCGGTTGACGATCGCGACGGGAATGTTGTGGGCGACGGCGTGGCGCACGAACCGGTAACCGGAGAACACCGTCAGCGAGGAGCCGGCCACCAGCAGCGCCTGCGCCTGATCGACGAGTGAATAAGCCCGATCGACAATGTCTTTGGGGACGCTCTCGCCGAAGTAGACGATGTCCGGCTTGAGCATGCCGCCGCAGCGCGGGCAGTCGAGGTAGCGGAACGAGGAGGTGTCGGCGACGACCGCGTCGGCATCCGGAGCCACCGCCAGGCCGCCGACGGCTTCGGAACGCTCGATGAATCCGGGATTGAGCGCCTCGAGTTGTTCGGCCAACGCGGCGCGAGTCATACGGTAGCCGCAGTCGAGGCAGGCCACCTGCGCGTAGGTGCCGTGCAGATTGACGACGTTGCTGCTGCCGGCCTTGGTGTGCAGCAGGTCGACATTCTGGGTGATCACCCCGGTCACCACGCCCGCCCGCTCGAGCGTCGCCAGTGCCCGGTGTCCGGCATTGGGCTGCGTGTTGTCCATGTGCCGCCAGCCGAGATGGTTGCGCGCCCAGTATCGCCGCCGAAACTCCGGGTCGGAGGTGAACTGCCGGATCGTCATCGGATTGCTGGGCGGGGAGTCAGGTCCGCGGTAATCGGGTATGCCCGAATCCGTGGACAGGCCCGCGCCCGTGAGCACCGCAATTCGGCGCCCGGACAGCAAGGCGATGAGCTCGGGGGACTCCACTCCACCGAGACTAGGCACTAGTCGGCACCCCGTCACCCGGCCTCGGGGTGGGCAATGCGACAGTAACGCGAGAATGGAGGGCGATGAGCTTTTACTCCGCATACCGGCACGGGTTCGTGCGCGTTGCCGCGTGCACGCACCACACGTCAATCGGCGACCCGGCGGCTAACGCGGCGTCGGTTCTGGGGTTGGCCCGCCAATGCCACGACGACGGCGTGGCGCTGGCGGTCTTCCCGGAACTCACCTTGTGTGGGTATTCCATCGAGGACATCCTGTTGCAGAATGCCCTGCTCGATTCCGTGGAAGAGGCGCTCGGCGAGGTCGTGGCCGCGTCCGCGGGCCTGCTTCCGGTGCTGGTCGTGGGCGCCCCGTTGCGGCACCTGCACCGCATCTACAACACCGCGGTGGTCATTCATCGCGGAGTCGTGCTCGGCGTGGTGCCCAAGTCCTACCTGCCCACCTACCGGGAGTTCTACGAGTACCGCCAGATCGCACCGGGTGACGGCGAGCGCGGCACCATCCGGATCGCGGACCGCGACGTCCCGTTCGGCCCCGATCTGCTGTTCAGCGCCTCGGACCTGCCGGATTTCGTGTTGCACGTCGAGATCTGCGAAGACATGTTCGTGCCGGTCCCGCCCAGCGCCGAGGCGGCCCTGGCCGGGGCGACCGTGCTGGCGAACCTGTCCGGCAGCCCGATCACCATCGGCAGGGCTGAAGACCGCTGCCTGCTCGCCCGCTCGGCGTCCGCACGGTGCCTGGCGGCCTACGTGTATGCCGCCGCGGGGGAGGGCGAGTCGACGACCGACCTGGCGTGGGACGGGCAGACCATGATTTGGGAGAACGGCACCGAGCTCGCGTGCTCGGAGCGCTTTCCCAAGGGGGAGCGCCGTTCGGTCGCTGACGTCGACACGGGACTGCTGCGCTCTGAGCGGTTGCGGATGGGCACGTTCGACGACAATCGGCGCCACCATCGAGCGGCCACGGACTCGTTCCGCCGTGTCGAGTTTCGCCTCGACCCGCCTTCTGACGACATCGGCTTGCTACGCAATATCGAACGCTTCCCGTTCGTGCCGTCCAATCGCGAACGGCTGGAACAGGATTGCTACGAGGCATACAACATCCAGGTCGCCGGACTCGAGCAGCGGCTGCGGGCACTGGACTATCCGAAGGTGATCATCGGCGTGTCCGGGGGGCTGGACTCGACGCACGCGTTGATCGTCGCGGCCAAGGCGATGGACCGGGAGGGCCGGCCGCGCAGCGACATCCTGGGGTTCACCCTGCCGGGATTCGCCACCGGCGACCACACCAAGAACAACGCCATCAAACTGGGCGAGGCGTTGGGTATCACGTTCGAAGAGATCGACATCCGCGAAACAGCCAAGCGGATGTTCGCCGAGATAGGCCATCCCTTCGCACGAGGGGAGAAGGTGTACGACGTCACCTTCGAGAATGTTCAGGCCGGGCTGCGGACGGACTACCTGTTCCGGTTGGCCAACCAGCGCGGCGGCATCGTGCTGGGCACCGGAGACCTCTCCGAACTCGCGCTCGGCTGGTCGACCTACGGTGTCGGCGACCAGATGTCGCATTACAACGTCAACGGCGGTGTGCCCAAGACACTCATCCAGCACCTGATTCGGTGGGTCATCTCCACCGATCAGTTCGAGAAGAGCGTCACCGATGTGCTGCAGTCGGTGGTGGACACCGAAATCACTCCCGAGCTAGTGCCGGCCGGCGAGGAAGAAGAGCTGCAGAGCAGTGAGGCCAAAGTCGGTCCCTACGCGCTGCAGGACTTTTCGTTGTTCCAAGTGTTGCGGCACGGCTTCCAGCCGTCCAAGATCGCGTTCCTGGCCTGGCATGCGTGGAGCGACCCGGAACGCGGCCAGTGGCCGCCCGGCTTCCCCGAAGGTAACCGGCCCACCTACTCGCTGTCGGAAATCCGGCACTGGCTTCAGGTCTTCGTGCAGCGGTTCTACTCGTTCAGCCAATTCAAGCGTTCTGCATTGCCCAACGGCCCCAAGGTTTCTCACGGCGGCTCGCTGTCACCGCGCGGGGACTGGCGCGCGCCCTCGGACATGTCCGCGCGGATATGGCTCGACGAGATCGAGCGTGAGGTGCCCGAAGGCTGAGTTCCCGCCGGCGTCGGTGGGGTGAATGTCGTGGGCGTCGCGCTGTATTGGCGGTCGAAGTGTGATCGTCGGTGCAGGCGCATCATCCCGCGCGCAACACTTGGCAACATTGTTCGGCGGTCGGGTTAACTGATAGCACCGCGCGCGCTTATTATCAGTTATGTTGCTAAATGATTATAAAAGCCCATGTCGTCATTGAGTTCCGGCACCAGAGTGGAGTACGAGGCGCTGACCTGGGAGCTGCCGACCGAGGCTGGCTACGGGCGGTCCGACCTGCGTGCGGCCCTACGTCAATCCGGTGAGTATCTGGCTGCCATTCCAGCCGAGATCGCCGACCTGGATGTCGGCCTGCCTTCCGGTGTGCTGGCTGATGCAGAGGAAGCCGCTCAGGAGATCGCGCGGTTCGATACCGAACTCGGTGGTGAGATCGCTCCCTTTGCAGCTGTGCTGCTGCGCACGGAATCGGCTGCCAGCTCCAAGATTGAGAATCTCACCGCCAACTCGCGCGCTATCGCCGAAGCGGAAACGCTCGGCACCAGTAAGCGCCCGAACGCGTCATTGATCGTTGCGAATACCAAAGCGATGCAAGCGGCTATCGACCTGGCGGACCAGATCAGCGGCGACGCCATTCTGGCGATGCATGCCGCGCTAATGCACGCCAGCGAGCCAGATATCGCCGGCAAATGGCGTACGGAGCAGGTGTGGATCGGCGGAAACAACTTCGGTCCGCGGGGCGCTGATTTCGTTGCACCGCACCAGAACAGAGTTCCACGAGCCATCGACGACCTGATCCAGTTCGCCAAACGCGGTGACATAGCGGTGGTTCCGCAGATCGCGATTGCGCACGCACAATTCGAAACCATCCACCCTTTCCCCGACGGCAACGGGCGCACCGGCCGCGCGATGATCCAGTCGATGTTGCGCAACAAGCGACTGGCTCGTCAGGTCACAGTCCCCGTCTCAGCCGGACTGTTAACGGACACCACTTCATACTTCGACGTACTGACGGCCTATCGCGACGGAGACCCCGCTCCGATCGTTGAGCGACTGTCTATGGCGTCGATGCTGGCCGTGGTCAACGGTCGACAATTGGTTGCCGACCTGAAAACGATTCGAGGAGGCTGGGAATCGCAGATCACAGCCCGCCGCGACTCGGCCGTATACCGTGTGGCGGGACTGCTGCTGAAGCGCCCGGTGGTCAATGCGCAGTTGATCAGCAGCGAACTGGGAATCCCCATCACCAACGTCTACCGGTACGTGGAACCGCT
The DNA here is from genome assembly GCF_002101675.1 of Mycobacterium gordonae. Taxonomy (GTDB): domain Bacteria; phylum Actinomycetota; class Actinomycetes; order Mycobacteriales; family Mycobacteriaceae; genus Mycobacterium; species Mycobacterium gordonae. The sequence continues at coordinate 142,188 of NZ_LQOY01000207.1, read as the reverse complement.
CGCCGGGTACGGAATCATCGTCGAGTTCACCGACCAGACCCGCAATCGAGCGTGGCGCGCGCCCGAAGTTCTGCGCGCCCTGGACGCCTTCGCCGAGCGCGCGGCAGGCGCGCTTCCCGGCTGATGTGCGCCGAGCGCGCGGCAGGCGCGCGAGCCCCGGGCTGGTTTATCGATATGACGACCGCGGAACCGCGGCGTCGATAGCGGCGGAGTCCGGCGCGCAATCGCCGGCACCAGCTACCAGCGTCGCCAACGCACCGGCCGCACAGGCGCGCCGCAACGCCGTCCGCCGGCCGTCGGGAGACCCGGAGCGCGCCGGCCAACTCGCGGCCAGGACACCGGCGAATACGTCGCCCGCTCCCGTGGTGTCCACCGCCGCCACGTCCGGGGCGGGCATCTCGAACTCGCCGTCGACACCGACATACCGCACACCGCGGGCTCCCATGGTGACGACGAAATGCTCAGGCCGCCAAGGCCACTGACCAGCCTCATGCTCGTTGGCGATGACGACGTCGGCAACGCCGGCCAAGTCGGCCAGCGCCTCACGGTCCTGCCCGGCAGGCGAGGCGTTCACCATGACGACCGCCCCGGCCGCCAGGGCGTGCCGGGCGGCCGCCAAAGCCGTCGGTACCGGAGTCTCCAACTGGCACAACATCACGTCGCAATCAACGAGGCCTACCGGCGACACCGATAACGCCGAGTTGGCGCCGGGAGCCACCACGATGGTGTTCTCACCGCCCGCATCGACCACGATGACCGCCGTTCCGCTGGGCCCACGGTGACGGACAACTCCGTCCACTGCGACACCGGCCGACCGCAGGTGAGCCAGCAACTGGTCAGCGGCGGCGTCGTCTCCGACCGCTCCGACAAAGCGCACCTGCGCGCCGGCACGGGCCGCCGCCACCGCCTGATTGCCACCCTTGCCGCCCGGCGCATACGCCAGCGACGACGCCAGCACCGTCTCGCCGGGACCGGGCAGTCTGCCGACATTCAGCGTCAGATCCCAGTTGATGCTGCCGACCACGCAGACCCGCGTAGACATGTCACCGAGACTAGATCCCTGCCCGAAAGTTGGGCTCGGTAGCCGGTCGGCCCCGGTTACCGTGCCGACATGAAGAAGGTTCGAATCCAGAAAGGAGGGCCGGTTCGCCGGACGACGCTCCCGCAGCCGCCCGATACGGCAGCCCTGGCTGCGGCGTACAACGCGCACAAGCAGCGGCACGGCGGCGCGTCGGGGCAATGGGCGTCGGCAGCGCAACTACTCGCTTCTGGCCAGCGTGCGCACGGTGTGCTCAGGTCCTTTGCCCCGACTGGAAACACGTTGCGACGCTTGGGTAGAGACGCAACGGCGATGCCCGAACTGCTCGACGCCCCGCAGTACGTCCTCGAGATGGAGCTTCAATTCCCGAATCTGACGCCGATCGTCGGCCGCAGCGTCCAATCGATACCCGAAGACCACGTGCCCTACCTCGCGGTCGGGCTCGAAGTCCCTTGTGCCGTCGACCCTTCAGACCCCGCGCGCCGGTTCGTCGTGGATTGGGAGCGTGTCAGTCACCGAGCATAGGCATCACCGTGCGATGACTACTCGGACACACACCGGCGTCGCTTTTGAGCAAAACGCCGATATCCGCCGGTCTGAGAGCTAGTCTGCAGCGTGATCGGGGACCCCGTGACAGACCGGTGGCGAGAAGGGAAGCCGATTGACGTCGGGTGAGCCAACAGAATCGGAGCCGGAGACGCAGAGCGCTCCGGCCAAGAAGCGCGCCCGCCGATTCCTGCCGAGGATACGTTTCCGGATCAGCATTCAGTCAAAGATCCTGGTCGCGCTGCTGATGTCGAGCATCCTGTCCGTCGCTGTCATCGGCCTGATCGGCGCCGTCTCCGGGCGCAACGCCCTGCAGCAGGTCGAGTCCGAACGACTCATCGAGTTGCGTGAGTCACAGAAGCGGCAGATCGAGGCTTTGTTCCGAGAGGTGACCAATTCGCTGATCGTCTACAGCGGCGGATTCAGCATCGACCAGGCCATCATCGCACTGACCGCCGGATTCAATCAGCTGAACAATGCGACCATCACCGGTCCGCAACAGCAGGCGCTGGCCAACTACTACGAAAACCGAATGATCAAACCCATTCAGCGGGTGACCGGCGAAGAACTCGACCTCAATGCGCTGATGCCGAAAACCCCCGCACAGAAATACCTTCAGGCCAATTACACCGCGGCCTCCAAGCCCAACACCGACCCGCCCGGTGATCCTGGCGATGGCAGCGCATGGTCGGCCGCCAACTCCCGATTCGATTACTATCTTCGCTCCATCGTCAGCCGCTTCAACTACCAGGACGCGCTGCTGTTCGACATGGATGGCAACATCGTCTACACGGTGGACAAGGGGCCCGACCTCGGCACAAATATCCTGACCGGGCCTTATCGCGAATCAAATCTGCGGGACGCATATTTGAAAGCCCTGCGCTCCAACGACATCGAGTTCGTCTGGATCACCGATTTCGAGCCGTATCAGCCGCAACTCGACACGCCCACCGCATGGGTGGTTTCGCCTATCGGCCTGGACGGACGAATCGACGGCGTAATGGCGCTGCCGGTCCCGATCGCCAAGATCAACTACATCATGACCGCCAACAAACAATGGAAAGCCGCGGGCATGGGTGCGGCGACCGAAACGTATCTTGCCGGCCCTGACGGTCTGATGCGTTCCGACTCAAGGCTTTTCCTGGAGAATCCGCAAGAATACCGGCGTGAGGTGGTCGCGGCCGGCACCGCGCCCGACGTGGTGGATCGGGCCATCCGGCTGGGTGGCACCACGTTGGTGCAGCCGGTGCGCAGCGCCGGCCTCAAGGCCGCGCAGCGGGGTGAAACCGGTGTGACGACCGGCGCCGACTACACCGGGAACAAAGAACTGGAGGCTTACGCGCCGCTGAACATCCCCAATTCCGATCTGCAGTGGTCGATTCTGGCGACCCGGGACGACTCGGATGCGTTCGCGCGGATCGGGCGGTTCACCAAAGCGCTCGCGATCGCCGTCGCGGCGATGGTCTTCGTCATCTCGGTCGCGGCGATGGTCATCGCACAGGCGGCGGTACGGCCGCTGCGTCGCCTGGAAAAGGGTGCGGAGAAGATCAGCTCGGGGGATTACGAGGTCAACATTCCGATCACGTCGCGTGACGAGATCGGCGATCTCACCGGTGCCTTCAATGAGATGAGCCGAAATCTGGCGATCAAGGAAGAGCTACTCAACGAGCAGCGGCGGGAAAACGACCGTCTGCTGTTGGCGTTGATGCCGGAGTCGGTGGCTCAGCGGTACCGCGAGGGCGAAGCCAACATCGCGCAGAAGCATCAAGACGTTGCCATCATCTACGCCGATATCGTTGGCCTGGACGAAATTTCGAACGACGTTGCGGGCGACGAACTGGTCGGCATCGTCGACGACCTGTTCCGCCAGTTCGATTCGGCCGCCGAAGCCCTCGGGGTGGAGCGAATTCGCACCTTCCACAACGGCTACTTGGCCAGTTGCGGAATGGTCACCCCACGACTCGACAGCATCAATCGCAGTGTGGAATTCGCTCTCGAGACGCGGCGGATCATCGAGCGCTTCAACAGCCAGAGCCGGCACCTGCTGAGCCTTCGCATCGGCATCAACACCGGCAATGTGATCAGCGGGCTGGTAGGCAAATCGGGCCTTGCCTTCGATATGTGGGGTGCCGCGGTCAGCATCGCCTACCAGATGAACAGTGGCGCACCGCAACCCGGCATCTACGTCGCATCGCAGGTGTATGAGGCCATGCGCGACACACGCCAATTCACGCCGGCCGGCACGATTTCGGTCGGCGGCGTCGAGCAGGCGATTTACCGCCTTTCGGAGCGGTGATGAACAGCTTCAACTCGCCGTGGTTCTACTGGGCGATCGGTGTGGCGATCGGATTTCCGGTCGGGTTGATTCTGCTCACCGAGTTGCACCACATCCTGACCCGCAAACGTAGCCGGCTGGCGCGCCAGGTCGGCGTGCTGCGCAACTGGTTGCTGCCTATCGGCGCCCTGCTGTTGCTGCTGGTCAAGACCGCGGAGATCCCGGCGGGCGACGTCCCGGTCCGGTTGCTGACCACGGTGTTCGGCTTCCTGGTGCTGGTGTTGCTGTTGTCCGGACTCAACGCGACGGTGTTCGAGGGCGCCCCGGAAGACAGTTGGCGCAAGCGGCTCCCGGCGATCTTCCTCGACGTCGGCCGGTTCGCGCTGATCGGGGTGGGGCTGACGGTGATCCTGTCCGTCATCTGGGGCGTGCGTGTCGGCGGGGTGTTCACCGCGCTGGGCATCACCTCGGTCGTGATCGGCCTGATGCTGCAGAATTCCGTCGGACAGATCGTCTCGGGCCTGTTCATGCTTTTCGAGCAGCCGTTCCGGATCAACGACTGGCTGGACACCCAGACCGCCCGGGGCCGAGTCATCGAGGTGAACTGGCGGGCGGTGCACATCCAGACCGGCGGCGGCCTGCGGATCATGCCGAACTCGATGCTGGCGACCACCGCGTTCACCAACCTCAGCCGCCCGGCCGGCCCGCACAAATGCTCGGTCACCACCACATTCGCGCAGGGGGATTCGCCGGACAAGGTCTGCGCGATGCTGACCCTGGTGGCCAGCGCGCTGCCTCTGATGCTGCCGGGGACCACGCCGACTTCCGTCGCCTTGGGCGCCGGGCAGTACCGCACCACGATCAGGGTCAGCTCCCCGGCCGACGAGGGCGCCACCGAGTCGACGTTCTTGCGCTGGATCTGGTACGCCGCACGTCGATGGGACCTGCATCTGGACGGCGAGGACGACGACTTCTCCACTCCGGAACGCGTGACCAAGGCATTACGTACGGTGGTCGCCACCGAACTGCGCCTCACCCTCGCTGACCAGCAGTTCCTGGCGCCGTACGCCCGGGTCGTGCGCTACGGCACCGACGAGATCGTGCAATACGCAGGGATGGTGCCGACGGCGATGACGTTCATCGTGGCCGGCAGTGTGCGATTGACGGTGACGGACGCCGACGGCACCGTCCTGCCTTTCGCCACGCTGAACGAGGGCTCGTTCATCGGGGTCACCGCGCTGACCAGGCAGCCCAACCTCGCCGGCGCCTATGCCCTCGAGGAAGTGACCGCCGTGGAGATCGAGCGCGAACACCTCGAGAAGATCGTGATGGACAAGCCGATGCTGCTGCAGGATCTCGGCCGGCTGATCGACGAGCGGCAGAACAAGGCGAGACTGACCCGCGGTGATCGCGCCAAGGCAGCGACCGCAGTCGCGCCCGGTGGACTAAAGCCCGATACCCTGGGGTAATGAGTCTGCAAGCACCGGCGCTGCCTGACTTGCGCCAAGAGGTGCACGACGCCGCCCGTCGTGCCCGGGTGGCCGCCCGCATCCTGGCGTCGATCCCGACGGTGGTCAAAGACCGCGCGCTGCACGCCGCCGCCGACGCGCTGCTGGCCCATGCCGAGGAGATCCTGACCGCCAACGCCGAAGACCTGGACACGGCACGGGCCGCAGGCACACCCGCGGCCATGCTCGACCGGTTGGCGCTCAACCCACAACGCGTCGACGGCATAGCCGCCGGTCTGCGGCAAGTCGCGGGGTTGCCGGACCCGATCGGTGAGGTATTGCGCGGTTCTACCCTGCCCAATGGGCTGCAGCTGCGCCAGCAGCGGGTTCCGCTCGGCGTGGTCGGAATGATCTACGAGGGCCGCCCGAACGTCACCGTCGACGCGTTCGGGTTGACGCTCAAATCCGGTAACGCCGCGCTGCTGCGCGGCAGCTCGTCAGCGGCGAGGTCCAATGAGGCGCTGGTCACGGTGCTGCGCGGCGCCCTGGAGAGCCAGGAGCTGCCCGCAGACGCCGTCCAGCTGCTGTCCTCATCCGACCGGGCCACCGTCACCCACCTGATTCAGGCCCGGGGCCTGGTCGACGTGGCGATCCCGCGCGGCGGAGCCGGTCTGATCGAGGCCGTCGTCCGTGACGCGCAGATACCCACCATCGAGACCGGCGTCGGCAACTGCCACGTCTACGTGCACGAAGCCGCAGATCTCGACGTCGCCGAGCGCATCCTGCTCAACTCCAAGACCCGCCGCCCCAGCGTTTGCAACGCCGCCGAGACGCTGCTGGTCGACGCCGCGATCGCCGCGGAAGCGATGCCGCGGCTGCTGAATGCGCTCAAGACCGCCGGCGTCACCGTGCACGGTGGAGCCGAAGGTGACGCCGAAGACGCAGACCTGCGCCGCGAGTACCTGGCCATGGACATCGCGGTCGCGGTGGTTGACGGGGTGGATGCCGCCATCGCGCACGTCAACGAGTACGGCACCGGCCACACCGAGGCCATCGTGACCACCAATCTTGCTGCGGCACAACGGTTCACTCAGCAGGTGGACGCCGCCGCCGTGATGGTCAACGCGTCTACCGCGTTCACCGACGGCGAGCAGTTCGGCTTCGGCGCCGAAATCGGCATCTCGACGCAGAAACTGCACGCCCGGGGCCCGATGGGCCTGCCGGAGCTGACTTCAACCAAGTGGATCGTGTGGGGTGACGGCCACACCCGTCCGGCCTGATTCCCTCGATCAAAGGAGCTCCTATGAGCGTGCCCGCGCGGCCCGTGCCGCTGTTCGCCGATATCGCTGACGTCTCGCGCCGGCTCGCCGAAACGGGCTACCTGCCCGACACCGCCACCGCCACCGCCGTCTTCCTCGCCGACCGGCTGGGCAAGCCGCTGCTGGTCGAAGGTCCCGCCGGGGTCGGCAAGACCGAACTGGCCCGCGCCGTGGCCCAGGCGACCGGGTCGGGCCTGGTCCGGCTGCAGTGCTACGAGGGCGTCGACGAGGCGCGAGCCCTCTACGAGTGGAATCACGCCAAGCAGATCCTGCGGATCCAGGCCGGCTCCGGGGACTGGCAGTCCACCAAGGATGACGTGTTCAGCGAGGAGTTCCTGCTGCAGCGTCCGTTGCTGACCGCGATCCGCCGCACCGAGCCGACCGTGCTGCTGATCGACGAAACCGATAAGGCCGACATCGAGATCGAAGGCCTGCTGCTTGAGGTGCTGTCCGATTTCGCCGTGACCGTCCCGGAGCTGGGCACCATCACCGCAACCCGCACACCGCTGGTCGTGCTGACCTCCAACGCCACCCGCGAATTGTCCGAGGCCCTCAAGCGTCGCTGCCTGTTCCTGCACATCGACTTCCCGACTCCGGAGCTGGAACGGCGCATCCTGCTCTCACGCGTGCCCGAACTGCCCGAACACCTCGCCGAGGAGTTGGTGCGCATCATCGGCGTGCTGCGCGGCATGCAGCTCAAGAAGGTGCCGTCGATCGCCGAGACCATCGACTGGGGCCGCACCCTGCTGGCGCTGGGCATGGACACCATCGACGACGCCGTCGTCGCCGCCACCCTCGGTGTCGTGCTCAAACACCAGTCCGACCAGCAACGCGCGACCGGCGAGCTGAGGCTGAACTGATGGCCAGCCGGCGCATCCGCCCGTCCCGGCCGCTCGCCCCGCACGGCTTGCCGGGGCATCTGGTCGGGTTCGTGGAAGCGCTTCGCGCGAGCGGGATTTCGGTGGGTCCGTCGGAAACGGTGGATGCCGGCCGGGTGATGGCGACCCTGGGTCTGGAGGACCGTATGGTGCTCCGCGAGGGCCTGGCGTGCGCGGTGCTGCGCCGGCCGGATCACCGCGAGACCTACGACGCCATGTTCGACCTGTGGTTCCCCGCGGCGCTCGGGGCCCGGGCGGTGGTCTCAGAAGGGGGAGACGGCGACTCCGATTCCGACGCGCTGCCCCCCGACGACGTCGAGGCGATGCGGCAGATGCTGCTGGACCTGCTGGCCGACAACCCGGACCTGGCCGACATGGACGAGCGGCTGGTCCGGATGATCGCCCGGATCGTGGAGGCCTACGGCAAGTACAACTCGAGCCGCGGCCCGTCGTTCTCGTCGTATCAGGCGCTCAAGGCGATGGCGCTGGACGAACTGGAAGGCAAGCTGCTGGCGGGGCTGCTGGCCCCCTACGGCGACGAGCCCACCCCCAGCCAGGAGCAGATCGCCAAAGCCATTGCGGCGCAGAAGATTTCGCAGTTGCGGAAGATGGTGGACGCGGAGACCAAGCGGCGCACCGCCGAGCAGCTGGGCCGTGAGCACGTCCAGATGTACGGCATCCCGCAGCTGTCCGAGAACGTCGAGTTCCTGCGGGCATCCGGTGAGCAGCTACGGCAGATGCGCCGCGTGGTGGCGCCGCTGGCCCGCACGCTGGCCACCCGGCTGGCGGCGCGGCGGCGCCGGTCCCGCGCCGGGTCGATCGACCTGCGCAAGACCCTGCGCAAGTCGATGTCCACCGGCGGCGTACCGATCGACGTCGTGCTGAAGAAACCCCGCCCGGCACGGCCGGAGCTGGTGGTCCTCTGTGATGTGTCAGGATCTGTCGCCGGGTTCAGTCACTTCACTTTGTTGTTGGTTCATGCGCTGCGCCAACAGTTTTCGCGGGTTCGCGTGTTCGCGTTCATCGACACCACCGATGAGGTGACGCACATGTTCGGGCCGGAGGCCGACCTGGCGGTGGCCATTCAGCGGATCACCCGCGAAGCCGGTGTGTACGCCCGCGACGGCCACTCGGACTACGGCAACGCGTTCGTCTCGTTCGTGCAGGCGAACCCGAACGTGTTGTCGCCGCGCAGTTCCCTGCTGGTGCTCGGCGACGGGCGCACCAACTACCGCAACCCGGCCGTGGATGTGCTCGCGGACATGGTCAACGCCTCCCGGCATGCGCACTGGCTCAATCCCGAGCCCAGACACCTGTGGGGCAGCGGGGACTCGGCGGTGCCCCGCTACGAGGAAGTCATCACCATGCACGAATGCCGCTCGGCCAAACAGCTGGCCACGGTGATCGACGCGCTGTTGCCGGTCTAGCTTCCCGGCGAGCAGACGCTAAAGCCCCCCGGAACGCGCGTTCCGAGGGGCCTTTGCGTCTGCTCGCCAACCCTCAGCGGGTCTTGCGGAACACCAGCCAGCGCATCTCGATCGGGCTCTGCTCGCGTGCGACCGGGAACACGTCGAGGCCGCTGACCCAGTCCGCGTACCAGCTGGTGGGGGGCCAGGCGCCCGACGGCAGGTTGGCCTGCTCGTATTCGTACACCGAGTCGTCGGCGACCAGCTCCAGCGGCAGCCCTTCGACCCCGGTTGCCAACTCCTGGCGGGAGAACATCCCTGTGTATGCCTGCTGCCCGAATTCGCGTGCGGCGTCGTCGATTTCGTAGCCGTAGCGGGGCAGGAAGGTGTTGAACACCAACTGCCCACCGGGTGCCAGGCAGGCGGCGGCCAGTTCGAACAGCCTGCGCAACTGCTGCGGCGACCGGAAATCCGGCACCACTTCCGACAGCAGGATCAACTGGTAATCCTGGCGCAGGTCGTCGGTGGTCTCGAAGACGTTGCGCACGATCACCCGCAGGTCGAGACCTTCCTGGCGGGCCTGCGTCCGGATGATCTCGGCGAACTTCGGCGTCAGCTCCACCACGTCGACCGGGTGTCCGCGCCGGGCCAGGGGCAGGGCGTTGCGCCCGGTTCCCGCGCCGATGTCGAGCACCCGATGGTCGCGAACGTCGGCGGCTTCATTGGCCAGCGCCCACACTCGCGCGTCGGGCTCGGTGCCGAACAGCGGTGGTTCACGCGTGCTGATCCAGTTTTCGTAGGCTTCGGCAACGGTGAACCACCGGGCGTTGACCTGGTAGTGCAGGGTCGGGCCGACGGGCGCGTTGTAACTGATCACGATGTTGGAGCGCTGCGAGATCGAGTAGGCCTCGGCCAGCTGATTCTGCAGCACGGTCCGCAGGTGGGCGAGTTCCTCGTCGTTGAACTTCCTGCCCACCGCGGCGAAGATGCGGCTGCACATTTCCACGTACTCGTCGAGCAGGCTCGGCACCGCTGGCAGTGAAATCTCGCCGGTGACTACAGAGCGGCTGTGGAACCGCCGGGTCATGGCGTCTTTCCACTCTTGTTGCTGATCTACGGCTGCTGGCAGCGAATTTTCCACAGCACTCCTTCTACACGATCGTCCGCTCTGATGGGGGTCATCGACGCAAATGGACGCCGAAACATAGACCCTGCCGATCTTGCTCGAACCGGCCAGAATGTCAGGCGATGGCGTTACGATCCGCCGATCGGCCTGGCTATCGCCAGGCCGGGCGACGGGAGCCAGATATGTCGTACGTGATTGCTGCGCCGGAATGGGTGACCGCTGCGGCTGGGGATCTGGCAGGCATCGGAACGACCATCAGCGCAGCCAACGCTGCCGCGCTGTTTCCCACAACGGGTGTGCTTGCGGCGGGCGCTGACGAAGTGTCGGCGGCCATCGCAGCGCTATTCGGCATTCACGCACAGTCCTATCAAGCATTGAGCGCCCATGCCGCGGATTTTCACTCGCAGTTCGTGCGGATGATGACCGGTGGGGCTGACGCGTACGCGGCGGCAGAGGCGACCAACGTCGAGCAGGCTTTGCTCAATGCGATCAACGCGCCGACGCAGGCGCTGTTCAACCGCCCCCTGATCGGCAACGGCGCCAACGGTGTCGACGGTACCGGCGAGGCGGGCCGTCCCGGCGGGATCCTGCTCGGCGATGGCGGCAACGGCGGCTCCGGCGGCATCGGTCAGAACGGCGGCGCTGGGGGTGCAGCCGGGCTGTTCGGTAACGGCGGTAGCGGCGGACGCGGTGGCAACAATCCGGCCGGCGACGCGGGCAGCGGTGGACTCGGCGCCGGAGGTGGTCTGTTGTGGGGCAATGCCGGCAGCGGCGGCGCGGGCGGCACCTCGAACACGGCTACCGCCGGCAACGGCGCCAACGGCGGGTCCGCCGGGCTGTTCGGAAACGGCGGGGCAGGCGGGGCTAGTGGGTTGTCCTTCGCCACCGCCGGGGGTAGCGGCGGTAGCGGCGGCAACGGTGGACTGCTGCACGGTAACGGCGGAAACGCCGGCGGCAGCCTCTCCGGAGTTGGTTACGGCGGTGCCGGCGGGAACGCCTATCTGTTCGGCGACGGCGGCGACGGCGGTGTCGGTACTCCCGGCGGCGTCGCGGGCCGGGCCGGGCTGCTGACCGGCGACGGCGGCAACGGCGGCAACGGGCTGCCTGGAGCAAAAGGCGGCTTCCTGTGGGGTGACGGCGGCAACGGCGGCAGTTCCATCAGTGCCGCGGTCGCTCCTGGGGCCGGTGGACATGCCGGGCTGTTCGGAAACGGTGGCGCCGGTGGCGCGGGCCTGGCGCAGGCCGGCGCAGACGGCGGGTCCGGCGGCTGGCTGTTCGGCAACGGTGGTGCCGGCGGCGCCGGTGGCAACAACGTCGGAACCAACCCTGGGTTCGCCGGTGGCAACGGCGGCAATGCTGGGCTGTACGGCAACGGTGGGGCCGGCGGCACCGGTGGGTTCGGCGGCATGCTCGGCAACGGCGGGACCGGCGGCAACGGCGGGCGCGGCGGAATCATCGGCGACGGCGGGCGGGGCGGCGATGGCGGACCCGCTTTCGGAACCACTGTTGCAATCGGGGGCAACGGCGGCAACGCACAGTTCATCGGTAACGGCGGAGCCGGCGGAAACGGGACCAACGGCGGCGCCGGCGGCAGCGGAGGAACCGGCGGCCTGCTCGTTGGGACAAACGGAGCTCCCGGACAGGGGTAACCGAACAGGGCCGGACCCGCGGGGCACCAGCGTTTCTGCTGCTGGCCCCGCAACCGCCGACCCGGCTATGGCGACGTCGCTCCAGTAAGCTGGCAAACCATGCAAAAGCAGCTGCGCAGGCTGGGGGTGATGGGTGGGACGTTCGATCCCATCCATTACGGCCACCTGGTTGCTGCCAGCGAGGTCGCGCACAAGTTTTCCCTCGACGAAGTCGTGTTCGTGCCCAGCGGGCAGCCGTGGCAGAAAGACCGCCAGGTGTCGGCCGCCGAGGACCGGTACCTGATGACCGTGATCGCCACCGCGTCCAACCCCCGCTTCTCGGTGAGCCGGGTCGACATCGACCGGGGTGGCCCCACGTACACCAAGGACACGTTGCGTGACCTGCACACCCTCAACGCGGACTCCGAGCTGTACTTCATCACCGGCGCCGATGCGCTGGCGTCCATCCTGACCTGGCACGGCTGGGAAGAGATGTTCGAGCTGGCGCGTTTTATAGGTGTCAGCCGGCCCGGCTACGAGCTGCGCCACGACCACATCACCGAAGTCCTGGGGGAGCTGCCCCGCGATGCGTTGACGTTGGTGGAAATCCCCGCTCTGGCGATTTCGTCGACCGACTGCCGGCGCCGCGCCCTGGAGCGCCGGCCGCTGTGGTACCTGATGCCCGACGGTGTCGTGCAGTACGTCTCCAAACGACGCCTCTACCGCAAACCCGAGAGGAGCGAGAACCCGGCCGCCCCCAGCGTGGCGGCCGGGAACAGCACATGAGCGCAAATCAGGAAGCGATCGACATGGCAACGGTGGCTGCCGCCGCTGCGGCATCCAAGCTCGCCGACGACGTCCTCGTCATCGACGTCTCCGGCCAACTGGTCATCACCGACTGCTTCGTGATCGCCTCGGCGTCCAACGAACGGCAGGTCAACGCCATCGTCGACGAGGTCGAGGAGAAGATGCGCCGGGCCGGCTACAAGCCCGCCCGTCGTGAAGGAGCCCGCGAGGGCCGCTGGACATTGCTGGATTACCGCGACATCGTCGTGCACATCCAGCACCAGGACGACCGCAATTTCTACGCGCTCGACCGGTTGTGGGGTGACTGCCCGCTGGTGGCCGTCGACCTGGGCGACCACCCTGACGGGGCTGCGGAATGAGGGCGCGCCGGCTGGTGATGCTGCGGCACGGGCAGACCGACTACAACCTCGGCAGCCGGATGCAGGGTCAGCTCGACACGGACCTGAGCGACCTTGGCCGCGCCCAGGCCGTGGCCGCTGCCGAAGTGCTGGGCAAACTGCAGCCGTTGCTGATTGTGTCCTCGGATCTTCGGCGTGCCTACGACACGGCGACCAGGCTCGGCGAACAGACCGGCATGCCCGTCAAGGTGGACCCGCGGCTACGGGAGACCCACCTGGGTGACTGGCAGGGCATGACGCACACCCAGATCGACGCCGAGGTCCCCGGCGCCCGACTGGCATGGCGGGAGGACGCCGCCTGGGCACCGCACGGCGGCGAAAGCAGGGTCGACGTCGCCGCGCGGAGTGTGCCGTTGGTGGCCGAACTGGTTGCCGCCGCACCGGAGTGGGGCAGCACAGGCCAGCCCGAGCGGCCCATCGTGCTGGTGGCTCACGGTGGTCTGATCGCCGCGCTGTCGGCCGCGCTGCTGAAGATTCCGGTGGCCAATTGGCCCGTCCTGGGTGGCATGGGCAACTGCAGTTGGGTCCAGCTGAGCGGTCATTCGGAGGATGCCGCACGTTTCGAAGACATCCGCTGGCGACTGGATGTGTGGAACGCGTCGGCGCAGGTGTCCAATGACGTCCTCTGATGCCGGGCCCAGGCCCACCCTGCTGATCTTCGCCGACTCGCTGTCGTACTACGGCCCTACCGGCGGCCTGCCCGCCGACGACCCGCGTATCTGGCCCAATATCGTTGGTGCTCAACTCGGTTGGGACGTGGAATTGATCGGCCGTATCGGCTGGACCTGCCGGGACGTGTGGTGGGCTGCCACTCAGGACCCGCGGGCCTGGGCGGCGCTGCCCAAGGCGGGCGCGGTGATCTTCGCCACCAGCGGCATGGATTCGTTGCCGTCGGTGTGGCCCACCGCGATGCGTGAGCTGATCCGTTACGTCCGGCCGCCATGGCTGCGGCGGTGGGTTCGGGAAGGCTACGGCTGGTTGCAGCCCCGGCTCTCGCCGGTGGCAAGGTCGGCACTGCCGCCCCAGCTGACCGCGTACTACCTCGAAAAGACCCGTGGCGCAATCGACTTCAACCGTCCCGGCATCCCGATCGTGGCGTCGTTGCCGTCCGTGCACATCGCCGAAACCTATGGCAGGGCGCACCACGGACGCGAGGGTACCGTCGCGGCGATCGCGGAATGGGCCGAGCGGCAGAACATTGCGCTGGTGGATCTCAAAGCCGCGGTCGGGGAAGAGATCATGAGCGGGCGCGGCAATCCGGACGGGATCCACTGGAACTTCGAGGCGCATCAGTGCGTCGCCGAGCTGATGCTCAAGGCGCTCGCCGAAGCCTTTCAGACCGGCACAGTTCCGAACGAGAAAACTCGCAGTTGTCCGTCGTAGTGGTCACCGACAGCTCGTCGCGCCTACCGACCGAATTGCGCGACCGGTGGGGGATTCGTGAAGTGCCGCTGCACATTCTGCTCGACGGTGCCGACCTGCGCGACGGTGTGGACGATGTTCCCGGCGACATCCACAAGCGCCACGCGACCACCGCGGCGGCCACGCCGGCCGAACTCTGTGCTGCCTATCGGCAAGCGCTGGCCGACAGTGACGGTGACGGCGTTGTCGCCGTGCATATTTCGTCCGGCCTGTCCGGAACATGCCGCGCCGCAGAGCTGACCGCCGCCGAATTCGGGTCCTCGGTACGGGTGATCGATTCCAAGTCGACGGCGATGGGTGCCGGTTTCATTGCGCTGACGGCCGCTCGGGCGGCCGCGGGCGGGGCCGATCTGGACACCGTCGCCGATGCCGCGACGGCCGCGGTGCACCGCACGCATGCCTACATGGTGGTGCACCGTTTGGACAATCTGCGCCGCAGCGGCCGCATCGGCGGCGCGAAGGCATGGCTGGGCACCGCGCTGGCGCTCAAGCCGCTACTACACATCGATGGCGGGAAACTCGTTCTGGCACAACGTATCCGGACCGCCAGAGGGGCCATTGCGGCGATGGTGGATCAGGTCTGCGAGATCGTGGGGGAGCGCTCTGCGGCAATCGCGGTGCACCACGTCGCCAACCCCGACGGCGCGCGCGAGCTGGCAAGCACGTTGGCCGAGCGGTTGCCTGCGTGCGAGCCCGCGCTGGTGACCCCGTTGGGCCCGGTGCTCGCACTGCACGTCGGCGATGGGGCGCTGGCCGTCTGCCTGCAATTGGGGGAGTGACCCGCAGGCCTCAGATCTGTCGGACGAAGATCACCCGCCCGATGCCGTCCGAGGTGTTCTGGAAGTACACGGGCAGCACCGAGAACGGGTAGGAACCGGTATTGAAGACATAGGATCCGGACTGGGGTATCGGTTGGGTGGCAGAGTTCACCACGAACGGTGTGTGGGCAGCGGTGACCGTCTGCGTATAGAGCGGGACACCGTTGATCGTGGTGACGGTGATGACGGTGCCGGCCGGCAGATGATTGCCGATGTTAAGGCCCGGCACCAATGATTGTGGGACAGCACCCAATTCACCACCCGAATCGATGAACGCGCCCACCGTTTGTGGTAGTTCATTGTTGATCTGCACCTGGATTGCCGTTCGCGGATTCCCGCCCAGGCTGACATAGGTCGGCAGTGAACTGGGCCCGACCTCGACCAAGCCACGCGGCAGGTTGACCAACAACCCGTCGTCCCACGCGTCGGGTAGCGCCTCGATGACGGATTCGGTGAACGGGAACTGGTTGTTCTGCCCCACGCCCAGGTAGACGGGCAACGTCGACAAGTCCGTGATTTGCTGGCCATTGACATAGGCCGAGGTGGCGACACCCACGGTGGTCGGATCGGTGACGATGCCGTTGCCGAGATTCACCGTCGTCAGATAGGTGTCGTAATTGACGAGAAGGGCTCCGCCGTAGGTGATGCTGCCGGTCCCGGTCACCGGCCCGAGATTTGTGCCCTGGACGAATGCCGGCGGCACCACCAAGCCCGAGGCGCCGGAATCCACCGTGACGGGGAAACTGGGTCCGCCACCCACCGAGACGTCCAGCATCGGGCTGCCCCATTGACCGGGCCGAATCAATGCTTGGTTCGGACCCAATGCCGTGCTGATTCCGGCGGTACCCGGCGCTCCCAGCAGGCCGCCCCGGCCGCCCATGCCACCCACGCCGCCTGGGCCGCTGGCCCCGCCGGTGCCGCCGAGGCCGATCAGGCCCGCCGAGCCGCCTGGGCCGCCGGGCATGCCGCCGTAGAGGTTGCCGCCGCCCGTTCCACCGTTGCCCACCAACAAACCGCCAGCACCCCCGGCGCCCCCGGCCACGCCGAATCGGACGCTGACGCCGCCGGTACCCCCATTGCCGAATAACCAGCCACCGGCTCCGCCGGGTGTTCCCACGCCCTGAGCGGTGGTGTGCCCGTCGGCGCCGTCACCGAATAGCGGGCGCCCCGTCGCCTGCAGAACAGGGTCGTTGATCAGGTGGGACACGTTGGAGGCCAGGTATCTGGCGAGGGCGGCCTCGGCGGTCGCATACTCGCGCGCCGTTTCCAGCAGCCTGGCCACGACCTGCTGGTAGGACGTGGTGAACTGCTCGGCGGCTTGCTGATATTGCTGGCCCTGCTCGGCAAAGAAAGCGGCTACGGCTTCGGATATTTCGTCGGCGCTTGCGGCCGCCAGCTGGCTGGTGGGCAGCGCCGCGGCAATATTCGTCCGCTGTAATGCCAGATTCAGGTTGCTCAGCTCTGTCGTCGCCGCGAACAGCGAGTCAGGCGTGACCAGCAATGACGACGACATGTCACGCCTCCTTTGCGTCGGGCGCTGTTCCGCGTCGGTCGCCGTGCACCACCGCTGCTGACAACGTGCTCGGACCTCAACTTTGCCGGGCGGCGTGGTGGCTCTTCGGAATAGATGAAATGTAACGCTGACTCGTTCTTTAGGTGGCGATCCCGAGCGGTTTTCCACCTCGTCCTGATACAGCCGGCGTTCATCATGCGGCCGCTAGGGCCACTCGCGCCCATATCGACCTCGCCGTGGACCGCTCAGGGTGCGGCGATGATCGGGTCTTACCGTGCCGATGCGTTGGCCTTGCTGATCTCCGCTTCTCCGCGTTCAACTTCGCTGTGGCGCTTGCGGCGCGCCGGCGTCTTGCGCTCTACACGCCGCCGGATCCGCCGGTGCCGCCCTTGCCGCCGTCGCCGCCGGCGATGCCGACGGCGTCAGTCCCGTCGTTGCCGTCGTCGCCGCCGCTGCCCTTGCCGCCTGAAGCGCCAGCACCGCCGGTGCCGCCCGAGCCACCGGTGCCGCCCTTGGCGCCGGCGCCGTTGATGTCACCGAATCCGCCGGAGCCACCGCGACCGCCGTTCCCGCCGGTACCGCCTTGCGCACCCGACGCGACAGTGGAGTTCCCGCCGTTTCCGCCGACGCCACCCATGCCGGCGACGCCGCCGCCACCGCCGGTCGCCCCCGGGCCGGCGGCATTTCCACCGTTTCCACCGCTGCCGCCGACACCACCGACGCCGCCCTTGCCGGGCGCAACCAAGCTGGTGCCCCGATTTCCGGTGGCGCCCGCACCACCGACACCACCGGTACCTCCGGCGCCGCCGGTGTTGGAGGTGACGCCACCCGTGCTGGTGCCGCCCGACCCTCCGTCGCCGCCGGCGCCGCCTTTGCCGCCCGGGGCGAAGATGGTCGTGTTGTTGTCGCCGCCCTTGCCACCGGCGCCGCCGTTGCCGCCCTTACCGCCGATCTCCACACCGTCTCCGGTGCCGCCGGCGCCGCCACTGCCGCCCTTCCCCCCGGCACCACCGGGAGCGGCCGGGCCGCCCGTGCCGCCCGCGCCGCCGTCTCCGCCGGCCCCGCCGGCGCCGCCCACGGGGCTTGTCGCGCCCCCTTTGCCCGCCGTGCCGGCGGCGCCGCCGCTGCCACCGTCGCCGCCGCGGCCGACGTCGTCGCCGTTCTTCCCGTTGCCGCCGTTGCCGCCCTTGCCTCCCGCCCCGCCGGCGCCGCTGGCGCCGTTGGTTCCACCCGGTCCGGAGTTGCCGCCGTCACCGCCCTTGCCGCCGGCGCCGCCAGTGCCGCCTGCGTCAGCGGCGAAAGTGGCGCCGGCGTCGATGCCCTGAGCGCCGTTGCCACCGTTGCCGCCCTTGCCTCCCGCGCCGCCGCTACCGGAGGTGGCGCCATTGGCGACAGTGCCCGCATTGCCGCCGTGGCCGCCGACCCCGCCGGCACCACCGGCCGGGGCGCTCACGCCGCCGGGGCCGGTGTCGTTGCCGGCGTTGCCGCCGTTGCCGGCGTTGCCACCGCGCCCGCCGCTGCCGCTGATGCCTCCGGTGCCGGTGGCGTTGCCGCCACTGCCGCCGTTCCCGCCGTTTCCGCCCATGTCACCGGCTTTGCCGGGCACACCGGTGAGGCCGTTGCCGCCGTTACCGCCGTTGCCGCCGTCGCCGCCTCGCCCACCGCTGCCCTGGGTAGTGCCCGCGCCGGTGCTGCCCGCGTTGCCACCGGCGCCGCCGGCACCGCCGTCATGACCGGCGCCGGCACCAGCGATACCGCTCCCGCCGTCACCGCCATTGCCGCCCGCACCACCGTCGCCGGCTTTACCGCCGATGCTGCCGACACCGGTCGCGTTGCCGCCGTTGCCGCCGGCGCCGCCGCTGCCGCCGGCGTCTCCCACGGTGCCGGCCGCACCACCGTTGCCATGGCTGCCCTTGCCGCCCTGGCCGCCGGTGCCGCCGGCGGCGCCGTTGCCGGCGGTGGCGCCGGTGCCGGCTTTGCCGGCGTCACCGCCATTGCCGCCGGCCCCGCCTGAGGGCGCCGCCACGCCGCCCTTTCCGGCGTCGTTGCCGCCGTTGCCGCCGTTGCCGCCATTCCCGCCGCTGCCTGCGCTACCACCGGTTGTGCCGCCGTTGCCTCCGGTGCCGCCGTTGCCGCCTCTGCCCCCGGCGCCGCCCACGGCGCCGCTGGCTTCGCTCACGCCGCTGACGCCACCGGAGCCACCGTCGCCGCCGCCACCGCCCCTGCCGCCGGTGGTGCCGCCGCTGCCGCCGTTGCCGCCATTGCCACCGAGTCCGCCGACGCCGCCGTTGCCGCCGGCCAATCCTGAGTTGAGGGCCGCGTCGCTGCCGGTGCCACCGGTGCCGCCCGCGCCGCCCTTTCCGCCGGCGCCGCCCACGCTGCCCGTGCCGGTGGCGTTGCCGCCGACCCCTCCGGCTCCACCGTGACCGCCGCCGCTGCCACTGTTGGCATTGGCTGCGCTGCCGGTGCCGCCGTCTCCGCCGGCCCCACCGACACCACCTTTGCCCGGAGCGGTACCGCCGGTTCCCGCCGCACCGGCGTTGCCGCCTTTACCGCCCGCTCCGCCGGAGGGGGCGGTGGTGCCGCCGGTGTCCGCGCCGCCGTCACCGCCGCGGCCGCCGGTGCCGCCGTTGCCGGCGTTGCCGGCCTTGCCGCCGGTACCGGACGCGTTGCCGCCGTTGCCACCGAGGCCGCCGACGCCGCCCACTCCGCCCTGGTCGCCCGCGGCGCCTGCGGCGCCGT
Source organism: Mycobacterium gordonae (assembly GCF_002101675.1). GTDB lineage: Bacteria > Actinomycetota > Actinomycetes > Mycobacteriales > Mycobacteriaceae > Mycobacterium > Mycobacterium gordonae. The sequence goes on along the minus strand of NZ_LQOY01000207.1, from coordinate 122,823 downwards.
TGCCGCCGTTGCCGCCGCTACCTCCGGTACCGCCGGTACCACCAGTGGCGCCACCGCTTGCCGCGCCCGGACGGCCACCCACTCCACCCCGGCCACCCGCGCCCCCGGCCGGGGCCGCCGTGCCGCCGGTGCCGGTGTCGGTGCCTCCGTGGCCGCCATCACCACCGCTGCCGCCCGAGCCGCCGTTGCCCGCCTTCCCGCCGACACCGGTGGCGTTGCCACCGTTGCCGCCGACCCCACCCAGACCGCCGGCATCGCCCGTCTTGCCGGCGATGTCGGCTCCGCCTCTGCCGGTGGCCCCGCTGCCGCCGTTGCCGCCGTTGCCGCCGAGTCCGCCGCTGCCCTTGGTGGTCCCGGTACCCGCCGCGCCCGCGTTGCCGCCGTTTCCACCGGCACCGCCCGCCGGCGCAGTGGCCCCGCCGGCGCCGATGTCGGCACCGCCTTTCCCGCCGCTGCCGCCGTGGCCACCGTTGCCCGCGTTGCCACCTTTGCTGCCCGCGCCGGTGGCAGTGCCGCCGTTGCCGCCGGCGCCGCCGTTTCCGCCGGCGGTTCCCGCCGCGCCGGCCGCGCCCTCGCTGCCGTTGCCTCCGTTACCGCCCGCGCCGCCGCTCCCGCCGACGCCGCCGGCGCCGGCGATTGCGCCGATGCCGCCCGTGCCGGCGTTGCCACCGGCGCCACCGGCGCCACCGGTGCCGCCATTGCTGCCGGCGCCGGAGTGACCGTTGCCACCGCTGCCGCCGGCGCCGCCGTTACCGGCTTTGCCGCCGACGCCGGTAGCGCCGCCGCTGCCGCCGTTGCCGCCGACACCGCCGGCGCCGCCGTTGTCACCGGTCGTACCGGGGCCGCCGGTGTTGCCGTCCGCGCCCTTGCCACCGGTTCCGCCGGCGCCGCCGACGCCGCCGCTACCCGCGGTGGCGCCGGTACCGGCCTTGCCTGCGTCCCCGCCGTGGCCGCCGTTGCCTCCGGCCGGGGCAGTGGTTCCGCCGGTGCCGGTATCGGGCCCGCCGTCCCCGCCGGTGCCGCCGGCCCCCCCGTTACCGGCGTTGCCACCTTTGCTGCCGGCGCCGGCGGCGTTGCCGCCGGTGCCGCCGGCCCCGCCGCCCCCGCCGTTGGTTCCGATGCTGCCGGCCGCGCCCGCGCTGCCGCTGCCGCCGTTGCCGCCGTTGCCGGCGTTACCTCCGGCGCCGCCGCCGCCGGTGACGGCGCCACCGCCGGCCGCACCGGCATTGCCGCCGTTGCCGCCCGCACCCCCGTTGCCGCCGGGTGCCCCGGCTTCGGAGTGCCCGTTGCCGCCGTGGCCACCGGCGCCGCCATTGCCGGCTTTGCCGCCGGTACCGCTGGCGCCGCCGCTGCCGCCGTTACCGCCGGTCCCGCCGTCGCCACCGGCGTCGCCCGCAGCGCCGAGGACGCTACTGGCGGCGCCGTCGGCGCCCTTTCCGCCGGTACCGCCGTTGCCGCCGGTGCCGCCACTGCCCGCGGTGGCACCAGTGCCGGCTTGGCCGGCATCGCCGCCGTTGCCGCCGTTGCCGCCGGACGGCGCCGTCGCTCCGCCGGCGCCCGTGTCACTGCCGGCGTTGCCGCCGTTACCTCCCGTGCCGCCATTTCCGGCATTGCCGCCGGTCCCGCTGACGCCGCCGGATCCGCCGTTGCCACCGGCCCCGCCGCCGCCACCTCTGGTTCCACCGACGCCGGCAGCGCCGTCACCGCCGATGCCCCCGTTTCCGCCGTTTCCGCCACCGCCGCCAGTACCGCCGCCGCCCAGGACGGCGCCGCTACCTGCGGCACCGGCGTTGCCGCCGTTGCCGCCGGCTCCGCCTTTGCCGCCGGGTATGCCGGAGTCGGCTTTACCGCCACCGGCGCCGCCGTTGCCGCCGGCGCCACCGCTGCCCGCGACGCCGCCGGTGCCGGTAGCGCCGCCGCTGCCGCCGTTGCCGCCGGCCCCGCCCGCACCGCCGTTGTCGCCAGAAGTACCGGCGATGCCGCCCGCGGCGCCATCGGCCCCTCGGCCACCGCTTCCACCGGAGCCGCCGACGCCGCCGCGACCCGCCAAGAGACCGGTGCCTGCCTTTCCGGCGTCGCCGCCGTTGCCGCCGTTGCCGCCAGACGGCGCGGTGGCGCCCCCGCCGCCGTTGATGTCCCGGCCGCCGTTCCCACCGGCTCCTCCTGCTCCGCCGTTGCCGGCGTTGCCGCCGGTGCCCGCCTCGCCACCGTCTCCGCCGTTGCCGCCGATCCCGCCATTGCCGCCCACGAAGCCGGCTTTGCCGAATCCGCCGCCGCTGCCGTCACTGCCGGCCCCACCATTGCCGCCATGGCCACCCGTGCCGCCATGGCCGGTGGCGGCGCCGGTGCCGGCGGCTCCCGCCGCGCCACCGTTTCCGCCCGCGCCGCCGGCGCTGCCGGCTGCCTCACCGGCGCCGGCCTTTCCGCCGTCACCGCCGGTACCGCCGCTTCCGGCGTTGCCGCCGATGCCGGTGGTACCGGATCCACCGGCGCCACCCATGCCGCCGTCACCGCCCTGGCCGCCGGCCCCGCCGGGCAGGCCGGAGCCCGAAGCAGTGTTGCCGCCGCTTCCGCCGCTGCCGCCGGCGCCACCGACCCCTCCGCTGCCCGCTGTTCCGCCGGCCCCGGAGCTGCCACCGGCGCCACCGGCTCCGCCGTGACCTCCCGCGAACCCGACCACGCCCGCGGCGCCGCTGGCCCCGTCCGCCCCGGCGCCGCCGGCGCCGCCGTTGCCGCCGCGCCCGAAGCCGCCGCCTCCCACGCCGCTGCCACCGGCCCCGGCGTCCCCGCCACGCCCGCCGGCTCCGCCGTCACCGCCGGCCCCGCTGGTGCTGATGCCCGATCCGCCCGCGCCACCAACACCACCATCACCGCCGACACCGGCGACACCCGAGTTCCCGGCGATGCTGCCCGGACCTCCGGATCCGCCCAGCCCGCCGGCTCCACCGGCCCCGCCGGAAGCACCTGGAAGACCGTGACCTCCTGCACCGCCGACGCCACCGGCACCGCCGGTGCCTCCGCTGGCGAGCGCGATCATCTGGCTGGCCCCGCCGGCCCCGCCGTTGCCGCCGGCCCCGCCGGGTTGCCCTGCAGCGCCGGGCGCACCGGCTCCTCCTGCCCCCCCGGTGCCGGCATAACCGGTCGTCGTTCCGCTGTTGCCGCCGCGCCCCCCGTCGCCGCCGCGCCCACCGGGAGCCACTGCATCGCCCCCCGCACCGCCGTTGCCGCCGTTGCCGTTAGCGCCGGCGTTCCCACCGGCACCACCCTGCTGGCCTGGCGCGCCCGACCCGCCGTTGCCGCCGTTGCCGGACAACCAGCCACCGTCCCCGCCGTTCTGACCAGTGCCCGGCGCGCCGTCGGCGCCATTACCGATCATGGGCCGGTCGGTGATCAGTTCGCTGGGCGCATTGATGAGGCCCATCAGACCCGTGGCCAGCGGGCTGTCCAGCAGCGGTTGCAGCAGCCCGGCGTTGCTGAACTCGATGCGCTCATATGCTGCCGCGCCGCTCTGAAATGCCTGAACGAACTCGTCGTTGGCCGCCGCGGCCTGCGCGCTGGCCAGCTGATACTGGTGGCCGAACGTGCCGAACAACCGCGCTATGGCCGCGGAAACCTCGTCCGCGGCCGCCGCCGCGATGCCCGTCGTGGGCGAGGCGGCGGCCGCGGTGGCCGCCCGGATGGCCTCGCCGATGTCCGACAGGTTCGTCGACGCCGCGGCCAGAGCGGCGGGTGTTGCGATCACGTAAGACATCGTCGGCACCTTTGGATCAGTCTTCGGCGGACGCGAAGCGATGGACTGTGTGGCAGATCGGACCGGGCATCATCGACACGCCTTGCTCGTTCTAGAACAGCGTGAGCGGGCCGGCGAAGTTGATCGGAATCCGGTCGATCGTGATCGACGGCAGGTCGAAGGCCGGCAATGCACCGGAGAGCGACTGACCCAACGGAATGCGTGGAATCGAGAGGCCCGGGAAGGTCAGCGACGGGATGGTGACCGACAGAGGCAGCCCGACTTCGATCGGATCCACCGGGATCGAGAATCCCGGAATCCCCCCTGGCGGGGTCGCCACCGTAAACCACGGGATGGCCCACCCGGGCGTCGTGCTGGTGCTGGAACCGCTGAGATCGATCGTCGGGACGAGGCCTCCGCTGAAGTAGATTCCGCCGGTCGTCGTCGAGAGTCCGGTCTTGATCTCGTCGAAAGTGAGGAACGCGTCGACGCCGAGCTGGGGGATGCTGATGGGCTGGACCGAGACGGGCCCCGCGTGGGCGGTCGGGTCGAGTCCCAAGTGGATGGGCGGCGTGGAGAAGGACGGAATGGTGATGGGACCGATGCCCCCGCCGAGGTCGAAACCCAGCGGAATCGACGGAATGTGGAACGACGGGAAGACGGCCGGGCCGACGCCCCCGGTGGCCGTGACGTACAACAATTTGTACGGCGGCAGGAGGTTGTCCGGGGTAGCCAGCTTGATGATCGCGTCCAGGTTGGCCTGGATGGCTGGAATGGTTCGAGCGGGGATGGTGAATCCCTTCGGCCCAGCGGACAGATTCAAGTCCAGCAGGTTGTTGGCCGGGACAGTCAGCCCGTTCGGGAAGATCGTGGCGCCGTCCAGGCCGCCCGGCAGCTGGAAGCTCAGCGGGATCTTGTCGATCATGACTGCCGGGGTGCTGAACGCGTGCGTGCCGCCACCGAAGGTGATCGAATACGGATCCTGGGTGGCGCTGCCGACAATGAGCGGGTTGGTGAAGGCCAGGTCAACCAGCGGGTTCGAGCCGATGGAGATATAGGCCCCGGTGGGCGCCGGGATCGGATCCCAGGGCGCATTTCCGCTGGTCCAGATGTAGAACGGGGAAATCTTCATCACCGACGTCTTGAACGCGTCGAAATGCACGACTGCCAGCGGGTCGTTGAAGATCGCCGGAATCGTCTGAGACGGGATGCCGATGGGACCCAGGCCGATGTCACCGCTGATGTCGATCGGGATGTTCGGCAGCTCGATCGGTGGGACGGTGAACGCCCCGTGGCTCAGGCTGGCGTTGAGTCCGAGCGGAATGGTGGGAATCGGCAGGTCCGGGATGGTTACCGGGCCCATGCCGCCGGAGAACTGGAAATCCACCAGCTTGAGCGACGGCGGGATACCGTCGATCGGGTTGAGCAGGGTGGCGTCCAGCCGCAGATGCAGCGGGATCGGGTCGATCGTGTAGCCGTCCGGGAAGATCGTGAACGGCTGCAGCCCGCCGGTCAACGTGTAATTGACCGGTATTGAGTTCTGCGGAATGGACAGGCCACCGGGGAAGAGAGTGAAGGCCGGGATGCCGCCGTGGATGTCGATGTTCAGCGGCACCGGGGCCGTCGCGATCTTCGGAATGTTGATCGCTGGAAGGTTCAGCGTGACGCTTCCCGTCCGGCCTTCGGTCGCCCCATTCTGAATACTGATGCCCGCGGTCGGGCCCAAAGTGTTCAACTGCTGGCTGATGGCGTATTGCCCGAATTGCCATGGGGGCAGATTGTCGGGTTTGAACTGGGCGTTGAAGCCGATGGACGGCAGCTGCAGCGTTGACCCGCTACTGGCGGGGATGTTGAGCGGAATCACCAGTTGTTGCGCCGGACTGCTGAGACCCTCGAACAGGGTGATAGCAGGCAGCGAGAGACCTTGTTGAATGTTCATCGGCAGACCGGGAACGTCGACCTGAGGGATGGTGAAGGGACCGAGATAAATGGTCTCGTCGATGTTGATCGGCACCCCGGGGACGTGAATGGGGTCGATGTGGACGGGCCCTAGGTTCTGGTTGATATCCAGCAGATTGATGCTCAGATTCGGAGCGAGCAGATTCTGGTAGTCGCTGGTATACAGGGCGCCGGCGCTGTGATCGCCGGTGATCAGGACACCGGTGTTGAAATCGCCCGAATTGGCCAGCCCGATGTTCGCGTCACCGTTGTTGAACAGGCCCGTATTGATGTGGCCGGCGTTGAAGGCGCCGACATTTGCGCTACCGGCGTTGAAGACGCCGAGGTTGTGATCGCCGGCGTTGCCCAGCCCGCTGCTTTGGACACCGGCGTTGAACAGGCCGGTGCTGCCCTGCCCGGAGTTGCCGAGGCCGGTGTTGTGGCTGCCTGAGTTGAAGAACCCGACGTTGTTGTCGCCGGAGTTGAACAAGCCGATGTTGCCGCTGCCGGAGTTCCAGCCACCGAATCCGGTCTGGTTGCTGCCTATCAGCCCGACGCCGATGTTGCCTGAGCCGGTGTTGCCGAATCCGATGTTGCCCGACCCGGTGTTGCCGAAACCGATGTTGCCCGCGCCGGAATTGCCAAACCCGGTGTTGTGGCCCATGAGAGCGCCGAGCGCCGCGTTACCCCATCCGATGTTGGCGTTGCCGATATTGCCGCCGCCCAGGTTGTAGCTGCCGAGGTTGCCGTTGCCGAGGTTGAGATCGCCCAGGTTGCCGCTGCCCAGGTTGTACACACCGGCGTTGCCCAGGCCGGCGTTCATCAACTGCTGCTGGAGCCATGTCGCACCGGAGGTCACCGCATTGCCGAGCTGCGGTCCGATAGAACCCGGCAGCGCCAGGTTCGACCCGATCGGGATCGCAGGAATCGTCGTTTCGGGGATGACGAATTTCGGGACGTCGTACGCGAAACCGAGCGGGATTGTCTGGGTATGAGTGATTCCAGGAATGGTGGATGCGGAGACGATGTCGAGCGGAATATCGAGTGGTACCGAGCCGGTGAGGGACAGCGGCGGAATGGCGATGGGCGAGGTCATGAAATCAAGCGGCACCGTCATCGGGTCGATGTTCTGATTGACCACAAAGGAGAAGACGTTGCCCTCGAGCTGGCCGGCGAGGACCGGTATCCGGAGGCTGAACGGTATCGACCCGATTATGGCGTTGATCGCGATTTTGTCGGTGATCAGGTTGCCAGTGGTGCCAAATGGAGGAATCACGATCGGCTCGTGCGTGACGAACCCATAGTTCGTGGTGCCGTTCAAACCCAGGGAGATGGCCGGGGTGGGAATGGGTGGCAAGCCGAGGTTCAGATTGATCGTGCCGGCTACGCCCGCGTGGAGCCCCTGGATGAGCGGCGCCGCCGGGATATGAATGGGGCCGATGCTGCCGGTAGTGGGAACCGGCACCGGTGCGAGAGCCGTGGCTTTCACCTGGAACGGGAATTGGTCGATGCGGAAGCCATCGGGAAAAATTGTGACCGGATCGGTGCCTGCCGAAAAATTGGTGAGGCTGACCGAGTTCTCTGGGAAAGTAAGTCCGCCCGCGAATAAAGTGATGGGATTAATGCCACCATTCATGCTGAGGTTGACAATGTCCTGCGCGGGAATGCTGATGTCCGGCAGACTCAGCGCGGTAGTCGCGAGATCAAGATTGGCAGGTCCGTAGAAAAGGGCTTCGACCGCGACGTTCATGTTTCGCAGGATGAGATAAGGCGCGTTGGCACCGCTGCCCACGGTCATGCTGGCCAGGTCGACGCGTGCGGAGGGGCCGTTGATCGGGCCGAGCTGAAGGTGCCCGGCGAAATTCAGCGGGTCGAGAAGGTTGACCGACGAGATCGTGTTCTGGGCGAGGGCCACGGTTCCCGTCGCGTGGAGTGGGACTTGAGGAATGGTGATCTCGGGAATGGTGAAGCTGCCAACGCTGATGCTGGCGTTGGTGATTGCGGCGTGCGCTTGCGGCAGGGCGATGGGGGCGACGTGGAGTGGTCCGACAGTGCCGCTGGCCGTGATCGACAACGGTATCGAGGGAAGTGGAAACAGGGGTACCACCCGGTCGGCGCTGACGACGGCATGCAATGACGCCGGGATCGCGTCGATGGTGATCCGCGGCGTGCTGAAACCGTCGATCTGGCCGGCCGTGCTGATGGTCAGCGGAATGGCTTGCTCGGGCAACGAGAAGCCGGGGATGGTGAAGGCTCCGGTGCCCGCCCTGATGCCGATATCGAAGTGGAGCGGCGCGTCGGGGACGCTCAAACCGCCCGGGAACAGGGTGAGTGCCGGGGTCGTGAAACTCAGCTCGGCCGCGATGGGATTGACATTGGGGTTGATGAAAATGCCCTGGCTCAACAAGAGGGGACCCGCCCACAACCCGGACGTTTGAATGCCGCCCGGCACGAGGTTGAAGCCGGGAATGGTGATGTACTGGCTGGGGAAGTTGACTGCCGGCACCAAGGTGATGGGCGACAACGTCAGCGGCCCGATATCGATGGGAATGCTGAAGTCCACCAACGGAATTGCCGGTACCTGGACGGGTGGAACGGTCAGCGGACCCAGCAGGAAGGTCTGGTTGAAGTTCAGTGGGATGGTCGGGAGTATCTGAATCGGTTCGATGGCGATCGGGCCGATCCCACCGGCAACGTTGAGGTCGAGCGGAAGGGTGATCGGGAAGAGGTCGAAGGTGGGACCACCGGTCGCGCCCAACAAACCTGAAAGCAGTCCGCCCGGATTCAGCAGGCCCGGGCCGGTGGCCGCGCCGAGTGCACCCGTAGCGAAGCCCGTGCTACCCGAGTTGAGCAATCCTTGCGCGGCCCAGCCCGCGGCACCGGCGGCATTCGCCGCGTTTCCGAGCCCGCGGAGCACCTGAGCCGGCTCGGTGAACGACTGCAATGCCGACGCCACCGCTGACGCGTTCAGGTGGTAACCGGCCATGGCGGCCACGTCTTGAGCCCACATCAGTTCGTAGTCGAACTCCGTGGCCGCGATGGCCGGTGTGTTCTGGCCGAAGATATTGGACAGGGCCAACGAGACGAACTGCGACCGGTTGGCCGCGATGACCTCGGGGTGCACGGCCGTGGCCACCACCGCTTCGAAGGCGGCCACCACCGCCTTGGCCTGGACGGCGGATGACTCGGCCGAGGCGGCCGCCGCGCTCAACCACCCCGCATACGGCGCCGCCGCGGCGGCCATTGCTGCGGCCGAGGCGCCCTGCCATGACCCGGACACCAGGCCGGAGGTCACCGACGAGAACTCCGTCGCCGCCGTGCCCAGCTCCGCGGACAATCCTTCCCAGGCCGCCGCTGCCGCCAGCATGGGTGCTGGCCCCGCACCGGCGTGCAACAACGCGGAGTTGACCTCTGGCGGGAGAATGAAGAAACTCACCTGTGCGCCCTCTACTCGGACCGTAAGCCGCCGTCTAGCCCTCGACGGCACCGTCAATTTCGGGCCAGTTTATTGCGCCGAGCCATGGCCTCACTGCGTTATCAGAATTATTTGTACACGCAGAACTGAGTACGCCCAGGTGACTGCCGAGCTTCATATTATGGCTGTGCGTTCTGCCCAATGAATTTGTGCATATTGCCTATTCGCGCTGTGCAGAATGCCTATCTGACTGTGCACAATGCCCAGTCGCCGATTTTGAATTCAGGTGGTGGTCCTCCGTGATACTCGCCACGCCCCGCCGCGCCAACCCCGGTCCGTGCCACCGGTGCCGGTAACGTCGGTGAACTTTGCACCCCGACACGAGGAGCGTCATGGATCTTCCCCGTCGACGAATGATCGCGGCCGGCGCCGCACTGGCGGCGCTGGTGGCGACCGGGAGGCCCCGGTTAGCCGACCCCCCGATCCTGCTGGACACCGAGGAACCGTTGCCGCCGATCGACACCGAACTCGCCGCGCTGGAGGAGCGCTACAACACCTCGATCGGACTGTTCGGACTCAATACGGCTTCCCAGCGCGCACTGGCTTTTCGCGCCGACGACATGTTCGCGACCTGCTCGACGTTCAAGGCGTATGTGGCGGCGCAGATCCTGCAGCAAGATCAGCGCGGCGAACTGCGGCTCACCGACACTGTCTACATCGACCCGGCCGCCGCCGTCCCCGTCGCCTCACCGGTCACCGAACCCCACATCGGGGGACGAATGCCGCTTTCGGAATTGTGTGCGGCCGCGGTGCGGCACAGCGACAACACCGCCACCAACCTGATGCTCGCCATGCTGGGCGGACCGGCGTCGGTCACCGCATTCGCCCGCTCGGTCGGCGACGACCGGACCTCGATGGTCCGCTGGGAAACCGAGCTGAACACCGCCTACCCCGGCGACCCCCGGGACACCACCAGCCCGCGAGCGATGGGCACCGGCTTCCTCAACATGCTCACCGGGGATGTGCTGGACGCACCGCACCGGGCACAACTACAGGAGTGGATGCGCACCATCGTCACGGGGGACCGTCGCATCCGGGCTGGCCTGCCGCCCGGATGGTCGATCGCCGACAAAACCGGCTCTGGTGACTACGCCAGCACCAATGACATCGGGGTGGCTTCCAGGCCCCACGGTGAGCGGCTGCTGCTGGCAGTGATGACGCGGAGTCGCTCGGATGATCCCAACGCGGTCGCCTCGGAGACTCTGATAGCCGACGTGACGAGGCTGGCCGTGCCCTGGCTGCTGGCGCCCGGCTAGTGGTTATTCCGGCCGAGTCAGCGGGATACCGTCTTGGCCGGGATGAACACGTTGTCGCTGCCCCGCGGGTGCACCACCTGCGGCCACCAGAACCACCGGCCCAGCAGCGTCGCGATCGAGGGCATCAGCAGCGTGCGCACGATCAAGGTGTCGAGCAGCAGCCCGATGCAGACGGTGGACCCGAACTGGCCGAGCACCCGCAGGTCGCTGCCGAGCATCGACGCCATGGTGAAGGCGAACACCAGGCCGGCGGCGGTCACCACCCCGCCGGTCCCGGCCATCGACCGGATGATCCCGGTCTTGAGACCGGCGTGGATCTCCTCTTTGAACCGCGACACCAGCAGCAGGTTGTAGTCCGAGCCGACGGCCAACAGGATGATCACCGACAGCGCCATCACGATCCAGTGGATCTTGATGCCGAACAGGTCCTGCCAGATGAGCACCGAGAGCCCGAACGACGCGGCGATGGAGCTGGCCGCGGTGCCGACGATCACCAGCGCGGCCACCACGCTGCGGGTGAGTAGCAGCATGATCATGAAGATCAGCGTCAGTGCCGACACCACGGCGATCATCAGGTCGTATTTGGCGCCGTCGTGCATGTCCTTGAACGTCGCGGCCGTGCCGCCCAGGTACACCTTCGCGTCCGACAGCGAGGACTGCTTGAGTCCCTCCTGCGCGGCGGTGCGTTCCGAGTCGACGCGCGAAATCCCTTCCGGTGTCATGGGATCGCCCTGGTGGGTGATGAAGAACCGCGCTGACTTGCCGTCCGGTGACAGGAACATGCGCAGGCCGGTCTGGAAGTCCGGGTTGTCGAAGGCCTCGGGCGGCAGGTAGAAGAAATCGTCGTTCTTGGAGGCGTCGAAACTCTGGCCCATGACGACGGCGGTGTCGCTGAGCGCCTTCATCTGGTCCAGCATCGCCGAGAACGTCGCCTGCATGGTCAGCGTCAGCGCTTTGGTCGTCTTCATTGTGGTGATCATCGGCGGGATCAGCACCAGCATCGAGTGGGTGGCATCCGCCGTGCGCTGGATGTCTTTGGTCAGCAAGTCGAATTGCCCTGCCAATTGGTCGAATCCGTCCAGCGACTCGAACAGCGAGCGCAACGACCAGCAGATGGGAATGTCGAAGCAGTGCTTTTCCCAGTAGAAGTAGCTGCGGATCGGACGCCAGAAATCGTCGAAGTCGGCGATGTGGTCGCGCAGCCGGTTGGTGATCTCGGCGGTCTCCGCGGTGGTCCTGGCGCTGTCGTCGGCGGCGTTGGAAAGTTCCGTCGTCACCTTGTACATGCGCTCCATGGTCTCGATCATGAACTGCATCTCGTCGGCCATCTTGGTGATGTCCTTCATGCGGTCCTGCAGGAACGCCATGTTCTGCATCGTCGTCTGGCTTTGCATGCTGTTCTGAAAAGGTATGGAGCTGTGCTGAATTGGGATACCCAAGGGCCGGGTGATGTCCTGCACCATGGCGATTCCCACGGTGCGCATCACGTTCTTGGCCACCCGGTCGAGCACCAGCATGTCGGCCGGGTTCCGCATGTCGTGGTCGGCCTCGACCATCAGCATGTCCGGGTCCATCCGTGCCTGCGAAAAGTGCCGGTCGGCGGCCTGCTGGCCGAGGTTGGACGGGGCGGACGCCGGCAGGTAGTAGCGGTCGTTGTAACTCGTCACGAAGCTGGGCAGGGCCACCATCCCGATGAGGACGATCGCGGTGCTGACCGCCAGAATCGGTGCGGGCCAACGCACCACCGCGGTGCCGACGCGCCGCCACATCCGCCCCTGCCGGGCCGTGCTCTTGGATTCGAAGAGTCCGAACTTGCTGCCGGCGAACACCACCGCGGGCCCGAGCGTGACACCGGCGAGCACCACCACCAACATGCCGATAGCCACCGGCGCGCCCATGGTGTTGAACCAGGGCAGCCGAGTGAAGCTCAAGCAGTACGTCGCGCCGGCGATGGTCAGACCCGAGCCCAGCACCACGGGAGCAACCCCGCGAAAGGTGGTGTAGTACGCGGTTTCTCGATCCTCGCCCGCGCGCAGCGCCTCCTGATAGCGTCCGATCAGGAAGATGCCGTAGTCGGTTCCCGCGGCGATCGCCAGCATGGTCAGGATGTTCGCGGCGAACGTGGTGAGACCGAAGACGTTGTGGTACCCCAGAACTGCCACGATTCCCCGTGACGAGGCGAGCGCGACGAACGTCATGAACAGCTGGACCAAGGTCGTGACGATCGACCGGTAGACCAGCAGCAGCATGATCGCGATCGCCCCGAGGGTGAACAGGGTGATGGTGGCCAGGCTGGCGTTGCCGATGATGTGCATATCGTCGGACAGTGCCGCCGGCCCGGTCACATACGACTTCACCCCCGGCGGTGGTGGGTTGTGCTCCAACACTTTTCGCACGGCTTCCACGGAATCGTTGGCCAGCGTGGTGCCCTGGTTGCCCGCGAGATTGAGCATCACGTAGGCGCCCTTGGCGTCGGCGCTCTGGGCTCCGGCCGCGGTCAGCCGGTCACCCCAGAAGTCCTGGATGTGCTGAATGTGCTCGTGGTCCTGGCGCAATTGGCGGATCACGTTGTCGTAGTAGCGGTGAGCGTCATCGCCCAGGGGCTGCTTACTTTCCAGCACGATCATCACCGTGCTGTTGGAGTCGAATTCCTTGAAGTTGTGGCCCAGGCGCATCATCGCCACCATGGACGGCGCGTCCACCGGCGTCATCGGCGCAGAGTGCTGCTCGCTGACCTTCTCCAGCGTCGGAACGACGACGTTGACCAGGACGGTCAGCACCACCCACCCGATGATGATCGGCACGGCGAAGATGCGGATGGTATGCGGGATCAGGGGCCGGTGGCCGCGTTTTTCCTTCGGGTCGGTGGGCGCCGTCGTGATCGGTGCCGTGTCGTCGATGGCAACTCGGTGGTTGAGGTCGCTCATGCCGACTTCACCAGGCAGAAGGTCTGCGGATTGACGCCGTCGGACTGCTTTTCTTCCTTCACCACGTTGTCGACCGTGATGCGGCAGCCGATCCGGCTCCCGTCGCTCTGGGCCATGATGTTGGCGCTCACCGACGGCAGCGTCGTCGAGATGGTGAAAGTCCATGGCAGCGGCGCCGCGTCGACCTGGTGCGTGTTGGCATCCGCATCCCAGTAGTTGATGTTCGCGGTGGCTCCGGGCGGCCCGAAGATCTCGTATTTGACGACCTTGGGGTTGAACTGCACGATCTCGATGCCGGCCCCGGCGTTGGCGTTGAGGTCCTCGGATCCGAAGATCTTGTGCAGCCGGGACACCACCAGTCCCGCGACGGCCAGCACCACGATGAGAACCAGGGGTATCCACGCCTTCCGGAGAAAGCGGGTAGTGGGACCCGCGATCGCACCAGCCTTCATCGCCACCGCCCTTTACGTCTCCGGCCCCAACTCAGGGTTGCAACACCCCGCGGGAGAGCTTGCTTCCCCGGCGCGACAAATCCGCAGAATGTTTGCTCGGCTAAGTATGTTAGCTCTTAGTGGACGCCAACGTTCCTCGGGGTGCGGGTGGTGTGCTCAACGACACAATCAGCGTGCTACCCGGCCGGTCACCGGCGGCAGGTCGGCGAGCGTCACGATGCCCGGCCTGGCGGCGACCACTGCGGGGACGGCGTTGGTGACCGGCATCGCCGTGTAGATCATGCCCAGGCCCATAAAGCCGGGTTCGGTCCAGTCTTTCGGTGGCAGGCAGTGCAGCACCGTGCGCATGTTGGGCAGTCCGAAAACCTGGATGACGTGCCGTGCTCGAGCGGTTTGGGCGGGACGACGTGATCGCCCATGGTCCAGTTGAAGCCGACGCTGACGACATTGCGGTCGCCCTCCCAGCCGCGGTGGTATCCGTAGACGCCGCCGACGGTTCCGGCGGGGATCTTCATGAAGCCGAGATCGGTGTCGCCGGTGGCGGCGGTGAACGTGACGTCGAAGGTCATCCGGTCCAGTCGGGCGCCGATGGCGTCGGCCATCATCGCGGCGGACTCGGCGAACACCTCGCTCTCCCGTCGCACGCTCTCGGCCAGTCCGGGCGTGTCGGGGTCCTGTGAGAAGCCCATCGCCGTCTGGGTTCCCGCCGACTCGTAGGTCGAGCAGTCGACCGACTCGGTGATGCGGATCTCGTCGACGCGCTCGCAGGACGCCGACAGCACCATGCCGACCATGTTCGTCATTCCCGGATGCGCACCGCTGCCGAAGATGCTCGACCCGCCGCGTTCGCAGGCCGCGGTAACACGTTCACGGTCCTGCGGCGTCTGCTTGCCGCCGGTGATCCACGCCGCGCTGGTGCACACGTTGACTCCCGCCTCCAGCAGCCGCACCAGCTCATCGATGTTGGGCCACAACGGGTTATAGCAACACGCGTCGGCGCCCAGCGCGATCAGCGCGTCGATGTCGTTGGTGGCCTGCACCCCGGTCGGCTCCGGCCAGCCCGCCAACTCGGCGGCATCCACCCCGACCTTGTCCGCGCCGTGGGCATAGACCCCGACGAGCTCCATGTCGGGGCGTCCGATGATCGCGTGCAAGGAACGACGCCCGATGTTGCCGGTGGTCCACTGGATCACGCGCAGGGGACGGTCGGTGCTGGCTGTGCTCATCGGGCTCCTTTGCGCCGGTTTGACGGGAGCCATATTGCCGTACGCGTCTGCTAGCGGGCACCCCGGTTCAGTACCGACATCGCCCCCGACAAGATCTGCGACAGGGGGTCGGCGCCGCCGCCGAAGGTGGCCTGGGTGGCCGGCGCGGTGACGGCGGCCGGGTCGTATCCGTTGACCGGGTCCACCTGCACCGGAGCGGTCAGCGGATCGTCATTGCGCGAGTACCCGGCGTTGACCATCGGCAGCAACACCGCGTCGAGCTCGTTGAGCGTCTGCTCGGGAACGCCGGCGTACTGGAACGGCAATACCAGCGGAAGGTGCCGCTCGGGAATCAGATACGTGGTGGTCGTCGCGCCCCGTGAGTTGACCGTCGTCCGGATGTTCTGCGGCGGGACCATTCTCGGGTTGGTGAACGCCACCGCGGTATGGCCTGTCATCAGCCCGACCAGCGTGTTGGCCAGTGACATCCAGTTGTCCGGACGGTCGGGGAAGTCCGCGATCGAGTCATAGGCGGAGATGAACATCTTGGTGTCGTACTGGCTCTCGACGGGAGGCGGGACCGTGTAGTCGAGCGCGGGCACGACGCTGCCCGCCGGGAACATGGCGGTCAGAAAGCTCTGGCCGAAGGCATGACGCGCGACGGGGTCGCCGAATGTGGCGAAGGTCAGTTGATCTGGCGGTGGAGCGGTCGGGTCATTGGCCAGCCGGGCCTGCAGAGCATTCAGCACCAGCGCACCCTCGGACAGACCGATCGTGGTGCCAGGACCACCCCGGCGGATGGCCGCATCGAGGTTGTCCGCGCCGACGTCGACCGATTCGCCGACGCTGGGTCCGTCCACGCCCAGGCCGGGGAACATCTCGTCGAGCCGGCCGATGCCCGGAAACAGTCGTCCCAGCACGTGGCCCTGCACCTGGCCGGCGGGGTAGTCGACGATCTGTCGCCGCAATCCGGGGAACCATTCGGCGCCCTCGCGGCGGATGTACTCGTCATAGGGGATACCCAGTACGTGCGCGCCGCCCAGCGCGTACGCCGTCCCAGGGCTGGGCGGGGGGTCGGCCGGGGTTTCGTCTGCGGTGGCCGCCGGACCCCCGAAACATCCTGTCGTCACCTGCATTCCCAGGATCCCCAGCGCGAAAATTCCCGCGAGTAGCTTCTTCATCCCCACTCCTCGCCTGATCGAGGGCCTGATCGGCTTGGTTCCGCGAGTCTCGCACACCTCGCGTGGTCCCGCTAATTGCCTTGTCACGCGGCGCCTCCGGACAGCGAGCGCCGGGGGCTCAGCCGCGCAGGCCACCAACTCGCCCGTCCGACCAGGGTTGCCACAGCCGGCACCGTGATGGTCCGTACCAGGAAAGTGTCCAGCAAGATGCCGACGCCGATCACGAAACCGCCCTGGACCACCGTGCCGATGCTCGAGAACAGCAGGCCACCCACCGAGGCGGCGAAGATCAAGCCCGCCGCGGTGATCACGCCGCCGGTCGAACTCAGCGCGCGAATCACGCCATAACGCACGCTGTGCGGTGATTCGTCGCGCATTCGCGAGATGAAAAGCATGTTGTAGTCGGCACCCACCGCGACCAACACGACGAAGGCCAACGGCGGCACGGACCAGTGCAATTGCTGGCCGAGCAGGAATTGAAACACCAGGACGCCGATCCCGACCGCGGACAAGAACGAAATGACCACGGATCCAACCAAATACAGCGGCGCGACAACCGCACGCAAGAGCGCCATCAAGGTCAGTAATACAACCACCAGGGTGACGAAGATGATGAACCGAATGTCGTGCTGGTAATAATCGCGGGTGTCGCGCAGTGTGACCGGGTATCCCGCCATCGAAATTGACGCGTCCGACAGCGCGGTGTTCGGTTGAGCGCTCCGGGCGGCGTTGGTGATGGCATTGACCTGATCCATCGCTTCCGCGCTGAATGGGTTGAGTTTGGTTTGAACCAGGTAGCGCACCGAGTGCCCGTCCGGTGAAATGAAAATCCGGGCCGCCTTCTTGAATTCATCCATGCGCAGCAACTGAGCCGGAATATTGAAGCCCGCCATCGACGGTTCCGCCGCGTCGTCTTTCAGCGACAACAGGAACGCCGCCGCCTCGGCCAGGCCGGCGCCCATGTCCTTGACCTGGCCGACGAGCTGTTCCACCCCGTCGGCCACTTGCCGGCTGCCGCCCGCGGCGCGGTCGGCGCCGTGCTGGAGGTTGTTCAAGCCGGTCTGCAGGCCACCGGGCTGGTCGAGGCCCATGGCATGCATCGCCTTGGTGAGGCCGTTCAGGGCGTTGCGCAGGCGGTCCACCGTCGCGTTCAGGGTTTGCCGATCCTGAAAGGTCTCCAGTTGGCGAGCAAGATCGTTGATCTCGTCGAGGCTCCCGTCGTTGCGCGCGGCGACCACCCGTTCGAACTGCGCACGGGTGGCGCTGCACGAGGTGTCGAGGTCGCAGACCGGGTTGCCCTGCAGTGCGATCAGCACCGGGCCCACCCAGGCGAACATGTCCTTGACGGCGGTGAAGCTCAAGCCCATGGAGTTGCCGAGCGCGTTGATGCTGTTGACCAGCTTGGCTGCCGTCGCGACCTCCTTGACCAGCTTGTCACCGCCGTACTGGCTCCGCATGGACGAAAACGAGTCGAGCAGACCCTGCATGCCCGAAACCATCTGGTTGACCTGGCCGCGCACGTCCCCGAGATTGTCGGCCAGCGTGTCGGCGCCTTTGACCAGCCGGTTCAGGTCATCGTTGTGGTCGCGGATGACCGTGGACCCTTCGCCCAGCCGCGCGCCGACGGCGCCCGCCTGATAGGTGGCCCGGAACTCCTCGGGGACCACCCCGGTGGGCCGCGTGATGCCGCTGACCGCGGCGATATTCGGCAGCTGGCTGACACGGTCGGCCATCTGTTCCAAGTCGGCAAGGGCCCGCGGGGTGCGCAGGTCATGCGGCGACTGGACGAGGATGTATTCGGGAATGGACTGGTTGACCGGGAAATGCCGGTCCAGCGCGGCATAGCCGCGGGAGCTGGGAGCGGATGCCTGCACGGCCTTGCGGTCGTCGTAGTTGTAGCGCACCAGGCCAGCGCAGCTCGCCAGGATGATCAACACCAGCAGGCTGGCCACCAGGTGAGTCTTCGGCCGCCGCACGATGCGGATCCCGGAGCGCCGCCAGAAGTTAGCGGTCAGTTCGCGACGGGGTTTGACCCAGCCGCGCGGCCCGGCCACCACCAGGATCGCCGGCAGCAGCGTGACCGCCGCCAGGAACGCCACGCCGACGCCGATCGCCGAGGACACTCCTACCGTGGAGAACACCCCCATCCGGGCGAAACTGATGCCGAGAAAGGTAAGTCCGACCGTGGCGGCGGACGCGGCGATCACCTTGCCGATGGACATCAGGGCCCGCCGTACGGCTTGGTCGTAATCCGGGTCGTGATCCGGGTCGGAATCCGATCCGCGCCGCAGGTAGTCGTGATACCGGCTGATCAGGAACACCGCGTAATCGGTTCCGGCGCCGGCGATCATCGCGCTCAGGAACACGATGGACTGGTTGGACACGCCAAGGCCGCTGGCTTGGGAGAATCCGGCGACCACGGCTTGGGCGATCACCATGGATATCCCGATCGCCAGCAGCGGTAGCAGCATGGTGACCGGGTTTCGGTAGACCACCAGCAGCACCACGAGCACCAGGACGGCGATCGCCACCTCGATCGGGAGTCGATCTCTTTCTCCCGCCACGGTCAGATCGGCGACGGTGGCGGCCGGTCCGGTCAGGTTCGCCGTCAAGGGGCTGCCGGCGAGGCTCTGTTTGACCACGCCGGTGACCTGGTTGAAAGCCGCGTAGGACCGCGGGGTGCCCAACTCGCCGGCAAGGCCGACCGGTAGCACCCACGATTTGCGGTCCTTGCTGGTCAGGACGGACCGCAGCGGCGGTGTGCTGACGAAATCCTGCAGCATGACGACGTTGCGGCTGTCCGCGCGCAGCGCGCCGACCAGTTTGCGGTAGGCGGCTTCGTCGGCGGGACCCAGGCCCTTCTCGTTGGTCAGCACAACCAGCAGCAGATCCTCGCTGCCCGACTCGTGGAACGCCTCGGTCATCTTGCGCGCGGTGACCGCAGATGGCGCGTCGTCGGGCAGGATGGCCAGCGGGTGCTTCTGGGCCATCTCGTTCAGGGACGGCAATGTCAGCGGCAGGGCAACCGCAATCGCGACCCAGAGCCCAATTACGGCCCAGGGCCACCGCACCACAAAATCGGCTAGCCGTCGCAAATTGCCCCCACCTCAGGTTCTCGCGGTCCGCCTCCGATGCTCACCGCCGGTCGCTCTGCTCGATTATGTGTCGCCCCCGCCGCGACTTCGGGCATTTCACTAAAAACAGCGGTCATCGGAAAACTCCCAAGTGCTCCCAGACTACGTGACGCGTCCCCAATGGCCGCTATCGGCGACCCGCGTGCACACGGATTTCATTGCCTCGACATATCGGGCCACCGATTTTTGGGCGATCGGATTGTCCGGGAACATGACCGCCATGGCGGTGCCCTGCTCGTACCTGAATATGTAGATGGTCAATTGATAGGAATACCTGCGGTCGGAATATATTCCGATGCTGTTGGCGGCGCTCATTTCGGCGGCGGCGAGGACGCTATTCAGTGGAGCGGCGCCGCCGTGCAGAAAGTTCGAAACCGGAAAGTTAGGCCGGGGCCAATCGAGCCAGGGCGCCAATTCCAGCACCCGGTAATACGGCACCTTGGCCATATCGAGGCTCGAATCGAATGATTCCTGCGCCGCCCAGGCGGCTTCACCGAAAGACGCGGCAGCGATGGGAATGGTGATTGGCACCAGGCCGGTGAACCAGCCCTGAGTCATGAAATTCTCGTCGCTGCGGCGGGCGTCTCGGGGAGTGAGTGCGTAATAGGTGGCCGCCCCGGTGAACTCGTGGTCGACCAAGGCCATGCAGGCGAACAGGCCGCCGACGAACCGCGCGCCGGCTGCTGTGCAGGCCGAATCGAATCTGGCCGTCTGTGCGGCGTCCATCAGGATTTCGGTCACCATGTCGCTGTTGGTCAGCTCCAATGGGTTGCCCAGCGGCAGCGGAAATTCGGGAAGGCTGCCATTGTTATTCTCGGCGAAGTCGATCCATTTGCGGACCTGTGGCGAATCCAGGTTCAACTCCGACGTGCGCTCGCGCTCCCGGACGCAGTAGTCGTCGTAGCTGCCGCTGTCAGGCAGCGCCAGGGACCCGTCGCCGCCCACCATCGAGGCATACACGGCGTTGGATTCCAGCATCGTGATGCCGATCAACGTCGCGTCTCCGTGCACGT
Organism: Mycobacterium gordonae; assembly: GCF_002101675.1. Classification (GTDB taxonomy): domain Bacteria; phylum Actinomycetota; class Actinomycetes; order Mycobacteriales; family Mycobacteriaceae; genus Mycobacterium; species Mycobacterium gordonae. The sequence continues at coordinate 102,512 of NZ_LQOY01000207.1, read as the reverse complement.
GGTCGATGCTCGCGTAGAAGGTGAAGTGGTCTTCGCTCTGCACGATCCCGAACGAGAAGCAGCCCCACTGCAGTGGATCGGGTGTCGCCACGACATGGTCGTGAATTTGTTCGACGCTCACCTGGCCGTGGTCGACGGGGGCGAACTCGATATCGGCGGGATCTGTCATCGTATGCCTGACGATGTCGCCGCTGTCGGTGAACTCGAACCAGCTGCGGTATGTGTCGTGGCGGCGCAGGTATGTGTTGAGCGCCTGATTCATGATCGCCGTATCGCAGTGCCCCGGTACCTCACAAGTTGCGATCAGCAGCCGGGAAAAGTCGAGGCCGGAACCTTTTCTCTGGTGATAATTCCGAAGATGCTGGCCCTGCATGTAACTAACCGGAACAGAACTGACGGGCGCCTGTTGCGCCTTTTCCCGTGCGGCCGGCGTAGGGTGCCAGGAAATGAGGGTGCCGGGGCGCACCGTCCAATCCTCGAGTGAACCGATCGTTATTTTCCCTATTTGCAAATCTTTCCTCCCGGTCGCGCCACCTTTCGCTGGCTTTCCCTGGCTGTGAGTCGGCGCCGATATCACGATAACCGCTTCGGCAATCACTCTAGCGGCCACGCGCTAATGCGAGCGGCGGCTCGCATTGCGCCAGCGGCTATGGTAAAGGAGCGGCGCCGCGCTCTAGGCCGGCCGCACTACCTGGTAATTTTCCGATGTCGGCGCGCGGCGCATTCGTGCTTGTAATAATTGTGCTGGGGGAGATCTGTCTGCTGCTCGACCGGGCCCTGGCACACGGTGAGCACAGGGGGAACCAGTCTCCGCCGGCCAAGTCAGCGAGAGGACAGTGCATGGCAACCGCCGAGGTGACGGAGCCGCCAGCCGGGTTTGCGATCGTCGGCTACGCGGCGCGCTTTCCGGGCGCCGGCGACGCGGACGAGTTCTGGGAGTTGCTGCGCCAGGGGCGCGACGCCGTGTCGGAAGTGCCCCGGGACCGGTGGGACGCCGACGAATTCTTCGACCCGGATCCTGACGCGCCCGGCAAGGTGGTGACCCGCCGGGCGGGCTTCATCGACGACGTCACCGGTTTCGACGCTCCGTTCTTCGGCTTGTCGGCGCGTGAAGTTCGGTTGATGGACCCACAGCACCGGCTGCTGCTGGAGACGGCGTGGCGCGCGGTGGAGCATTCGGGCACCGCGCCCACCGCGCTGGCGAACACCAACACCGGGGTGTTCATCGGCCTTTCCACCCACGATTACCTCGGCATGGCCTCCGACGAACTCGACTATCCCGAGATCGAGGCCTACATGGCGATCGGGACGGCCGCCGCAGCGGCGGCAGGCCGGATCAGTTACCGGTTGGGCCTGCAGGGCCCGGCGGTGACGGTGGACACGGCCTGCAGCTCGTCGCTGGTGGCGATTCATCAGGCCTGCCAGGCGCTGCGGCTGGGCGAGTGCGATCTCGCGTTGGCCGGCGGCGCCAACGTGCTGCTCAGCCCGGCGACCATGATCACCTTCTCCCAGGCGCACATGCTGGCGCCGGACGGCCGGTGCAAGACCTTCGACGCCGCCGCCGACGGTTACGTGCGTGGCGAGGGTTGCGGTGTCATCGTGGTCAAGCGGCTGGCGGACGCGCTGCGCGATGGCGACCGTATCCGTGCGGTGATCCGCGGCAGCGCGATCAACCAGGACGGCGCATCGGGTGGCCTGACGGTTCCCAACGGAGTCGCTCAGCAGCGGGTCATCGCCGAGGCGCTGCACCGGGCCGGCGTCGCGCCTGCCGACATCGGGTATCTGGAGGCACACGGAACCGGGACGTCGCTGGGTGACCCGATCGAGGTTCAGGCCGCCGGCGCCGTGCTCGGAGCGGGACGCGAGGGCGCCCCGCCGCTGCTGATCGGGTCGGCGAAGACGAATATCGGACACTTGGAGGCCGCCGCCGGGATCGCCGGTGTCATGAAGGTGGTCCTGTCGCTCGAACACGAACTGTTGCCGCCGCACCTGAACTTCCAGGACCCATCCCCGCACATTCCCTGGGACCGCCTTGCGGTGCAGGTCGTCAAGGAGGCCACTCCCTGGGAAAGAAACGGCCGGCCGCGCCTGGCCGGCGTCAGCTCGTTCGGGTTCTCCGGAACCAACGCGCACGTCATCCTCGAGGAAGCGCCCTCGCAGCGCAATGACGTTGAGGTGGAGCCGGATTCGGCCGGGCAACGGTTCAGCCTGCTGCCGCTGTCGGCGCGCACGCCGGCGGCGTTGCTTCAACTCGCCGAGCACTATCGCGGCTGGTTGAGCGAGCATCCCGAGGCCGCGCTGGCCGACGTGAGCTTTTCGGCAGCCGTCGGACGGTCTCACTTCGAGCATCGTGCCGCGCTGGTGGTCAATTCGACGGACTCGGCACGTGAGTTGCTCGGTGCGCTGGCCGACGACCGCCCGGCGCCGGGACTGGTGCGCGGAGAATGCGCCGACCCGCCGAAGACGGCATGGTTGTTCCCGGGGCAGGGTAGCCAGTTCCCGGGCATGGCCCGCGAATTATTCGACAGCGAGCCGATTTTCGCCGAGACCTTAACCCGGTGCGCGGCGGTGGTCGACGACGTGCTGGAACGGCCGTTGCTGGACGTCATCTTCGACACGGACAGCCCGGACGGCCAGGACATGTTGCGGCAGACCGCCTACGCACAGCCTGCGTTGTTCGCGGTCGAGATGGGCCTGGCGCGGCTGTGGCGGTCCTGGGGCTTCGAACCCGACGTGGTGCTGGGGCACAGTGTCGGCCAGTATTCGGCCGCATGTGTGGCCGGCGTATTCAGTCTCGAGGACGGGGCGTTGCTGCTCGCCGAGCGCGGCCGCCTGTTCGGTAACCTGCCGGACGGCGGGCGGATGGTGGCGGTGTTCGCCGACAGCGAACGGGTCGAGGGCCGCACCGAGGAGTTTCCGCGCCTGTCGGTGGCCGCCTACAACGGCGCCAACACCGTGCTGTCCGGGCCTGCCGAGGACTTGGACCGCGCGGTGGCCGGACTGAGGGCGGACGGAGTCCGCTGCGAATGGCTGGACACCAGTCACGCCTTCCACTCGGCGCTGTTGGATCCGGCCCTCGACGAGTTCGAGGAATTCGCGAACAGATTCGAATACGCTGCGCCGCAGCGGATTCTGGTGTGCAACCGGACGGGCGCGGCGCTGGGCAGGCAGGTGAAACTCGACGGCCGGTACTGGCGCCGCCATGCCCGGCAGCCGATCGAATTCGCCAAGAGCGTCGCCACCCTGGCCGAACTGGGCTGCAAGCTGCTGCTCGAGGTCGGCCCGCAACCGGTGTTGACCGCAGCTGCGCTGCGCGCCTGGCCCGATCCGGCGACCGCGCCGCGGGCGATCGCCTCGATGCGCCGAAACGGCGCCGACAACCGTCAGATCACCGAAGCCCTGGCCGACGCCTACGTCGCCGGTCACGTGCCCGCGTTCGATGCGCTGCAGCAGAGGCGGCGTCGCAAGCTCGACCTGCCCACCTATCCGTTCCAGCACCGCCAGTACTGGTACCGGGACAACCGGACCCAGCCGGCCGGGAAAGCCGACCGGTCGGCGGCCCTGCGCACCGAAGCCGTCCGGCTGCTCGAGGACGGCCGCATCGACGAACTTGCCGCATTGCTCGACGGGGCAAGCGGCAATCAGCAGACCATCGAGGTGCTGACAAAACTTGCCGCCCAACACAACCGACAGCGCGAGACACAGTCCATCGCGCAGGACCGTTACGAGATCCGCTGGGAGAAGACGGTTGTCGCGGCGAGCACTGCCGACGCGACCTGGCTGCTCGTCGCTGACGACCCCGGTGTCGTGGCGCCGCTGCTCGACGTGCTGACGGCCCGGGGGCACCGGCACCGCGTCGTCGGGCTACCGGCGTCCGACGCCGACGAGAAACGCCTCGAAGGCCTGCTGCGCGAAGCGGCCGACGACGAACCGGCGCAGCGCATCCTGGTCCTGTCGGCCGTCGAATCGGACACGGCGCCTTCGATGCGGTCACTGCTGCGGATGCAGCACCGGGTGCTCGGTGGGGCACGGCGACTTTTCCGCGCCGCGGCCGCCGCCGAACTTCGCGTCCCGATCTGGCTGATAACCTCTGGTGCGCAACGGGTTACCCCGAGCGACGTGGTATCGCCCGTGCAGAGCTGCCTGTGGGGGTTCGGTCGGGCCGCTTCGCTGGAGCATCCGCAGGTGTGGGGTGGACTGGCGGACCTGTCGGCCGGCAGCGCCGAGGAGTGGTCGCGGCTGATCGACACCGTCACGGCCGGTGGTGCCACGGAAGACCAAGTGGCGCTGCGTGATCAAGCGGTCTACGTCCCGCGCCTGGTGCGCCGGGCCGGCGCGCCGATCGGGACACCGCTGACACTTCGCGCCGAGGCGACGTACCTGGTGACCGGTGGCCTGGGCTCGGTCGGTCTGGAGATCGCCGGCTACCTGGCCGCGCACGGCGCCCGTCAGCTGGTGCTGACCGGCCGGCGCGCGCCGAACAACGACACCCAGCAGCGCATCGATGCGCTGCGCCAGCAGACCGGCTGCCAAATCCGGACCATCGCCGCCGACGTCGCCAACCCGCACGACGTCGCCCGCCTGATCGCCACCATCGAAGCCGAACTACCGCCGCTGGCCGGCATCGTGCATGCCGCGGGTGAGATCGGCACCACCGTGCTGCGCAGCCTGGACGACGCGGAAGTCGATCGAGTTTTTGCCGGAAAGGTCTGGGGCGCATGGAATTTGAGTGAAGCGACGGCCGACATTGCGCTGGACTTCTTCCTCAACACCTCCTCGATCGCATCGGTATGGGGCAGCTTCGGCCAGACCGCCTACAGCGCGGCCAACGCCTTCCTCGACGGGCTGTCGTGGCGGCTGCGCGAGCAGAACTACCTCAGCGTCAACTTCGGTCCGTGGTCGGCGGGCATGGCCGACGAACAGGCCCGGGCGCAGCTGAAGAAGCGCGGAGTGGTGACCCTGGCGCCCGGCGATGCACTGGCCGGCATGGCCGAGCTCATGGTCACCCACTCGACGCAAGGGGTGGTGGCCCGCATCGACTGGGCGCGGTTCCTGCCCATCTACCAGCAGACCGGTCGGCGGTCCTTCCTGGCCGAACTCGAGCGTGAGCTGCCCGATTCGGCGACGGCACCGGCAGCGTCGGGGACCACGAAGCTGGTCGAGCAGCTCACCATCGCTCCGGTGCAACAACGCAAGAAACTCGTCGTCGACTACCTGCGCGACGTCGTCGCGGAGGTCACGCGGGTCGATGCCGCCGAGATCCGCGACGAGGCCGGCTTCTTCGACCTCGGCATGGATTCGCTGATGGCCGTCGAACTGCGGCGCCGGGTCGAGCACGGTGTCGGCAAGGCACTGCCGGCGACGCTGGCGATGGACTACCCGCGGCTGGTCGACGTGGCGGATTACCTGCTGACCGATGTACTGCAGCTGAGCGCACCCGCAACCGCGAAAACCGCGACACCGGCCCCGGCCGCGGCGACCGCCACTCCCGTGGACGAGCCGATCGCCATCGTCGCGGTGGCCTGCCGCTTTCCCGGGGCCGCCGATCCCGAGGCGTACTGGGACCTGCTGGCCAACGGGGTCGACGCGATCCGCGAGATCCCCGACGATCGCTTCGACGTCGATGAGTACTACGACCCCGATCCTGAGACGCCGGGCAAGATCTACAGCCGCTGCGGCGGATACCTCGACGGTATCGACGGATTTGATCCGGAGTTCTTCGGCATCTCACCCCGGGAAGCCGTGTGGATGGATCCGCAGCAGCGGTTGATGCTCGAGATCGCCTGGGAAGGGCTGGAACGTGCCGGCTATTCGCCGGCCTCGTTGCGCGGCAGCCGAAGCGGCATCTTCGTCGGAGTGGCGGCCAACGAATACTCGCATCTGTTGACCGCAGAGTCGGTCGACAGCATCGAAGCTCACTTCATCACCGGCAACGCCCTGAACGCGATCGCGGGCCGCGTCGCGTTCGCGCTCGGTCTGGAGGGGCCGGCGGTGGCGGTCGACACCGCCTGCAGTTCCTCGCTGGTGGCCGTGCACGAAGCCTGCCAGGCACTGCGTTCGGGGGACTGCGATCTGGTGCTGGCCGGCGGGGTGAACGTGCTGTTGAGCCCGGCGTCCCTGATTGCCGCATCCCGCGCCAGGATGCTGTCGCCCGACGGCCGGTGCAAGACCTTCGACGCCGCCGCCGACGGGTACGTGCGCAGCGAGGGCTGCGGCATTCTGGTGCTCAAGCGACTCAGCGATGCGGTGCGCGACGGCGACCACATCCAGGCGGTCATCCGGGGCAGCGCGGTCAACCAGGATGGCGCGTCCAGCGGCCTGACGGTGCCCAATGGTGGGGCCCAGCAACGACTTATCGCCGCGGCGCTGGCGCGGGCCCACGTCGCGGGCAACGACGTCGACTATCTCGAGGCGCACGGCACGGGCACGTCGCTGGGTGACCCGATCGAGGTGCAGGCCGCCGCGGCGGCCTACGGGGCCGGCCGGGACCCGAGCCACCCGCTGCTGATGGGATCGGTGAAGACCAACATCGGGCACCTGGAGTCGGCTGCCGGGGTCGCCGGCCTGATCAAGATCGTGCTCTCCCTGCGGCACGAAACCCTGCCGCGCAACCTGCATTTCGAGAACCCGTCGCCACATATTCCGTGGAGCTCGCTGCCGGTGCGCGTGGTCGACGAAGCGACGCCCTGGCAGGCCAACGGCCGCCCGCGGCGCGCCGGTGTCAGTTCATTCGGGTTCACCGGCACCAACGCCCACGTCCTTCTCGAAGAGGCGCCAACGGCACCGGCGATCGAATCACCAGCCGCGCCGGACGGTCCCGTTCAGGTGTTGCCGCTGTCCGCACGGTCAGAGCAGGCGCTGGTGTCGTTGGCGCAGCGGTACGCGTCGTGGCTCGACGCTCATCCCGAGGCCGACATCAATGACGTCTGCTACACCGCCGGCGTCGGGCGATCGCATTTCGAACACCGCGGTGCGCTGGTGCTGGATTCCGGTGCGGCGTCGATCAGCGCCGCCCGCGACCTGCTGTCCGACCTGGCAGCCAATCGGTTGCGCCCCGGCGTGGTTCGCGGGGTGTGCGGCGACCGGCCGACGACGGCGTGGTTGTTCACCGGGCAGGGCAGCCAGTATCCGGGCATGGCGCGCGAGCTTTTCGACAGCGAGCCGGTGTTCGCCGAAACCGTGCGACGGTGCGCGGACGCGATCGACGGCATGCTGCCGCGTCCGTTGCTGGAGGTGCTGTTCGCCGCCGACCGGGAGACCGGAGAAGCCTTGCGGCACACCTCTTTCGCGCAGCCTGCGCTGTTCGCGATCGAGATGGGTCTGGCCCGGCTGTGGCAGTCGTGGGGGATCGAGCCCGACGTGGTGCTCGGGCACAGCGTGGGCCAGTACGCGGCGGCGTGTGTGGCCGGAGTGTTCAGCCTCGAAGACGGTGCGCGCCTGATGGCCGAACGCGGCCGGCTGTTCGGCAGCCTGCCCGAGGGCGGCCGGATGGTGGCGGTCTTCACCGACGCTCGCCACGTCGAGGACGTCGCCCAACAGTGCCCGCAGGTGTCGGTCGCCGCCTACAACGGCCCCAACACCGTGCTGTCGGGCCCCGGTAGCGACCTGGAACGGATCGTCGCCACGCTGAACGACGAGGGCATCCGCTGCACGTGGCTGGACACCAGCCACGCCTTCCACTCCGCGTTGCTGGACCCGGTGCTCGACGAATTCGAGGCTTACGCGGCACGGCTGGACTTCAACGTTCCTACCCTGCCGTTGGTCTGCAACCGTACCGGCACCGTCCTGACCGCCGAAACCCCACTGAATGGCCAGTATTGGCGCCGGCACTCCCGCCAGCCCGTGCAGTTCGCCGACAGTGTGCGCACGGTGGCGGCGCTGGGCTGCACGGTGCTGATGGAGATCGGCCCCCAGCCGATTCTCACCGCGGCGGCGGTGCAGGTCTGGCCGGAGCACTCGGCTCCGCCACGCGCCATCGTCTCGTTGCGCAAGGGCGCCGATGCGCGCCGGCAGATCGCCGAAGGCTTGGCGGCCGCCTACGTCGCCGGGCACCGGCCGGACTTCGCCGCCCGCCAACAGAGACCGGGTCGCAGGCTTGAGCTGCCCACCTACCCCTTCCAGCGCCGGCATTTCTGGCCCAAGAGTTCCGGTGTCACGCCCGGCGACGGCGCTGTGGTGTCCGGAATCTTGGGTAGTGCAAAGGATCTCGCTTCCGGTGACGCCGTCTACACCAGCCGGCTGTCGGTCAAGACGCAGCCCTGGCTGGCTCATCACGTCATCTACGGCACCGTCGTGGTCCCGGGAGCGACGTACGCGGCGATGGCGCTGGCCGCCGTCGGTGCCCCGGCGCACGTGCGGGACGTCTTCTTCTATGAGCCGATCATCTTGCCGGACAAGAGTTCTCGTGAGGTGCAGCTGACCTTGCATCCGCTCGAGGACGGCGGCGGCTGGACGTTCCGGGTGCACAGCCGCCCCTATGGCGTCCGCGAGGCCGAGTGGTCGCTGAACGCCGACGGCACCGTCGTCAGCGGTGTCCTGGATGAGCCCGCCGAGCCGGCGGCCGGATCGGATGCCGTCGAGTCGGCCACCGAGCGGTTGAACCGCACCCAGACCCAGCAATTGTTCGACACTTTCGCCGACATGGAACTGGCCTGGGGCCCAACTTGGTCGACCTCCCTGAAGTCGTTGTGGGTGGGCGAGGGTGAGGCGATCGGAGACGTCGCCATCGGCGAGGAACTCGCCGAGCACCTCGGCGGCGAGCCGATCCACCCGGTGCTGCTGGACTTGTGCACCGGAGTCGCCTTCCCGGCGTTCCCGGCGCTGCTGGCGGCCGAACACGGCGTCGCGGATCTGTTCTTGCCGTTGCGGTATGGGCGGGTGATGCTGGCCGAGCGGATGCCGCGGCGGTTCTATTGCCGCGCCCGCTGGCACGCCGGCGGCCTGGACAGTGAAACGCAGGTCTTCGACCTCGATTTCGTGGACCGCGACGGTCGCTTCCTGGGCGGGATCCGCGAATTCACCGTCAAGCGCGCACCGCGGGAGGCGTTGCTGCGTGGGCTCGGTGGCGACGCCACCCGGCTGCTGTACACCCTCGGCTGGAACGAGATACCCGCGCCGGCATCCGAGGCGCCGGAGAATGCCGGCACCACGTGGTTGGTGGCCGGGTTCGACGAGCTGGCGGCCGATGTGCCGAACAGCCTGCGCACCAACAATATTGTGGACCCGGAACTCTGGTCGGAGCTGTTCGCGCAGGCCAAGGAGCGTGGCGCCCCGATCTCCGGCATCGTGTGGCGCGCCGGCCGGCGGCCGGACACCCAGGAGCCCAGCGCCGATTTCGCCGAACGGCTGGAGGGCGAACTCGACGGGTTGCTGACTCTGGTGCGCACCGCGCTGGGCCAGCAGGACCTGAAACTGCCCGGCGGGCTGTGGATCGTCACCGAACGCGCGGTGGCGACGGAGCCCGGCGAACCGGTCGACCCCGTTCAGGCCGCGTTGTGGGGGCTGGGGCGCACGGTCATCGCCGAGCAGCCACAATTGCGCTGCCGGCTGGTCGACCATGACGGCTCCGCGGATGCCGTGCAGTGGCTGGCAAAACTGATGGCCGCGCCGGACGCACCCGTCGCCGAACCCGAACTCGCGCTGCGCCAAGGCAAGTTCCTGGTGTCGCGGCTGCTGCCGTGGGCGCGCGGCGGGCATCTCACGGTGCCCCGCGCGTCCGACTATGTGCTGGCGCCGACCGAACGCGGTGCCATCGACAACCTCCGTCTGGTCGAGGCGGAGGTGCCGGCGCCGGCGCCGGGCCAGGTGCAGGTCCGGGTCGAGGCTGCCGGCCTGAACTTCAGGGACGTGCTCAATGTGCTGGGTCTTTATCCCGGCGACCCGGGGCCGATCGGCGGTGACTTCTCCGGCCTCGTCACCGAGTTGGGCGACGGCGTAACGGGACTCGAGGTCGGCCAGCGGGTCTTCGGGTTCATGCAGGGTGCGTTCGCCAGCCGGGTCAACGTGCCGGCCCAGTTGCTGGCGCCGGTGCCCAAGGGTCTGGGTGCGATAGCGGCGGCGAGCATACCGGCGGCGGCGCTGACCGCCCGCCTGGCGTTCGACTGGGCCAAGCTGCGGCCGGGAGACCGGGTGCTGGTACACGCCGCCAGCGGCGGTGTCGGCTTGGCGGCCGTCCAACTGGCGCGCCAGTGCGGTGCAACGGTGTTCGCCACCGCCAGCACCTACAAACGTGCGACCCTGCGCGAGCTGGGTGTGGAATATGTGTACGACTCGCGCACTACGGATTTCGCGGATCAGATCCTGGCCGACACCGACGGCGCCGGAGTCGACGTCGTGCTCAACAGCCTGACCAACGAGGGATTCCTCGAGGCGACCGTGCGCGCCACTGCCCACAACGGCCGGTTCGCCGAAATCGCCAAGCGCGACATCTGGACGCCCGAGCAGATGGCCGCGGTGCGACCTGACATCGACTACGAGATCGTGGCGTTGGACGGCACCATCATGAGCGACCCCGAGCACATCCATCGGCTGCTGGGTGAGGTGTCCGACGGGCTGGGCAGCGGGGAGTGGGAACCGCTGCACGCCGAGATCTACCCGCTCACCGAGGCCAAGACGGCGTTCCGCCGCATGCAGCAGGCGCGGCATATCGGCAAGATTGTGGTGCAGATGCCCAATCCTCTTGCGCCACGCGCAGATCGAACCTATCTCGTGACCGGCGGTCTCGGTGCGCTCGGTCTGCACACCGCGTCGTATCTGGCTGCGCTGGGGGCCGGCGACATCGTGCTGACCAGCCGGCATCTGCCTGACGCGGAGGCGCAACAGGCCATCGACGCCATCACCGAGCGTTACCGGTGCCGGATCCACGTGTTCGGGGCCGACGTCGGCGACGAGTCCCAGCTCGCAGATCTGCTGGGGCGGATCCGCGCCGAGCTGCCGCCGCTGGCCGGGGTGGCCCACCTGGCGGGTCTGCTCGACGATGCGCTGCTACCCCAGCAGAACCTGGAGCGATTCCGGACGACGCTGGCGCCCAAGGCTTTTGCGGCGTGGCATCTGCACCGGTTGACCGAGAACGACGATCTGGAATTCTTCATCATGTATTCCTCGATCTCCAGCGTCCTGGGTTCACCGGGTCAGGCGAACTACGCCGCCGCCAACGCCCTGCTGGACGGACTGGTCGCCGACCGCAACGCGCAGGGCCTGACCGCGACCAGCGTCAATTGGGGACCGTGGGCCAAGGGCGGCATGGCCGCCTCGCACGCCGCGCGCGTCAATCTCGGTGCGCAAGGCCTGATTCCGCTGGACCCCACCGCCGCGCTGAGCGCCCTGGGCGAGCTTTTCGCCGAGGGAACCGGACAGGCGACCGTCATCAAGGCCAACTGGCAACGCACGGCGAAGGTGCTGGGCGGTTCCCGTCCGGCGATTCTCGATTACGTGCTGCCGAGCGCTGTCACCGCCACACAGGGTGACAGTGAGCTGCTTCGCCAGCTGCACGAGATACCTGAGTCGCAGCGGGCCGATTTCCTGACCGAGTATCTGCAGCAGGAGGTGCAGAGCTTCTTGCGGCTGGCCCAGCCGCCGGCGGCCACCAGCCGGTTCCTGGACCTGGGCACCGACTCCCTGATGGCGGTGGAACTGCGCAACCGGTTGCTCGGACAATTCGGTGGCAAGCTGACTATCAGTGCCACCGCGGTGTTCGACTATCCGACCATCAGGGCGCTCGCCGAGTATCTGGCCGAGCAGCTGCCGGAGATCATGTCGGGGTCGGACCCGGCCTCAGCCTCTGCTGCGACGGAGGACCCGGCCGAGGCTGCAACGGAAACCTCAGGGGAGGCCCCTGCCGAAGACGCGACTGAGGCGGCCGCGCAGCCCGCGGGTGGCTAATTGCTGATGTCGAAACCGGCGATGACCTTGGTCGGGCGCACCCGCACCACCAGTTCGCCGGGAACCGCATTGCGGCGGCCGTATTCCTCGGCGCGCTCGGCGCCCATGTAGCGGGCGCCGGCGCGGGTGGCGATGTCGAGCAACTCCACGGGATCCTCGCTGACCGTCGCCACGCCCTGCACCTGCACGAACGAGTATGGCGGATGGGGGTCGTCCACGCAGATCACGGTTCGCCGATCCCGTTGCAGAGCACGGCCTTTCGGCGTTTCGCGGTGAGTGGTGAACACCAGCTCACCACCGTCGACGACGAACCAGACCGGCGCCACCAAGGGCCGTCCGTCGGAGGCGGCGAACCCGAGCATCCCGGTGCGGGTGCCCGCTGACAGGAACCCGGCGACTCGGTCCGACAGTTCGGCCATGGTGTCGAAGCTTGGCTCAGATCTTGGCCAAGTCGTATTCACCGATGTGGTCGATGAGCACCCGCAGCTGATCTCGAGCCGAGCCCAGCGTGTGATCGATCGCGGTCAGCCGGGCCGTGTAGTGGCCCACCGGGTATTCGGCGGTCATGCCGATGCCGCCGTGCAGCTGGATCGCCTCTTGTCCGATGTGCCGGCCCGAGCGGGCGATCTGCAGCTTGGCACGCGCGGCGATCACCGGGTCGTAATTGCCGTCGGCGATCGACATCGCCGCATACAGGTTCATGCTGCGCGCGAGCTCCAGTGACACATACATGTCCGCCGCCCGCTGCGTGAGCGTCTGAAACTTGTTCAGGGTGACGCCGAACTGCTTGCGGGTCTTGAGGTAATCGGTGGTCAGGCGCAGCGCTTCCTCCATCGCCCCGAGCGCCTCGGCACACAGCGCCGACTGGATCCGGATGATCGCGCGAGCGATGGCATCCGAGGCGTCGGCCGCATCGTCACCCCCCAGCGGTTCGGCGGCCGCTTCGTCGAAGTCGATCTGGGCGCCGCGCTGACCGTCGAAGGTCGAGTACGGGGTGCGGCTGACCGTCTCGGCGTCGACCAGGAACAACCCCGTCCCGCCCTCCGGCAACGCCGCGCTGACCACCAGCGTGTCGGCGCTGTCCCCGGCCAGCACCGGATTCTTGCGTCCGTTGACGATCCACGAATCACCTTGCCGCACAGCGCGAGTAGCGGGCTGTGTCGAACCGCCGCGCTGACCCGGTTCCAGGTGGGCGAAGGCCAGCAGTCGCTGGCCCCCGGCAACCTCGTCCAACAACTCTTTCTGCGCGTCGTTGCCCAGTTCGGCGATCAGCGACCCGGGTGCCAGCGCGCCGTGCACGATCGGTTCGGGTGCCAGCCGGCGTCCGACCTCGATGAGGACGGCCATGATTTCCAGCTGCCCGGCCTCCTCCGGGTCGAAACCGAGACCCAGGATTCCAACTTCGGCGAGCTGGTTCCACACCTCGCGGCTCCAGCCCAGCTCGGACTCGAGCACCTTGTTGCGGCTTTCGGCGTCGTAGGTACGTGACAGCAGTTCCCGGGTGGTGTCGCGGAGTAGGCCCTGCTCTTCGCTCAACTGAAAGTCCATGACTGCCTCACAATCCGAGAATGGTCGAGGAGATGATGTTGCGCTGAACTTCGTTGCTACCGCCGTAGATCGAGGTCTTACGGTAGTTGAGGTACGTCGGGGCACTGGCTTGCGCCCAGTCCGGAGAGGCGATGCCGTCACCGCCCACCGGCAGCGCGTCCGGACCGGCCACCTCGACCATCAGTTCGGTGGCGATCTGCTGCAGCTGGCTACCGCGCAGCTTGAGCACCGACGAGGCCGGATTGGGTTTGCCGCCGGACGAACTCGACACCACCCGGGCCTGGGTGAGTTCCAGTGCCAGCACCTCGTTTTCGGCCTCGGCCAGCCGCGCAGCGAACAGCGGGTCCTCGAGTAGGCCGTTCTCCGCGGCGCGCCGCTTCACCTCGGCCAGCCGCACTTTGGTGCGGCCCACCTGGGCGATCCCGGTTCGTTCGTTGCCCAGCAGGAACTTCGCGTAGGTCCACCCCTGATTCTCTTCTCCGACAAGCTGATTCGCCGGTACCCGGGCGTCGGAGAAGAACACCTCGTTGACCTCGACGCCGCCGTCGATCAGCTTGATCGGCCGCAGGGTGATGCCCGGGGTGTCCATCGACATGAGCAAGAACGAGATACCGGCCTGCCGTTTGGGTGCCTGCGGGTCGGTGCGGACCAGGCAGAAGATCCAGTCCGCGTACTGGCCGAGCGTCGTCCAGGTCTTCTGTCCGTTGACGACGTAGCTGTCACCGTCGCGGACCGCGGTGGTGCGCAGCGAGGCCAGGTCGGATCCGGCCTCGGGTTCGGAGAAACCCTGGCACCACCAGATGTCCAGGCTGGCCGTCGGGGGGAGAAACCGTTCCTTGACCTCCTGCGAGCCGAACTCGGCGATCACCGGGCCCACCATCTTGGTGTTGAAGTTCAACGGTTCCGGGACGCTGGCCAGCTGCATCTCGTCGGTCCAGATCTGGAACTGGGTGGGTGTCCAGTCTTTGCCGCCCCACTCGGCGGGCCAGTTCGGCACCGCGAGCCCGCGCTCGTGCAGCAGCTTGTGGTTGGCGACGATCTCATCGCGGGTCAGATGGCCGCCCTCGCGAACTCGGTCCCGGATATCGGCCGGAATCTGGGTGGTGAAGAACGTTCGCAGTTCGTCGCGGAACGCGGCTTCTTCGGGGGTGAGTGCCAGCTTCATCGGCAGCCTCCTGTGTCCGGGGTGGCCGCCGGCGCAGGGGTTACGGCGGTCCTGCACTGCACGTTAGGCGCAGCACGAGCGCATTCGTCAACCGGGTCGGGCAGCTAGACCTCAGCGCCGCCGGCGTCGCCACCACAGCAGCGCGAGGAGCGCGACGCCGGCGGCCGAGGCGGTCAGTATCAGCGTCGGTTTTGCGGCGCGCGCGCTTTCTTTCGCCCGCTCGGCCACGTTGGCCTTGGCCGAAAGGGCCTCGACGGTGTCGCCCAGTTCGGAGCGGGTTCGCTCGATGTCGCGCTGGATGTCTGCTACGTCAGCCTCCGGCCCGGGCTCGGGTGGCTGGGCTGCGGGCGGTGTGGGTTCAGCTCCGGCCATGGCGGGCGTCCTTCACTTCCTTGATGTCCTGCTTGACACTTTCGACCGTCCGCGGGGCGGCGGGAGTCACCTCTTTGGTCTGCTTTCTGCTGATCAACGCCGCTACTCCCGCGGCGGCGAGTAGCGCGGCCCCCACGATCAGCGCCGCCGCCCATGTCGGCAAGGCCACCGCCAATCCGGCGATCGCGGCGGCAATCAGGCTCGCCAAACCGAAGAAGGCGAGCAGCCCGGCCGCGCCGAACAGGCCGGCACCGGCCCCGGCGTGCTTGGCCGATTGCACGAGTTCCTTTTGCGCCAGCCGCATTTCGTCGCGGACGAGTCGCGAGGTCTGCGACGAGAGCTGAGATATCAGCTCGCCGATCGAGGCGTCGGCGTTGGGATTTGCGTTTACGCTCATCGGTTTACCTCCCTGCTATTTGTTGCTGACCGGTGTGGACATCACCCGGTTGGCCGTGGCTTTCACCGAATCGGGAAGCAGCCTGTTGCCGATGCCCATGGCCTTGGTCAGCAACGACTCCGCGACCACCTTGCGATCGCCGTCCATCAACGCGTCGAAGCCTTCTCGGGCCACTTCGGCCGGGTCGTCCTTGCGGCTCATGCGGCCCATCCGAGTGCCCGCCATGCCCGCGCGCCGGAAGAAGTTGGTGTCGGTGGGGCCGGGCATCAACGCCGTGACCGTGACTCCGGTCTTGCTCAGCTCGTCGTGCAGCGCTTCGGACAACGACTGGATGAACGACTTGGACGCGTTGTACACCGCCTGGTAGGAGCCGGGCATGGTCGAGGCGATCGACGAGGTGAACAGCAGCTTGCCGCTGCGGCGCTGCACCATGCCGGGCAGAATCAGTTTGGCCAGATGGACGGTGGACCGCACGTTGAGGTCGACGAGTGCCAACGCGTCGTCCACGCTGCTGTCCAGAAAGGATCCCCCGAGGCCCACCCCGGCGTTGAGCGCCGCGGCGTCCAGCGGTTGACCCTCCGCACTGACCTGCCGATAAAGCTCGTCCACTCCTTTGCCGGTGCGCAGGTCCACCTGCACGGGGCGGACGTGGACGCCCAAAGCCCCGAGTTGTTGTGCGGCGACGTGGATGTCGGCGTTCTCGGCCGCGACGATCAGGTCATAGCCGTGCTCGCCGAACCGTCTGGCCAGCTCCAGACCGATTCCACTCGACGCGCCGGTGATCAATGCCAAACTCATGGCGTCGTGGCTACCCGCGCGATGGGCCGCCAAACCTGCTCGGCGAGCAGCTTTTCCACAGCCCGGGATTGATCCACAATCAGCCCGGGCGGCCCACCTGCGCGGGCCGGTCGTGGCAGTGGCCCTGCGTACGGTCACCGCATGCGAACTGAACTACCCGCTGAGCGCTTGCAGCGACGGCTGGCCGGCGATCCGGAGGCCGAGTCCGCCGAGTCCGATCCCGACGAAGACGACCCGAACTCGTTGCTGCCGCGGTGGCTTCCCGCCACCGGCGCGCAGCAGAACTGGATCACCCGCCTGCGCGCCGACCCGGGCCGCGGCGGCGCCATCGCATTGGCCGTCATCGCCGCCCTCGCGGTGCTGATCACCGTTTTCACCCTGGCTCGCGACCGGCCCTCGCCGGTGACTTCGGCCAAACTCCCACCGGTAGAACGGGTCTCGTCGACCGGCCCGAAGGCCTCGAGCACCCCGGGGCCGGACCGGCCGGTGGTGGTCAGCGTCGTCGGCCTGGTGCACAAGCCGGGACTAGTCACCCTGGCGCCCGGCGCACGGATCGCCGATGCGCTGCAGGCGGCGGGCGGACCGGTGGACGGGGCCGACACCGTCGGGCTCAACATGGCGCGCCCGCTCGGTGACGGTGAACAGATCGTGGTCGGGTTGGCGCCGACGGCGGGCAAACCGCCCGTCCTGGGCAGCTCGGTCGGTACCGGCGGCCCCGCGGCGCCCGCGGGGGGCCCGAGCACGTCGGGAAGACCGAAGCCTGGGCCCAGGGATGCGGTGGATCTCAACACCGCGACCGTCGAGCAACTGGACGGCCTGCCCGGGGTCGGTCCCGTGATGGCCGCGGCGATCGTGGCCTGGCGGCAGGCCCACGGCCGGTTCACCAGCGTGGATCAGCTCGCCGAGGTCGACGGGATCGGACCGGCGCGGCTGGACAAGCTGCGTTCGCTGGTCCGTGTCTGATCCACGTGCCCCAGCCGCAGCCGGAGCCGCCCGAACGTTTGGATGTGCGACTGGTTCCTGCCGCGCTGACCGGCTGGGTCGTGACGGCGGCGGGCACGGTATGGCCGGTCGGTGCCGCACTGGCCGCGTGCTGCGCGGTGGCGGCCGTCGTCGCGGCCGTGGTGTGGCGGCGGGCGCGGTCGCGGTCGACGCTCGCAGCGATCTGCGCCGGGCTGGCGGCGGCCGGGATAGTCGGCGCGGGCTACGGGATGGCGATCGCGCTGCGCACGCACGCGCTCGCTCACCACCGCATCACCGCGGCCTTCGGCACAGTGGCGCCGGTGACGGTCGTGCCCAGCGAGACCGCGCGGCCGCTCGGACGCGGCCGGCTGATGTTCCGGGCCAGTCTGCACCGGCTCGGTGATGACGAGATATCCGGCAGGGTAACGGTTTTCGCGAGTGCCGCGGATTTCAGCGAGGTGACGGCGGGCCGGCCGGTGCGGTTCACCGCGCGCCTCACCCGACCCACCCGCCGTGAGTTGACGGTCGCCGTGCTCACCGCGGTGGGCCAGCCGGAGTGGGGCCGCGCTCCGCCGGTATACCGGGCGGCAGATCGCGTCCGCGTCAGGTTCGCGGCCGTGGTCCGTCAGGTGCTCCCCCCGGAGCAGGCCGCCATGTTGCCCGCTCTGGTGCTCGGCGACACGTCGCTGGTGCCCACGGTCACCAGTGGGGAATTCCGTGCGGCGGGCATGAGCCATCTGACGGCCGTATCAGGGGCCAACGTCACGATCGTGTGTGCCACGATGCTGCTCTCGGCGCGGCTGGTGGGGCCGCGACCGGCTGTGCTGCTGGCGGCACTGGCCCTGGTCGCCTTCGTGTTCGTCGTGCAGCCGACGGCCAGCGTGTTGCGGGCTGCGGTGATGGGCGCCATCGCGCTGGTGGCGATGCTCTCGTCACGCCGGCGCCAAGCGATCCCGGCGCTCGCGGCGACCGTCCTGGTCCTGCTGGTGGCGGCTCCGCAGCTGGCGGTCGACCTCGGCTTCGCGCTGTCGGTGGTAGCGACCGCGGCGCTGGTGGTCGTCGCCCCCAGGTGGTCGCGCCGGCTCGTCGGGCGGGGGTGGCCGAAACCACTCGCTGACGCGGTCGCGGTCGCCGGGGCGGCCCAGGTGGTGACCGCGCCGCTGGTCGCCGCCATCTCCGGCCGGTTCAGCCTGGTGGCCGTGCTGGCCAATCTGGTGGTGGCCCCGGTGGTGGCCCCGATCACCGTGCTCGGCACCGCGGCGGCGGCGTTGGCGGTCTACTGGCCCGCCGGTGCCCAGTTGTTGATCCGGTTCACCGGCCCCGAAGTGTGGTGGGTGCTGCATGTTGCGCACTGGGCGGCCGGCGTCCCTGGGGCCAGCGTGCCCGTGCCGGCCGGAGTTGCCGGCCTGCTGGTGGTGGCGTGTGCCACCGTGCTGCTCCTCGTCCTGGGGCGGTCGCGGCGTTGCCGCGGGTGGCTGGCCTGGATCACTGTCGGATGCGCGGTGGCCTGGTCGGTGTCGGAGGCCGTCGCACCCTCGTGACACCATCGTGGCGTGAGCGGTGATTCGTCGTTGCACCTGGTTCTGGGCGAAGAGGAACTGCTGATCGAGCGGGCCGTCGCGCAGATACTGCGGTCCGCCCGAAAGCGGGCCGGGGCATCTGCGGTGTCGGGTATCGCCGACGTTCCGGTCAATCGGATGCGGGCAGGTGACGTCAGCACCTATGAGCTGACCGAGCTGCTCAGCCCGTCGCTGTTCGCCGAGGAGCGGATCATCGTGCTGGAGGCCGCCGGCGAGGCTGGCAAGGATGCGGCGGCACTGGTCGCGTCGGCCGCCGCGGACCTGCCCGCGGGCACGGTGCTGGTGGTGGTGCACTCCGGCGGTGGGCGGGCCAAGGCGCTGGCCGCCGACCTGCGGTCGCTGGGCGCCCAGGAGCACCCGTGCGCGCGGATCACCAAGGCCGCCGAGCGCAGCGACTTCGTCCGCGGCGAGTTCCGCACGCTGAAGGTCAGGGTGGACGACCAGACCGTGACGGCATTGCTGGATGCTGTGGGCTCCGACATCCGCGAGCTCGCGTCGGCCTGTTCGCAACTGGTCGCCGACACCGGTGGGGCCGTCGATGCCGCCGCCGTCCGGCGCTACCACAGCGGCAAGGCCGAGGTGAAAGGGTTCGACATCGCCGACAAGGCCGTGGCCGGCGATGTCGCCGGTGCCACCGAGGCGCTGCGGTGGGCGATGATGCGCGGCGAGCCGCTGGTCGTGCTGGCCGACGCGCTGGCCGAAGCGATCCACACCATCGGCGTGGTGATGCCGCTCTCCGGCGACCCGTACCGGCTGGCCGGGCAACTGAAAATGCCGCCGTGGCGGGTGCAGAAGGCGCAGAAGCAGTCCCGGCGCTGGTCGCGTGATCGGCTGGCCGTCGCGTCGCGGGTGGTGGCCACGCTCAACGCGAACGTCAAGGGCGCCGTGGTGGACGCCGACTATGCGCTGGAGTCCGCGGTGCGGCAAGTGGCGGAGCTGGCCTCGGCCTGACGGCCTGACGACGCTGCGGAGTTAGCGGGAGAAGGCTCAGCCGAGCTTGTTGAGCGAGCGCGCCAGCGCCGACTTCTTGTTGGCGGCCTGGTTCTTGTGGATGACGCCCTTGCTGGCCGCCTTGTCCAGCTTGCGGCTGGTCGACACCAGTAGTTCGGCCGCCTTTTCCTTCTCACCTGCGTGGGTGGCCTCGCGGAACGCGCGGATGGCCGTGCGGAGCGAAGACTTCACCGACTTGTTGCGCAGCCGCGCGCGCTCGTTAGTGCGGTTGCGCTTCTGCTGCGACTTGATGTTGGCCACGCGTCAGTTCCCTATCCCGTTTCGTTTTGGCTTTGCTCGGGGTACCTGCAACCCGATAGCGACTGCTCAGGTTATCAGTCGGTTACGTTTTCGCCCAAAAGCGGAACTCTCGGTCTGCCGGGATGGGGGAATTGAGGCAGCATGACACAGGTGAGTGTTCCGAACCAGATCGAGGCAACCCAGCGGCGGTCGCGCGTCCGTTCCGAGCGCATTTTCGAGGGTTACAACACCTCAGATGCCTACGCGATGGCCTTTGACGAGATGTTCGACGCCCAGGGCAACGTCCGCGGCCCCTACAAGGGCATCTACGCCGAACTCGCGCCCACTGACGCCTCCGAACTCAAGGCCAGGGCCGACGCGCTGGGCCGCGCGTTCATCGATCAGGGCATCACGTTCTCGCTGTCCGGTCAGGAACGGCCGTTCCCGCTGGACCTGGTGCCGCGGGTGATCTCGGCCGCCGAGTGGACCCGGCTCGAGCGCGGCATCACGCAGCGCGTGAAGGCCCTCGAGATGTACCTCGACGACATCTACGGCGACCAGGACATCCTGCGCGACGGGGTGATCCCACGCCGGTTGATCACCTCCTGCGAGCACTTCCACCGCGAGGCGGTGGGAATCGTCCCACCCAACGGGGTGCGCATCCATGTGGCCGGCATCGACCTGATCCGCGACGACAAGGGCGACTTCCGCGTCCTCGAGGACAACCTGCGCTCGCCCTCGGGTGTGTCCTATGTGATGGAAAACCGGCGGACCATGGCTCGTGTCTTCCCCAATCTGTTCGCCACCCATCGGGTGCGTACGGTCGACGACTACTCCTCACACCTGCTGCGGGCGCTGCGCAACTCCGCGGCCACCAACGAGGCCGACCCCACCGTGGTGGTGCTGACTCCCGGGGTCTACAACTCGGCCTACTTCGAGCACTCGCTGCTGGCCCGCCAGATGGGCGTCGAACTGGTCGAGGGCCGCGACCTGTTCTGCCGTGACAACCAGGTCTATATGCGCACCACCGAGGGGGAGCGTCAGGTCGACGTCATCTACCGGCGCATCGACGACGCATTCCTGGACCCGCTGCAGTTCCGGGCCGACTCGGTGCTCGGGGTGGCCGGGCTGGTCAACGCCGCCCGCGCCGGCAACGTCGTGATCTCCAGCTCGATCGGCAACGGCGTCGGCGATGACAAGCTCGTCTACACCTACGTGCCCACCATCATCGAGTACTACCTCGGTGAGAAACCGCTGCTGGCCAATGTCGACACCTACCGGTGCTGGCTGGACGACGAACGCGAAGAAGTGCTGGACCGGATCAGCGAACTGGTGATCAAGCCGGTGGAGGGCTCCGGCGGTTACGGCATCGTGTTCGGCCCGGAAGCCTCCGAAAAGGAGCTCGCCGCGATCAGCAAGAAGATCCGTGACGACCCCCGCGCCTGGATCGCCCAGCCGATGATGGAGCTCTCGACCGTGCCCACCCGGATCGAAGGGAACCTGGCGCCGCGCTATGTCGACCTGCGGCCGTTCGCCGTCAACGACGGCAACGAGGTGTGGGTGCTGCCCGGCGGCTTGACCCGCACCGCCCTGGTCGAGGGGTCTCGGGTGGTCAATTCCAGCCAGGGCGGCGGGTCGAAGGACACCTGGGTGCTTGCGCCGCGGACTTCGGTGGCCGCTCGCGAGCTGGGCCGCGCCCAGGTGGTGCGCTCGCTGCCCCGCTCGGTGCCCGAACAGCATCCGGACGGCAAACGGCCGGCGCAGACCCAGCCGCAGCAGCAGCCGCTCCAGTCGCTGGACGGGTCACCGAAGAAGGAACAGCAACAGCAGCAGCAACAGCAGAAGGCGATCGACTGATGCTTGCCCGTAACGCCGAGGCGCTGTATTGGATCGGTCGCTACGTCGAACGCGCCGACGACACCGCCCGCATTCTGGATGTCGCGGTGCATCATCTACTCGAGGACTCCAGCGTCGACCCCGACCAGGCCTCCCGGCTGCTGCTGAAGGTGCTCGGCATTGCACCGCCCGAGCACCGCCTCGACGTCTGGTCGCTGACGGATCTGGTGGCGTTCAGCCCCAACACCGAAGGCGGATGCTCGATCGTGGATGCGATCTCGGCCGCGCGGGAGAACGCGCGATCGGCGCGCGAGGTCACCTCCAGCGAGACCTGGGAGTGCATCAACACCACCTACCACGCCTTGCCCGAACGCGAGCGGGCCGCCAAACGCCTTGGGCCGCACGAGTTCCTGTCGTTCATCGAGGGCCGCGCGGCGATGTTCGCCGGGCTGGCCGACTCCACGCTGTCGCGGGACGACGGTTACCGCTTCATGGTGCTGGGCCGCGCGATCGAGCGGGTGGATATGACGGTGCGGCTGTTGCTGTCCCGGGTGGGGGACAGCGCGTCGTCGCCGGCGTGGGTGACGCTGCTGCGTTCGGCCGGTGCGCACGACACCTATCTGCGCACCTACCGGGGCGCGCTGGATGCCAGCCGGGTGGTCGAGTTCATGTTGCTGGACCGGCTTTTCCCGCGCTCGGTTTTCTACTCGCTGAGGCTGGCCGAACATAATCTGGAGGAGTTGCTGCACAACCCGCACAGCCGGATCGGAGCCACCACCGAGGCCCAGCGACTGCTCGGCCAGGCGCGCAGCGAGCTGGAGTTCGTGCAACCCGGGGTACTGCTCGAAACGCTGGAGAGCCGTCTGGCGGGGCTGCAGCGAACCTGTCGGGATGTCGGAGATGCGTTGGCGCTGCAGTACTTTCACGCTGCGCCCTGGGTGGCCTGGACGGATGCCCGACAGCGCGACGAATTGGCCGACGCGCTGGAAACTCAAGGAGAATCCTGATGTGGCGGATGCGGGTGGTGCACACCACCGGGTATGCGTACCGATCCCCGGTGACGGCGTCCTACAACGAGGCGCGCCTCACGCCGCGATCCAACACCCGGCAGAACGTCGTGCTCAACCGGGTGGAGACGATCCCGGCCACCCGGTCCTACCGCTACATCGACTACTGGGGGACGGCGGTCACCGCATTCGATCTGCATGCGCCGCACACCGAGTTGACCGTGACGTCCTCGTCGGTGGTGGAGACCGAGCGTCCGGAGCCGCCGGCGGCCAAGACGAGCTGGGAGGAGCTGCAATCGGCAGCCGTCATCGACCGCTTCGACGAGGTGCTGCGTCCGACCGACTACACGCCGAACAGCAAACGTGTTGCCGCCGTGGGCAAGCGGATCACCAAGAATCATGACCCGAGTGAGGCCGTCGTCGCCGCGGCCGGGTGGGCACGCAACGAGCTGGATTATCTGCCCGGCACCACCGGCGTGCACTCGTCGGGCCTGGACGCGTTGGAGAAAGGCAAGGGTGTCTGCCAGGATTTCGCACATCTGACGCTGATCTTGTTGCGCAGCATGGGGATCCCCGGCCGCTACGTGTCCGGGTATCTGCATCCGAAGCCCGACGCCGCGATCGGCAAGACGGTGGCGGGTCGCAGCCACGCCTGGATCCAGGCGTGGGTCGGCGGGTGGTTGTACTACGACCCCACCAATGACACCGAAATCACCGAGCAGTACATCAGCGTGGGCGTCGGACGCGACTATGCCGACGTGTCGCCGCTGAAGGGGATCTACTCCGGGCTGGGCGCGACGGACCTCGATGTCGAGGTTGAGATCACCCGGTTGGCTTAGTCTGCGGTCAGGCCGACGGGCCCAGGAGGTCGCGGACGCCTCCCAGCGACGAGGCGGCGGCCGACTCGGCATTGGCGTAGGCTGCACCCCCGGCGGTCAATGCCTGGACGAACTGGTCGTGAAACGCCGACATCTGGGCGCTGATGTTCCGGTAACCCTGGGCGTGCGCGTCCCAGAACGTCGCGACGGCCGCCGAGACCTGGTCGGCCGCGGATGCTGGAACGCCCGTCGTCTGCTGCGCCGCGGCGGTGTTGGAGTCGCCGATAGCCGATCCGATGCGGGAGAGGTCGCTCGCCGCAGCGGCCATCGCCTGCGGCCCTGCGACAAACCACGACATCAGACAACCTCGAGTCCGCTAACGGCGGGTGGACGGAATTTCGCCCCTTCGCCTCGCTAACATTATTACGCGTCCGGAGGCCCTATCGGTGCACGAAATTCCAGATCGCTGGAAATTATCTGCTCCGGCCACCAGACGACGCGGCCAGCTTAGCCGGGTAGGCCGGGGCTGCCCAAAATGCCCGGCGCACCACCGGCCCCACCTGCCCCATTAGAACCAGGTGCTACACCGATCCCGCCGGGGCCGCCGTTGCCGCCGTTGCCGATGAACTGGGCATCACCGCCCGCTCCGCCCGGGCCGCCGCTCGGGCTGGTCGCAGTCCCGACACCGCCGGCGCCGCCGTTACCGGCGTTGCCGATCAGCAGTGCGCCGCTGCCGCCCTGGCCGCCGAAGCCGCCACCGGCCCCGCCGTTTCCGCCGTCGCCGGCGATGCCGAACAGGCCGACCAAGCCGCCCGCCCCGCCGCTGCCGCCGAAGTTGACGCCCGCGCCGCCGTCGCCACCATGTCCGGCGAAGCCGAAGAACAGCGCCGAGCGGCCACCGTCGCCGCCGTTGTTGCCCAGAGCTGTGCCGTCACCGCCGTGCCCGCCGTGGCCGCCATTTCCGAATGCGTATCCCGCCCCACCACCGGCTCCGCCGGCCCCGCCGACGCTGCCGTTTCCACCGGCGCCGCCGATACCGCCATTGCCGAACAATGCCCCGCCAGAGCCGCCGTCGCCGCCCTGACCGCCGGAGGTGGCGTTCCCGCCACCGGCGCCGCCGGCGCCGCCATTGCCGAAGAACTGCGCGTCGCCACCCAGTCCGCCGACTCCGCCGGCGTTAGTCGGGCCGCCAACCCCGCCGGCACCACCGGCGCCGCCGTTTCCGTAGAACAGGCCGCCCATGCCGCCGTTTCCGCCGATGCCGCCGTTGAGGCCGACGGCATTGACGCCACCGTTGCCCCCGGCTCCGCCCGTCCCGAGCAGCCAGGCGTTGCCACCGGCCCCGCCGGCCGCGGCACCGCCGCCGTTGCCGCCGGCCCCGCCGTTACCAATCAGGCCGGCGGCTCCGCCGTTGCCACCGGCCGCTCCGGTGTTCGTGCTGTTCCCGCCGCGGCCGCCGTTGCCATACAGGAGTCCGCCGGCACCGCCGGCCTGGCCGACGCCGCCGACGGTTCCGCCATCGGCGCCGTCACCGATCAGTGGCCGCCCCAGCAACTGCTGAGTGGGCGCATTGATGACCCCGAGCAACTCCTGCAGAGGTGACGCGGCTGCCGCCTCGGCGTTGGCGTAAGCGGCGCCGCTGCCGGACAGCGCCTGGACGAATTGGTCGTGGAACGCTGACATCTGAGTGCCGATGTTCTGGTAGCCCTGGGCGTGCGATCCCCAGAACGCCGCTATGGCGGCCGAGACCTGATCCGCCGCGGCCGCCGGCACGCCTGCCGTTTGCAGAGCCGCCACGACGTTGGCCTCGCTGATGGTGGATCCGACGCCTGCCAGGCTGTTCGCAGCGGCTGCGACTGCCTCTGGCCCCACGGCGAACCACGACATGCGGCACCTTTCGACGAAGCGGCAGGAGCGGATCGTACCGCGATGTCAGTGCGGAAACACCCTTTTCCACCCCCGTGACGGAAGGGTGGCGGCGATCATCGTCGCGCCGCGACCTCGACCCGGTGCAAGTCGTCGCCAAGCTCGATCCGTCCGCCGAATTCAGCGGCGGCCAGAGCCCGCCACTGCTCCTCCTGTCCCGGCGCGATCGCGGGTACGTAGTGCGTCATGATCAAGGTGGCCACGCCCGCCCGGCTGGCCGTCGCAGCCGCCTCCTGCACCGACGAGTGGTAGTCGCAGACGTCCTTGACCCGCTGCTGCGGAACGTGGGTCAAGATGTCCTTGCGGATCACTGTGTGAACCAAAGCGTCTGCGCCAGAGGCTAATTCGTCCAGGCTGGCGCACGGCACCGTGTCGCCGGCCAGCACCGCCGACGCGCCGTCGAACTCGATCCGGAACCCGATGGTCGGCGCTACCGGCCGATGATCAGTGGGGGCCACCCGGATCGTCACGCCGTCGCGGTCCCACACGAGCCCGTCGGTGTGCTCATGCACCTCGATCGGAGGCGGTGAGTTCAGGTCGGCATGGTGGGCGATCCGATATCCGATGTCGTGGCCGAATGCCTTGAGCGTGGCCTGCACCACCTCGGCGGTCCCGGGCGGCCCGATGATCTGCAGCGGCGGCGGATCCGGGGCGAAGTTGGTGACCCAGCTGGTGATGAGCACGTCGCCGAGTTCGGCGATGTGGTCGCTGTGCAGGTGGGTGAGCAGCAGGGCCGACAGGCCGGCGGCGCCCACTCCCACCGCCGCCGCACGCTGCAGCACCCCGCGGCCGCAATCCACCAGGAACACCTGGCCGCCGGCGCGTACCAGCGTTGCCGGTCCGGCGCGATTGGGATCGGGAATGGGGCTTCCGGTTCCGAGCAGGGTGACCTCGATCATGGGGCCATCCTTGCAAGCCCACCCGACGCGTTTCACCGCAATCGCCTGATTCGGGCATCCACGGCGTCAGATGCGTCCTTTCCCGCCGGGCGAGTTAGTCGTAGCCTGTGTGAATCAGATCACCACCGACGGGAGGCATTGATGCGGATCGCGGACGTCTTGCGGAACAAGGGTGCGGCGGTGACGACGATCAACCCAGATGCGACGGTCCGGGAACTGCTCGCCGGCCTTGCCGAACAGAACATCGGCGCCATGGTGGTGATGGGCGACGAGGGTGTGGTCGGGATCGTGTCGGAACGCGACGTCGTGCGCCAATTGCACGTCCACGGTGCCAGCGTGTTGTCTCGCCCCGTTTCCAAGATCATGACCAGCGCCGTCGCCACCTGCACCAAGGCGGACACGGTCGACAGCATCAGTGTGCTGATGACGGAGAACCGGGTGCGTCACGTACCGGTGCTCGACGGCCGCAAGCTGATCGGCATCGTCAGCATCGGTGATGTGGTCAAGACGCGGATGGGTGAGCTCGAGGCAGAGCAGCAGCAGCTGCAGTCCTACATCACCCAAGGCTGAGTCCCCCGGACCCGCCCACCTCGCCGAACGTGAACTGACGGCGAAAAAACGCCGAACTCCCGCCGTGGCTTCACACTGGGCGAGGAGCCTTGAGGCTCAGCGCCAGGAATACTGCGTGCGCAGCCGGGCGGCCACCACCTCGAAGGTTTCGCGTTCCAGGATCGCGCCCTCGCGGCGGATGCCTTCCTCGGGTACGTCGAGCACCCGGTCCAGCCGCACCCAGCTCGGCCTGCCCTCGTAGTCCCAGTCACCTGAACCGATGGCGACCCAGTCCCGGTCGTCGGAGTGCCGTTCCTGGCTGGACAGCATGAGCCCGAGCAGGACACTGCGGTCCCGGCCCACCACCAGGACCGGACGGTCCTTGCCGCGGGTCGGGTCGTCCTCGTAGACCACCCAGGTCCACACGATCTCACCGGGATCGGCCCGACCGTCGAGGTCGGGTGAATAGATCACTTTGCGGGCCCGCTGCGCAGTGGGAAAACTCGTCTTGGTCACCGGCCGGCCGGCCGTGATCTCGGGGGGCGGCGCCGGCAGACCCATCGCCATGATGTTCGCGGTGACCTTCACCGCCTGCTGGATGGTCTTCAGCGTCTCCTGCGTGTTCTGCAGACGCTGCACTACCTTGGGAGCCTCGTTGACCAAGTTCTCCGCGAACCGCTGGAACGACTTCCACTGTGACTTGCCGGACGACTTCTTACCCGGTGCCATGCTCGCAGCATAACCGTGTGATTGTGCCCCGGCTGCCGTGCACCGATACGCTGGGCATACTCGTTGACCGCTCGACCAGGAGATTTCCCATCGCCAGTTTCGCCGACAAGACCTTCACCCCGCCGGCGCAGATTCGGAACTTCTGCATCATCGCTCACATCGACCACGGCAAGTCGACGCTGGCCGACCGGATGCTGCAGTTGACCGGGGTGGTCGACGAGCGCTCGATGCGCGCCCAATACCTGGACCGGATGGACATCGAGCGCGAACGCGGCATCACCATCAAGGCGCAGAACGTCCGGCTGCCCTGGAAAGTGGATGAAACCGAGTACGTCCTGCACCTGATCGATACACCGGGCCACGTCGACTTCACCTACGAGGTGTCCCGCGCCCTGGAGGCCTGCGAGGGGGCGGTGCTGCTGGTCGACGCCGCCCAGGGCATCGAGGCGCAGACCTTGGCCAACCTGTATCTGGCGCTGGATCGCGACCTGCACATCATCCCCGTGCTCAATAAGATCGACCTGCCGGCCGCAGACCCGGACCGGTACGCCGGTGAGATCGCGCACATCATCGGCTGCGAGCCCGGCGACGTGCTGCGGGTGTCCGGCAAGACCGGCGAGGGCGTCGCCGACCTGCTCGACCATGTGGTGCGTGAGGTGCCGCCCCCGCAGGGCGATGCCGCCGCGCCCACCCGCGCCATGATCTTCGATTCCGTCTACGACATCTACCGCGGCGTGGTCACCTATGTCCGTGTGGTCGACGGCAAAATCGTCCCGCGCGAACGCATCGCGATGATGTCCACCGGCGCCACCCACGAACTGCTCGAGGTCGGCATCGTGTCGCCCGAACCTAAGCCGAGCGAGGGCCTCGGGGTCGGTGAGGTGGGTTATCTGATCACCGGCGTGAAGGACGTCCGCCAGTCCAAGGTGGGTGACACGGTGACGACGGCCCGGCACGGCGCCAAGGAAGCGCTGACCGGATACCGCGAACCCAAACCCATGGTTTATTCGGGGCTGTATCCCGTCGACGGCTCGGACTACCCGAACCTGCGTGACGCCCTGGACAAGCTGCAACTCAACGACGCGGCCCTGACCTACGAGCCGGAAACCTCGGTGGCACTCGGCTTCGGGTTCCGTTGCGGCTTCCTGGGCCTGCTACACATGGAGATCACCCGCGAACGTCTCGAGCGCGAATTCGACCTTGACCTGATCTCGACTTCGCCTAACGTCGTCTACCGCGTCGAGAAAGAAGACAACACCGAGATCGTGGTGACCAACCCGTCGGACTGGCCCGAGGGCAAGATCCGCACCGTCTACGAACCCGTGGTGAAGACCACCATCATCGCGCCCAGCGAATTCATCGGCACCATCATGGAATTGAGCCAGTCGCGCCGCGGCGAGCTCGGTGGCATGGACTACCTGTCGCCCGAGCGCGTGGAGTTGCGCTACACAATGCCGTTGGGAGAAATCATCTTCGACTTCTTCGACTCGCTGAAGTCACGCACCCGCGGTTATGCCAGCCTCGACTACGAGGAGGCCGGCGAACAGGAAGCGCAGCTGGTCAAGGTCGACATCCTGCTGCAGGGCGAGGCGGTCGATGCCTTCAGTGCGATCGTGCACAAGGATTCGGCTTTCGCCTACGGCAACAAGATGACCACTAAGCTCAAGGAGCTGATTCCGCGACAACAGTTCGAAGTGCCGGTGCAGGCCGCAATCGGCTCCAAAATCATTGCGCGCGAGAATATCCGGGCTATCCGCAAGGACGTGTTGTCCAAGTGCTACGGCGGTGACATCACCCGCAAGCGCAAACTGCTGGAAAAGCAGAAGGAAGGCAAGAAGCGGATGAAGACCATCGGGCGGGTCGACGTGCCGCAGGAAGCGTTCGTTGCCGCCTTGTCCACCGAAGCCCCGGGGGACAAGGGCAAGAAATAGCAATGGTTTTCGCCGGCCCTGCGCGCATCGTCGCCTTGTTGAGCGTGGCCGTGCTGGGAACCGGATGTGCCGGCACCGTCGACGGCACAGCAACACGCACGTCGCAGCGCTCGGGTGCGACGGTGATGCCGCTGGCTCGAATCCTGCCCGGCGACGAAGACATTCGCACCGCGGTCGGCAACGAGATGGGTCAGAGTCCGTCGCCCAGAACGGGTGGAATCGACTTGCTGCCAGACGGATTCCGCAGCAACCATGAGGCGTCGCCAATCGACTGTGTCGGCCCGGCTTACCCGGGGCTGCGCGTCGTCTACGAAAAGGGACCGGCCCGCGAGGTTGCGGTGCAGGACTACTGGAATTACGACCTCGACGTCGTGGCGTCGAGCGCGACGGCAGCGGCGGTGCGACTGGCCTCGGCGGCCGACGCGCAACGGCTGTTCACGTCGTTCGTTGAGCAGTGGCAGAACTGCGCGGGCACCACGGTCACCATGACGACCCTGGACTCCAGCAAGACGCAGTGGTACTCGAAAGTCACCGACGTCGCGGTGCACGGGTCGATCCTGGCGGCCACCATCGAGAGCTGGGACACTCACCAAACCCCGCCTTACCCGGTCGAGCGGGCGGTGGGTGTGGAATCCGACGTCATCGCCGATGTCAACGTCTCGCTGCGGCCACACATCGAAACCGGCAGCAGGGCAATCGATCTCGTCAAGGCGATGTTGCGCAGACTCACCGCCGTCAACTGACGCGACGTCACACGGGCGCGTTGGCCGGCTGGAACGTGCCTGAACCGTCGGCTTCCTCTTCGGCCCTGATCACATGCACCACCGCGTTGATCAACGCCAGGTGGGTAAACGCCTGCGGGAAGTTGCCCAGGTGCCGGCCGGTCCGCGGCTCGATCTCCTCGGCATACAGGTGCAAGGGGCTGGCGTACGCCAGCAGCCGCTCGCACAGCCGCTTGGCCCGGGCCACCTCACCGATCTCGACCAGCGCCGACACCAGCCAGAACGAGCAGATGGTGAACGTGCCTTCCTCCCCGGACAGCCCGTCGTCGGTCTCGTGCACCCGGTAGCGCAGCACCAGGCCTTCCTCGGTGAGTTCGTCGGCGATCGCCAGCACGGTCGCGCGCACCCGCGGGTCATCCGGCGGAAGGAACCGGGTCAGCACCACCAGCAGCAGCGACGCATCGAGCGCGTCGCTGCCGTAGCGCTGGGTGAACACACCGCGGGAGTCCACTCCGTGCTCGAGGATGTCGGCTTTGATCTCGTCGGCGATCTCCCGCCACTGCTGGGCATAACTCAGTTCGCCCTGCTTGTCGGCCAGCTTCGCCCCGCGGTCCAGCGCCACCCAGCACATCACCTTCGACGAGGTGAAGTGCTGCGGCTCGCCGCGCACCTCCCAGATTCCGCGGTCGGGCTCCCGCCAGTGCTTGATCGCCTCTTCCACCTGCTTTTTCAGCACCGGCCACAGCGTCTCGGGGACCTGCTCGCGGGATTTGGCGTGCAGGTAGAACGAGTCGAGTACCGAGCCCCAGATGTCGTGCTGCACCTGGTCGTAGGCGCCGTTGCCGATGCGGACCGGGCGCGCGTGGTCGTAGCCGGAGAGGTGGTTGAGTTCTTCTTCGACCAGGCTGCGCTCGCCCCCGACGCCGTACATCACCTGCAACGGGTGGCGCTCGTTGCTGTTGGCGCCGGACACGTCGGCGATGAACGCGAAGAAGTCGTCGGCCTCGCGGTCCAGGCCCAGCGTGTACAAACCCCACAGGGCGAAGGTCGAGTCGCGGATCCAGGAGTAGCGGTAGTCCCAGTTGCGTTCGCCTTGTGGTGTCTCGGGCAGCGACGTGGTGGCGGCGGCCAGCAGGGCGCCCGTCGGGGAGTACGTCAGGCCCTTCAGGGTCAGGGCGCTGCGCTGCAGGTAGGCGCGCCACGGGTGGTCCGGGAAGTTGCCGATGTTGATCCACTGCCGCCAGCACTCGGTGGTCTGCCACATCTTGTCGGCGGCCTCTTGGTAGGTCTGTGGCGGCGGATGCTTGGTCCAGCTCAGGGCGACGAACACGTCGTCGCCCTCTTTCATCCGGGTGCGGGCGCGCGCCTCGCGGCCCTCCAGCCCGATGCGCAGGTTCGTGGTGAGACGCAGCGTCGGGTGCGCGTCCGGTTGCTTGGTGGCCCGGGCGATGGCCTCGCCATATGCGTTGGACGAGTACTCCCAGGTGGCGCCCAGGCGGTGGTAGTCGAAGGCCGGTTCGCAGCTCATCATCAGTTCGACGGTGCCGCTGACGCAGCGCACTGTCCTCAGCAAAATGTGTTCGGCGTCCCAGTCCATCGGGGTGCGGCGGTGAGTCCGGGAACGCCGTTCGATGTCATGCCAGGGCCCCATCACCAGCGCGTCGCGCACGATCAGCCAGCCGGTGTGGGTCTGCCAGGTGGTCTCCATGATCAGGCTGCCGGGTAGATACCGCCGCGCCGAGGGTACCGAGACGCCGTAGGGGCCGAGCCGGAAGTGGCCGGCGCTGCGGTCGAGGATCGCGCCGAACACGCTGGGGGAGTCCGGCCGCGGCACACACAGCCACTCCACCGAACCGGCCGGCGAGATCAGGCAGGTCGTCTCCCAGTCCGACAAGAAGGCGTAGTCGGCGATCGGCGGGAACGGGTTGCGCGACGACGACGTGGACGGGTACGGCAGGGATGACTCGATTTCGACCGGCATCGACGGGTCGAACGCCTGAAGCTCAGTGGAGGTGGAGATCTTCTGGGTCTCCTCGACCAGCGTGACCATCTCGTCGTCAGCTGTATCGGCGGCATCGGGGTGCAAAGCCATCCCGACATCATCGACCGTGGACCCGCTTCGCGTCCACCACTGCAACCGAGGTGTTACGTGGGCGCGAAGCACCGCGAGCCGGGACTAGGGTGGTCACGGTGAACGGCTTCCTGAGTTGGTGGGACGGAGTAGAGCTGTGGCTCTCCGGTCTGCCGTTCGTGCTGCAGGCGCTGGCGGTGATGCCGGTGGTGCTTGCTCTGGCGTATCTAGCGGCGACGGTGCTGGACGGGTTGCTCGGCCGGGGCATCCAGTTGCTGCGGCGCGCCCGGCACTCCGATGAGACATCGGGGTGACGGCGATGCCCCGTTCGCACGTCACGCTCGTCCTGGTCGCGCTCGTCGCGTTGGTCCTCGTCACGTGGCTGGTCACACACTGATTCGCCCGCCGAATTGCCAGTCGCGCGAACTCTGTTAGGCTTCGCGACATGCAAGCCGCAGCCACCGTTGTGGAGCGCCGCGTCTCGGCGTTCGGCTGCGCTTTTTTCGCCGTGGCGGGTTGCGCCGCGGTCGACGCTCGCTGTTGTCGCTGACTCCTGAACCCGTGTGCGGTCTGGTGTGGAGTTCGTGATCTCCGTCGTTCCTGACTAATCGCCTTTCCGCAGCACGGGACCGCAATCCCCAGTCCCGTATCGAGAGGCATTCAATGTCGAAGAGGTTCTCCGGCAACCGATCGCGCTGGCGACAGTGCGTGGCTTCGGCGCTGATCACCAGCGTGGCTGCCGCGTGTAGCGGTGGCCCCAGCGATGTGGTCGGCGGCGGGGGTCTGGCAGGCGCCAAATCGAGCATCACGCTGGTCGCCTATTCGGTCGCCGAACCTGGCTGGAGCAAGGTGATTCCCGCGTTCAACGCCTCCGAAGAGGGCAAGGGCGTGCAGGTCATCACCTCCTTCGGCGCATCCGGAGACCAGTCACGCGGTGTCGCGGAGGGCAAGCCCGCCGACCTGGTGAACTTCTCGGTCGAGCCGGACATCACCCGGCTGGTCAAGGGCGGCAAGGTCGCCAAGGACTGGGATACCGGCGCCACCAAGGGCATTCCCTTCGGCTCGGTGGTAACGCTGGTGGTGCGCAAGGGAAATCCGAAGAACATCCGTGACTGGGACGACCTGCTGCGCCCCGGCGTGGATGTGGTGACCCCCAGCCCCCTGAGTTCGGGCTCGGCCAAATGGAATTTATTGGCCCCGTACGCCGTCAAGAGTGAAGGCGGCCGCAATGGCCAGGCCGGTATCGAGTTTGTCAGTCGATTGGTGCGGGAACACGTCAAAGTGCGTCCGGGCTCGGGACGTGAGGCGACGGACGTTTTCGTCCAGGGCAGTGGAGATGTTCTGATCAGCTACGAGAATGAGGCCATCGCCGCCGAGCGGGCGGGCAAGCCGGTCGAACACGTCACGCCGCCACAGACATTCAAGATCGAGAACCCGATGGCCGTCCTAAGCACCAGCACTCATCTCGCCGCGGCCGTTGCATTCAACAACTTCCAGTACACCGCGGCGGCGCAGACTTTATGGGCCAAAGCCGGCTTCCGGCCGGTCGATCCGTCCGTCGCGGTGTCGTTCCGCGATCAGTTCCCGGTGCCGCTGAAATTGTGGACGATCACCGACCTGGGCGGGTGGGGCACCGTCGACCCGCAACTGTTCGACAAGAACTCGGGCAGCATCACCAGGATCTATACGCAGGCCACCGGATGACCGTGACGACAACCCCGAATCCCGAGGCGATCCGGCCTGAACTCGAGGCCGACGCCGAGGCGCCCGCCGGAGGGCGCGCGGGCAGTACCTCACTGCGGGTCGGCGTGGCGACCATCTGGCTGTCGGTGATCGTGCTGCTGCCGCTGGCCGCCATCGTCTGGCAGGCCGTCGGAGGCGGTTGGGACGCCTTCCGCCTGGCGGTCACGTCGCATGCGGCGCTGGAGTCGTTGCGCGTGACGCTGACGATTTCGGCCGGGGTGACGCTGCTCAACACCGTGTTCGGTCTGCTGATCGCGTGGGTGCTGGTGCGCGACAACTTCTTTGGCAAGCGCATCGTCGACGCGGTGATCGACCTGCCCTTCGCCTTGCCGACGATCGTCGCCAGCTTGGTGATGCTGGCGCTATACGGCAACCACAGCCCCGTCGGTCTGCACCTGCAGCACACCGAGTGGGGCGTGGGGGTCGCGCTGGCCTTCGTCACGCTGCCGTTCGTGGTGCGCGCCGTCCAGCCCGTGCTGCTGGAGATCGATAAGGAATCCGAGGAGGCCGCCGCATCCCTGGGTGCCAGTGGCCCCAAGATCTTCACCTCCGTCGTGCTGCCGTCCCTGTTGCCGGCGCTGTTGTCCGGTGCGGGCCTGGCTTTTTCGCGTGCCATCGGCGAGTTCGGGTCGGTGGTGCTGATCGGCGGTGCGGTCCCGGGCAAGACCGAAGTGTCCTCGCAATGGATCCGGACCCTGATCGAAAACGACGACCGTACCGGAGCGGCCGCGATTTCCATTGTGCTGCTGTCGATCTCGTTCATCGTGCTGCTGGTTCTGCGGATCGTCGGCGCCCGGGCGGCCAAGCGTGAGGAGATGTCGGAATGACCTCGTCGCGCACTGTCCGCTACCTACTTCGCTACACCGCGTTGGCGTACATCTTTGTGCTGCTGCTGGTTCCGGTAGTGCTGATCCTGTGGCGCACCTTCGCGCCCGGGCTGCACCAGTTCTACGACTGGGTCAGCACGCCGGCGGCCGTGTCGGCGCTGAACCTGTCCCTGCTCGTCGTGGCGATCGTGGTGCCGCTCAACGTGGTCTTCGGCATCCCGACGGCATTGGTGCTCGCCCGCAACCGCTTCCGCGGCAAAGGTGTGCTGCAGGCGGTCATCGACCTGCCGTTCGCGGTGTCGCCGGTCATCGTCGGCGTGGCGCTGATCGTCCTGTGGGGCAGTGCCGGTGCGCTGGGCTTCGTCGAGCGCGACCTCGGTTTCAAGATCATCTTCGGCCTGCCGGGGATCGTGCTGGCCAGTATCTTCGTCACCCTGCCTTTTGTGGTGCGCGAAGTCGAACCGGTGCTGCACGAACTCGGAACCGACCAGGAACAGGCGGCCGCGACGCTGGGTTCGGGCTGGTGGCAGACGTTCTGGCGGATCACGCTGCCGTCCATCCGGTGGGGCTTGACGTACGGCATCGTGCTGACCGTCGCGCGCACGCTCGGCGAATACGGCGCGGTGATCATGGTGTCGTCCAACCTTCCGGGACAGTCGCAGACGCTGACGCTGCTGGTGTCGGACCGCTATAACCGGGGGGCTGAGTACGGCGCGTACGCGTTGTCGACACTGTTGATGGGGGTTGCCGTGCTGGTACTGATCGTTCAAGTGGTGCTCGATGCCCGTCGGGCACGAGCAAGCAAATAGGCCGGACAAGGAGAATGCGAACATGACCGCGACCGACCAGGGCAAGAACGCGATCGTCGTGCGGGACGCCTACAAACACTACGGCGACTTCGTCGCCCTGGACCATGTGGACTTCGTGGTGCCCACCGGGTCGCTGACCGCGCTGCTGGGTCCCAGCGGCTCGGGCAAGTCGACGCTGTTGCGCACCATCGCCGGCCTCGACCAGCCCGACTCGGGGACCGTCACCATCAATGGCCGCGACGTGACCCGGGTTCCGCCGCAACGCCGGGGCATCGGGTTCGTCTTCCAGCACTACGCGGCGTTCAAGCACCTTACCGTGCGCAACAACGTGGCCTTCGGGCTGAAGATCCGCAAGCGGCCCAAGGCCGAGGTCAACGAGAAGGTCGACCACCTGCTGGAGGTGGTGGGGCTCAGCGGTTTTCAGAACCGCTATCCCAACCAACTGTCCGGCGGGCAACGTCAGCGCATGGCGCTCGCGCGGGCGCTGGCGGTGGACCCGGAGGTGCTGCTGCTCGACGAGCCGTTCGGCGCCCTGGACGCCAAGGTGCGCGAGGACCTGCGGTCGTGGTTGCGGCGTTTGCACGACGAGGTGCACGTCACCACCGTGCTGGTCACCCATGACCAGGCCGAGGCGTTGGACGTGGCCGACCGGATCGCCGTGCTCAACAAGGGCCGCATCGAGCAGATCGGATCACCGACCGACGTGTACGACGCACCGGAAAACGCCTTCGTCATGTCCTTCCTGGGCGCGGTGTCGGCTCTGAACGGCGCACTGGTCCGACCGCACGACATCCGCGTCGGACGCAATCCCGAAATGGCGGTGGCCGGCGGTGACGGCACGGCCGAGTCGATCGGTGTGGTCCGTGCGACGGTCGACCGGGTGGTGACGCTCGGCTTCGAGGTGCGGGTCGAGTTGACCAGCGCCGCCTCCGGGGGCCCGTTCACCGCTCAGATCACTCGCGGCGACGCCGAGGCGCTGGCCTTGAAGGAGGGCGACGTGGTGTATGTGCGGGCCACCCGGGTGCCGCCGATCGCCAACGAGGTCTACGAAGAAACGACGCTCACCTCGGCGTGATCAAGGCAGGTGCGCCAGCATCCACATCGCGACCACGACGAACAACAAGGCGAAGACGATCACCGCGACGATGGCGGTCAGCACCAACGGTGTGAGCATCCGCTTGGGGCGTGGCTGCTGCGCCGACACACCCGAGGTCTGCGCTGAGTCAGGAGGCGTCGAGCCGGGTGGGACACCCCCGCCGGGCTCGAGGCCCGGCACTTGAGCCGGGTTGGGATCTGGTGGCATAGCGGTCATGCATGCGCGGATACCCGGTCGCGCTCGCGTCACACCGGACGCGCTTCGCCGAGCCTGAATTTTCGCAGGGGTGCACTCCTTGGATTCAGGCTTTCGCTGCAGATTTTCACAGTGGGCGACGTCAGGCGGCGACGCGCTCGGCCAAGGCCTGATCGAAGCGGTCCAGCACGGTCTCGGCGACCAGGGGATGTGCGCCCAGCGGGGCGGCCATGGCCAGGCCGGCGTCGACGGCGAAGCGCTGCACCCGGTCCGGTATCCGACCCGGCGCCAGGAACCACGGCGCGATGACCACCCGCGCTGCGCCCTGGTGGCGCAGCAGCTGCACCGACTCGGCCAACGAAGGCTCCCGGTGCGTGGCGAACGCGGTTCCCACTGCGGCCCAACGACTTCCGGCAGCAAGTCGGGGTGCGACCTCCGCCGTACGGCTATTGGCCGCCGGGTTCGACGACCCGATGGCCACCACCAGCACGCCCAGGGAGTCGTCGAGAGGGGAGATCCCCAACTCGATGACCCGCTGGCGGGTCACCGAGATCAGACGGTCGTCCTCGCCGAGGACGCCGGCCTGCCGGATCCGGTCGCTGGCAACACAACTGGCGATCTGGCCCGGGATGTCGACACGGGCGTGGTAGGCGTCGGCCAGCAGCAGGGGAGTGACGACGGCTTCACCGGGGCAACCATTCAGCACCTCGACCAGCCCCGGCGAATTGTGCTCGCAGAAGGCGACGCGCACATCCAGGCCTGGACGCAGCCAAGCGACCTGGCGCGCGACGGCCCGGGCATTGGCCGCCGACCGCACATCCGAGCTGCCGTGCGCCGCTAGAACAAGCGCGGTCACGACGCGTGCAGACCGCACTCGGTCTTGGACAATCCCTGCCAGCGTCCGCTGCGCGGGTCGGCGCCCTCGACCGGCTTGGCCGTGCACGGGGCGCAGCCGATGGACGGATACCCTTCGTAGACAAGGGGATTGACCAACACGTCGTGCTCGTCGATGTAGTTCTGCATGTCCTGGTCCGACCAGGCCGCCAGCGGATTGATCTTCACCAGCTTGAACGCCTCGTCGAAACTGATCAGCGGGGCGTTGGCTCGGGTCGGCGCTTCCACCCGCCGGATGCCGGTCACCCATGCCGAATAGCCGCGCAACGCTTTGCCCAGCGGAGCGACCTTGCGCAACCTGCAGCACTCGCCGGGGTCACGGGCGAACAGGTCCTTGCCCAGCAGCTTGTCCTGCTCGGCGACCGTGTGCTCGGGGTTGACGTTGACGACGCGGATGTCGTAGACGGATTCGACCGCGTCGCGGGTGCCGATGGTCTCCACGAAGTGATATCCGGTGTCCAGGAACATCACCGGCACACCCGGTCGTACCTTGGCCGCCATGTCGACCAGCACCGCGTCCTGCATGTTGGAGGCCACCACGTAGTTGCACGTCGCCCAACCGCGCGGTCCGTTGATGTTGCCGAAGTTCTCTTCGGTCCACTGCAGCAGCTCGACGGCGTCGGCTCCGGCGAGCTCCGCCGCGCCGCGCGCCGCCAGCTCGCGCAGCTCGTCTTCGGTCAGTTTGGGCGCCTGGCTCATCGCAAATCGTCCTCCTCGGCTCGGACGGCCCACTGCGCGAAGCGCTCGCCTTCCTGGCGGTGCTTGAGGAAGTTGCGGGTCACCCGCTCGATGTAGTCGCCCAGCTCGTCGCTGGTGACCTTGTGCTGACGAAGTTTTCGCCCGAATCCGCTGTCCAGGCCCAAGCCTCCGCCCAGGTGCACCTGGAACCCCTCGACGGAGCCGCCTTCGCCGTCGTCGACCATCTGGCCTTTGAACCCGATGTCGGCGACCTGGATTCGGGCGCACGAGTTGGGGCAGCCATTGATATTGACGGTGATCGGCACGTCCAGGCCGGAGTTGACGTCTTCCAGGCGGCTCTCCAGCTCGGGCACCAAAGACTGCGCGCGCACCCGGGTTTCGGCGAACGACAACTTGCAGTACTCAATTCCGCTGCAGGCCATCAGGTTTCGACGCCACTGCGATGGCCGCACTTGCAGACCCAGGCCTTCCAGCCCGGCCACCGTCTCGTCGACCTTGTCGTCGGGGACGTCGAGCAGGACCAGCTTCTGATACGGGGTGAAGCGGATCCGGTCTGAGCCGGCCCGCTCGGCAAGCTCGGCGACCGCGCTCAGGATGGTGCCGGACACCCGCCCGGCGATCGGGGAGGCCCCGATGGCATTGAGTCCGTTCTTGGTGCGCTGCACGCCGACGTGGTCGATGGGATGGGCGAGCGGGGCGGGCGCCGGGCCGTCGATCAACGGGCGCTTGAGGTATTCCTGTTCGAGAACTTCACGGAATTTTTCTATACCCCAGTCCTTGACCAGGAACTTCAGCCGCGCCTTGGCCCGCAGTCGCCGGTAGCCGTAGTCGCGGAAGATGGAGGTCACCGCCTCCCACACTTCGGGTACCTCCTGCAGCGGAACCCAGACGCCAAGCCGCTGGGCCAGCATCGGGTTGGTCGACAGGCCTCCGCCGACCCACAGATCCAGGCCCGGCCCGTGCTCGGGGTGGTTGACGCCGATGAAGGCAATGTCGTTGATCTCGTGCGCGACATCCTGCAGCCCCGAGATGGCGGTCTTGTATTTGCGTGGTAGATCGGCGTATTCGGGCTTGCCGATGTAGCGGCGCACGATTTCGTCGACGGCCCAGGTCGGGTCGATCACCTCGTCGAGCGACTCGCCGGCCAGCGGTGAGCCCAGCACCACGCGGGGGCAGTCGCCGCAGGCCTCGGTGGTCTGCAAGCCGACCTCGTCCAGCCGCTGCCAAATCTCCGGGACGTCCTCCACCCTGATCCAGTGGTACTGAATGTTCTGCCGATCGGAGATGTCGGCCGTGTCGCGGGCGAACTCGGTCGAGATCTGGCCCAGCGTGCGCAATGCGGCCGCCGAGATCGCCCCGCCGTCGCAGCGCACCCGCATCATGAAGTACTTGGCCTCGAGCAGATCCGCATTGTCGTCGCCGGTGAATGAGCCGTCGTAGCCCTGTTCGCGCTGGGTGTAGAGGCCCCACCACCGAAAGCGCCCACGCAGGTCGCTCTTGTCGATGCTGTCGAATCCGCCCTTGGCGTAGACGTTCTCGATGCGTTCGCGCACCTCCAGCGGCGCGCCCGCCTTCTTCATCTCCTCGTTGGGGTTCAGCGGCTCGCGATTGCCCAACGCCCACTGGCCCTCATTGCGGGGCGCCTTTGCGGGGCGAGCTGTGGTCATGGGGCAGTTCTCCTTCGGAACATGCCGGCTGGAACGCGCGCAGCTCACCGTTGATTGCGGCGGCGCAGATCCGGCAGCCAGCAGGTGGTACGGGTGGGCTGGGTCTACGACATCAAGGCAGACAGCAACAGCTGCAAACGCGCTTGAGGTCGATATGCCGTCGCACCACCAGCGCAACGCGCGGGTTCGAGTTGGCGACGGTCACGGGTGCCATTCTGCCATGGATCCAGACCAGCCGTGCTACCAGGTCAAATTTCTCCTCACAGTGATTAAAACTACGGGCCGAACCTGGGTGGTTCGGTAAACGAAACCGGGAACAGCCTGGGAAAACGATGCTGCCGGGGCCGTCGTGCCAAGATTTGGCATGGCTCCCGTCGAGGCGCCGGTGAAACTGCCGGCCATCCAGCCCACCCCCGGACGACCGTTCGGCCTCTACGTCCACGTGCCGTTCTGCATCACCCGGTGCGGTTACTGCGACTTCAACACCTACACCCCGGCGGAGCTGGGCGGGGTAAACCCGGACGCCTGGCTGGTGGCGTTGCGCGTCGAGCTGGAGCGGGCCGCCGCGCGGCTCGGCGGCCCGGTGGTAGACACGGTCTTCGTCGGCGGCGGCACTCCCTCATTGCTGGGCGGCGCTCGCCTGACGACGTTGCTGGACATGGTGCGCGACCACTTCACGGTGGCGCCCACGGCCGAGATCACCACCGAGGCCAACCCCGAATCGACATGGCCGGAGTTCTTCGAGGAGATCCGCGAGGCGGGATACAACCGGGTGTCGCTGGGCATGCAGTCGGTGGTGCCCCGGTTGCTGGGTGTGCTGGACCGGGTGCACACGCCCAACCGGTCGGCCGCGGCGGCGCGCGAGGCGCTGGCGCTAGGTTTCGAGCACGTCAGCCTGGACCTGATCTACGGCACCCCTGGCGAGTCCGACGACGACCTGCTGCGCTCGGTGGATACGGCGATCGAGACCGGCGTCGACCACCTGTCGGCCTACGCGCTGGTGGTCGAGGAAGGCACGGCGATGGCCAGACGGGTGCGCAGCGGCGAGCTCGAACCGCCGGACGACGACGTGCTGGCGCACCGCTACGAGTTGATCGACGAACGACTTTCGGCCGCCGGGCTGGGCTGGTACGAGGTATCCAACTGGGCCCGGCACGGCGGGGAGTGCCGGCACAATCTCGGCTACTGGAACGGCGGTCAGTGGTGGGGCGCCGGACCGGGCGCGCATAGCTACGTGGGCAGTACGCGTTGGTGGAATGTCAAGCACCCGAACACTTATGGGTCCAAACTCGCCGAGGGTGGGCTACCGGTGGCCGGCTTCGAGGAGCTGGGCTCCGACGCGCTGCACACCGAGGAGGTGATGCTGCAGATCCGACTGCGCCAGGGCCTGCCGCTGGCCCGGCTCACTGCCGCCGAACGTGACCGCGCCGAGGAGGTGGTCGCCGACGGGTTGCTGGAGTCTGACGGCGACCACCTGGTCCTCAGCGACCGCGGGCGGCTGCTGGCCGACGCGGTCGTGCGCGCCTTGCTGGGCTGACGTCAGACGCCGAACCACTGCTCGAAGACACGGGCGATCTCGATGTAGAGCGGAATGCCGATGGTGACGTTGTAGGAGAACGTCAGGGCCAGGGACGCGGCCAACGGCAGCGTCGGACTGGCCTCGGGAATGGCCAGCCGCTGCACCGCCGGAACGGCGATATACGACGCGGCGCCGCACAGCACGGCGAACAGCACGTACGTGCCCGGCTTGAAGTCGGTGCCGGTCAGGGCGGCGTAGCTGCAGGCGACCGCAATCCCGATGGTGGCAAAGAGATTGGGCGCCAGCAGGCCGAAGAAAATGAAGCCCATCCCGGCCGATCGCAAATCTTTGAGCTTGCGCGACGCGGTCATGCCCATCTCCAGCAGGAACAGGCACAGCACGCCCTGGAACGCCAGGACGAAGAACCGGTCGTCGTCGGCCACCACCTTCTGCCCCTGCATCCCACTGATCAGGCCGATCACGATGCCGCCGATCAGCAGCACCAGCCCGGGGTTGAGGAACACTTCCTGAAACAGCTCACGCGAGAAGATCGGCATCCGCTTGCCCCGCGGCGGGCGTGGAAGCTGGTCGGGCTCCCAGTCCGGATGGTCCAGCTTCTCCATCGACAGTTCCCGCTCCAGGTCGATCGCGGCCTGGGCTTCGTCATCGAGGCTCTGGCCCGGCGCCGGTTTGGCCGGCGTGCCCGGACCAATCCCGGCCCGGACGGGCGGGGTATAGCCGGCTTCGTCGGGCATGTAGCCCGCCGCGTCCATCCCGCGGTGCCGCAACCGGGCCACCAGGTACAGGGCGACCAGGCAGCCCGGAATCTCCATGACCGCCAGCATCACCGGCATGTAGGCGTTGAACGCGATGTTCACGGCGGTCAGGACCGCCACGCAGGTGGCGAAGGTCCCCGCCGAATCCGACCCGTAATAGCCGGCCACCGTCGCTTTATCGACCGCGCGCATGGTGCTCAGCCGGCTGAGCAGCAGGTAGGCCAGGCCCCCGATCAGAAAATTCAGCACGAAGCCGAGCACCATGAAGCCCGCGATCACGCCGATGCTCGAGGCGTTGACCTTGGCGAGTTCCTCGCCGCCGTGCCAGCCGATGGCCAGCAACAGATACATGGTCAGGCCTTGATAGATCACATAGGGAAACTCGAACCGCACCTTGAGAATCGGAATCAGGAAGCCGAAGTAGAAGAACAGCAGCAAAGGCTTGAACAGGTTGTGGGTGAAGTTGTCCCAGAACTCGTGCAGCATTGAGCACCTCTCGAGCGTCCTGCGGCGATTCGAAGGAAGTACTGACCGTCGTGGCGGCCACGAACAGTCCAGATAACGCTGCGAACTTAGCTTGGGCCGTCGCCCGGCCGCCACTCAGAATGCGCGTCTAACAGCCGTTTTTGGTGCCGTTTTCGTGCTGTTGCGGTCGCCGAAACACCGACGTAACGAGTGCAGAGCACAAGTGCGCTGGCTGCGGCGTTTCGGCGCCTGTCTGTGTGGATTAGGTGCGAATTTCCTGTTAATTTGCTGGGAGATTTCGTGTCGCGTCAGCGAACAGACGACAGGCGCGATGACTTGACGTCGATGTCGCGCTTGCGGTGCGTGACCGAGAGCCAGGCGGCCGGTGAGTAGTGGGTGGTGGTCTCTTCGAACCCGTCGACGGTGCACACGGTCAGCACCCCGGTCTCCTGGTTCAACGTCAAGTTCTCGACGTCGCCTTTGATCTCTTCACCGTCGGTCATCCGGATGACGAACATTGGGACGGTCCTCCCCTGTGGTGGCGGCCGCGGCGGGGGTGAATTCCGCCGCGGTTTCCTTGGGGGATGGTAGGAGCGCGCGGGGTTGCCGACTCGTCGCGGTGGCCGACGGTGGGTAAACGGTGGGGAAACGTTTGGTGTGCGCAAGCATTGGGGCCCCACCGCCCGCCCCGCGTTTCAGGGCCCCTGCCAGCACCAACGGGGGTAGGTCCGGAAGCCGGCCGCCGGCGGTGGATATGCGGCTGCTGTTAATTCGGTGTGAGACCTGGACGACCCTCGAAACGAAAAGAGGGCGGGGGTAGCGCGCGCGGTAGTAGGTTAGGCTACATTTACTTTCGTGACAGACACCGGCGTGCAGACGAGTTCTGTCAGCTCGGCGTCGTTGCGCCTACCTCTGCCCGCCGACCTCGAGCCCGCCGATCTTGCGGCCGAATTGGCCGCGGTGCTGATCGAGCCGGTCGGCGAGGAGTACCTGCTGTATGAGCGCGACGGGCAGTGGGTGCTGGCCGCCGGCGTGCAGGCGATGGTGGAG
Source organism: Mycobacterium gordonae (assembly GCF_002101675.1). Taxonomy (GTDB): domain Bacteria; phylum Actinomycetota; class Actinomycetes; order Mycobacteriales; family Mycobacteriaceae; genus Mycobacterium; species Mycobacterium gordonae. The sequence goes on along the minus strand of NZ_LQOY01000207.1, from coordinate 58,351 downwards.
CTGGACAGCGACGAACTGCGGGTCATCCGCGACGGTGTGATCCGCCGGCAACAATGGTCGGGTCGCCCGGGTGCCGTTCTCGGGGAAGCGGTCGACCGGCTGCTGCTGGAGACCGACGAGGCGTTCGGTTGGGTGGCTTTCGAATTCGGCGTCTACCGCTACGGTTTGCAGACGCGGCTGGCGCCACACACGCCACTGGCGCGGGTGTTCTGGCCGCGGCTGCGCATCGCGATCACCCGCGATGACGTTCGGTTGTTCGGGGGCGGACCTCGCGAAAGCGAGGTCGTGGAGCGGTTGCTCAGCGGTGGGGTGCGCGACCTGCGGCGCGCCCGCGCGGTCGATCTGTTCGACGATCCGTCCGGCTATCGCAACCGGGTGGCGGTAGCCGTCAGCGAAATCGCCGCGGGCAGTTATCACAAGGTGATCCTGTCCCGCTGTCTGGAAGTGCCGTTCGCCCTTGACTTTCCGGCGACATACCGGCTGGGTCGGCGCCATAACACGCCGGTACGGTCATTCTTGTTGCGGCTCGGCGGTATTCGTGCGCTGGGTTACAGCCCGGAACTCGTCACCTCGGTGCGGGCCGACGGCCTGGTGATCACCGAGCCGCTGGCTGGCACCCGCGCGCTGGGACGCGGGCCGGTGCCCGACAAGCGGGCTCGCGACGACCTGCAGTCGGACTCCAAAGAGATTGTCGAACATGCCATCTCGGTCCGCACTTCGCTGCAGGAGGTGACCGAGATCTCGGCGCCCGGAACGGCTGCCGTGATCGATTTCATGGCGGTGCGCGAGCGGGGGAGCGTGCAGCACCTCGGCTCCACGATCACCGGGCGGCTGGACCCGTCGAGCGACCGGATGGACGCGCTGGAGACGCTCTTCCCGGCCGTGACCGCCTCGGGAATCCCCAAAGCGGACGGCGTCGAGGCCATCCTGCGTCTCGACGAAAGTCCACGCGGCTTGTATTCCGGTGCGGTAGTGACATTTTCGGCCGACGGCGCGCTCGATGCCGCACTGGCCCTGCGGGCGGCCTACGAACAAGACGGACGTACCTGGCTGCGGGCAGGCGCGGGAATCATCGAAGCGTCGAATCCCGAACGGGAATTCGAGGAGACCTGCGAGAAACTGTCGACGCTGGCGCCGTACCTGGTGGAAACCCAACTCTGAAGCGTCGATAATCCCATTCCGGGCGGCTGGGTGTGACGTCCGCCACGGAAAAGGTGCCCGACTTCTTTCGTTCGGGACTTTAGGCACTCCCGGTGGGACTTTCGGCTCTATCTGATGCGGCCGTCGGCCAGCGAAGCTTCACTTTGCGGCATTCGATGTCGCGAAATGGACAGAAAGGGTCGCTACCGCGTGAACGCACTCAAGGCGAGGTCGGTGCGGCGCTTCCCTGATGTCGACGTGCTGTCGGCGGGTCCGGTAACGGTCGCCCAGGCGGAGCACGTGGCGCAAGCGGTCGGTGAGGTGCTGGCCTCTCATGAGATCACCGGGGGCGCTCGGGTACGCCTCAAAACCGGAACTTGTGGCCGGGGTCCGATGGTCATGCAGGTGAACCTGTCAGTCGGCGAGCTGCCGGCGCGGGTGGCCGCCGTCACCGCCGGTATCGACGATGTGTCGCCTGCGCTGGACAGACTTGACCGCCACATCGCCCGGATGCTTGCGCCGTGGCGCCCTCGCCCCTGGCCGGACCCGACGCGCCGGATACTGACGGTGGATTGCGACGCGGTCGTCGTGCGCCGTAAATCCGTTGTGTTGCAACGCACCACGCCGCTGCAAGCGGTGGCGGTGATGGACGGCATGGACTACGACGCGCATCTGTTCACCGATGCGGAGACCGGCGAGGACGCACTGGTGTACCGGGCCGGTCCGTCCGGTTTGCGCCTGGCCCGGCAGCGGCACGTGTTTCCGCCCGGATGGGCCTGGTCGCCGGCGATGCCCGGACCCCAGGTACCGCTCATCGTGAACTCTCGCGCCACACCGACTCTCGACGAATCCGACGCAGTACGCCGTGCCTGTGAACACAGCCTGCGACTGCTGTTCTACACCGACCGGGAAACCGGCCGCGGTCAATTGTTGTATCCCCGCCATGACGGCAACCTCGGCCTGTTGGTGCCGACCAAGTAACCCTGGAGATGCTTGTGCCCAAGGAAATGACGAATCTGCAACTGTTGCAAGAACTCGAGCCCGTCGCCGAGCGCCTGCTCAACCGGCACCTGTCGATGTTCAAGGAATGGCATCCGCACGACTACATTCCCTGGTCGGACGGCAAGAACTACTACGCCCTCGACGGTCAGGACTGGGAGCCGGGGCAGAGTCAACTCTCCGATGTGGCCCAGGTGGCGATGGTGCAGAACCTGCTGACCGAGGACAACCTGCCGTCCTACCACCGCGAGATCTCCATGAACTTCAGCCTCGACGGTGCCTGGGGACAGTGGGTGAACCGCTGGACGGCCGAGGAGAATCGGCACAGTGTGGCGCTGCGCGACTACCTGGTGGTGACCCGCGCCGTCGACCCGGTCGAGTTGGAGAAGCTGCGGATGGAGCAGATCACCCGCGGCTTCAGCCCGGGCCAGAACCAGCAGGGCAACATGTTCGCGGAAAGCCTGTTCGACTCGGTGATGTACGTGTCGTTCCAGGAACTGGCTACCCGCGTCTCGCACCGCAACACCGGCAAGGCCTGTGACGACAACATCGCCAACCAGCTGCTCGCGCGGGTGTCAGCCGACGAGAACCTGCACATGATCTTCTACCGCGATGTCAGCGAAGCCGGCCTCGACATCGCACCGAATCAAGCGATGAAGTCCGTCCACCGGATCTTGCGCAACTTCAAGATGCCGGGATATACGGTGCCCGAATTCCGGCGCAAGGCCGTGGTAATCGCCGTCGGCGGCGTCTACGACCCGCGCATCCATCTCGAGGAGGTGGTGATGCCGGTGCTGAAGAAGTGGCGGATCTTCGAACGCGAGGAGTTCACCGGCGAGGCGGCGCGGATGCGTGACGATCTCGCGGTGTTGATCAAAGAACTCGAGCAAGCCTCGGAGAAGTTCGAGGAATCCAAGCAGCGATACCTCGAGCGAGAGGCGCGCAAGGCCGAGCGGATCACCGCCGCCCGGGTGCTGAAAACTCAAGGCACGCTGACCCTCAGCGGGCACTGACGTCGGGTTCCGCCGCACGCTCGAGGTACTCCGAGAGCAGGCGGCTGACCAGGGTCTCGATGTTCGACTCGATCGACGACGCGAGGGTGGCGGTGACGGTTGCCACCGCCTGCGTGCGGAACCGCACCAGCATGGTGATCAGTTCGGCCACCTCCGCGTCCGCCGGTAGCGCCTCGCCGGGCTTGATCCGGGTAGCGACGTGTTCGAAGCCGGCCCGGACCAGCAGGTCGCTGATCTCGTCGACCTTGGGCAGGATCTGCTCGTGCAGGTCGATGAGCTTGCCGATGCTCACCCCGTAACCGCGGATCTCGTTGAACGCCTCGATGAGTTTGGGGCGGGTGACGGTGGCCTGCTCACCCTCGACGCGGATCACATGCAGCGCCACCAGCCGGTCGAAAGCCGTTGCGTCGTCCACGAGTTGGCGAGCTTGCGGCAGCGGCATGGTCTGCGGCTTCTCGGTGGCCCAGGTGCCCACGATCGCGGTCTCGAGACCCAGGACGTCGCCGAGGTTCTTGCCCTCCTCCCACGCCCTGAGCATCTCCCGAACGTGGGCGATGTTGTAGCCGCGGTCGAGCATCGAGGTGATCAGGCGCAGCCGGGTGAGGTGGGTATCGTTGAACAGCGCGATCCGGCCGACCCGCAGCGGCGGCGGCAGCAGCCCGCGGTCGCGGTAGACCCTGATGTTTCGCGTGGTGGTGCCGGCCAGCCGGGCCAACTCCTCGATCCGGTACTCGCCGGACGTCCCGGCGTCGGCCGGGTGGCGCACCGCGGCGTCGAAAAGTTGTGTGACAGCGGTTTCGATGAAATCGCGTGACTGTCGCCGCACCCGTTGCGGTGCACGGCGCACGTTGTACAGCACGCTGGCGATCGTGCCGGGCTGGGGCCTGGGGGATGTCATGCGCCGACGGGGCGGGTGACCGCGTCGTAGTGTCGATATCGGAAATCGCCCATCTGGCGAAGATACTGGGTCGCCGTTCCGGGGTACATCGACCCGTTGTACCCGTCCTTGGTGAGATACCAACTGCGGCAGCCGGACATCCAGGTCGTCTTGGTCAGACGGCGCTGGATGTGCTGGTTGTGCCGACGCTGGACGTCTTCGCGCACGTCGAGGTAGCGCAGGTCGTTGTCCAGGATGGTGGTGATGCCGCGCACCGCGTAGTCGAGCTGACCTTCGATATAGACCAGCAGGGAGTTGTGGCCGGGGCCCGAGTTAGGCCCGGTCATGAAGAACAGGTTCGGGTATCCGTGCGCGTTGATGCTCTTGTAAGCCTGTGCGCCGCCGGCCCATTCGTCGCTGAGTGATCGCCCGCCGAGTCCGGTGACCTCGAACGGCGGCCCGGTGAGGTGGACGTCGTAACCCGTGGCGAAGACGATGCAGTCCAGATGGTGTTCGATGCCGTCGCTGGTACGAATCCCGACGGGGCTCAGCGTGGCGATCGGCCAGTCGATCAGCTTGCAGTTGTCGCGCTGCAGCGCGGGGTAGTAGTCGCTGGAAATCAGCATGCGCTTGCACCCTGGCGCGAAGTCGGGTGTCAGCTGACGGCGCAACCACGGGTCTTTGACCTGTGCCCTGATATGGGCCTGGCCCAGGCGGGCCACCAGGGAGGTGAGCGGGGTGTTCCACACCATCGCCGTCGCGGTGGCTTCATGGCCCCAGAACAGCAGCTGCCGGGCAAGTTCCTGGGTGGCCGGCACTTTCGCGAACAACGCCTGCACCGCCGGCGGCGTGGCGACATCCAACCGCGGTAACACCCAGCCGGGCGTGCGCTGAAAGACTTTGACGAAGCCGGCCTGTTTCACCAGTTCGGGGACGATCTGAATTGCGCTGGCGCCGGTGCCAATGACGGCAACCCGCTTGCCGGTGAAGTCGTAATCGGAGTCCCACCGGGCGCTGTGGATCTTGTGGCCCTGGTAGGTGTCCAGACCGCGGATGTCCGGGAAGCCGGCGTCCGACAGCGGGCCGGAGGCCAGCACCACGGTGCGGGCCCGGAAACGTTTGCGGTTCTTGGTTGTTGCGGTCCACACGCCGGCGTTCTCGTCGAACGTCAGGCCCGTCACCTCGTGGCCGAACCGGATATGGCGGCGGATGCCGAACCTGTTCGCCATCTCCTCGATGTGTTGGTAGATCTCGGGGGCGGGGGAGTAGGTTCGCGACCACTTGGGGTTCTTGACGAACGAGTACGAGTACAGCAGCGACGGGACGTCACAGCTGGCACCCGGGTAGCGGGTATCCCGCCAGGTCCCGCCCACCCGGTCGGAACGCTCAAGGATGACAACGTCTTCTGGTCTGTTCAGGCCCGCCTCGGCCAGCCGGATCGCCGCGCCCAGTCCCGTGAAGCCCGCGCCGACCACAAGCGTGGAGTGGATGGCCGACATGGTCAGGCCGCCGGCTTGTGGGTGAGTTCCCGCGACCAGCTAGGCATCGACCTCAGCAGCGGCTTGGGATAGTAGTCCGACAGCCACACCATGGAATTGGCCAGCAGCTGGTAGGGATGCCGCGGGTTCACCACCCATGAGGCATGCCGCTTGAGCAGCTTGTAGGTAGGCACTCGGCGGGTGCGCTCGCCGCGTTCGCCGAGTTGCTTGAAACGGTTGACCGCGTTGAACAACCGCTCCGGTTCCATGCCCATGCCCGCCATCTCGTTGCGGACCCGGCTGAGCAGAGGTACGTACATGACCATTCCGATGATCAGACCCGGTGAGGCGAAGCGCCCGAGGAGTTCAATGGCCAGCCGTCGGGCGGTGGCATGACCGATCATCTCAAGCACCTCGAAATCGACTGCGATATGCCGTGATTCGTCGTTGTTGATCTTCTCGAACACCTGATGGCAGACCGGGTCCTCCACCGAGTCGAGGAGGAACTTCAGCAGCGCCCCGTCCAGTGCGACCTCCAGCATCGGGATCACAGTGCCCAGCACCGACAGCGGCATGTCGTCGGCGAAGGTGTCCAGCCACTCGATGGCCAACCGGATGTTGACGTTCGGCTCCGGGACCTCGCCGTCTTCGAGCATGCCCCAGCGCTTCATCAACGCCAGTTCGGCATTGGCATGGCGTTGTTCTTCGGCATGGAAGTACCGGTAGATCTCGGCGATGGTCGGGGTGGGAGCCTTCTTGGCCAGCGCCGCAAAACCGCGGGCGCCGATGTTCTCGATCCAGCACAGGTCGGCCATGAACGCCTTGAGTTTGGGCCGGAACTCGGGCCGGATGGTCTCGGCCCCCGGTGCCTCCCAATCGATGTCCGCGAGCGCCCACTGACGATCCTTGATCTTGGCGAGCATGGCTTCCATTTCGATGGCCACAACGTCTCCCTTTCAGATGGACGGGTGTTCAGTGCCTTGTGCGCGATACCATGCCGATCGCGCGCGTATATGCGCCCGGTGCAAGCCGTTTGACATTCCAGCCGATCTTGGCCTCCAGCTGCGGCATACAGTACAAGTCACCACGATCGTTGGCGTCCAAGCACATTCGCGCCACCTTCGCCGCGGAGAACCCGGTCCAGCGCATCAGTTTGGTGGCCAGCTGGCTGGACTCCTCGCTGATCCGTCCGGCCTGCAGGCCCGATTCGACGATGTTGGTCTTGACAAACGTCGGGCACAACACGGTGACTTTGATTCCGGTGCCGGACAATTCGGCCGCCAGCGTCTCGGACAGCGATAACACCCCGGCCTTGCTGACGTTGTAGGCGGCCATTCCGGGCGCTGCCCCGAATGCTGCCGCCGAGGCGACGTTGATGATTCCTTTCGGCGAGCCGGACGGCCCGGACTCCCGCAGGATGGGTGTGAAGACATGACAGCCGTGGATCGGTCCCCACAGGTTCACTCCGAGTGTCCGCACCCACTCATCGAGCGGGACATCGCCGATTGGCTCGCCACCGGTGCCGACGCCGGCGTTGTTGATCACCAGCGTCGGCGGCACACCGAACCACTCCTGGGCCTGGTCGGCCAAGGCGTGCACGTCGTCGACCTGCGAGACGTCGCAGCGAACCGCGACCGCCCCGCAGCCCCGCTCCTGTATCGCATCGGCCGTGCGCTGAGCGGCCACCTCGTCGATGTCGCTGCAGACCACTTTGCCGCCCCGGCGAGCGAGTTCGATAGCGAATGCCGCACCGATTCCGCTACCGGCACCGGTGACCACCGCCAGGGCCCCGTGACTCGGGGTCTGTCGGCCCAGCAGCCTGTCCAATGGTCCCAACATCAAATAGCCCCTGTCGCAGTGATGTTCACGGAAAGTGATGCAGTGCCGCCGGCGAGAGGCCGCGCGAGGTGCTCCGGCGGTATCGGCGCAGTGATCGGTCGCACCATCACAGTGCTCACCGCGATCGCAGTGCGGGACCTCAATGACCCGTGTGCGGGACCGGGGTCGGTCATGCGACTGAGTCAATCGCAAATGGTGACATTCGTCAATGGCAAGGTCCCTTTTCGGGTCCAGCGTGAGACATGGAAGCTGAAACGGCGCGGTGTCGGGGGTGCCCTGCAACCCAAGAGTCTCCCAAGATGTTTGGGGCGCGCTTCTGTCCTGCGAGCCACATGACACGTGGGGTGAACGGGTGGTCGATTACGGGAAGGGCAACGTCGCGACGAACATCTGGGACGGCCCCAACCCGCCGGCCAGAGAACCCAACCAAGGGTTCGTTCGTCCGCCTCCGCTGCCGCCGGGATTGTGCTGGCCCACCGGCTCATTCATCCCCGTGCCGAGCCCTCGCCCGTAGTAAACGGACCGGGGTGTCATGTCGTTCTTCTGGCACGGCTTCGAGCGGGTCTCCGGGATGTCGCGGGCCTGCGGCCAGGCGGCACGGCCGGGTCCGGTAGTCCCGGGCCGGTCACATCCGCCGCGCTATCAAGCGGCACGGGTCCCAGGGCGATTTCGCCACTCCGACACCCCATGGCCGGCCGGGAACTACGACCGCAGAAGTCAGTGGTGACTCGCCCACCGTTTTTCGATATGCGCCACGAAACGAAGCTCCACTACGAACCACAGTGCTCCGGCAAGCGTGGCGAGAGCGGAGATGACGACGGTAGTCACAACCCAGTCGTGATGCCCATAGGCTGCCAGGGCCACGGTACAAATGAGCCCGGCGACTGCTACGGCCCATAGAATCAACCCGGGCCACATTAAATTGTCTTTCAGCGTTAGACCCGCACGCGGTTGTGTTGTCCGATACCGGTCTGACGGGTCTCGATGCGTGTCTCCCATCATTACCTCAATCCGCGGTCGTCGCCAGATAATCCTGATTTTACTTCAGTGGGGGAATGCGAGCGAGACGCAATTTCCCCGGTGGGTGGTCTCGCCTGCTCAGATCGAGCTGACTTGGTCGCGGACAAAGACCGGCCAGATGATTGCGCCGATGGTGGTCACAAGCCACACCACCATCGTGGCGGCGACCCAGGATTCCGCACCACGCAGATCCAGGCCACCGGTGAACATCGCGGCCAGCCACATAGCGATCACGGTCAACGCCAAGCCGCTGCCTCCAAGCACCAGCGACGCATATCTTTCCGGCAGCTTCAGGATCCACACCGACAGCGTCGCCTGTCCCACGGAAAACAGAGCTACCGCGAGAATGAACGCACCCGCCGACAATGAGGCCCCCGGAACCACCCCTACGGCGAGTAACAGCCCGATCGCCCACGCCGTCATCAATACCAAATCGCGCAACAATCCTTGCCTCATTGATTAAGTCTATGCCCCTAATGAGGCCTGGCCTATAGTCCGAGAAACGATTCTCCTCGAGCCGAAATCGTTGCCGAACGTGACAATAATCAGCTGACTGCTCGCGCCTTGTGTGACTGACACACGCGAACCTGTGACAACCGCACCCGATTGCTCACTGCGCGCTTGCGGCGGCCTGCCTGACGCCTTGGCGCCAGGGCGGCAGCGGACGCGCGCGCACCAACGTCGGCCACCAGAACCACGGCCCGAGGATGCGCAGAACGCACGGTACGACGAAGGAACGCACGATCAGCGTGTCGAGCAGCAGGCCGATACACACCGTCGAACCCACCTGGCCGATCGTCCGCAGATCGCTGGTGAGCATCGCCAGCATGGTGAAGGCGAACACCAGGCCCGCGGACGTGACCACACCACCGGTGCTTCCCAGCGCCCGGATCAGCCCGGTGTTCAGCCCGGCGTGGATCTCCTCTCTGACCCGCGCAATCAACAGCAGGTTGTAGTCCGATCCCACCGCCACCAGAATGATGAACGTCAGCGGCAACACCAGCCAGTGCAGATGCAGGCCGATCAGATGCTGCCAGACGAGCACCGACAGCCCGAAGGCCCCGGCATAGGAGAACGCAACGGTGCCGGGAATCACCAAGGCGGCCACCAGACTTCGGGTGATGAACATCATGATCAGGAAGATCAGGACGAAGGCCGCGATCGCGGCGATCAGCAGGTCGGATGCGGCGTAGGACTTGATGTCCTTATCGTTGGATCCCGAACCGCCGATATACACCCGGGCGCCGGCCAGCGAAGTCTCCTTCAAAGCCGTGGTGATCGCGGTCGGGAAGGCTTCGACATGTTCGACGCCTTCGGGACCCATCGCGTTGCCCTCGTGGGTGACGATGAACCGGGCCGCCTTGCCGTCCGGCGACATCATCAGCGTCATACCGGTTTTGACGTCTTCGTTGTCGAATCCCTCTCGGGGGATGTAGAAGAAGTCGTCGCTGCGCGACCGGTCGAAGTCCAGCCCCACGTTGATCAGGTCGTCGAAGGTCTGGTTGGTCTGGGTCGACTGTAGATCGGCAGATCCGTAGGAGCTCACCAGCAGTGCCCGCAGCGCGGCGGTGTCGTCTCGCATGATCTTCATCTCGGTGATCATCTGCGGCAGCAGTTTGTCGATGACCTCCAGCGACGTCACGGCGTTCTTGATGTCTTCGGCCATCTTGTCGATTCCGTCGAGCGCGTCGAAAATCGACCGGAACGCCCAGCACGCCGGGATGTCGAAACAGTGCCTCTCCCAATAGAAATAGCTCCGGATCGGCCGGAAGAAGTCGTCGAGGTTGGAGATTTTCTCGTTGATCTCGTTGGTGACCCGCTGCATGTCCTGCATGGTGAGCACCGTCTGATGCATCTCGTCGGCCATCTTCTGGAACAAGGCGATCAACTGATCAAGCACTTCGACGGTGTGTGCCTGGATCTGCGCCTGCTCGTCGGTGTTGGCGTTCTGCTGCTCGTTGAACGGCAGTTGCTGGCCGCTGCCACTGCCTTGCGTGGTGAACAGGTATGGCACAGAGGCGTGTTCGAGTGGACGCCCCATCGGCCGGGTGATGCTCTGCACCATCGCGACACCGGGAAGCCGGATCAGCGCCTTGGCCACCCGGTCCAACGAGATGAAGTCGGCCGAGTTGCGCATGTCATGGTCGCTCTCCACCATCAGCATCTCGGAGAACAGCTTGCTCTTGGAGAAGTGGCGGTCCGCGGCGGCGAAGCCCTGATTGGCCGCGGCATCGGGCGGCTGATATTGGCGGTCGTCGTAGTTGACCCGGTAGGTCGGGACGAAGATCGCCCCGATCATGACGACTGCCGAACTGGCCGCGAGGATGGGCACCGGCCACCGCACCACGCTCGCGCCGATCCGGCGGTACAGCCGCGCCTTGACCGCGCGGCGCGGATCGAAGAGCCCGAACAGGCTGCCCACCGTCAACAGGGCCGGCCCGAGCGTCAGCGCTGCCGCGATGGTCAACAGCATGCCGATGGCAACGGCCGGGCCCATCGTGTGGAAGTAGTTGAGGCGCGCGAAACTCAGGCAGTAACCGGCGCCCGCGATCGTCAGGCCCGAGCCCACGATGATCGGTGTCACCCCTTTGTAGGCGGTGTAGAACGCCTCTTCCCGGCTCTCGCCGGCCTGGCGAGCCTCGTGGTAGCGGCCCATCAGGAAGATGCCGTAATCCGTTCCCGCGCCCAGGGTCAGCGAGACCACCATGTTGACGGCGAACGACGAGAGTTCGATGTAGCCGAAATGACCCAGCGTCGCGACAACCCCTTTGGCTACCAGCATTTCGATGAGCACACCGGCCAGCGGGACCAGCAGGGTGCTGACCGAGCGGTAGACCAGCAGCAGCATCACGATGATCAGGATGATCGTGACGATGGTGATGTTGTTCAGGCTCGAATTGGCGATGGCCACGGTGTCGGAGGCCAGCGGAGCGGCGCCGCTGACGTAAACCTTGAGCCCGGGCGGCGGGGTGTCCTTGGCCACGATGTCCCGCACCGCCGCCACGGACTGATTGGCTTGCATCTGGCCGATGTCGCCGGCCAGTCGCAGCAGCACGTAGGTGGCCTTGCCATCGACACTTTGCGCCCCGGCCGAGGTGATCGGCTTGCCCCACAGGTCCATCACGTACTGCACGTGCCGGGAGTCCTGCTTGAGCCGGCGCATCAAATCGTCGTAGTAGCGGTGGTCCTGATCGCCCAGCGGGCGGTCGGGTGCCTCGAACACCACCATGGTCAGGCTGGTGGAGGTGGACTCGCGGAATTTCTCGCCGATGTGCAGCATCGCCCGTTGCGACGGCGCGTAGTGCGGGACCATCGGCCCGGCGAGCTCTTCGGCGACCCGTTCCACCTGAGGGACGAAGGTGTTGGTGGTGACGGCGACGAGCGCCCAGAAGACGATGATCGGTATGGCGAGCAGCCGGACGGTTTTCGCGACGAACGGGCGCCCGGCCCGGTGCGCGCTCATGCGGACTTCACCCGGCAGGTGACGTCGGCATCCTGATGAGTGTCTGAATGTTCGTCTCGCACAACACCGTTGACCAATATTCGGCAGCTGATCTGGCCGCCGTGCACCTGCGCGGAGATGCTGCCGGACACCACGGTGAGGGTGGTGGTCTCGGTGTGGGACCAGGGCAGGGTCGTCAGGTCCACCTTGTGGGGACGGCCGTCGACATCGACGTAGGTAAGCATGCCCCCTTGTCCGACCGAGCCGGACAGCTCGTAGGTGAGCTGTTTGAGCGTGGACTGTTCGGGGGCCTGGGGACCGTTGACGGTGATGACCGGCGGGGGTGCGGACATCTGGTGGACCTTCCACATGGACAGCGCACCCACGCCTAGCGCGATGACGGCAACCAACGGCATCCACCCGCGCTGCAGGGCGGTCCGGCCCGCCGAACGCGGCCCCATCAGCCCGACACCGCCGTCCGCAGGCGTCTTTTCAGTCGGTTACTGCTGAGCATGCGCAGGGCGAGATTGGTGGAGGTCAGCATCGGGATCAGTCCTAGAAATGTCCGCTCGGAAGGCCGCGCTCCGTGCAGGTGTTCCAGGCTGCCGAACACATAAAAGCATCCGAGCATGAAGATCATGCCCGGGATGGCCAGTGCCATCGGCGAACTGCGGTCGGCGACGATCTGCCTCGCGTACGTCACCTCCTCAGCCGACATGGGTTCGCCCTTACGCAGTTTGCGCAGGACCACCTTCGAGCTCCCCGGCTCTTCGCTCAGCGGAGTCGACTGCCGGTTGCTCAGCCGTCTGACATACAGCGACGCGACGGTGGCCAGCACCAGTATGAGCGCGAGGGAAAGCACTGTGAGATAGCCGAATAGACCGGAAATCACGTCTTGATCCCTTCCCCCTCCGCGGTGAACTTAGAGAACACTACCGTCTGCTATTGGCAATTGCTAGAAGCTACCTCAATCGCCCGCCTCACTCAAAAGCGGGGCGGGTCGGAGGCTTCGAGGAGCTAGGACGGCGCGAGTCGGGCGACGATGGCCTTCTTGTCGATCTTGCCGATCGCGGTGGTGGGCAGTGCCGAGAACGCGACAAGTTGGTCAAGGCGAGCGTGGCTGGCCAAACCGCGCTGGTCCAGGTAGCCGTTGAGCTCTGCGAGGGTCGCGGGTTTTCCACTGAAAACAACTGCGGCGCAGAGTCGTTCGCCGAGTTGAGGATCGGGCAGTGGCACCGCGGCCACCGACCAGACAGCCGGGTGGGTCAGCAACTGCTCCTCGATGTCCTGCGCGCCGATGGTTTCGCCGCATCGGCAGATGACGTCTTTGATCCGGCCGGTGACCACCAGGTAGCCGTCCTCGCGCAGGCGCACCAGATCCCCGCTGCGATAGAAACCCTGTGGGTCGAAGGCGCGCGCGTTGTCGCGTTCGGCGCGAAAGTAGCCGTTGATGGTGTAAGGCCCGCGCACCAGAAGTTCACCCTCGCCGCCCGGACCCACCGGCACTCCGTCGGCGTCGACGACACGCACGTCGTCGGCGGGGCTCAGTGGCCGGCCCTGAGTCTGTTCGAGTATCTCCGGCGGGTCGTCCAGCCGGGTGAAGTTCAGCAATCCTTCGGCCATGCCGAACACCTGCTGCAGTCCCGGGCACAGCGCCTCGCGCACCTGGCGGGCATCCTCGGGCTCCAGCTTCGATCCGCCAACTTGCAGCAGCCGCAACGATTCCGGTGTGACCGGCTCCCAGTCGCAGGCTTGTGCCCACAACTTGGCCAGGGCCGGGACCAGGGCGGTGACGGTGACCCCGTGCCGCTCGATCGTGGCGAAAGCCGCCTCCGGGCTCGGGTCGTCCCCGAAAACCACCGTCGCTCCGACTGTCATCGCGCCGAGGACTCCCGGGCACGCCAGCGGGAAGTTGTGCGCCGCCGGCAACGCGGCCAGGTAGGTGTCGGCGCTTGTCATTTGGCACAGCCGCGCGCTGGCGGTGGCGTTGTAGACGTAGTCGTCGTGGGTGCGGGGAATCAGCTTCGGCAGTCCGGTGGTGCCACCGGACACCAGCATCAGCGCCGGGGCGGCGGTGTCGATCACCGGTTCGGTGTTAAGGGTCCGGCCGGCGAGGGTGGACCACGGCAGGAAGGGGCCGGGATCGCCGTCGACGACGATGTGGCGCAGTCGCGGATGCGCCGCGGCCAGTTGCTCGGCCATCGGCCGGTAGTCGAACCCCCCGACGGTGTCGGCGATCACCGCGCCGACCGCATCGCTGATCTGCGCGAAATGAGTGAGTTCGGCCAACCGGTGGCCCGGCAGGCACATCACCGGAATGGCGCCGGCGCGCAGCAGCCCGAACAGCGCGACGGCGAACCGGCACGAGTTGGGTAACTGCAACAGGACGCGCTCGCCCGGGCAGATGGGCAGTGCGGCGAACCCGGCGGCCGCCTCGTCCGCGAGTGCGTCCAGTTCGGCGTAGGTATGGCTGGCGGCGGCATCGATGACCGCCAGGCGAGCGGACCACCGGCGCGCGGCATTTCGCAGCACAGCGCCCAGGGGCCGACCGGACCAGTAACCGGCCGCTCGGTAGTCCGCCGCCCGGTCCGGGGGAAATGCTACGAAACCGTCCAGGGGCGCCGGGCCGGACAGTCGGGCTTTTGACGAGCCAGAGGTGGAAGGCACTCGACAGCTCCCTCGGGGCGGGGGTGTATGCCCCACGAATATAGGGTAGCGTACAAAAAGTTAGGACAGCCTGAGCTAAGCCGGGAGGTGGGGTCGTGGGCGGCGCATCAATCGCCGGCGCACTGGCAAACGGGGGATGCCGCCACCGTGCCGCAGATTCTCGCCGGGTGCACAGTCGGGTATGCGATGGCTGAAACCTTCGCGATTGTCGGGGCCGGTGCCAAGGCCGTCGCAGTGGCCGCCAAGGCGGCGGTGTTGCGGGAGATGGGCGTGCAGACCGCCGACATCGTCGCCATCGAACGGTCGGGTGTCGCGGCCAACTGGATCGCCGGCGGGGGATGGACGGACGGTCGCCAGCGCCTGGGCACCAGTCCCGAAAAAGACGTCGGGTTCCCCTACCGCTCGTCATTGGTGCCGGGGCGCGACGCCGAGGTCGACGAACGGATGATGCGCTGGAGTTGGCAGTCGTATCTGGTCGCGATCGATCAGTTCGTCGGTTGGGTGGACCGCGGCAGGCCCGCTCCCACACACGACACCTGGGCGCGGTATCTGCGCTGGGTCGCCGAGATGGTGGATCTGAAAGTTGTGCGCGGTGAATTGATTCAGATGTCAGTGCAGGGGCAGCAGTGGAAGCTGCGCACGCGGGAAGCGGCACTGTCAGCGGACGCGGTGATGATCACCGGTCCCGGCCAGCCGCAAAGGTCGATGCTCTCCGGTGACCCGCGGATGCTGTCCATCGCCCAGTTCTGGGAGCGCACGTCGTCTCACGACCGGATCGTCGCCGAGAATGTAGCCGTCATCGGGGGCGGCGAGACGGCCGCGTCGATGCTCAATGAGCTTTTCCACCATCGCGTTTCGACGATTACGGCAATCTCACCGCAGGCCACGCTGTTCACTCGGGGCGAAGGATTCTTCGAGAATTCGCTGTTCTCCGACCCCACCCAGTGGCGCACGTTGACGCTGTCCGAACGCCGTGACTGCATTGCCCGCACCGACCGGGGGGTGTTCTCCGCGCGGGTGCAGGAACTGTTGCTCGCCGACGAGCGGATCAGGCATCTGCGCGGCCGGGTCGCGAACGTCATCGACCGCCATGAGCGCATCTGGATCACGCTGCAGACCGACCATTGCGGTGAACTGCAAGAAACCGTGCATGATTTCGACCTCGTCATCGACGGCTCCGGTGCCGACGCGCTCTGGTTCCTGCCGCTGCTGAGCCAGGATGCGGTGGACTTGCTGGAACTGGAGTTGGGTGGACCGCTGACCTGCGAGCGGATCGAGGAGTCCATCGGTCCCGACCTCGCCGTCGCCGGAGTCACCCCGAGACTGGTGCTGCCCAACCTGTCCGGACTCAACGAGGGGCCGGGCTTTCCCAACCTGAGCTGCCTGGGGTTGCTGTCCGATCGTGTGCTCGGCGCGGGTGTCGCGGTGGCCGACTCGCCGATCGGAAGAAGCGGTGCATACCAACCCGTTTGACGACGTTGCCCGGCTGTTCTCGGTAGTGGTCAACGACGAGGGCCAGCACAGCCTGTGGCCGGTCGCCGTCGAGGTGCCCGCGGGCTGGCGGAAGATCTGGGGTGAGGCGACCCGCGCGGAGTGCCTTGACTATGTAGAGCGCGCGTGGACCGACATGCGGCCGGCAAGTCTGCGCGAGCCGATCGGCTAAGCGTCCAGCTTGGCCAGCACTTCCGCGATCGACGCCCCGCCCAGCAGGTCGGCCACCTCCAGGTCGTGATTCAGCTCGATCTTGACCCGACGCCGAAACTCCAACGCCTGCAACGAGTCCAGTCCGATGGCCACCATCGGGACACCGGTGTCGATCATGTCGGCGCTGTCGGCCCCGATGGCTTGGGCCAGCAGGCTCACCAGGCGCTGGGAGAGTCCCGAAGTGACCTCGGTCGGCGGGGCGAGTGTTTGGACCGGGCGCGGTGCGGCCGAGCTCAGCTGTGACAGCAGCGAATCGCGACCGCAGGCCTCCAGCACCGACCGCGCGCGGTCCACGTCGAACGCGGCCACGATCGCGTTGCCGCGCAGCCCCGTCACGTCGACTCCCAGCGCGTCGGACGGACGCATCGGGACCACCCCGAGGCCGCCCAGCATCGCCGATCCCGACTCGCCGAGATGGACCCCCCAGTGACCCCATTGCACGGAAACGCAGTCCAGGCCTTCGGATCTGAGCCGATGCGCCATTGCGTCGAGCATGCGGTTGCCGGCGGCGTACAGAGCCAGGCCGCGCCCGCCCACCGATGCCGAGATGGAAGAGCACAGCACCACCTGAGGGTCTTCGCCGCGGGGGAAGGCGGCCAGGACCCGCGCGATGCCGGCCACCTTGGCCGCCAAGGCTCGGTCGACCGCCGCGGCGGTGATGTCTTGCAGTTCGATGCCCGAATACTCCACCGCCGCATGGATGATCAGGTCTGCGGCCGAGGCCCCGGCGGCCAGCCTGGAAACCGCTGCGGCATCGGTGAGATCACACGCCTCGACGCGGATCGTGGCCGCGGTGACCGAACGAATGCTCTGCAGTCGCGCGGCCACGGCGGGTGTCGCGCCCGACCGGTTCACCAGCGTGATCTCGCGAGCGCCGCGGCGGGCGAAGTGCTCACAGAATTCGAGTCCGAGCTTGCCCGTGCCCCCGACGATCAGGACATGGTCGGCTCGGCTTCGGGGGCCGCTCATGGGTGCGTCGTCGACGACTCGTTTGGCATACAGCGCGCCGTCGCGCAACGCGAGTTCGGATTCCTGTGCTGTGTGGAGCGCGGCGATGATTGCGGCCGCCGCGCCGGCACGCGACGCGCCCGGCAGGTCGAGGTGGCGGAATCTGGTCCCCGGGTAACTCGCACCCACGCAACGGAACCCGGCGGCGGCACCCGCGTGGGCCAGATCGGGCGGCGGATCGTCGGTGACCACGGCCTCGCCGCCAACCGTCACCAGCCAGTAATCGGTGACGCCGGTCACCACTCCCGGCCACCACCCGCGCTCGGCGAAGAACGTCGCCACGCTGTCCACCGATCCGCACGCGTCCCGGCGCGGGGCCTGCGGCAGCAGGATGACACAGGTACCGAGATCACCTGGTGTGGTCCGGAATTCGTCGGCGCCAAGCACCCGGGCGGTGGCGCCGACGTCGCCGGCCGCGACGGCCAGTGCCGCGGCGAGCTCGGCGGCGTCGCCGGTGTGATCGATGATGCCGATGCGCCGCGGCGCTACCAGCGAGCGGCGTGCCAACCGCACCCATTTCTCGGTGAGCAGCCTCGGCGCCGCCGCGGCGCGGTCAGTCTCCGGTTCGGCGGCAACATGTTCGACGGTGGGGGTGGTGCGTGCTGCCGGGGAGTGGCCCTGTTCGTAGGGCATCCAAAGGGCGATCTCGTTCATCGCGGTGTTGGGGAAATCGGGCAACGGCAACACCGGAGGGCCCTGCGTTTCGGTGGCCAGGCAGTCCCACGGGTAGTTCAGGTCGTGCAGCGCCGACCGCATCACGTTGACCGTGAGGTCGGTCAGTTCGATGTCGGTGCGGGTCGAGGTGCCGACAACCATGCCGACGCGTTCGGAATCAACGGCTGCGAGGTTTTCCTGGATCGCCAGCTGCAGAGTCGGATGCTCGGCCAGTTCGATGTAGGTGTCGATGTCGAACTGCTGCGCGGCGGCGATCGCCTTGTCGAAGCGCACGGTGTTGCGCAGATTCCAGAACCAGTACTGGTCGGCCGGCTCGGTGAGGGGACCGCCGAGAGTGGCCCCGAGGCAGGCGATCTCGCTCTCCAGAAACTCCAGGCTGGACAGCTCGCGTCGGGTGCCGGCGCGCAGCTCGTCTCCCAGACCGTTGATCGCCCCGGTGTGCGCGGGATAACGAACCCGGATCGTGCGGGCGAAGATGTCACGTTCGCCGCAGGTGTCCACGACGGCCTGCACGGCGCTCCGGTCACCCGAGATTCCATGCATGTGAGGTGAATTGACCACCGAGAGCTCCGCCCAGCCAGAGCAGCGGGCCAGCAGGTCCTCGCAGGTCTCGCGGTCGGCGGCCAGAACGGCCATCGCGTAGTCACCGGCGGAGAACCCGTCGGCGGCACGAGCCCGCAACAGGATCACCCGGACGGCGTCGGCGAGGGTGATCCGGCCCGACACGTATGCGGCGGCGACTTCACCCTGGCTGTGGCCGATGGTGACGGTGGGCGTGACGCCGAACGAACGCCACATCGCGGCCAGGCCGGCCATCTGGGTGAACAGGGCGGGCTGGACGGTGCCGGCATCTTCCAGGGCCGGAAAGTCCTCATCCAGAAGGTAATCGAGCGGGGACTGCCCACTGTGGTCGGCGAACGCCTGAGCGCAACGCTCGACCTCGGCGCGGAACGCCGGAACGGATTCGTAGCACCGCCTGGCCATCCCGGGCCGCTGACTGCCCTGGCCCGGAAAGACATACGCATATCTACGGGCCGTCGCGGCCGTGTCGGTGCGGGTCACCAAGCGGTGCCCGCTGCCGTCGACCACCGACTGCAGGGCCGCGGTCAACTCCTGGCGGTCACGCACCATCGCCAGGGCGCGGTGTTTGCGAGCGACTCGCGTGCGGAACAGCATGCCGGCGATGAGCTGGGGGGTCGCCTCGGGGTGGTCGCTCAGGTAGGTGAGCAGGGCGGCGGCCTCGACCGGGATCAGTTCGGGGGTGTCCGACGAAAGCAGCACCGGGATCGCGCCATTCGGGAGCCGGTAACTGCTCACTGGTCAGCCTCCGCGGGCATCGCCACGATCGCGTGGGCGTTGGCGCCGCCGGCGCCGAACGAGGACACGGCACCGTACCGGACACCATCTGTCGGCTTCCACGCGGTCAGCTTCGTGGCCAGTCGGATACCGGTGAGGTCCCAGTCCAGTTTCTTGGTGGGGTTGTCCGCGAACAGGGTCGGCGGGATTTGGCCGTGCGCTCCGGCGAGCAGGACTTTGATCAGTCCGAGGATCCCGGCTGCCGCCTGCGCATGCCCGGCGTTGGACTTGATCGAGCCCAGCAGCGCCTCGGATCCCGCCGCGCCGTAGGTCTGGACGAGTGCCAGCAGTTCCACCGGGTCACCGGCCAGCGTCGCGGTGCCGTGTCCTTCGATCATGCCCACCGCCGCCGGATCGATGCCGGCGGCATCCAAGGTCTTGCGCACCACCTGTTCTTGGGCGTGCACCCGCGGAACCAGGATCGGCTTGCCCTTGCCGTTGTGGTTGGTGCGCGCGGCCAGGATCCGGCCGTAGATCCGGTGGCCGAGTTGACGTGCGCGCGATTCCCGTTCCAGCAGCAGCATTCCCGCGCCTTCGCCCCACACAGTGCCGGTGGCGTCCTCGGAATAGGCCCGGCAGTGTCCGTCCTCGGACAGCGCGTGCAGCTTGGCGAACTCGAAAAAGGCGGCCGGCGAACCCAATACGCACACCGCGCCGGCCAGCGCCCATTCGCACTCGTCGGTGGCGATCGCGTTGACGGCCAGTTGCAGGGCCGTTAGCGAAGATCCGCAGGCGGAGTCGACGCACATCGACGGACCGGTCAGGCCGAGGCCGTGCGATATGCGTCCGGCTCCACCGAGCTGGCCCATGCCCACGGCCCGATGCCCGCTGTATTCGTCGGCGACGGCGGTGCGGGTGCCGTACTCGGTCATCGACATGCCGACGTAGCACCCGCCGAAGTCGCCCTCGACCGAGGCGGGATTGACGCCGGCGTTCTCCAGCGCCCGCCATGCAACCCGCATCGCGACCCGCTGCTGAGGGTGCATCACCAGCGCCTCGCGATGCGTGATGCCGAAAAACGGTGGATCGAATTTAGCTGCGCCGGAGAGGAATCCGCCGGAGTCGGGGACCCGCCCCCAGCCCTCGGCGCCGGACACCGACAGCAGGTCGTCGATGGGCCAGCCGCGGTCGCGCGGAAAGGGGGACAGCAGCTCCCGCTGGTCGCACAGCGCCTGCCACAGGGCGGCGGGGGTGTCGATGCCGCCGGGCGTCTCGACGGCGAGCCCGGCAACGACGACCGGATCGGTCACTGCGTGCGCACCCGTGCCGCGGACTCGGCCAGCAGTTCGGCGACGGCCTCGACGTGCTCGTTGACGAAGAAGTGCCCGCCGTCGAACATCGTGACTTCGGCACTGCCGGTGTGCTTTCCCCATCCGTAGAGGTCACCCAGGGTGACGATCGGGTCCTGGTCACCTCCGAGCGCGTGGATGGGGGCGGAGATCTTGACGTCGCCGGCGCAGGAATACGCGTCGCAGGCCCGGTAGTCGGCCTTGATGACGGGAAGCGCCAGCCGCATCAGGTCCCGGTTGCCGGACACGGCGGAGTTGGTGCCCTCCAGCGCCGTCAGGTGGTGCAGGATCGACTCGTCGTCGGTGGGGTGCGGTGGCTTGGTGACGGCGTTGCCCGGTGCGACCGCCGCGGACACGTTGAGCTCGCGCACGTCGACCCCGCTGGATTCGGCGATTCGCACGAACTCGAACGCCACCCAACCGCCCATGCTGTGACCGAACGCGACCACGGGACCGGCCGACCGGTGTTCCGAGGCCGCGAATTCCTCAAAGGCGCCCGCGGCGATCTCGGGAAGCGAGGTCAGAGGCGGTTCGGCGGCTCGGTCCTGACGCCCGGGGTATTGGAACACCAGGACGCGGAAATGCTTGCTCAGCACCTTGGAGAACGAGCGGTAGGCCGAGGCGCCGGCGCCGGCGTGCGGGAAGACCAGCAGCGTCGGGCTCTCGGGTGAATCGGGCTGGTGGAACTGCCTGATCCAGCCCAGTGTGCGCGGCATGCGGCCCTGCCTCTCCTCTACCGGCGCCTGCCCAGGTCGGCCGTGAAGCCATCAAGTAAGCGAAGGCTAACATAAGCTTCCTGGCGAGGGCTCGGTCAGGTATCGGCTGTGACCTCCCAGTTCGGTCCCTTCGCAGGGACGCGCTCAGAGCGAGTCCCGGGTTCTGATGATCAGAGCCGCCCGCTTGTGGGGCAGGTCGATGTCCGCGACGTGGCGGAAGCCCGCGAGCGTGGCCACCCGGATCAGGCGCACGTTGCTGGCGTCAGGTTCGCCGATCACCCGAGTGGCCAGCGGATCGGCATCCAACTGCCAGGCCGAGACCACGCGCAACAGATCGGCGCCCAGCCTGCGTCCGCGGCAGTCGGTGGGACCCAGCAACAAGTGGACGCCGGCATCGTGCTCGCGGGCGTCGTAGTACTGAGCGAGCGGGTCAAGGTCGGCTCGGTAAAGCTCCCAGTAGCTCATCGGGACGCCGTTCAGCTCACCCACATACGGGGTCGAGTGGCTGCTGAGTTGCTGTTCGCGCAGGTAAGCGGCGATCTGTTCGCGTGGCCAGGCCTTGTTCCAGTACCGAGCCACTTCGGGGTCGTTCATCCAGGAGTGCAGCACATCGAGGTCGCCGTCCGGGTCCAGCAAACGTAGCGTGAAGGTGCCCGGGAGCCCGTCGCGCTCCGGTGTGGCGCACCGGCGCAGCAGGTCAGGTGGGTCGACGCTAGTCGCTTCCGTCACGGATGCCCTCCTGCACGAATTCAGCGCCACATTCGCAGGACTGGCCGTGTACAGTCCTCAACTTAGCGAAGGCTAACATAATCTGCGGGCCGTGAGCCGGATTCGACGACCGGCCAGCCTGAGCGCCGGTGTGGGAGGAGAACGTCCGTGTGCGTCGCAATCGGGGAACGGGTTCCGCAATGAAACCGGTGGTATCCCACGACGCTGCGACCGTGCAGGAACGCCGGCGCGAGTTGCTGCGCCGCCGGATCGCCGAAAGCGGTTTGACGACAACCGAATCGACCACACGAACCGCTATCTCGGCGGGCGAACGCTACCCGCTGTCCGCCGGACAGCGCCGGATGTGGTTTGTGCAGGCCATGAACCCCTCCGATGCCACGCTGAACATCTGTGTGGGGTATCGGCTGTCGGGCGCGGTGGACGAAACGCGGCTGCGGACCGCCTTAGCGACGGTCGTTGCGCGGCATGCGATCCTGCGGACGACCTATGGTGTGGACGCCGAGGGCGAGCCGTATCAGGTCTTCGCCGACGACGTCGACATCGCCTGGCACGCGCAGGATATATCCGGCGGCTCGACCGGCGCGGCGGCTCAGCAAGTCGAGGCGCTGGCACACCGCGAGTTCGGCAGGCCCTTCGATCTGGCCGAAGAATTGCCGCTGCGGGCGACGCTGCTCCGGACCGCGCCGGACGAATTCGTGTTGCTGCTGGTGGTGCACCACATCTGCTGGGACGATGACTGCTGGACGGTCTTCTTCGGCGAGCTGAGCGCGGCGTACAGCGCTGGCATCGCCAATGTGCAAGCGCCGCAATACGTTGCGGTTGAAGTGCTGGAGGGTGAGACGCTCGGCAGTGACGCCGACCTCGACTACTGGCGCGACACCCTGTCCCCGCTGCCCGATCCGCTGGAGCTGCCCGGCGTCGGAGCGCCGAAGCCGTCCACCCGGGCGCACCACCGCACCGCGACACTGCCCCCAGACCTGTTCGCCCGGGTCGAGTCGTTCGCGCGGGAACGCTCCGCCACACCGTTCATGGTGTTGCTGGCGGCATACGGAGCACTGGTGCGGCGCTACACGGGCGCCGCCGACTTCCTGATCTCGGTTCCGGTCACCGAGCGTCGGGCCGCCGCCGAGGGGGCGATCGGCTACTTCGGCAACACGCTGCTGCTGCGGATGCGCCTGCGACCGGAGCAGACGTTCGCCGCCCTGGTCGACACCGTGCAAGAGACCTGCCTCGGTGCTTTCGCGCACCAGTCCGTTGGGCTCGATCACGTTGTACGCGAACTGAACCCGGAACGCAGCGCCGGACACGACGGGATGGATCGACTGGTCCGGCTGGGGTTCAGCATGCGCAAGAGCGTGACTGGACTTCATTTGGAAGGGATGCGGGCTCGGCAGCTCGAGCTGGGTGCGGTGTGCGCCCCGATTCCACTTGCCCTGGCGGTCGTGCTGGATCCCGAGGGGATCACCGCCGAGTTCGAATACCAGTCCGATGTACTGGGTGACGAGCTTATCGGGCAGTTGCTGCGGCATTATCGGGAGCTGCTCAACAGCGCGCTGTGCGAGCCCGGACACCGGATCGACAGGCTGGCTCTCCTCGGTCCCGGCGAGCGGGAAGCCCTGCTCACGCAATCCGTGGGTGTCCTCGTCGAAAGGCCGGCGAGCACCGTCGTCGCCGCGCTGGAAACGGCCGCCGCCGCGACCCCGGATGCGGTCGCCGTGATGTTCGAGGACACCGAGCTCAGTTACGCGCAATTACACGGGCGAGCAAACAGGCTGGCGCGCTGGTTGATCGGCAACGGGATCGGGCCCGACGACATCGTAGGCCTGCGCATGACGACGTCCCTCGACTTCGTCGTCGCCATGTTCGCCGTACTGAAAGCCGGTGCGGCCTACCTGCCGATCGACCCCGCTTTTCCCGACGAACGCATCGACTACCTGATCGCCGACGCCGCGCCGGTGTTGGTGTTGGGCCGCCAGGATTTCGGCGCGGCCGAAGAGGCCGCAGCGGCATTGCCAAGCGCCGCGCCCACCGACGCCGACCGGCGTTGCCCGCTACGTCCGGAGCACTTGGCGTACGTCATCTACACCTCCGGATCCACCGGACAGCCCAAAGGTGTGGCCGTGCCGCATCATGCGATCGCCGACCATATTGCCGGATTCCTGCAGGAGTGGAGCCTCGAGCCCGCTGACCGGTTGCTGCAGACGTCGTCGGTGAGCTTCGACGCCTCGGTGATTGAGATCTTCGCTCCGTTGTCCATCGGCGCGCGGCTGGTCATTCCGAAAGTCGATGCGTTCAGCGACGTTTCCTACATCGCGGATCTGATCAGCCGCCACGGAGTCACCGTGCTGCACATGGTGCCCTCGATGCTGAGCACGCTGCTGTTGCTGCCACAGCCAGGCCAGTGGCGACAGCTGCGTCATGTGCCGGTGGGCGGGGAAGCGCTTCCGGGCGAGGTGGCCGACAGGTTCGCCGAACACTTCGATGCCTCGCTGCGTAACCACTACGGGCCGACGGAGGCGGTCATCTGCGCCACGCACATGCCCGTCAAGGGACGCCAGGGTGCGGGTGTGGTGCCTATCGGCGTGCCGAACCAGAACGTGTACGCCTATGTGCTCGATCAGGAGTTGCAGCTGGTTGCGGCCGACGTGGTCGGTGAGCTGTACCTGGGCGGTGTGCAACTGGCCCGGGGATATCTCGGACGTCCAGCGCTGACCGCGCAGCGATTCGTCGCCGACCCGTTCAATCCGGGGATGCGGCTGTATCGGACGGGTGATCTGGTACGACGCAACCAGGCCGGAAAATTGGAATTCGTCGGCCGCGCCGACGAGCAGGTCAAGGTCCGCGGTTTCCGGATCGAACTCGGCGAAGTCGAGTCCGTGATCGCCACGCATCCGGCGGTGCGGCACTGCCTGGTGCTGGCGGAGGAAACCCCGGCGGGGGCACGGCTGGTTGCCTACCTGGTGCCGGCGACGCCCGCCGACTCGGGCCCGATAAAGCTGTCTCTCAACGAGATTCAGGCTCATGCCGCCGCTTCGCTGCCGCAGTACATGGTGCCCACGGCGGCTGCGGTGATCTCCGACATCCCACTGACCGTCCACGGCAAGCTGGACAAACGGGCACTTCCGGCGCCGACCCCGGTCAACGCTCGCGGCTACCGCGCTCCGGCGACGGCGACGGAGCGGCGGGTGTGCGCCGTCTTCGGCCGCCTCTTCGGCAGCGAGCGGGTCGGCGTCGACGATTCGTTCTTCGACCTGGGCGGTCATTCGCTGTTGGCGGCTCGTCTGGTCGCGCAGATTCGCGCCGAGATCGGGGTGGACTGCAGTGTCCGCACCGTGTTCGACGCTCCGACACCGGCCGGGTTGGCCGCCCGGCTGACCGAAGAGTTTCGTGCCGCCTTCGGCATCGACCTCGATGACGTGGACCTCGACGACGAGTGCGGTGCTGAGCTGCCCGCGGGACCCTCGGGCCGTCCGGAACTTGTCGCGACGATTCGCCCCGAACGTCCCCCCTTGTCCTACTCGCAGTTGGCCATGTGGTTCCAACACCGGATGCGGGGAGCCAACGACGTCTTCAATCTTGGACTCACGCTGCGCTTCACCGGTCCGCTGGATGTGCCCGCACTCATCGACGCCCTCAACGACGTGGTGGCGCGACACGAGGCCCTGCGCACCGTTTTTCTTGAGCACGAAGGCATTCCGTATCAGTTCGCGCAGCCGACTCTGAGACTGGACCTACCGGTCCGCGAGGTCGCCGCCGAGGAGGCCGACGCCACGATCGCGGCGCTGCGCGGCTACCTGTTCGATCTGACGTCCGGCCCGATGATCCGTCCGACACTGCTCAAGCTCGACCCCCGAACCCATGTGCTCGTCGTGCTCATCCACCACATCGTCACCGACCACAATTCGCTCGGGGTCATCTACGAAGACCTGATCACCGCCTACCAGGCACGCTGCACGGGCCGGGTGCCGCAGTGGGACCCGCTGCCACTGCAGTTCATCGATTACGCACTGTGGCAACGGGATACCTTTGACTCCCCGGAGCAGTGGGCAGCGTCCGAGTTGGACCACTGGCGCGCGGCACTGGCCGGACTGCCCGCCGAAGTCCCGATGGCGGCCGACCGCCCGCGTCCGGCGGTGGTGGGCCAGCGCGCCGAGTCGGTCACGTTCGCGGTGCCGGCGGCGCGACGTGCCCTGCTGACCGTGCTCGCCGATCACGCCGGCGCCAGTGAGTTCATGGTTTATCAAGCCGCCCTGGCGGCGTTGCTGCACCGGGTCGGCGCAGGCACAGACATCGTCATCGGCACTCCGGTCGCCTCGCGCGACGACGTCGCGGTGGCAAAGGTGGACGGGCCTTTCGCCAACGTGCTGGCGTTGCGCAATGACCTGGCGGGCGATCCGAGTCTGCGAACCACGCTCGCACGTTGCCGCGCAACGGTACTCGACGCGCTGTCGCACCAAGAGCTGCCCATCGACCGGCTCGTCGAAGCGCTCAACCCGCCGCGTTCGAGTGCGCGCAACCACCCGTTCTTCCAGACCTCGCTGCACTTCCGCACCGAGGATTGGGCGCAGGCGCCGCGGAACCTCGCCACCCCCGGAACGACCGTAGTGCCCGTTCCCATGGAGTTCGGAATGTCGCTGCTGGATCTCGACGTGAGCGTCAGTGTGGTGCCCGACGGGGGGCTCGAGGTGCGGTTCCTCGCCAGCGCCGATCTTTATGAGCCGCAGACGGTTCGACACCTGGCCGCTGCGTTCGACCGGTTGCTCGATGCGTTCGTGACGAACCCGGACCGCCCGGTTTCGGAACTGGAGTTGCTGCCGGCCGATGTCATGGCCGAACTGATGGCGCCGCCCGCAGCGCTGGAAGTATCCGCCTCGAAGCCCGTCGGCTCCCCCGAGACCGAACGCGCGCTGATCGCCCTGCTCGAAGAGCTGCTGGAGATCTCCGGCGTTGACCGGGAAGACAACTTCTTCGCCCTCGGGGGCGACAGCGTGATCGCCGTACAGATGTCCGCACGCGCCAACGCGGCCGGCCTCGCCCTGGCCCCGGTCATGGTCTTCGAGCACATGACCCTCGCCGAGGTGGCCGGCGCCGTGGACGCCGCCGGCAATGCGGCTGCGGCACAACCGGATTCCGACGTCCCAGCGCCCGTCTTGCAGAGCGCGCCGATGAGTGCCTCGGGCCTCGACTCCGACGCCTTGGCCGCGCTCAACGCCTCCTGGCTTCAGCAGTAGCGGGACACCGTGCCGACTTCCCCGCCACAGATCGAGGACGTTCTCGCGCTAAGTCCCTTGCAGGAGGGGCTGTTCGCGTTGTCCCGCCTCGCGCAGGACAGCCTCGACATCTACACCATGCAGATCGTCGTCGACATCGACGGGCCGCTGAACGTCGCGCTGTTGCGCCGCAGCGCGGCGGCCATGCTGGAGCGCCACCCGAACCTGCGCGCCGCGTTCTGGGATCGTGACGTGCCCAGGCCGGTTCAGATCGTGCCCTCCCACGCGGAGCTGCCCTGGTCCGAACGAGTGGCGACACCAGAGGAATTCGATTCGATAGCCCGCTCGGAGCGGCACCGCCCGTTCGATCTGAGCCGAGGTCCCGCGCTGCGCGTGGTTCTGCTCACCGTTCCCGGCGGGGAACGGCGCCGGATGATCGTCACCGCCCACCACATTCTGGTGGACGGCTGGGGACTCGGCGTCTTCTTCACCGAAATGCTCGCGGTCTACGAGGCGGGAGGTCGCGCCGACGGGCTACCCGCCGCCCGCCCCTATCGTGACTACATCGCCTGGCTCGCAACACAGGACCGGGCCGCTGCCACCGCGACCTGGACGAAGTATCTGCAGGGTGTGAGCGCTCCGCTGATGCTGGGCGAGGGCACCGTCGCAGCGGGCGTGCCGGAGAAGTCTCAGCTGCTGCTGACGGCCGAAGATACGAGCCGGCTGCGGGACTGGGCCGCACGCAACGGGCTGACGCTGAACACCGCGGTGCTGTTCGCCTGGGCCGTGGTGCTCAGCCGGCTCACCGACCGCCGGGACCTTGTTTTCGGCACCATCGTCTCCGGACGTCCCGAGCGACTGCCCGGCGTAGAGACCATGGTCGGACTGTTCATCAACGCTGTCCCGGTGGTGCACACCGTGAGCGGCACCGTCCCGGTCGTCGAGCAGTGCGCCCGGCTGCAACGGGATTCGTCGACGATGCGGGGCATCGGCTACCTGAGCCTGTCGGAACTGCAACGCGCCGACGGCCGTGGCAGCCTGTTCGACACCCTGTTCGTGTTCGAGAACGCACCGCTGCACGACGCCATCCGGCCGGTCACCACCTCCGACGGCACCCGCTTCGCCGCGGTCTCCGGTGAGAGCCTGACGCACTATCCGCTGACCGTGGTGTCGCACCAGATCGACGACCGATTGATCGTGGTCGTCGAGGCGATCGCCGAAGCACTGCAACATTTTCCGGGGGCTCAGATTTGCGAGCGCATGGTCGCGGTGCTGCGCCAGCTGCCCGGCATCGGGGACCGAACGCCCGAGGCGCTGGAGGTGCTGACCGCGGCGGAACGCGCCGAGTGTTTCCGGCACGCCGAGCTTGCTCCCCGGCCTGAAGCCAATGTGTGGGAGTCGTTCGAGCGGCAGGCCCTCGCCACCCCCGAGGCGCTCGCCCTGACCACCAGCGACGGGGGGCGCTGGACGTACGCCGAACTCCATGCCGGTGCGGCGCGACTGGCCGGCGAGTTGGCGGAGCGCGGGATCGGCGCGGAAACCGTTGTCGCACTGGTCATGCGACGCTCGGCGCAATCCATCGTGGCGATCCTCGGGGTACTGGGCGCCGGCGCCGCCTATCTGCCGATCGATGTCACCCTGCCCGGCGCGCGCATCGAATCGATGCTGCGCCAGGCCAACCCGGTGCTGGCGATCAGCGACGCCGACAGCGCGGCACTGGCCTCAGCCGAGCTTCCGACCCTGGTCATCGACGACCCCGAGGTGGCCAAGCGCATCTCGCGGCGCGATGCCGTCGCCCCGACCGTAGCGCGCCATCCCGATAGCAGCGCCTACGTCATCTTCACGTCGGGCTCCACCGGCGAGCCGAAAGGTGTGATCGGCACCCATGGCGCTCTGCTCAGCTACCATGACGACCACCGCGAGCGTGTCTACCGCCCGGCCTGGCAGCGGCTGGGCCGGCCGATGCGTATCGCACACGCGTGGTCGCTGAGCTTCGACGCGTCGTGGCAGCCGATGGTGGGTCTGCTCGACGGACACGGAATTCACCTGTTCGACGCGCAGGAGATGCGCGACGCGGACCGCCTGGTGCAAGGGATCGCCGATCACCGGATCGACATGATCGACACCACTCCCTCGATGCTGGTTCAATTGCGGGCCGCCGGATTATCGGATCAGCACCTCGCCGTGCTCGCGTTGGGCGGTGAAGCGATAAACACTGTGCTGTGGCAGCAGCTTCGTGCGCTGCCGGCAGGCGCGGTGTACAACTGCTACGGGCCCACCGAAGCGACCGTCGAGGCGGTGGTCGCCGCCGTGCGTGACTACCCGGCACCGACCATCGGAACCGTCAACGCCGAAACCCGCGGCTATGTGCTGGATTCGGCCTTACGTGTCGTCCCCCACGGCGCGGTCGGAGAGCTCTACCTGTCCGGCCATCAGCTTGCACGCGGCTACGTCGGCCAACCCGCGATGACGGCCGCCCGCTTCGTGGCCGATCCCTTCCGGCCGGGACAGCGCATGTATCGCACCGGTGACCTGGTGCGGCGTTTGCCGCACGGCGGTCTGGCCTATCTGGGACGCGGGGACACCCAGGTCAAGATCCGCGGCTACCGGGTGGAGATCGGCGAGATCGAGGGGGCGCTGCGATCGCAGCCCGGCGTACACGACGCGGCCGTCTCGGTGGTGCGGCGAGCGGGCGGTGCCACGGTAGTGAGTTTCGTTGTCTGGCAGGGCGATAGGGAACCTGACACCGCTCGGTTGCGGGTCGCTTTGACCGAATGCCTGCCCGCGTACATGGTTCCGGCACGGATCGTGGCACTACCCGGGCTGCCGGTGAACGCCAATGGCAAACTGGACGGTCACGCGCTACAGGAGTTGGCGCGCGAGGAACTCGCCGTGGGCGGTGGTGGGCCGGTGGCCCCGTCCACCGACACTGAGCGGGCGCTCTGCGAGCTGTTCGCCGAACAGTTCAACGGAGTGACGCCGAACCTGGACGACGACTTCTTCAGCATCGGGCTGGACAGCATCGTGGCGATCGGTTTGGTGCACAAGGCCAGGCGGCGCGGTCTGGCACTGAGCCCTCGCATGGTGTTCACGGCGCCGACCATCCGCCTGCTGGCGGCCGCAATGGACACCGCGGGAGGGTCCGACCCGATGGTCGCCGATACCGAATACGGCGAAGTCCCGCCGCTGCCGATCGTGTCCTGGGTGAACGAGTACGGCAACTATCGGCGCTTCACCAACACGGTGCTGCTGCGGCTGCCGGTCGGCATCGATGCCCCGGGGATAGAGCAGCTG
The DNA here is from genome assembly GCF_002101675.1 of Mycobacterium gordonae. Lineage (GTDB taxonomy): Bacteria > Actinomycetota > Actinomycetes > Mycobacteriales > Mycobacteriaceae > Mycobacterium > Mycobacterium gordonae. Next base: position 27,895 of record NZ_LQOY01000207.1, on the reverse strand, counting down.
CTGCAGCTCGTGCTGGACGGGCACGAGGCGTTGCGATCGATCCTGACCGATACACCCGACGGGGCTCGTCTGGTGACTCGTGAGCCCGGTGTCGTGGTTGCCGCTGAGCTGCTGTCCCGGGTGCAGCTGCCCACTGGGACGGATGCCGAATTAGCCGCGCTGGTGGGAATTTCGGCGCGGCGGGTGATCGACGAGATCGATCCCCATGCGGGCGCGATGATGCGGGCGGTGTGGTTCGATGGCGCGGCGGAGCGCCAGCTGCTGCTGCTGACGATCCACCACCTGGTGGTCGATGTGGTGTCCTGGCACATTCTGCTCAGCGATGTCGCGGAGGGCTGGCGATCGGTCCAGGCGGGCGCCGCGCCGAAAGCATTGCCGGAGTTCACGTCCTACCGCCGGTGGTCGAAATTGATGTGGGACAGGGCGGCGGCGCCCGAGGTGAACGCCCAGCGCGAATATTGGGCCGCGCTGCTGCGCGAACCCGATCCTGCCCTGGGGGCCCGGCACCCGGACCCGACCCGCGACACCTGGTCGACGCTGCGAGTCAGCAACGTGGTCTCGCCGGTTGACGTCAGTGAGCGACTGGTGGCCACCCTCACCCGCGACGACCGAATGCGTGAGATCCTGCTGTGCGCCGTGACGGTCGTGCTGGCGAGTTGGCGCCGATTGCGGGCGCAGGATCCATCCTCGGGTGCGGTGATCGCGTTGGACAGTCACGGCCGGGCCGATACCCTCCTGGACGCCGACACGTCCAACACCGTCGGCTGGTTCACCTCCGCTTTCCCCGTCCGGCTCGGGGGCGGTTCGGCCGCCGTCGATATCGAGCGGCTCGAGGCGGCACCCGAGGTCGGCCGCACACTGCTCGACTCGGTGACCGCGCATCTGGACGCGGTTCCCTTCGGCGGCCTGGACTACGGATTGCTCCGTTACGTCAACCGCATCCCGGAGTTGCAAGCGGCGACTGAGCCGCAGGTGCTGTTCAACTACCTGGGCCGCTTGGACCTCGGGGTGGTCACCGACGAACCGTGGACGTTGATCGGAGGGCACGAGATCGATGAATTGCCAGTCGATCCCGAGCCGGATCTACCGCTGCGTTTCGCACTGAACATGAGTCTGTTGGTCCGGCGCACCGCAGCCGGAGCGGAACTCGTCAACACCATGCTGTGGAGTGCTGCCCTGTTTACGCCGGCCGACATCGAGGTGCTGACGCAACTGTGGCAGCGCACCCTGGCCGCACTTGCCGCCGGGCTGGAAGCCGCGGCGTGACACGGGAAGGATCAGCAACGGTGCCCGGCGAGGAATGGATCAGCAGGGACGAGATCAAGGACACCATCGCGGCCCAACTCGGCTGCCCTGCCGAAGACATCGCTGACCAAGACGACCTCATCGAGTTGGGGCTGAACTCGATTCGCATGATGGCGATGGCCGGAGGATGGCGTAAGCGCGGCGCCGCCATCACCTTCGCCGAGCTGGCGGCGAAACCCACGGTTGACTCGTGGCATGCTCTGCTCTGCGGAGAACCGGCCGAAACGGCGGCCCCGCCGTTCCGGACGGAACCGGAGCTCGACGAGTACGCGCCGTTCCCGTTGGCCCCGATGCAGCACGCGTACTGGGTCGGGCGATCCGACGAGCAGGAGCTGGGCGGAGTGGCCGCCCATCTCTATGTTGAGTTCGATTGCGGGGCAATCGATCCAGGTAGGCTGGAGCGGGCGGTTCGTGATCTTGTCGCCGCGCATCCCATGCTTCGGACCCGATTTCTGCCGGACGGCACCCAGCAGACCCTGCCCCGGCCAGGCCGCCCGGTGTTCAGCGTGGTGGATCTGCGAGGACACGACCGCTCGACCGCCGAATCCGTGCTGGCCGACATGCGGGATCGAAAAACCCATCAGCGGTTGGCAATCGAGGACGGCCAGGTCATCGACGTCACGTTGACCCTGCGCGACGGGAACCGTAGTCGCTTGCATCTGGACGTCGACATGCTGGCCGGTGATGCGATGAGTTACCGCGTTCTGACCGGCGATCTGGCCGGACTGTATCGCGGGGCCACATTGTCGCCGCCCGGTTACAGCTACCAGCGCTACCGCGTCGAGAGCCGGCATAGTCACGACGTTGACGCCAGGCGGGAGCGGGACCGGCAGTGGTGGCAGCGGCGCCTTTCCGAAATGCCCGGAGCGCCTGAACTTCCCACCGCGCCGATGGGCGAGCGTGGATCGCCCCATCGCACCGTGCGGTACGACCACTGGCTGACGCCGCAAGCCAAGGACAAGCTCGTTTCGGGTGCCCACGCCCGCGGCGTCACCCCGGCCGTGGCGTTGGCCGCGGTCTTCGCCGACACCATCGGCGGATGGTCTGGGCAGGACCGGTTCCTGCTCAACGTCCCACTGTTTCAACGCGAACCGGTGCACCCCGACATCGACCGGGTGATAGGAGATTTCACGTCGTCGATCATGCTCGAGGTCGACGTCGGCGAGAACATGTCGGTGGCCGACCGGGCGCGCGCCGTGCAGCGCAGCATGTACGAAAGCGGTTCGCACTCCTGCTACTCCGGCCTGGAGGTATTGCGCGACCTGGGTCGGCAGCGCGGCGAGCCGGTGCTGGCGCCAGTGGTGTTCACCAGCGCGCTCGACCTTGGGGAATTGTTCGCCGAGGACGTCGTCGAGGCATTCGGCGAACCGGTGTGGATCATCTCGCAGGGTCCGCAGGTGCTGCTGGACGTCCAGATCACCGAACTGCGCGGCGGGTTGCTGATCAATTGGGACGTGCGCGAATCCGCGTTCCCGGCCGGCATGGTCGACGCCATGTTCAACAGGTTCACCGAGGCGGTCGGGCGCCTGGCCGAAGGCGAGGCGGGCTGGGACGCCGAGGCCGCGGTGCGGCTACCGCGCGCGCAGGCGACGGTGCGGGCGGCCGTCAACTCCACCGACGGCCCCGTTACGGGACGGTGTCTGCACCAGGGGTTTTACGAGCACGCCGCCCGTCGTCCGAATGACCCGGCGGTGCTGTGGGGCTGTGGCGAGGCTGCCGGCGCCTGGAGCTACCGGGAGCTGTCGAAGAATTCGCTCGCGGTGGCCGGGGCGTTGCGGGCGTGCGGCGTTCAGCCTGGCGACGCCGTTGCCGTCCAGTTACCCAAAGGTCGCGACCAGATTGCGGCGGTGCTGGGCGTCCTCGCGGCCGGCGCGACGTACGTGCCCATCGGCTATGACCAGCCGGATGAGCGCCGCGCCAGAATACTGCAAACCGCGGACGTCGTCGCGGCGCTGACCGTCGCGGGCTCCGACCTCGGGCTGGGCCTCCCGTGCGTCGGTGTCGATGCCGCGCGCAACCATCCAAACCCGTTGCCGGAAGCCGTCTTTCCGGATACTGGGGCGATTGCCTACCTGTTGTTCACCTCGGGGTCGACGGGTCTGCCCAAGGGAGTGGAAGTTCCGCACAGCGCGGCGATGAACACCATCGACGCCGTCAACGAGTGGTTCGAAGTAGGCAAGTCGGATCGAGCGCTGGGGGTGTCCGCGCTCGAGTTCGACCTGTCCGTGTACGACATCTTCGGCATGTTCTCCGCCGGCGGCGCGGTCGTCGTCGTCGACGCCACCCAGGCGGACGCGGACCACTGGGTGAGACTGATTCGCCACCACCAGGTTTCGATTCTCAACTGCGTTCCGGGCATCCTCGACATGATCCTGCAGGGGGCCCCGGCGGGACTCGGCTCGTTGCGGGCGGTGCTGCTCGGCGGTGACTGGGTGGGCGCCGAGCTGGCCCGCAGACTACCGACGGTGGCTCCCGGCTGCCGGTTTGCCGGCCTGGGCGGAGCGACGGAGACGGCGATCCACAGCACCGTTTGTGAGGTGGTGGGCGTGCCTCCGGCGCACTGGGCCACGGTGCCGTTCGGTGTGCCGTTGCGCAATGTCCGGTGCCGCGTGGTTTCGCCGTCCGGCCGCGACTGCCTGGACTGGGTTCCGGGTGAACTCTGGGTAGGTGGTGCGAACGTCGCGGCGGGCTACCGGCACGACCCCGAACGCACCGCGCAACGTTTCGTCGAACACGACGGCATCCGTTGGTACAAGACGGGCGATATGGCCCGATACTGGCCAGACGGCACCATCGAATTCCTCGGCCGCGCCGACCACCAGGTGCAGATCCGCGGCTACCGCGTCGAACTCGGCGAGGTGGAAAACGCGCTGCGTAGTGTCCCGGGAGTCCAGCAGGCCGTAGCGGCCGTCGTCGGCGCCGGCGCGCCGATGCTGGTTGCGGCGATCGCCGGTGAGCCGGCGGCGTTGACCGGTGGGGACGTCGCCGAAGCGCTCGCCGATCTGCTGCCGAGTTACATGATTCCGGCCCGCATCGAAATCCTCGAGCGAATTCCGCTGACCCCCAACGGCAAACTGGACCGTCGCGCGGTGGTCGCGCTCCTGCAACCACACCCCGCAGGCCGTGACACCGCAGCGCCCACCGATCTCGAGGCCGCGCTGGCCGACTTCGTCGCCGCGGCGCTGGGGCTGGAATCGGTTGGTGTGCATGACGATTTCTTCGCGCTCGGGGGCGACTCGGTATTGGGCACCGCCGTCGTCGCGCGGGTGCGGGAGTGGCTGGACGTCGATCATGCGGTGGTGGCCGACCTGTTCGCCACCCGCACGGTAGCGGGCCTGGCCGCACGCTTGGAGGACCGTGAGTCGGCGCGCGGCACGCCGCGACGCCTGGCCGTCATCGCGCGCCACTACCTCGACATCGCTGCGTTGACCGACGAGGAGGTCTTGGCCGAGGGCTAGGGCGTGCGGGACCCGACGATGATGCTGCCGACACTGCACTCCTGACGTTCGTCGACTCCGGTGGCCGCAACGAATGCGGCGGTGTCGGAAAACCCTTGCGCGCACACGCCGAGACCCATCGCGGTCGCGGCCAGGTAGACGGTCTGCATCAGGGCGCCGACGTTCTTGAGGACGGTGGCGTAGGCGATCTGTTCGTAGGTCCACATCATCCGGCCGGCGCGTGCCGCGATGACCAGGACCACCTGCGGTTCGGCGCCCCCGGCCAGCGTCGCCGCGGCCGGCTTGATCAGTTGGGTGGTGGCCGGCGCATCGGCGGCGGCGACCGGACACAGTGCATGCTCGAACGAGTCGTAGTGGTACATACCGGATTCCAGGCCGGCGACGCTGCGCACCACCGGGTAGATCTCCAGTTCGTAGATGCCGCCACCGGAGGGATACGGACGAGACAGCAGTTCTTCGCCCGCGGCTGCCGCCTGGGTGCCCCGGGTCCGCGCGGTGCGGTAGAGCAACTCACCCAACTGCTCGGCGGTGATGGGCCGCTCGTCGTCGAATGCCCTTGTGCTGACCCGATCTTCGATCACCGCCGCCAGCGGCGGGTCCTGCGAACGCCGAACCGCGAGATCTGGGACCGGCAGTGCGACCGGATCACCCGGATAGGCGGTCCGGCGCCCCGGGGGCTGGGCGAATCGGCCTTTCGCCCATTTCGTGGGACCGAAGTCGTCCCAGGTGACCACGCGCTGGCCGAGGGTGCTGCGGCGATGAAACCACAGGTCCGGGGCGGACCAGCTCAGCGCCTCGAAGGAAGATTTCTCATCGTCGGGACGGACGAGCGCACCGGCCCAGCTCAGGTCGTCGAGGAATTGCGACACAACGGTGGTCGGCAGGTCCGGGCAGTCCGACACCTGGCCGCCCAGCAGTGGGAGCAATCGCGGCGTATGGATGCGCACATCGCACCAGCCCAGCGGATGCTCCAGCACAAACCCGGCCGAGTCGCTGTGCAGCACAGCGAATTTCGACATCGAGGCGCCTGGCGTCGGATCGGGCCGCGGCGGAGGCCGGCCGAACGGAATGATCGAGTAGAGATCAGTCGCGTCCCCACATGACGTGACGGTCAGATAGCCGCGGGTGGCCAGGTGGTCGATCAGCGCTTCGATGCCACGTGCCTGGGCCGCACCAGGGCCCGCGCCGGCCAGGTCCGAGACCGTCGCCGGGCCCACGTTCAACCTTTTGAGCGCTGCCGATTGTTCGGTGCTCAACCGGGCCAGCTTCTCGCTGTGCGGGGGATTCAGCAGTATCGCTCCGGCGCCGGTGGTCAGGCAGGTGATGCCGGGGCGAAACGCGAATCTCGTCTGGTCCGGGTATCTGCCGGCGAACATGGCGCGTCCTCTTCCACTGTTGGTTCAGCCGCAGCTGACCGTGGCCGGCCGCTCAACATTCATAGCTCCCGCACAGCTGCGGCACAGCCACCGCAGTCGAGTTAGCGGGAGCGTGGACGTAACATAATTAAGCTACCAAACGAAACAACAGTCACAAGCTGCACAAATACACCACACGCGGGTGGCGCCGGCTCAGCGATGTTCCCGCCGCTGCGTGCGAATTCGAGGGGGATCCATATGACCATCAAGTCGCTGGCCGTCGGTGCTGCGGCGGTCGCCGCAATCGGCGCCGCAGCCGCGGGTGTGACGGCCATCACCAGCCCAGTCGCCTACCAGGTGCAACCAGTCGTTTTCGGTGCACCGCTGCCTCAGGACCCGGCGCCGGCACCGGCGGGCCTGCCGAGCTCCGCGCAGCTGACCGGCATCCTCACCAGCCTGGCCGACCCCAACGTGCCGTTCGCCAACAAGAGCGATCTGGTCGAAGGCGGCATAGGCGGCACCGAGGCGCACATCGCCGACCACCAGCTGAAGAAGGCTGCCAAGAACGGCGATCTGCCCTTGGCGTTCAACGTGACCAACATCCAGCCGGCCGCGGCCAATTCGGCCACCGCCGATGTGGCGGTGTCGGGTCCGAAGCTCTCGCCTCCGGTGACCCAGAGCGTCACGTTCGTCAACCAGGGCAGCTGGGTGCTATCGCGCAGTTCCGCGATGGAGCTGCTGCAGGCGGCGTCACGCTGACCCGCGACCAGACGCAGGAGCCCCCTTTTCGAGCCCGAAAAGGGGGCTCCTGCGTCTGCTCGCGCCGCGCAAATGTGACCGGCTCAGTTGGGTAGGCCCATGTCCATGTCGTAAACGCGGGCATGCAGCACGACCCGATTTCGTAACGCCGCCCGCACGGCGCGGTGCAGCCCGTCCTCGAGGTAGATGATGCCGCGCCACTTCACCGCGTGCGGGAAAAGGTCCCCGTAGAAGGTGGAATCCTCCGACAGCAGGCGGTCCAGCGCCAGCACCGTCGTGGTGGTGACCAATTCGTCGAGGCGGATCTGCTGCGGTGGTATCTGAGACCAATCCTTGTAGGACAACCCGTGTTCGGGATACGGCTTGCCGTCCCGCACGCCCTTGAAGATCATCGACAGTCGCTTTCGCCTGAGTTTCGCCAAAGGCTATCTGCCGCGCCGGGCCGATGGGGTATTAGCCGCGGATCAGCCGTTGGCAGGTCAGATCCCGTCGAGCCCGTAAAATGAACGCGGCCGGTAGATGAAGATGGGGGTGACAGGCAATGGGTAGCGCTGACGAGCGTCGCTTCCAGGTGTTGCACGCCATCGTCGCCGACTTCGTCGCCACTCACGAACCGATCGGGTCGAAGTCCCTGGTCGAGCGGCACAACCTGGGTGTATCCAGCGCGACCATCCGCAATGACATGGCGGTGCTGGAGGCCGAGGGCTACATCACCCAGCCGCACACCAGCTCCGGCCGGGTTCCGACGGAGAAGGGTTACCGCGAGTTCGTCGACCGTCTCGATGACGTCAAACCGCTGTCCTCGGCGGAACGACGCGCGATTCAGGGCTTCCTGGAGTCCGGCGTCGACCTCGATGACGTGCTGCGCCGTGCGGTGCGGCTACTGGCGCAGTTGACCCGCCAGGTCGCCGTCGTGCAGTACCCGACGCTGTCCACCTCGACGGTCCGCCACCTGGAAGTGATCGCCCTGACTCCCGCTCGGTTGTTGATGGTGGTGATCACCGACTCCGGCCGGGTGGATCAGCGCATCGTCGAACTCGGCGACGTCATCGACGACCACCAGCTCGCGCAACTGCGGGAGATGCTCGGTCAGGCGTTAGTCGGCAAGCGGCTCTCGGCGGCCTCGGTTGCGGTGGCCGACCTGGCGGGGCGGCTGCACGGGGGAGACGGGCTCGGCGACGCCGTCGGTCGTTCGGCCACGGTGCTGCTCGAATCCCTGGTGGAGCACACCGAGGAACGCCTGCTGCTGGGCGGCACCGCCAACTTGACCCGCAATGCCGCCGACTTCGGTGGCTCGCTGCGCTCCATCCTGGAGGCCTTGGAGGAGCAGGTGGTGGTGCTGCGGTTACTGGCGGCCCAGCAGGAAGCCGGGAAGGTCACGGTACGCATCGGCCACGAGACGGAGGCCGAGCAGATGGCCGGTACCTCGATGGTGTCCACCGCCTACGGCACCAACGACATCGTCTACGGCGGTATGGGAGTGTTGGGGCCCACGCGCATGGATTATCCGGGAACTATGGCCAGTGTTGCCGCGGTTGCTATGTATATCGGCGAAGTTCTGGGTGCTCGATGAGCGCGCACCCGGCACGGATTTTCTGGATGGCCGCCTGACTGGCGGCCACAACAAGCCTAGAAAGGCGAATCGTGGCACGCGATTACTACGGGCTACTCGGCGTCAACAGAGGCGCCAGCGACGCGGAGATCAAACGCGCCTACCGCAAGCTGGCGCGCGAACTGCATCCCGACGTCAATCCCGACGAGGAAGCGCAGGCGCGATTCAAGGACATCAGCGTCGCCTACGAGGTGCTCAGCGATCCGGAGAAGCGCCGCATCGTCGACCTGGGTGGCGACCCGCTGGAGAACGCCGCCGCCGCCGGCGGCGGATTCGGTGGTTTCGGCGGACTGGGTGATGTCTTCGAGGCGTTCTTCGGAGGCGGCGGTGGCTTCGCCGGCGGCGCGGGCCGCGGTCCGATCGGCCGGGTGCGGCCGGGTTCGGACTCGCTGCTGCGCATGCGCCTGGACCTCGAGGAGTGCGCGACCGGCGTCACCAAGCAGGTCACCGTGGACACCGCGGTGCTGTGTGACCGCTGCCAGGGCAAGGGCACCAACGGTGATTCGGCACCGGTGCCCTGTGACACCTGTGCCGGTCGCGGCGAGGTGCAAACCGTCCAGCGTTCGCTGCTGGGTCAGATGCTGACGTCGCGGCCGTGTCCGACCTGCCGCGGCGTGGGAGTGGTCATTCCCGACCCGTGTTACCAGTGCATGGGAGACGGCCGGGTGCGGGCGCGGCGGGACATCACCGTCAAGATTCCGGCCGGGGTGGCGGAGGGCATGCGAGTCCGGCTCGCCGCGCAGGGTGAGGTGGGTCCCGGCGGCGGACCGGCCGGCGACCTGTACGTCGAAGTGCACGAGCAGGCCCACGACATTTTCGCCCGGGAGGGTGACGACCTGCACTGCACGGTGTCGGTGCCGATGGTCGACGCCGCACTCGGCGTCAGCGTCAGCCTGGACGCCATCCTGGACGGCACCAGTGAGATCGTCATCCCGCCCGGCACCCAGCCAGGCGCGGTGATCACGCTGCGCGGGCGCGGGATGCCGCATCTGCGGTCCAGCACCCGCGGTGACCTCCACGTGCACGTCGAGGTGGTGGTCCCCACCCGGCTGGACAACCACGACACCGAGCTCTTGCGGGAGCTGAAGAACCGCCGCAACCGTGACGTGGCCGAGGTCCGCTCGTCGCACGCCAACAACGGCGGGCTGTTCAGCCGCCTGCGTGAAACCTTCACCGGCCGCTGACCTTTCGCGGCTCACATGGTGGCCACGCTGTTCTATGTCGATGCGCTGCCCGACGTCGGCGCACTGGCCGTCGTAGACGGTGACGAAGGCTTTCACGCGGCCACCGTGCGGCGAATCCGTCCCGGCGAGGAGTTGGTGCTCGGCGACGGTGCCGGTGGGCTCGCCCGGTGCCTGGTGGAACACGCTGGGCGCGAAGGACTTCGGGCCCGCGTGCAGACTCGCTGGACTCGCGAACCCGGCACACCGCCGGTAACGGTTGTACAGGCGCTGCCGAAGTCCGAGCGGTCCGAACTTGCGGTCGAGTTGGCCACCGAGGCCGGTGCCGACGCGTTCGTAGCCTGGCAGGCGGCGCGTTGTGTCGCCACGTGGGAAGGCGCGCGCGTCGACAAAGGCCTGCGCCGGTGGCGGGCGGTGGCACGCTCGGCGGCCCGGCAGTCCCGCCGGGCACACATCCCGCCGGTCGACGGCGTGTTGTCGACAAAGGCGCTGACCGCGCGGGTGCGTGCGCAGGTCGAAGCCGGTGGCACGGTGCTGGCGCTGCACGAGTCCGCGACCGATCGCATCGCCGATGTGGCTGTGGCGCAGCCGAATTCGGTGATGCTGGTGGTCGGGCCGGAAGGCGGCATAGCGCCCGAGGAGATCGCCGCGCTGACCGGCGCGGGCGCGGTCACGGTACGGTTGGGCCCCACGGTGCTGCGCACCTCGACCGCCGCCGCGGTGGCGCTCGGTGCGCTCGGCGTACTGACTCCGCGCTGGGATGCTGCACCGCTCGATGGCGAAAGGGACGGTCATGAGTAGCGCTGCGGACGATCTGAGTGTGGTCTTCGACGAGCATGTGGCCAGCGAGTTCGTCACCATGGACGTGCAGGCGACCATGGCCACGATGACCGCCGAACCGTTCGTCAATCACGTCCCCACCATGATGGGCGGCGTGGGCGCCGCCGCGGTGGCCGACTTCTACAGCAGGTACTTCATCGGGAGCTGGCCCGACGACACCACCATCACGCCGGTCTCCCGTACCGTCGGCGCCGATCGCGTGGTCGAGGAGATGGTGATGTCGTTCACGCACGACATCGCAATGCCGACGTTTCTGCCCGGCGTGCCGCCCACCGGTCGCGCGGTCGTGCTTCCGGTGGTCGTCGTGATGGGCTTCGAGGGACAGCGCGTGGCATATGAGCGGATCTACTGGGACCAGGCCTCGCTACTGGTGCAGATCGGTTTGCTGGACGAGGCGTCGCTGCCGGTCACCGGAGCCGCGCAGGCGCACAAGGTACTCGATAAGGATCTCCCGTCGAACACGTTGCTAGGGCGCGCAGACCCGGGCGCGTAATAACTCCACGCCGTCACCGCTGAGGTGGTGCAGCGCCCACGGCCGACCGGCAAGCACCGACGCCAGGTGCGCGGCGGTACCGCTGACCGTCCGCACGCCTTCGCCATGGCTCCAATCCGCATCGCCGGCTTGAAGTTTCAGGCCCCGCGCTCGGGCCGCTGCGGGTACGAACGGATTCGGTATCCGCACTTGCGTATCGAGCACGGCGGCCAACGTCTCGCGCCCGATGCCGGGGTGCCGGCCCAGCGCGAAAATGATATCGAGTTCGTGAATCACGTGATCGCCCAACAGCAGACGACGCGGGAACACCCGTCCGATGCCCCGGGGTCGGTGGATCAGCGCCGCATAGTGGTTGACGAGATCGGCCGGACTATGCCGCCGGGCCAGATCGGCGGCCGCCGCGGCGTTGGCCCGATCGAAGGAGCCGCGATGGCTGATCATCCCGACGGTCAACTCACGCGGCGGCATTCGGTATCCCAGCACCAGGTGGGCCAGCACCTCGTGGTTGCTCCACTCGGCACACAGGCTGGGTTGTGCCCACTCGGCGTCCGTTAGGCTGCGGGCCACATCGACAAATCGAATGTCGTTCGTGCGCAACATGTCACGCGACATCGAGGTGCTCCCGCAGGAATGCGGTCTGGTCGGCGAGCAACTCGTCCAGCAGCGGCGGATGATAGACCTGAAAATGGTCGGCGTCGTAGTGCCGCGCGATGCCACGGGGAGCGCGCCGCGCCACCTCTTCGGCGTGCCGCGGATCCATCAGCGTCTCCTTTCGAGACACGCACACCAGTAGTGGAGCCGCGATATTGCGCGCCGCGCGCTTGGCGCCGGTGACGGCGATTTCAACGACACACGAAGCGGCGATGCGGTTATCGAACGATCCGCCGGCATCCACCGTGGAGTCCCAGCCGTCTTGGGCGCCGGGCACGGTGACCGCGGCCAGGCTGCCCGGTGGTCCGACGATCGGGACATATCGGCGTTCGCGTCCCAGCGCAGCCCGAACGGCGTCCGCCGCGATCGCCGGCCCCATCCTCAGTGTCGCCGCCAGGCCCAGCCGTCGCAGCGTCGCCGGACCGTCGACGATCGGACACTGGACCACCACGGCGGCGATGTCGTGCCGGGCCGCGGCCACCCGCAGGACGTGCATGGCTCCCAGGCTGGTTCCCCACAACGCAACCCGGTCCGCGTCGATGTCGGGCAGGCCCCGAACGTACTCGATCGCCGCGGCGATGTCCTGGCGATGACGGCCCAGGCTGAGGCGTTGGCGTGGGGTCCCGTCGGAGGCGCCCAGGTTGCGGTAGTCGAAGGCCAAGGTGGCCAGGCCGGCCCCGGCGAAATGGTGTTCGTACCGGGCCAACGCCATGGTGTGGTTGGCGCCCAGTCCGTGTGCGAGGACGACGGCGGGGTGCGGGCCGTTGCCGGTTGGGCGGGTGATCCAGGCGGCGCAGCGGGTGCCGTGCGACAGGAATGTGGTGTGGGCGGTCACTGGTTCCTCCAATACGTACGATGTACGTGTTGTATCTTACGTACGATGTACGTGTCAAGAAGGAGGGCATCGACGTGCGGGCACGCTTCACGGTTTCCGACATCGCCACCGCGGCACTGAAAATCGTCGACCGGGACGGTCTGGGCGGGCTGAGCATGCGTTCTCTGGCGACCGCTCTGGGCACCGGCCCGATGACGCTCTACAACTACGTCAAGGATCGCGGCGAACTCGAGGATTTGGTCGCCGAAGCGGTCATCAGCGAGGTGAAGGTCCCTGCGCCGTCCGATGATTGGGATGCGGACGTGCGTGCGATTGCCGTGGCGATGTGGGAGACGGTGCGACGGCATCCCAATGCCGTCCCGCTGGTGCTCACCCGTCGTACCGTGTCGGCCTCGAGCTACGCGGCCGCCGACCGGTTGATCGCCGCACTGCGCCGCGCCGGACTCGGTGACGTCGACCTGCTGGCGAGCTTTCGGGCGGTGCTCGGTCTGGTCATGGGCAGCGCGCAGGCCGAACTGGCCGGTCCACTGGCCGGGTCCGGACGAGACCGCGAGCAAAACGCAGTGGCGGCGCGGATAGGCGCGCTGGCCGCCGCCGAACATCCGCACATCGCCGCTTTGGCGCAGGTCAGCCGGGAATCAACGGCGACGGCCGATTTCGCGCGTGGTTTGTCGATCTTGCTGGCGGGCATCAAATCGCTGGGAAGCGGTCACCGTACGGCGGTAGACTGAGGCCGTCGTTTTGCAAAAGCCCCATACGCCAGAAAGCAGGCAGCAGAAACCCTTGACGCCCCGCGAGACCCGCGCCGCTGATGCTGGTGTAACCAGGCCGGCCGACGCCCAAGTTCGCAGCAGCATCGATGTTCCGCCCGACCTCGTGGTGGGCCTGCTCGGTAGGGCCGATGAGAATCTGCGGGCCCTGGAACGCGCCCTGAAGGCCAACCTCCATGTGCGCGGCAACACGGTCAGCCTGTCCGGTGAACCGGCCGAGGTCGCGCTGGCTGAACGCGCCGTGTCCGAACTCGTGGCGATCGTGTCGCGGGGCCAGGCGCTGACGCCGGAAGTGGTGCGGCACAGCGTGGCCATGCTCGTCGGCACCGGCAACGAGTCGCCGGCCGAGGTGCTCACCCTGGACATCTTGTCCCGCCGCGGCAAGACCATCCGCCCGAAGACGCTCAACCAGAAGCATTACGTCGATGCGATCGACGCCAACACCATCGTGTTCGGCATCGGCCCGGCCGGTACCGGCAAGACGTATCTCGCCATGGCCAAGGCCGTGCACGCGCTGCAGACCAAGCAGGTCACCCGCATCATCCTGACCCGCCCCGCGGTGGAAGCCGGTGAGCGCCTTGGCTTCCTGCCGGGCACGCTGAGCGAGAAGATCGACCCCTATCTGCGGCCGCTGTACGACGCGCTCTACGACATGATGGACCCCGAGTTGATCCCGAAGCTGATGTCGGCGGGGGTCATCGAGGTGGCCCCGCTGGCCTACATGCGCGGCCGTTCGCTCAATGACGCCTTTATCGTGCTCGATGAGGCGCAGAACACCACTGCCGAGCAGATGAAGATGTTCCTGACGCGGCTGGGCTTCGGTTCGAAGATGGTGATCACCGGCGACGTCACCCAGATCGACCTGCCCGGGGGAGCGCAGTCCGGTCTGCGGGCGGCGGTCGACATTCTCGAGGACATCGAGGACATCCAGATCGCCGAGCTGACCAGCCAGGACGTGGTGCGCCATCGGCTGGTGTCGGAGATCGTCGACGCCTACGCCCGATACGAGGAGCCGGGCTCCGGCCTGAACCGGGCGGCTCGACGGGCATCGGGCAGCCGCAATCGTCGATGATGAGTGCGTGAGCGCCTTATGAGTATCGAGGTATCCAACGAGTCGGGCATCGACGTCTCCGAGACCGAACTGGTCAGCGTCGCCAAGTTCGTCATCAACCGGATGGACGTCAACCCGGCCGCTGAGCTGTCCATGGTGCTGCTGGACACCGCGGCCATGGCTGACCTGCACATGCGCTGGATGGACCTGCCCGGGCCGACGGACGTGATGAGCTTTCCCATGGACGAGCTCGAGCCCGGTGGTCGTCCCGATGCGCCCGAGCCGGGTCCGGCCATGCTGGGCGACATCGTGCTGTGCCCGGAATTCGCTGCCGAACAAGCCGCCACGGCGGGCCACAGCCTCGGACATGAACTGGCGCTGCTGACCATTCACGGCGTGCTGCATCTGCTCGGCTACGACCACGGCGAGCCGGACGAAGAGCGGGAGATGTTCGCTCTGCAGGACAAGCTGCTCGAGGAGTGGGTGGCCGATCAGGTCGAGGCCTACCACAACGATCGGCAGAACGAACGGGACCGCCGGCTGCTGGACAAGTCAAGGTTTTTCGACCAGCCGTGACCAGCTTCTATCAGCTGCTCGGCGTGATCGTGCTGATCGGTCTGGGCGGACTGTTCGCTGCTCTGGATGCCGCCATCAGCACCGTGTCGCTGGCCCGGGTGCACGAGTTGGTCCGCGACGAGCGGCCCGGCGCCAGATCGTTGCTCAAGGTGATGGCAGACCGGCCGCGCTACATCAATCTGGTAGTGCTGCTGCGCATCACCTGCGAGATCACCGCGACCGTGCTGCTGGTGGTTTTCCTCTACGACAACTTCGGCTTGCAATGGGCGCTGCTGGGCGCGGCGGCCATCATGGTGGTGACCAGCTTCGTCGTCATCGGCGTCGGCCCACGCACCCTCGGACGCCAGCATGCGTACTCCATCTCGCTGGCGACAGCGCTTCCGCTGCAGGTTATTTCGTGGTTGCTGATGCCTATCAGCCGGGTGCTGGTGCTATTGGGTAACGCGCTCACGCCCGGACGCGGTTTTCGCAACGGGCCGTTCGCCTCCGAGATCGAACTGCGCGAGGTCGTCGACCTGGCCCAGCAGCGTGGCGTGGTCGCCGCTGACGAACGCCGCATGATCGAGTCCGTCTTCGAACTCGGCGACACCCCGGCCCGCGAGGTGATGGTGCCGCGGACCGAGATGGTGTGGATCGAAGGCGACAAGTCGCCGAGTCAGGCGATGGCCCTGGCGGTGCGCAGCGGGTATTCGCGTATCCCGGTGATCGGCGAGAACGTCGACGACATCCTTGGTGTGGTGTACCTGAAAGACCTTGTGCGGCATATCTTCTACTCCACCGACCGAGGCCGGGGGAGCAGCGTGGCGCAGGTCATGCGGCCGGCGGTATTCGTGCCGGACTCCAAGCCGCTGGACGCCTTGCTTCGGGAGATGCAGCGCGACCGTAACCACATGGCGCTGCTGGTCGACGAGTACGGCGCCATCGCCGGTCTGGTCAGCATCGAAGATGTGCTCGAGGAGATCGTCGGTGAGATCGCCGACGAATACGACCAAGCCGAGACCGCACCGATAGAGGAGTTGGGAGACAAGCACTTCCGGGTGTCGGCTCGGCTGCCGATCGAGGACCTGGGGGAGCTGTACGGGGTGGAGTTCGACGACGATCTCGACGTCGACACCGTCGGTGGGCTGTTGGCGCTGGAACTGGGCCGGGTTCCGCTGCCCGGCGCCGAGGTGGTCTCGCACGGCCTGCGCCTGCAAGCCGAGGGTGGCCGTGATCACCGCGGTCGGGTGCGGATCGGCACCGTGCTGCTCAGCCCGGTGGAATCTGAGGAGGACATCCAGTGACGCCGAGTGTTAACCCACCGCGAGAAAGCGCGCCGAATTTCGCACTGTGGGCACGCTCGGCGCGGGGTGCGGCGTGAGTGAATTCCGTTCGGGCTTCGTATGTCTGATCGGCCGGCCGAACACCGGCAAGTCGACGCTGACCAACGCGCTGGTCGGCGCAAAGGTGGCCATCACCTCGATGCGCCCACAGACCACCCGGCACACCATCCGCGGGATCGTGCACCGCGAGGACTTCCAGATCATCCTCGTCGACACCCCGGGGCTGCACCGGCCACGCACACTGCTGGGCAAGCGGCTCAACGACCTGGTCCGGGACACCTACACCGAGGTCGACGTCATCGGGCTGTGCATACCCGCCGACGAGCCGATCGGACCCGGCGACCGCTGGATCGTCGAGCAGATCAGCGCCCTCGCTCCGAAGACCACCCTGGTGGCCATCGTGACCAAGATCGATAAGGTGCCCAAAGACCGGGTGGCCGCGCAGCTGGTCGCGGTCAGCGAACTGGTCCCGCACGCCGCCGAGATCGTGCCGGTCTCCGCGGTTTCGGGGGCCCAGGTCGACGTGCTGATCGACGTGCTGGCTGCGGCGTTGCCCCCCGGCCCGGCGTACTACCCCGACGGCGAACTCACCGACGAACCCGAAGAAGTCCTGATGGCCGAGTTGATCCGCGAGGCTGCCCTTGAGGGCGTGCGCGACGAATTACCGCATTCCCTGGCGGTGGTGATCGACGAGGTCAATCCGCGCGAGGACCGTGACGACCTGATCGACGTGCACGCGGTGCTCTATGTCGAGCGGGACAGCCAGAAGGGCATCGTCATCGGCAAGGGCGGTGCCCGGCTGCGCGAGGTGGGTACCGCCGCGCGCAACCAGATCGAGAAACTGCTCGGCACGAAGGTGTATCTGGATTTGCGGGTCAAGGTCGCCAAGAACTGGCAGCGCGACCCCAAACAGCTTGGCCGCCTTGGGTTTTAACGGCGCCTGCCGGCCACGGCCGAACGCGGCAGCCGTCCCGCTCGAGAATTTCCATTCAGCACGTCGCCGGCCTGCAGGACGTCGAAATCCAGGTTCAGCCGCATCGGCCTGCGCACCAATTGCCGCCAGGTCAACCGCATGCCGTCTTTCTCCAGCACACTCGAGATGTCCTGCAGTGCAACCGTTTCGTCCTTGTAGGTCGCGGTCTCGTACTCGAAGAGCTCTTCCACGGCGTGCGCGACCCGTGAGACCGGTCAAACGCCTATGCAGTGGCTCAACGGTGTGCGCATCCGCCACGCCCAGCAACTACTCGAAGCGACCGACGAAGGCGTCGAGAGCATCTCTCGCCGAGTTGGTTTCGCATCGGCGGCCAACTTTCGCGAGCAATTCCGCCGCATGTCGGGCGTTGCCCCACTGAGTTACCGCAGGACGTTCCGCGAGCAGTGGGGTGCGGCTGGCGCAGCGGCTTTTTAGGGATAGAACGGGTTCAAGTCCGGCGCGATGATCTGGTTGCCGGTCACGCCGGTGAACCGGACCCAGATCTGCGCGGGGATGTTCAGCGCCTGGTAGACGCCGGCGCCGACCCAGGAGACCGGTAGCTGCAAGAAGCTGGGCACTGAGTCGACGATGTCTTGAATCGGTTCGAATACCAGGTACGGGATCGTGCCGGCGACCGTGCGCGAGTCCAGGACGTAGTTGGTTATCGGATCGGGGTAGCCCTGCGCGGCGAAGTCGGCGCTGAGCACGCTGAACAGGTTGGCGCCGGGGTTGACGTAGGTGCCGTCGAAGACGGGGGACTGCAGAGGCGCACCCTGCATGTACGGCAGTGACGGAATCTGGAATTGATCCATGATCGTCGGGGTCGTGCTGACGATCTGCCACGAGTTGTTGATCCACCCGTCATGCATGTTGTTGCCGGCCTGGTCCCACATGAGGAACGTCGCGGTTTCCCGCGGAGATTGGAAGCCGTGACCGCGGCCGAATTCGTTAGGCCCGATCTCACCATGGTCGGTGACGATGAGCGTGGACCACTCCTCGCCGTTGTTCATGGGGTTGGCCTCCCAATCGGCTACCGCGCCCAGCAGCCCTCTGGTCGCCAGGGGCTGCCCCGCGACCTGCGCCCCAAGATTGGCGTCCATATTCCGGATGGCCGCCGCGTACTGCGGCGAATCACCGCCGTACGAGTGCGCGTTCTCGTCGACTCCCACGAAGTAGGAGAAGACGAAATTGCCCTTATTCGGATCGGCGTTGATGATTGCGGTCTGGGCCGTTTGACCGACCAGGTCCTGCGTCGCCAACCAATCCGTATCACCCGCGAGCTTCGGGATGAACGTGATGGTGTCGGCCGGGTGCGAGCCCGCGCCGGCGATGTCGGTGATGATGGGCCAGTTGGCGATCACCGTGGTGTCGATGCTGTCGCCGTAAGCGGCCTCGAGTTGGTTGTACACGGTCGGCCAGCTGTCGTACGTCCACGGGGTGAAGACATTGTTGACGACGCCGGCCGTCTCGCTCCACACCCCGGTCTGCATGGTCGTCCACGACGGATTGGAGACGCTGGTGTGCCCGACGATCGTGGACGCGGATGTGGTGCTTTGTTGCATGAACGCGTGGAAGTTCGGGGTGCCCGCCGGATCGGCCAGGATTGCGGCCAGATTCGTGCCGTCGGTGCCGATCAACAGGAAGTTGACGTCCGGGGAGGCCATCATCAGGAGCTGGGCTTCTTGGGCAGTCACCACGTTCAGCAAGGTTCCGGTCTGCCCGGTCGCGCCAGGCGAGCCGAAGAAGGACCAGGCCCTGCCGCCGATCCCGCCGGTGCCGGCGGGGATCGTCAGTCCGCCAAAGCCTCCGGTGCCGCCGGCTCCACCATTGCCCCACAGCAATCCGCCCGCGCCGCCGGCACCACCGGTTCCTCCTCGGAAGGCACCGGTGCCACCGACACCGCCGTTGCCGATCAGGCCGGCGTTGCCGCCGCGACCACCCGTCCCGCCCATCAGCCCGGCCGAGCCACCCGCGCCGCCGTTGCCCCAGAGAATGCCGCCGTCGCCACCGGCCTGCCCGGTGCCGGGGGTGCCGTTGTATCCGTCGCCGATCAGCGGGCGCCCCAAGAACAGGTTCGTCGGCGCATTGATCGCACCCAGAACCTGGTCGAGGACCGGCTGCAACGGTCCGGCATTGGCCGCCTCGGCGGCCGCATACGCCCCGCTTGCGCCATTGACCGCCAGCACGAATTGCTCGTGGAAGGCCGCTACCTGCTTGCTGAGCGACTGGTAGTCCAGCGCGTGGCCGGAGAACAGCGACGCAATCGCTGTCGATACCTCGTCAGCGGCCGCCGCCATCACGGTGCTGGTCGGAGCCAGCGCCGAGAGGTTGGCTGACCTGATCGACGAGCCGATACCCGCGGCTTCCGCCGCCGCTAACGTCAACACGTCCGGTGCTGCGATCAGATACGACATCGTTGTCCTCCAACCCGTTGATTTTCAACCACCGGCACACGGGGCGATGGCCCATAATTGCACGCTTCCAAGACCTTTGACCCACAGAAATAAAAGATTTGAGTACGACATGAATCGCGGGGGCGGACGGCGCGCCTTCGGAGCCCCGTCAGCTCGCCGCGGGGTCCGTTTCTGCGACCTCCAGCAGGCCCTTATCGCGCACTGCGTCCAGGGACAAGGTGCGGTAACCGAAGTCGTCGAAGAGCACGGTCACACGTTCCCGGTCGCCACCGATCACCATGCCCGGCCCCCACTGGGAATGGCGGACGGCGGTGCCGACCCGGTATGCCGGCCGTTCGGTACTGACGTCATCCAGCCGCTCGGCCGCCAGGCACCGGTCGCAGTTGCCGCAGGGGTTGTCCAGGTACTCGCCGAAGTAGGAGAGCAGGGAAATCCTTCGGCACGAATAGGTTTCCGCGTAGCCACGCATCATCTCGACCCGGCTGAGATCGACGCGCTCGCGCAGCTCCGTCATCTCCAGGGCTGCTGCGACTGCCGCGTCGGCCGATGCCGTCGTGCGCACGAAGCCCTTGCGCGTGGAGCGCACGGCGCCGGCCTCTTCAAGGACGTTGACCGCGCTCGTCAACCTGCGCCCAGGCACGGAGAGTTCGTTGCGCAGGTCTTTCAGCTTCGTGGGCTGGGTCGGATCCAACACGCCGAATACCGTCCGGAGCAGCTGCTCGTCCGGCCGACCTGCAGTGAAAAAGCGTGCCAGGCCTAGGTCTTCGGGTCGGTAGAAGAGCAGCGCGTGGGCTTGCGCACCGTCTCGGCCGGCGCGGCCGATCTGCTGGTAATAAGTGTCCAGGGAATCTGGTATCGACGCGTGAGCGACGAACCGGACGTTGGGTTTGTCGATTCCCATCCCGAACGCCGACGTCGCCGCCACCACCTCATACACGTCGTCGCGAAAACCGGCGTGGACCTCCTCGCGTTGCGCCGCGGACATGCCCGCATGGTAGAACGCCGCGGCAATGCCCTTCTCGCGCAGACTTTTCGCGTAAGACTCGGCATCTTTGCGGGTGGCGGTGTACAGCAGGCCAGGCCCCTGCAATGCCGCCACCCAGTCGACCACCGCGGAGCGCTTGTTCTCCTCGTCGAGATACCGTTCGACGATCAGGCGGAGGGTGGGCCGGTCGAAACCGCCGATGACGACGGCGGGTTCGCATAGTCCCAGCCGCCCCACGATGTCGCGCCGCACCACCACCGAGGCGGTCGCCGTCAAAGCCGCGACCGGAATGGACTCGCCCAGTTGACGAAACACGTCGGCGAGGCGCCGATAGTCGGGGCGGAAGTCGTGACCCCAGGCGGACACACAGTGCGCCTCATCGACGACCAGCAGCGACAGCCGGGAGCGGCGCAATAGGCCGACCACCTCGTCATTGGCCAACTGTTCGGGAGAGATGAAAATGAAGTCTGCGCTCCCGCTCTCAATGGCCTGCCACGACTGGCGGCGCTGCGCGGCTCGCAGCGCGGAGTTGATCGCCACCGCCCTTCCCGCACCGCTTTCACCGATGGCGGTGATCTGATCCTCCTGCAGCGCCAGCAGCGGCGAGACCACCAGGGTGGCGCCGCCGGTCAGCAAGGAGGGAACCTGGTAGATCGCCGATTTCCCCGAACCGGTCGGCATCACGGCGAGCAGATCACGACCGTGCAGAACGGCTCGCATCCCCTCGCGTTGGTGCTCGGTGAGCTGGTCCCAGCCGAAGTGACTGCTGGCAACCGCATCGAGTTCGCGGGTCCGGCTCGCCGATCCATTCACCGCGGTCAATTACCCCGCGGGGCAACTGCCAAACCCGATGCGCTAGCGCAGGTTTCGATCGCGCGGGGTTGGCACGCTGTGCAACGGCGGCGTGCTGTTGCCGGTGTTCCACCAGACCTTGGGTTGCTTGGATGCCCACCCGCTGACCGCCTCCAGCTCGGCGGCCAGCGAAATCAGCATGCCTTCACTGTTGGCCGGGCCCATCAGCTGTACGCCGATGGGCAGTCCGTCAGAGGTGAAACCCGCCGGCACGTTGATCGACGGCCAGCCCAGGACGTTCCACGGCCAGGCGTACGGGCAGGCGGCGATGACGGCACGGTCGGTGGCGATGCCGCTCATCCGGTCGAAGTAGCGCGCCAACGGAGGCGGTTGGGCAGTGGTCGGCGCTAACACCACATCCACGATGTTGAAGATCGACCCGACGCGACGTCGATCGGCGGCTTCGTGGCGGCGCGCGGTGCGCAGGGTCGCTTGCGACAACATGTGGCCGGTCCGCATGTTGGACAGGGTGCGGGGGTCCCAGTTGACGTTCTCGCCCAGTCGTTCTCCCCAGTCCCAGAGCCCGGCCATCGATCGCGCCAGGAAATCCCACGACAGCCGCACGCCGTAGTCCGGGTTTCCTTTGACCACCGTGTGGCCGAGCAGTTCGAGCTGCTCACCCACCTTCTGAATGGCGGCCAGAATCTCGGGATGCAGCTTGGCCCGAAAAAAGGTGTAGGGGATGCCGGATGACAGGGCGATCTTCAGCGGACCGGGCGCGATGCCGACGTAGTCGGAGGCCGTGAGCGGGGGAGGCTTGTGCAGGTCGCCCTCGACGTTGCCGGACGCCGCGTCCAGCACCAGAGCCGCGTCGGCGACGGTGCGGGCCAGGACACCGTGGACGGTGATGCCGTTGAAAGCCTCGGGTTCCGGCCAGGTGGAGATGCGACCGCGTTGCGGCTTGATGCCGACCAGATGTGTCCATGCGGCCGGGATGCGGACGCTGCCCGCACCGTCGGAGCCGATCGCCGCGGTCACCAGGCCGGCGGCCACGGCGGCCGCGCTGCCGCCCGACGATCCACCCGGAGTGTGCCGGCGCGACCAGGGGTTGCGGGTGTGGCCGAAGCCCGGTCCACTGGTGAACGGCCACTGGCCCAGTTCGCAGGTGTTGGTCTTGCCGACGATCACGGCGCCGGCCGCCTTGAGGCGACGCACCACCTCGCTGTCGGCTGTGGCGGGCGGAACGTACCCGTCGGTGCCGTATGCCGTGGGCACGCCGGCAACGTCGACGTCGTCTTTCACCGCGATCGGGATGCCCAGCAATGGCGCCGTATCGCCGGCGGCGCGGCGGCGGTCGGCCGCGGCCGCATCGGCCAGGGCAGACTCGGTGAGCACCACCCGGAACGCGTTCAGTGTGGACTGGCTCACATCTATTTCGTGCAGCGAACGGCGGACCAGCTCGGCGGCGGTGACCTTCCTGGTCGCCAGCTGGTAGAGCAGGTCGGTCAGCGTGGGCAAGCGCCGGTGACGGGAGCCGGAATCGACCCCGGCAGCGAACTCGGAAGCGCCAACCACGGGGTACGAGACTATCGGCGCGGATCCCCGCGATGTCGCGGTGGGGTGCAAAACTCGTGGCGATCGCCAGCGCGGCGAAGCCGGGCGCAGCGGGTCGCCACTAAGATCCGTGGCGATCGCCAGCGCGGCGAAGCCGGGCGCAGCGGGTCGCCACTAAGATCAGCATGATGCGGCTGTATCGAGACCGGGCTGTTGTGCTGCGCCAGCACAAGCTTGGCGAAGCCGACCGGATCGTCACCCTGCTGACCCGCGATCACGGGCTGGTCCGCGCGGTGGCCAAGGGGGTGCGGCGCACCCGCAGCAAATTCGGCGCGCGGTTGGAGCCGTTCGCGCACATCGACGCGCAGCTGCACCCGGGCCGCAACCTCGACATCGTCACCCAAGTGGTCTCGATCGACGCGTTCGCCACCGACATCGTCAACGACTACGGCCGTTACACCTGCGGTTGCGCGATGCTGGAAACCGCCGAACGGCTGGCCGGCGAGGAGCGGGCGCCCGCCCCGGCGCTGCACCGGCTGACGGTGAGTGCGCTGCGGGCGGTAGCGGACGACCGCCGTCCCCGCGATCTGCTGCTGGACGCCTATCTCCTGCGCGCCATGAGCACCGCCGGATGGGCACCGGCACTGACCGAGTGCGCCCGCTGCGCCACCCCCGGTCCGCATCGCGCCTTCCACATCGCCGCCGGAGGCAGCGTCTGCGCGCACTGCCGTCCGGCGGGAGCCACCACGCCGCCGTTGGGCGTGCTGGATCTGATGTCCGCGTTGCACGACGGCGATTGGGAGTCCGCCGAGCAGTCGCCGCCGGCGCACCGCAGTTATGTCAGCGGACTGGTGGCCGCGCATCTGCAATGGCACCTGGAGCGGCAACTCAAGACGCTGCCTCTGGTGGAGCGGGTCTACCAGGCGGATGCACGGTCCGTGAAACGCGAACAGGCCAGCGCTGGACTGATCGGGCAGGATACCGAGTGTGGCTAAGAAGGCCGAACGTCGGAAATCAACCGAGTTTCCGCAACTACCCCCCGCGCCGCCGGACTACCCGACCTTTCCCGACACATCGACCTGGCCCGTCGTTTTCCCGGAGCTGCCACCGGCGCCCGGCGGAGGACCGCGGCGACCTCCCCAGCACACATCCAAGGCAGTTGCGCCCCGGATCCCCGCCGCTCAGTTGCCCAATCACGTCGCCATAGTGATGGACGGCAACGGCCGCTGGGCCACCCAACGCGGCCTGCGCCGCACCGAGGGACACAAGATGGGCGAGGCGGTGGTGATCGACATCGCTTGTGGCGCAGTCGAAATCGGGATCAAGTGGCTCAGTCTCTATGCGTTCTCCACGGAGAACTGGAAGCGGTCGGCCGAGGAAGTGCGCTTCCTGATGGGCTTCAACCGCGACGTGGTGCGACGACGGCGCGACATCCTCAACGAGATGGGCGTCAAGATCCGCTGGGTGGGCTCCGCGCCGCGGCTGTGGCGCAGCGTCATCAATGAGCTGGCCGTCGCGGAGGAGGTGACGAAGAACAACGACGTCATCACCATCAACTACTGCGTCAACTACGGGGGCCGCATGGAGATCGCGGAGGCGGCCCGAAAAATCGCCACCGAGGCCGCGGCCGGTCGGCTGAACCCGGAGCGCGTCAACGAGGCGACCATCTCGCGGCACATGCAGCGGCCCGACATCCCCGACGTGGACCTGTTCCTGCGGACCTCGGGCGAGCATCGATCCAGCAATTTCATGCTCTGGCAGGCGGCGTACGCCGAGTACGTCTTCCAGGACAAGCTGTGGCCCGACTACGACCGCCGCGATCTGTGGGCGGCCTGCGAGGAGTACGCGTCACGCAACCGCCGGTTCGGAAGTGCCTGATGACATCGCTGCTGGATCGGCTGGCGTCGATACTCGGAGAAATACTGTCCGTGGAGGTCGAGTCCGACGGTGCTCTCACCGTCCGGCACAACGGCACCTTCGCTTCTCTGCGCGTGGTGCGCATCGTCGAAGACCTCGACCTGATGTCGCTGACACAGGTGCTGGTCTGGGATCTGCCGCTGACCAAGAAGGTTCGCGACCAGGTGGCCCGGGAGGCGCGGGAAGTGAACTTCGGCTCGCTGACCCTGCTGGAAAAGGGCACTCGGGATGCCAAGACCGGTGACGTGATGCTGCGCTACAACTTTCCGGGCGCCGGCCTGACCGACGATGCCCTGCGCACCCTGATCCTGCTTGTGCTCGACACCGGTGCCCGGATACGTGGCGAGCTGACCACTTAATCACGCCCAGCGTGAAGCCAGCTTCACCCTCGCGGAGACGACTAGCCGGCTCGGCGGCAGTCCGAACAGGTGCCGAAGATCTCGATGGTGTGACTAACCTCGGAATATCCGTACTTGGCGGCCACCTCGGCCGCCCAGGCCTCGACCTCGTGATCTCCGACCTCGATGGTGGATCCGCAGCTGCGGCACACCAGATGGTGGTGATGGTGCTCCGAGCACCGGCGGTACACCGACTCTCCGGTGTCGGTGCGCAGCGTGTCCACCATGCCCGCCGCGGCCATCGACTGCAGCGTCCGGTAAACGGTGGTCAGGCCGATGTTCTCGCCACGACGGCGCAGTTCGTCATGCAGTTCCTGGGCCGAGCGGAAT
The DNA here is from genome assembly GCF_002101675.1 of Mycobacterium gordonae. Classification (GTDB taxonomy): domain Bacteria; phylum Actinomycetota; class Actinomycetes; order Mycobacteriales; family Mycobacteriaceae; genus Mycobacterium; species Mycobacterium gordonae. The sequence continues at coordinate 2,324 of NZ_LQOY01000207.1, read as the reverse complement.
TCGTCGAGCGTTTCCAGCAGTGTGGAAATCGCCGCTCGCTGACGGGTGGAGCGCACGCTGGTGTTGCTCATTCGTCGTCCTCGCCGGCGTGGGCCACCGCGTCGACCACGATGTGCGCGAGGTGGTGATCGGCAAGCCGGTAGAGCACTTCACGGCCGGATCGCTCGCCGGAGACCACTCCGGCCGCCTTCAGAATCTTCAGATGCTGACTGACCAACGGCTGGGGCACACCCAACGCGTCGACCAGTTCGTGCACGCAGCGCTGGGACTCGCGTAGCTGCAACACGATCGCGATGCGCACCGGAGCGGCCAGCGCGCGCAGCAATTCGCCGGCGGCGTCCAGGATCTCGCGCGGCGGCGGCGTCGGATACGCCGGGCGCGCCGTGACACCGTCAGCGGCGTGCTCGTGATGACCCGCCAGCTCGTCATCGGCGGCGGTAGGGGTCGACGATGTCACCGTGCGGAGTCACCACTTTCGAACGTTCGGGGCATACGGGCCGCTACGGACGAGTCCGTCCACACGAGGCGCGGCTGCCCTCCACTGTCACATGCATGATGATGCATGTCAAAGACCGGACGCCGGTCGCTACCATGACGGATGATTTGCGGGCAGCGGACATCGCTGCCCGTGTCTGCCGAATCCTCCGAAGGGAGCGCACACCCCCGTGGCGTCCGTCATCGAAACCGTAGTCAACCTGGCCAAGCGGCGCGGCTTCGTCTTCCCCTCGGGTGAAATTTACGGGGGCACCAAGTCGGCCTGGGATTACGGCCCGCTGGGCGTGGAACTCAAGGAGAACATCAAGAAGCAGTGGTGGCGCTCGGTCGTCACCGGCCGGGACGACGTCGTCGGCCTCGATTCCTCAATCATCCTGCCTCGCGAAGTGTGGGTGGCCTCGGGCCACGTGGAGGTCTTCCATGACCCTCTGGTCGAGTGCCTGAACTGCCACAAGCGGCACCGCCAGGACCACATGCAGGAGGCCTATGCGGCGAAGAAGGGGAAGGGCGACCCGGCCATTGATCCCGATTCAGTTCCGATGTCGGAGATCGTCTGCCCCGACTGCGGAACCAAGGGCGAGTGGACCGAACCGCGCGAATTCAACATGATGCTCAAGACCTATCTGGGGCCCATCGAGACCGAGGAGGGGCTGCACTATCTGCGCCCTGAAACCGCCCAGGGCATCTTCGTCAACTTCGCCAATGTCGTGACGACTTCCCGCAAGAAACCGCCGTTCGGTATCGGGCAGATCGGCAAGAGCTTCCGCAACGAGATCACGCCGGGCAACTTCATCTTCCGCACCCGTGAGTTCGAGCAGATGGAGATGGAGTTCTTCGTGGAGCCGTCCACCGCCAAAGAGTGGCACCAGTACTGGATCGACACCCGGCGCCAGTGGTATATCGACCTCGGCATCGACCCGGAGAACCTGCGCCTCTACGAGCACCCCAAAGAAAAGTTGTCGCACTACTCCGATCGCACCGTCGACATCGAGTACAAGTTCGGTTTCCAGGGCAACCCGTGGGGTGAGCTCGAAGGCGTCGCCAACCGCACCGACTTCGACTTGTCAACGCACAGTAAGCATTCCGGCACCGAGCTGTCGTTCTACGACCAGGCCACCGACACCCGATACACCCCCTATGTCATCGAACCCGCAGCGGGCCTGACCCGGTCCTTCATGGCATTTTTGATCGATGCGTACGTCGAGGACGAGGCGCCCAACGCCAAGGGCGGCGTGGACAAGCGCACGGTGCTGCGACTTGATCCCCGACTGGCGCCGGTCAAGGCAGCGGTGCTGCCGCTGTCCCGCCACGCCGACCTGAGCCCGAAGGCCCGCGACCTGGCCGCCGAGTTGCGCAAATCCTGGAACATCGACTTCGACGACGCCGGAGCCATCGGCCGGCGCTACCGTCGCCAGGACGAGATCGGTACCCCGTACTGCGTGACGGTGGATTTCGACTCGCTCGAGGACAACGCCGTCACGGTGCGCGAGCGCGACGCCATGACGCAAGAGCGGGTGACGATCGACCACGTCGCCGACTATCTGGCCGTGCGACTCAAGGGCGCTTAAGGCGTTTCCGCTCGCCGTACAACGCGTTGCGGTGCGCCGAAGTCGTGTCGATCTCGGTAACGCCCCGATCGAGGGTTGAGAATAACCCGTCGGAAGAAGGGCGTTTGGGATGAGTTTCTGGGTGTTGCCGCCTGAGGTCAATTCGGTGCGGATGTTTTCCGGTGCTGGGTCTGCGCCGATGGTGGGGGCGGCGGCGGCGTGGTCGGGGTTGTCGAAGTCGATGTTCCAGGATTTGCGCAACTCGGCGGCCAGGTCGCGGGC
>NZ_LQOY01000206.1 GCF_002101675.1 Mycobacterium gordonae | reverse complement strand
CGGCTGAGCGGCCCAGCCCCGCCGCCCGCGCCACCGTTACCGCCGGCTCCCCCCGCGCCACCGGGCGCGCCGTCACCGCCGTCGCCGCCCGGGCCACCGCGAAAAACACCGTCGGGGGTGGTGCCGCCGGCACCACCGGCACCACCGGGCCCACCCGCGGCTCCGATGCCCCCGGCACCCCCGAGACCGCCGCCACCGCCGGCACCGCCGTCGCCGAACAACAGCCCGCCCCGACCACCAGCGCCGCCGTTACCACCCGCGACACCGTTGCCGCCGGCACTCAACAGGCCATTGGCGTCGCCACCGCAACCACCCGCACCACCGGGACCTTGAAGGGCACCTCCCTCTGGGTCCGCTGTATAGTTCAGGCCGCCGCTGCCGCCAGTGCCACCGGGCGCACCGGCACCGCCGTTTCCGCCATTTCCGCCGGCGCCTCCGGTTGCGACATCAAAGTTGTAGAAGACGTTTCCGCCGTCGCCGCCGTTCCCGCCCGTCCCGCCGGGCCCGCCGTCGCCGCCCACACCGCCCGTTCCGCCGACGAGATTGCCGTTGCCCCCGGGACCGCCGGTACCGCCGGGCGCATTGTCGCCCCCGGCCCCCCCGGCGCCGCCGTTACCGCCTGTGTTCGACAGTAGTTCGGGGTCACGGGCATCGCTGTACCCGGACCCGCCGTTACCGCCGGCCTGGCCGGGAAGTCCGGGGTGGCCGGGCTCGCCATTGCCGCCGGGTTCACCCGGTGCACCGGCGGGGCCGTCCGTCGCCGACCCCGTGAAGCTCTGCACGGGGTTGACTCCGTTGTTCCCATTGCCACCCGCGCTGCCGGCACCGCCGGCACCGCCGGTGCCCCACAGCCCGGCACTGCCGCCGTTACCGCCGCTGCCACCGGACAATCCGCCGAAACCGCCTGCCCCACCGTTGCCGTACAGCAGCCCACCGGCCCCACCGTTGCCACCGCTGGCCCCCAGCCCGCCGTAGCCACCGGCCCCGCCGTTGCCGATCAACCCGGCGGTACCGCCGTTGCCGCCGGCCCGACCCGCGCCTCCGGATCCGCCATTGCCGCCGTTGCCGTACAACAGCCCTCCGGCACCGCCCGCTTGCCCGGTACCCGCCGCCCCGTCAACACCGTTGCCGATCAGCGGGCGGCCCAGGGCCACTTGGGTCGGTGCGTTGATCGCGTTTAGGAGCTGCTGCTGCACGTTGGCTGCTTCGGCACCGGCATAGGCGTTGCCGGCCGCGTTCAGCGTCTGCACGAACTGGCTGTGCAGTGCCGAGGCCTGGGCGCTCATCGACTGGTACTGCTGGGCGTGCGCGCCGAAAAGCGCCGCGATCACCGCGGACACCTCGTCGGCTCCAGCAGCCAGCACATTGAGCGTGGGGGCAGCCGCCGCGACCGTAGCGCTGTTGATCGTCGAGCCGATACCGGCTAGATCCGTCGCAGCCCCGATCACCAAATCCGGCCGAGTAAACAGAAAGGACATGACAGGGGGTTCCTCACTTTATTGCTGCCTCGGGAGAGGCGAATCATATCGAGTAAGCGCAGGACAACGGTGTACCAGTTATATGAAAGAATTCTCACCGTTATCAAACGGTTATATTACTCAGGGTGCCGTGTAAAGTCTTTTTACAATTTAAACTCTGGCAATGTACATCGGATTGACCAGGTCGAAGCACTCGGCGCAACGCCAGGCTGATGTCCACGCACACAGACAATTGTCCACGCACAGAGACGACGCACTAAACGTCGGACCGGAACCGCAGTGACGGCAATTCCGGTCCGATGCAACTAGCTGTACCGAGACAGGACGTTGGTAGCAGACGTGTTGGCTTGATGTGGGGAGACCTCCGGTCCTCGGCTGCCTTCTCCCACCTCAACCGCTATGCGTGGCATACGGTTTGGCGATAGATCGCCGTAAACACCCGAAATCGACCTGGAAACAACTCCGCGGACAGTACTGCGCAGGGCGATGGTGGCCAGCCGGGACGAGGTGACACTGATCGATCTGTCCAAGAACAGCACTACCCGATACCGCTACGCGGATCGGTCATCCCGAAGCTTGGCCGATCACCTGTTGACGACGGTTGAAAACCAGGCCAGTCGCGACGGTTGAAAAGTAGGCCACCCGATCAGATTGGATGGGTGATCT
>NZ_LQOY01000205.1 GCF_002101675.1 Mycobacterium gordonae | reverse complement strand
GGGCCGACACCCGCGGCACCCCCGAGACCCCCGGTGCCGCCCTGTCCGGCTTGCGCCCCAGCTCCGACGGCAGCCCCGCCGGCTCCACCCATGCCGCCGGCCCCGCCCGTGCCACCTTGCCCGCCGAACCCGAACAAGGCCTGACCGCCGGCCCCGCCTGCGCCCGCCGTTCCTCCGCCAGCGCCGGTGCTACCTTCCTGGCCGGCCGTGCCGGCCCCACCTGCGCCGCCGTCACCGCCGACGCCGCCGTGGCCACCGAAGCCGAACACGCCCCCGGTGCCGCCCACCCCGCCTATCCCGCCGGTCCCGCCGGTCATGCCGCTCGCGCCTGCCGCGCCGGCCCCGCCGGCACCACCGGCACCGCCGACACCGATCAGCGCTGCGGTGCCACCATCGCCGCCGGTGCCGCCCAGTGCACCGATCCCGCCGGCACCGCCGGCGCCCCCGACGCCGAACACCGCCCCGGCCCTGCCGCCGCTGCCGCCGTGACCGCCGGTACCGAACGGATCGGCGCCGCCGGCACCGCCAGGACCGCCGTTGCCGAGAAACAGGGCCGAACCACCCTGGCCGCCATACCCGCCGGCACCGCCGGTTCCGCCGGCACCGCCAGATCCGAGCAGCCAGCCACCACTGCCGCCGGTGCCACCGACTCCGCCTGCTCCGCCGGTGCCGCCGGTCCCGCCGGCGCCGATCAGCCCGGCCGAGCCGCCCGCCGCGCCGGGAGCGCCCACGTCGGTGCTGCTGCCGCCCTTGCCGCCATTTCCGATCAAGATGCCGCCGTCCTGCCCGGGCTGGCCCACCGGCCCACTCGCCCCGTCGGCGCCGTTACCGATCAACGGGCGACCCAGCAGCGCTTCGGTGGGCGAGTTGATCAGGTTGAGGACCGTTTGCAGGGGCGACGCGTTCGCAGCCTCCGCGGCGGCGTAGCTGTGGGCGCCGGAGTTCAGGGTCTGCGTGAATTGGTCGTGGTAGCCCATCAATTGGGCGCTCAGCAGTTGATACTCCCGGCCGTGCTCGGAAAACAGCGACGCCACCGCGGCGGAGACCTCATCGGCCGCCGCGGCCAACACCGACGTCGTCGGAACCGCTGCCGTCGCATTTGCCCAGCGCAGAGCCGAACCGATACCGACGACGTCAGCCGCCGCGGCCGACAATGCTTGCGGGCCAGCCAACAGATATGACATCGCTTCGATCCCCTTCGCGGTTGTGGGATTGAGTGACAGGGCCACTGCTCCAGCTATGACTCTCGCGCGCAGACGCGCCCACCACCTTCGGGTAGCAGGCGGATTCGGTGGATGAAATTTCCTCCCCCTATTGGGGGAGGATGACGCCGCATCTGACTTCGTTCGGACACCGGCAGAGAACGCGCAATGATCTGAAATTAGTTGCTAAACAATACTTTTAATGCTTCTTCCGCGAGCTGACCGACCGTCTTGGACCGTGCGGCCCAACGGCGGACAGCAGGACATGGGCGGTTTGCGAATTCCAGAGAATTCCCTTCGAATGACGATGATCCCACCCGGCGCAGCTAACCGATCACAGGCGGGACGACCTACCCGCGGGGATTACCTACGGCACCACCCCTCACTGCGGGGCCGACCGGCTGTTGGGGGTTAGGGAGATGTGATGGATTTCGCGAGACTTCCGCCGGAACACAATTCCTGGCGGGTGTTTGCCGGGCCGGGGCCGAGCCCTGTCCTGGCCGCGGCCGCGGCTTGGCAGGGCCTGGCCACGGATCTGGGTTCGTGCGCGGTCGCGTTCTCGGCGCTGACGGCCGGCCTGACTGGTTCATCGTGGCAAGGCGCGGCGTCGGTGGCGATGCTGGACGCGGTTGCGCCCTACTCGGGTTGGCTGCGTGGGGCGGCGGTCGCCGCCGAGCAGGCAGCCAGTCAGGCCCGGTTGGCAGCGGGCGCTTTCGAGGCCGCACGCGCGGCGACCGTGCACCCGGACATCATCTCCACCAACCGGGCGGCGTTCACCCGGCTCGTGGCCGCCAACCTGCTGGGGCTGAACGCGCCGGCGATAGCCGCTGTCGAAGCCGAATATGAGCAGATGTGGGCCCAGGACGTGTCCGCGCTGTTCGCCTACCACGCCGAGGCTTCGACGATCGCCGCGGCGCTGAATCCTTTCGGTTCAACGCAATTCGGCCGCGCCCAGGCTGAAGCCGACCCGCGCTTCGCCAACCTGGGCTTCGCGAACCTCGGCCACGGCAACGTCGGTCGCGCAAACATCGGCAACTTCAATATCGGATCGGCCAATATCGGCAGCGCCAACTTCGGCAGCGGAAACCTCGGTGACAGAAACCGCGGCGTGGCAAGCATCGGGGTGGACAACTTCGGTCTGGGCAACCTCGGTGACCGCAATGCCGGTCCGGGCAATGCCGGCACCGGGAACCGGGGCTTCTGGAATACCGGCAAGGCCAACCTCGGGATCGCCAACTCGGGAGACTCCAACGTCGGCATCGCGAACGCCGGCAGCAGCAATATCGGTGTCGGACTCACCGGCAGCGGCGAAATCGGTTTCGGCGCACTGAATTCCGGCAACGCCAACCTCGGCGTCCTGAACTCGGGCACCGGCAACATCGGCCTGTTCAACTCCGGCACCGGAAACATCGGCATCGGCAACTCGGGCGCCGGCAACTGGGGCATCGGGAACCCGGGCGCCGGCAACACCGGCATCGGCAACACCGGCAGCTACAACACCGGCTTCTTCAACGCGGGCAACATCAACACCGGCCTGGGTAACACCGGCGGCTACAACACCGGCTTCTTCAACGCGGGCAGCACCAACACCGGTAGCTATAACACCGGCGGCTTCAACACCGGCGGGCTGAACTCCGGCAGTTACAACACCGGGTACTACAACGCCGGGAGTGTCAACACCGGCGCCTTCAACCGGGGCAACTACAACAACGGCCTGTTCGTCACCGGTAACAACCAGGGCCAGATCAGCGCCCAGGTCGCCATCGATATTCCAACCATTCCCATCGACATCGCATCGCGTAATCCGCTCAACCAAACGATGGTGGTGGGCGGTCAGGAGTGGACCATTCCGGGCTACACCTATCCGAAGACGTACTTCCTCAACGGCGCCTTCTATCTAGGTCCCGTCGAAATCGCCACGTCTTATCTGACCGCGCCGACGGTGACCGTCGTCATCGGCAGCCCGGCGACGTCGATCGACGTCACCGTTGTCGGCGCCCTGCAGGGCGGAACCATCGAGATCCTGAATATCCCGGCGGCACCGGGTTTCGGTAACACGAGCACCACCCCGTCCTCGGGATTCTTCAACTCCGGCACCGGCCCCACCTCCGGCTTCGGCAACACCGGCACCGGCGCCTCCGGGTTCCACAACCTGTCCTCAGGAACCGTCTCGGGCTACCGCAACGCCGGAACCCTGCAATCGGGCCTGGCCAACTACGGCACCACCGTCTCGGGCTACCTCAACACCGCCACACCCACCACCATCTCCGGCTTCGCCAACACCGGCACCGACCTGGCCGGCGCACTGCGCACCAACACCGGCACCGCCTTCAACACCGGCCTAGCCAACACCGGGGTCTGGAACATCGGCTACGCCAACACCGGCTCGGGCAACCTCGGCAACGGCAACCTCGGCGACCTCAACCTCGGCAGCGGCAACACCGGCAACCACAACCTCGGCAGCGGCAACACCGGCCAGGGCAACATCGGCTTCGGCAACACCGGCCAGGGCAACATCGGCATCGGCCTCACCGGCACCGGTCACATCGGCCTCGGCGTCGGCCTCGGCGTCGGCCTCGGCCCACTGAACAACGGCACCAACAACATCGGCCTGTTCAACACCGGCAGCAACAACATCGGATTCTTCAACTCCGGCAACGGAAACTGGGGCATCGCCAACTCCGGGGACTACAACACCGGCATCGCCAACACCGGCGACACCAACACCGGCCTTTTCAACCCCGGCAACACCAACACCGGCATCGCCAACATCGGCAACAACAACACCGGCAACTACAACACCGGCAACACCAACACCGGCAGCCTCAACCCGGGCACCTACAACACCGGCCTAGCCAACACCGGCAACTACAACACCGGCCTGGCCAACACCGGCACCCTCAACACCGGCGCCTACAACACCGGAAACCAGAACAACGGACTGCTCTGGCGCGGCGACAACCAAGGCCAGCTCGGCGCCTACTACGCAATCACCGTCCCCCAGATCGCGTTGAATCTCGTCACCACGATCCCGGTCGACATCCCGGTCTCTGGCAGCTTCACGACCACCGTCTACCACGGCATCACGATCGAGGACATACCCTTCGGCACCACCGTCGCGCTCGGGCCCATCCCCGTCCTGGAGGGAACGGTCAACTCGCTCACCATTCCGCCGGTGTACGCGTCCGGCCCCACCCCAGCGATCCAGATCGGCAACGTTGACGGCTCGACGGCGATCGTCATCCCCGCCTACGCCACCCTTGGGCCCGGCGACTTCACCATCATCGACTTCGGGGGCGCTCCGGGATTCGGCAATGCCACCACCGGCCCGTCGTCGGGATTCTTCAACACAGGCACCGGCACCGCATCGGGTTTCGGCAATGTCGGCGCCGGCAGCTCCGGCTTCGGCAACCTTTCGTCGGGGACTGTGTCGGGCTACCGCAACGTCGGCTCCTACCTGTCAGGCGTGACGAACCTCGGCGGCACCGTTTCCGGCGTCTTCAACACCGGCCTGCAGACCCCGTCGAACGTCTCAGGCGTGGCCAACCTCGGAACCAACCTCGCCGGCTGGTACCGCGACAGCGTGACGGGGACGACGGCCTACAACTTCGGCCTGGCCAACATCGGCACGCTGAACGCGGGCTTCGGCAACGTCGGCGACTACAACGCCGGCGGCGGCAACCTCGGGGACCTGAACCTCGGCGGAGGCAACGTCGGCGTCTGCAACGGCGGCTTCGGCAACCTCGGCGCCCAGAATCTCGGGTCCGGGAACCTCGGGAACCACAACATCGGCCGCGCCAACGTCGGCGCCGACAACCACGGATTCGGCAATGCCGGTAACTCCAACACCGGCATCGCCAACACCGGCGACTTCAATATCGGCTTGGCCAACACCGGTAACCACAACATCGGCATCGGGCTCACCGGCAACGGCGAAGTGGGATTCGGCGCGCTGAATTCGGGCAGCGCAAACACCGGGCTGTTCAACTCCGGGACCGGCAACACCGGCTTGTTCAACTCCGGAACAGGAAACGTCGGCATCGGCAACTCCGGCACCGCCAACTGGGGATTCGGCAACAGCGGTCACCTCAACACCGGCCTGCTCAACCCCGGCAGCACCAACACCGGCCTCTTCAACTCCGGCGATGTGAACACCGGCTTCGTCAACGCGGGCGACTACAACTCCGGCAGCTTCAACGCCGGCCGCGTCAACACCCTCGGATTCAACCCGGGGTCGTACAACACCGGTCTGGCGAACACCGGCAGCTACAACACCGGCATCGCCAACTCGGGCAACGTCAACACCGGGGCGTTCATCGCCGGAAACTTCGGCAACGGGATGTTCTGGCGGGGCGATTACCAAGGGCTGATCGGTTACAGCTACACAATCTCCCTGCCCGATACCGCGATTCCGGTCAGCGCCGGCGTCTCGATCCCCATCGACATCCCGATCAGCGCGACCTTGGGCACGCTGACCGTCCAGGGCTTCACCATCCCCAAATACACCGCCGACATCAACGTCCTGAGCACCGGAGAGACACAAGCCCTCAGCGTCGGACCCATCACCCTGGGCGATATCGCGATCTCCCTGCCCGCCATCGAAATCAGCCTCGGCGGCCCGACGACGGCCCTCACCTTGAGCGGGACGGGCGCCATAGGCCCCATCACGATCCCGATCATCGACATTCCGGCAGCGCCGGGCTACGGCAACTCCACCGATGTCCCGTCGTCTGGCTTCTTCAACTCCGGCACCGGCAGCTCCTCGGGATGGGCCAACGTCGGGGCCAACAACTCAGGCTTTTTCAACACCGGCTCCGGCGGCGCCGGCGTCTCGGGTGCCAAGAATGTCGGCGACCTGCTCTCGGGTATGGCGAACCTCGGGAACACCATGTCCGGCCTGTTCAACACCAGCACGCTGGACCTGAGCACCGCAGCCCACATCTCGGGTGTAGCCAACCGAGGCAGCGACCTGGCGGGTCTGTTCGGCGACTTCGCGGTGTCCAACGTGGGCTTCGCCAACGACGGCAACCTCAACACGGGATCTGGGAACGTCGGTGACGTCAACATCGGCAGCGGGAACATCGGCAACGGCAACATTGGCGGCGCCAACATCGGCAGCGGCAACTTCGGCTTCGGAAACCACGGCGCACACAACCTCGGCGCCGCCAACCTGGGTGGGCACAACCTCGGCTTCGGCAACTTCGGCGATGGCAACCGCGGGTTCGCCAACGCCGGGGACCACAACCGCGGGTTCGCCAACACCGGCAACGCCAACATCGGTTTCGCCAACACCGGTGCGGGCAACATCGGCATCGGCCTCGGCGGCGACGGTGAAGTCGGCATCGGCGCACTGAATTCGGGCAGCGGCAATCTTGGGTTGTTCAACTCCGGCACCGGCAACATCGGCCTGTTCAACGCCGGCACCGGCAACATCGGAATCGGCAACTCGGGCACCGCGAACCGCGGCATCGAGAATTCCGGAGTCGCCAACAACGGCATCGGTAACGCCGGCAGCTCCACCGCGGGCCTATGGAATCCCGGTATGGGCGATACCGGGATCGCCAACGCGGGCGGCTACAGCACGGGCATCTTCAACACTGGCACCGCGAACACGGGCCTGGCCAACCCTGGCAGCTACAACACGGGCAGCTACAACCTCGGCAGCGCCAACACCGGCGGCTTCAACTCAGGCGACTACAACACCGGTTTCCTCAATCCCGGGAATTACAACACGGGCTTGGCGAATACGGGCAATGTGAACACCGGGGCGTTCAATGCCGGGAATTACAGCAACGGTCTGTTCTGGCGGGGCGATTACCAGGGGCTGTACGGTTTCCACGCCGGAATCCACATTCCCGAGTTCTCACCGCTGAGCCTGGACTTTGCAATACCGGTCAATATCCCCCTTAGCCTCGGTATCGCGGATATCGTCGTCAACCCGTTCACGATCAATCCGATCACCGTCAGCCTCCTGGGCTCGTCGTATCTCAGCATCACCTTCAGCACCATTTCCATCCCGGCCATCACCGCGGTCGTGCCTACTGTTACGGCGCTGATCGGCGGCCCGGACACCGTCATCCCGATCACCATCGACAGCGGCATCGGGCCGATCGACATCACGTTCGTCGATATCCCGGCGGCACCGGGTTTCGGTAACACGAGCACCACCCCGTCCTCGGGATTCTTCAACTCCGGCACCGGCCCCACCTCCGGCTTCGGCAACACCGGCACCGGCGCCTCCGGGTTCCACAACCTGTCCTCAGGAACCGTCTCGGGCTACCGCAACGCCGGAACCCTGCAATCCGGCCTGGCCAACTACGGCACCACCGTCTCGGGCTACCTCAACACCGCCACACCCACCACCATCTCCGGCTTCGCCAACACCGGCACCGACCTGGCCGGCGCACTGCGCACCAACACCGGCACCGCCTTCAACACCGGCCTAGCCAACACCGGGGTCTGGAACATCGGCTACGCCAACACCGGCTCGGGCAACCTCGGCAACGGCAACCTCGGCGACCACAACCTCGGCAGCGGCAACACCGGCAACCACAACCTCGGCTTCGGCAACACCGGCAACAACAACATCGGCTTCGGCAACACCGGCCAAGGCAACATCGGCATCGGCCTCACCGGCACCGGTCACATCGGCCTCGGCGTCGGCCTCGGCGTCGGCCTCGGCCCACTGAACAACGGCACCAACAACATCGGCCTGTTCAACACCGGCAGCAACAACATCGGATTCTTCAACTCCGGCAACGGAAACTGGGGCATCGCCAACTCCGGGGACTACAACACCGGCATCGCCAACACCGGCGACACCAACACCGGCCTGTTCAACCCCGGCAACACCAACACCGGCATCGCCAACATCGGCAACAACAACACCGGCAACTACAACACCGGCAACACCAACACCGGCAGCCTCAACCCGGGCACCTACAACACCGGCCTAGCCAACACCGGCAACTACAACACCGGCCTGGCCAACACCGGCACCCTCAACACCGGCGCCTACAACACCGGAAACCAGAACAACGGACTGCTCTGGCGCGGCGACAGCCAAGGCCAGCTCGGCGCCTACTACGCGATCACGGTGCCGGAGATCCCCGCGCATCTCACCGTCGACATTCCGCTCAACATTCCGATAACGGTCAGCCTCAACGACATTCAAGTCAATCCGGTCACCATTCCCAAGATCTCGTTCAGCGGCCTGGACGACGGTCTCGGCGGAGAAGTTGTCGGCTACATCGGACCCATCAGCGTCTACGGCGCCGAGACGGGTGACCCGATCCTGATCAGCTTCGGCGAACAGCCCGCCGTCGCAATCAACATCGGTAACCCCGACGGCTCGACGGTGATCGGGATCGACGCATCGGGCGGCGTGGGTCCCATCAGCATTCCGCTCATCAACGCCCCGGCCGCACCGGGATTCGGCAACTCGACCGCCGGCCCGTCGTCCGGCTTCTTCAACTCCGGCGCCGGGCCTGCCTCGGGCTTCGGCAATGTCGGATTCGACAGCTCCGGTTTCCGCAACCTCTCGTCGGGGGACGTTTCCGGCTACCGCAATGTCGGTGGGCTGCAATCGGGTCTGGTCAACTTCGGAGACACCGTCTCCGGCATCTTCAACACCGCGACGCCGGCCAACGTCTCCGGCGCCGTAAGCGTCGGCGCCGACCTGGCCGGCCTGTTCCGTGACGGCCCCAACGGCACCGTGTTCAACGTGGGGCTGGCGAACGGCGGCCAACTCAATGTGGGCGCAGCCAATCTCGGCGACTACAACCTTGGCTTCGCCAACGTCGGCGACCTCAACCTCGGCAACGGCAACCTCGGCAGCCACAACCTGGGCAGCGGCAATGCTGGCAGCCACAACCTGGGCAGCGGCAACATCGGCAACAACAACCTCGGGTTCGGCAACACCGGCCAGGGCAACATCGGCATCGGCCTGAGCGGCACCGGCCAATTCGGACTCGGGTCGTTGAACAACGGCACCGACAACATCGGCCTGTTCAACTCCGGCAGCAACAACGTCGGATTCTTCAACTCCGGCAGCGGAAACTGGGGCATCGCGAACACCGGCGACACCAACACGGGCCTGTTCAACAACGGAACGGCCAACACCGGCATCGCCAACATCGGCAACTACAACACCGGCAGCTACAACACCGGTTCCACCAATACCGGCAGCTTCAACCCGGGCAGCTACAACACCGGGCTGCTCAACCCCGGGAGCTTCAACACGGGACTGTTCAATACCGGCACCTCCAACACCGGCCTGGCCAACGCGGGCAACGTCGACACCGGCGCCTTCATCACCGGCAGCTACAGCAACGGCCTGTTCTGGCGAGGCGACTATCAGGGCCTCGGCGCCGTGGGGTATTCAACGACCATTCCCGAAATCCCCTGGCACTACGACGTGAACGCGCCCATCGAGGTACCGGTCACCGGCCAGATCAACGCGATCACCCTGGACGAGTTCAACATCTCCGACGTTCCGATCAAGGTGCAGCTGCAGCAAACGGTCTGTTACCCGTGGTATGAGTACCCGTTCTACCGGTGCACCACCGTGACGACCACGGTGTACAACGACAGCATCGGCGGCTGGACCATCAGTGCCACCACCCTGGTTTCGGAAACGTCGATCGACCAGATCCTGGGCCAGACAATCGATCTGCCAGGCAGCGGCACCGTGGGCCCGTACACCTTCGGCTTCGAACATCAGCAGAACCCGGGATTCTTCAACTCCTCGACCGACCCGTCGTCCGGCTTCTTCAACTCCGGCGGCGGGGGCGCATCGGGGTTCCTCAATTCTGCCGATGGCGAAGTATCGGGCCTGTTCAACGCGTTCGTCGACACCTCGGGATTCCGCAACCAGGGAGCACCGGGAAACTCCGGCTACCTCAACGACGGCCAATGGGCATCGGGCCTGGCCAATGTCGGCACCACGCTTTCGGGCGTCGCGAATGCCGGCACCAACCTCTCCGGGTTCTTCAACAACGTCATGTCGCGGTGACGACGCCGACCGCAGACGGTTTCCTACTCAACTGAATTGGGGCTGAGCCGTTGTACATTCGCAAGAACAACATGCGCGGCTACGGTAGGTGACTGATGAGCAGCACAGATATCGAGCAGGTCCTGCGACGACAACGGTTGCGCTCATTGCAGGGCGGATCGCTGCTTCGCGTCGGCGTCCTGGTCATCATGATCGTCGCCATGCTGATCGCCGACGATCCCGCTCGGCTGCCGGCGAAAGCGGTATTGCTGGGGATCTACGCTCTGGTGACGCTGGCCGCGCTGCTGATCGCCTTCACCGGCGGCAATCAGTTCGGCGACGACACCGCGCTGATGGTGCTCGGACTGTCCGACGTCGCAGCGGTTTTCGGGTTCAAACTGCTGTCGCCGGGCGGCTATATACCGCTGCTGGTGATGGCGCTGCTGCCGCGACTGGTGGCCGGCGAGTTATCGCTGCGCCGCGCCGGTGCGGTACTGGCCACCAGCCTCGCGGTGTTCGCCGCGTCCCTGCTGCAGGACCCCGTCATCATGCCCCGGGTCGGCGCCTGGGAGGTGATCCTGATCGTCATGATGTACGGGTTCGTCTGCGCCACAGCGTTTTTGATGGTCGTCTTCCGATTACGCAACGTCGACGAGATGGCCACGCTGACGGCCTCGCGGGAAGAGCTGTTGGCCCAGACGATGACGGCCTCGCAGGCCGAGCGGCGACAGATATCGGAGTTCATCCACGACGGACCGCTGCAGGACGTGCTGGCCGCCCGCCGTGATCTGGCCAGCTTCCTCAAGGCATCCCCGGATGCGCCATTGGAACAGGCGCTGACCAGCCTGCGGGACGCATCACACCTACTGCGCGAGGCCACTTTTGAATTGCACCCGGCGCTACTCGAGCAAGTCGGACTGGCCGCGGCCGTGGACAAGTTGGTGTCGGTTGCCGCGGAACGCTCCGGCATCGCGATCTCGACCGACATCGACTACCCCGGCCCGAACGCCATCGACCCGATCCTCTTCGGGGTCATCCGGGAACTGGTCTCCAACGTGGCCCGCCATTCGCAGGCCCGTTCGGCGACGGTGACAGTGGCAGTGGACCGCGGGGTTGCGCGAGTCGATGTGATCGACGACGGGATCGGAATAACCGACGACATGGCGGCCCGCCGTTTCGCGGAGGGACACATCGGTCTTGCTTCACACCGGGCC
The DNA here is from genome assembly GCF_002101675.1 of Mycobacterium gordonae. Lineage (GTDB taxonomy): Bacteria > Actinomycetota > Actinomycetes > Mycobacteriales > Mycobacteriaceae > Mycobacterium > Mycobacterium gordonae. Next base: position 57,463 of record NZ_LQOY01000205.1, on the reverse strand, counting down.
CGCGTTCAAGCCGCCGGTGGCGCGTTGACCGTCATCGACGAACCCACCGGGGCGCATGTGCGGGTGCAACTGCCACTGCGGGCCAGTGTGGCACCGCAGCGGGTCTACGCCTGACCCGGCCGGCCCTACTCCAGCAAGCGGCGCCGCATCGCCTCGGCGACGGCCGCGCCGCGATCGGAGACGCCGAGCTTTTCATAAAGCGTCTGCACATGTGTCTTAATTGTGCTGCGCGCCAAGTGAAGTCGTGCGGCGATCTGCGGAACCGAGAGCCCTTCGGCCATCATCGTGATCACCTGGGTCTCGCGCTCGGTCAGGGAGGTTGTCGCCCCTCTGCCGCGCCGTCTGACTTCGCCGGCCAAACCTCCGGCCACGCCCGCCGGCAAATACGACTCCCCGGCGGCGCACCGCAGAACGGCGTTCACGATTTCGTCGGCGTCGGATTCCTTTGTGAGAAAACCCGATGCCCCCTCGGCCAGGGCCTTGAACACGACCGGGCTGTCATCGAAAGCGGTCAGCAGCACCACACTGGTAGGCAAGCCGTCGCGGACGATCGCGTGCGTCACCTCGAGGCCGTCCAGCCCCGGCATCTTGTAGTCGAGAAGCGCGACCGCAGGCCGGAACTTCTTGATGGCCTCCAAAGCCGCACGCCCCTCGGCCACCTGGGCGACGACATCGACCCGGCCGCTGCCCTTGAGGGCTCGAACGACGCCTTCTCGCATCACCGGGTGATCGTCGGCCACCACAACGGTGACGCGGTCGGTACTGGCCATCGGCTCTCCCAGCGTTCTCGGCGAAGCTCCTCGGTCCCGGCCGCGGCGCGGACGGGCGCCTCCTCATTGTTGCTGCCAGGATTGCCCGTGGCGATGATTTGCGGCTACGGACTCGGCAACGAAATCGGCCGTGCGGCCATGCCATTGACGCCAGTGACGGACCATGGCGTGTCCGGCTCCGGCGATACCGACCCACTGAGCGTCCAGGCCACGCCGGCCGGCCCGCTGTGTCTGAACATAGGAAGTGCGGGGGTCGGTCCTGGTGTCGGCGGTGCCGTGCAACACCAGGAGCCGGGTGCCGACCGGGATCAGGTCACCCTTGTCCCCGGCCCACCACGGCGCCAGCGCTACCACAGCCGCGATGCCACCCTGGGCGGCCAACTGCGCCGCCACCCGTCCACCCATCGAATGACCGACCAGCACAACACTTTCCGGCTGCCACCGGCTGTGGCACCTACGCAGCACCGCCTCGGCGTCGAGCACCGGATCGCGTTGCGGGCTATTCCACCCCCGCAGCCGGTACCGAACGCGCCGCACAACGACATCGGAACCGAGCCGGCGCCGCAGAGCACGTGCGACGAACACCATCCGCAGGTTCGCCGGTTGCCACCAGCGCGACGGCTCGGCACTGCGCACCTTGCCGCCGGGCAAGACGAGCACGCAGGCGCGCACCTCAGTTATGTCTGCTCGTAAGTTCCGTGAATGACCGCGCGGGCGATCGCGTGCTGGAACAGGTTGAAGCCCAGGTAGGCCGGCGTGGCGTCCTCGGGCAGATCCAGTTTGTCGACATCGACCGCGTGCACGGCCACGTAGTAGCGGTGCGGACCGTGACCCGGGGGCGGCGCGGCACCGATGTAGCGACGCTGCCCGGCGTCGTTGGCCAGCGTCAGCGCACCGCCCGGCAATTGGCTGCCATCACCCGCGCCGGCGGGCAACTCGGTGACGTCGACCGGCAGGTTGGCCACCGCCCAGTGCCAGAACCCGGACGCCGTCGGGGCGTCAGGGTCGTAGACCGTGACCGCGAAGCTGCGGGTCTCGGCAGGAAATCCCGACCAGCTCAGCTGTGGGCTGACGTCCTCGCCCCCGGCTCCCATGATCCCGCTCACCTGCGGATTGGACAGGGGCTGACCGTCGGTGATCGACTCCGAGGTCAGGGTGAACGTCGGCAGGTCGGGCAGCGCGTCGTAGGGATTGGGCACTGTCATAGTGAGTCCTCTCGTGTCATCAGCAGTGGGTGAGAAAGTGCGCCAGCACTTCGGTGCCGAACCGCAGCGCGTCGATGGGTACCCGCTCGTCTACGCCATGGAACAGCGACGTGAAATCAAGATCCGGCGGCAGCCGCAGCGGGCTGAAGCCGAAGCAGCGAATTCCCAAGCGCATGAACGCTTTTGCATCCGTACCGCCGGACAGCATGTAGGGCACCGTGCGGGCTCCCGGGTCCAGCGCCAGCACCGCGGCGTTCATCGCGTCCACCAGATCGCCGTCGAAGGAGGTCTCATACGAGCTCAGGCTCCGGATCCACTCCTTGGTCACGTCCGGCCCCAGCAGCGCGTCCACCTCGGCTTCGAACGCCGCCAGACGCCCTGGCAGCACGCGGCAGTCGATCACCGCTTCGGCGGTCGCCGGCACCACGTTGGCCTTGTAACCGGCCTTGAGCATGGTCGGGTTCGCGGTGTCGTGCAGCACGGCCTTGAGCATCCGCGCCATCGGGCCGAGCTTGTCGATCATCCCGTCGAGGTCGGGTGAGTTGACGTCGAAGGCCAGGCCGGTCTCCTCGCTCACCGCTTCGAGGAACTGGGCGACCGTGTCGGTGACCACCAGCGGGAACTGATGACGGCCGAGCCGGGCCACGGCTTCGGCAACCGCGGTGACCGCGTTGTTGTCGTGCACCATCGACCCGTGCCCGGCCCGTCCGCGGGCGGTCAGCCGCATCCACTGGATGCCCTTCTCCGCGGTCTCGATCAGGTACAGCCGGCGCTCTCCGCCGTCGTGGCGCGGCACTGTCAGGGAGAAGCCCCCGACTTCACCGATCGCTTCGGTGACGCCGTCGAACAGATCCGGCCGGTTGTCGACCAGCCATTGCGCTCCGTACTTGCCACCGTGCTCCTCATCGGCGACGAACGCGAACACCAGGTCCCGGGGCGGCACGATGCCGGCACGCTTGAAATGCCGAGCCAGCACCAGCGTCATGCCGACCATGTCCTTCATGTCGACCGCGCCGCGGCCCCAGACGTAGCCGTCCTCGATCGCACCGGAGAACGGGTGCACGCTCCAATCGGCCGGCTCCGCCGGCACCACGTCCAGGTGCCCGTGGATCATCAGGGCGCCGCGGGTACGGTCGGCGCCGGGCAGGCGGGCGAACACGTTGCCCCGGCCTGGTGCCCCGGATTCGACATATTCGGTCTCGTAACCGACCTCGGCGAGCTGTTCGGCGATCCAGTGGGCGCACTCGGCCTCGCCCTTGGTGGTCTCGAGTTCACCGGTGTTACTGGTGTCGAACCGGATCAGCGCGCTGACGGTTTCGGCCACCTCATCGGCTGGATCTGAGGGGTTACTCGGGTCAGCCGCCGTCGCTCGGGTCACAGTCACCTTTCCTACCACTGCTCTGCGAGCGGACGCGACTCGCTGTCGGCCGAGGCCGATTGGGCCGACGTGAATCGATCCGATAGCCTTAGCTGCCAACTCATGTGGTTGGTCGGGTCCGAGTGGCGGAATGGCAGACGCGCTAGCTTGAGGTGCTAGTGCCCTACTAATGGGCGTGGGGGTTCAAGTCCCCCCTCGGACACCCAGGTGACACGGCGCTTCGCCGAGGCTGCGCGAGCGGCGTTCAGGCTGCGCACAGGGCGGCCTTTCCCGGGTGTTGACAACCCTCACCGCAGGCTCGATGTGGCGCCGCTGAGGGCTCGATGTGCAATGCGCGGGGTCGTAGGCTGAATGAGGCCTGCAGTCGGGAGTGTGATCATGACCCCAGTCAGGGGCTTTCTCCGTCGGATGCCCACCCGTAGGTACCGCGACCGCCGCGAAGCGGGCCGCGTGCTGGCGGCCGAGCTCGCGTCTTACCGAGGCAGACCTGGTCTGCTCGTGCTCGGTCTGGCCCGCGGCGGCGTGCCCGTCGCCTGGGAGGTCGCCGCGGCGCTGGGCGCCGATCTGGACGTTTTCGTCGTCCGGAAGCTCGGTGTCCCGCGCTGGCCGGAACTGGCAATGGGCGCGCTGGCCAGCGGCGGGCGGGTGGTGATGAACGACGACGTGGTGTCCAGCCTGCACATCGACGAAGAACAGGTGCGCAGGGTCATCGAGAGCGAGACCACCGAACTGCGCCGCCGTGAACACGCCTACCGCGGCGATCGCGCGGAAGCCGACCCGCGGGGCCGCACCGTTTTACTGGTCGACGACGGCATCGCCACCGGGGCGAGCATGCTGGCCGCGGTGCGGGCGGTGCGTGCCGCCGGAGCGCAGTCGGTGGTGGTCGGAGTGCCGGTAGGGCCCCGCTCAGCCTGTCGCCAACTCGCCGCGGAAGCCGACGACGTGGTGTGCGCCACGATGCCGGTCGACTTCGACGCCGTCGGGCAGGTCTATGCGGATTTTCGTCAGGTCACCGACGACGAGGTGCGGGCACTGCTGGCCACACGGACCGGGGAGGTCCCGCCGGGCTGACAGTTACTTCTTGGAACTTTCGTCGACCGCCGGTTCTTCGGCAACCTGGGCGGGCTCGGCAGTTGAGTCGTCAGCCTCGCCGGCCTCTTCCGGGTAGTCGACTGCGTCGAGCGGTTCGCCGTCGTCCTCCGCCTGCGCGTCCTCTTCCGTGGGCGCCGCGTCGCGCTGCTGGCGCTCCCGTACCCCGTCGACGATCAGCAGAATGACCCCCAGCACGCTGGCACCGATACACACCCACGCCACCAGCTCGTTGCTCGTCACCACCGCGAATACCAGGGCGACAAGCCCGATCAGGGCTAATACGAGCGCAATGATCAACATTGGTCATCCTCCGGCCGGCGCGGTGCGACTGCCCAACCTACCAGCACCGAAGGCGCCGAAGGGGCAGCCCGCGCGTGTACCAGCCCCCGCAGTGCGTCAGTTGCCGCGATTGAACTGGTCGAAACCGCCCGCATCGGCGCTGGAGTCGACGGGCGCCGCGGACCCACGCTGGCCCAGCTCTTCCAGCTGTGATTCCAGGTAGGTCTTGAGCCGGGTCCGGTACTCGCGTTCGAAGGTCCGCAGCTGCTCGAGGCGGCCTTCCAGCACCGTGCGCTGCTGGTTGATGGTCCCCATGATCTCGGAGTGCTTCCGCTCGGCGTCAGCCTGCAGCGCGTCGGCCTTCTCCTGGGCCTGGCGCAGTTGGGTCTCCGAACGCGACGTGGCGTCGGCCAGCATCGCGTCCGCCCGCTGCCGAGCCTCCGACACCGTGGTCTCGGCAGTATGACGCGCCTCACTGAGGATCTGGTCGGCATTCGTCCGGGCGTCGGACAGCATCTTGTCCGCCTCGGCCTTGGCCGTGCTGGTCAACCGGTCAGCCGTGTCCTGGGCCAGGCTGAGCACCCGGGCGGCCTTCATCGCCTGTTCCTCGTTGCTGGCCGACGGCGCCGCAGCCGGGGCCGCCACCGGCGCGGGCTTGACCGGCTCCGGCTCGGGCTCGAACGTCGGAATCGGCTGGGCAACGGTAGGCGCGGCGGCTCCCCCACCGCCGCCGGCGGCCAGTTCCTGATCCAGCTCGGCGATCCGCTGACGCAGATCAGAGTTCTCCTCGATCAGCCGGGTCAGCTCGTTTTCCACCAGGTCCAGGAAGGCGTCGACCTCATCTTCGTTGTACCCGCGTTTGCCGATAGGCGGCTTACTGAACGCCACATTGTGGACGTCGGCAGGTGTAAGCGGCATTCTTTGTCCCCTCAAGTTCCTGGACGGTCAAGCGATCTGGAGAGTCTAAAACGGTGCGGTAGCCGTCTGGCAACTGCCGCCCATCCTGTCACACCAGACTCGGCGGTCGCCGATTGGACTAATAAATAAGGAGCAATTTCAATCTCTAAGGCAAATAAATCACATTTCTTAGAAGAGAAAAATCACGCGCATCACACTTGTCGCCGAATCGTGGCCGAACCGTCTCCTAGCTACATCCGGTCCGTGGCAAGCGGCCGCTACGCCGCAGCGCTGAACGCCAACTGCATCCCGATGAACGCCACGAGCAACAACACCAAGATCGACAGGTCCAAACGGACGGCGCCGATGGTGATCTGCGGGATCAGCCTGCGCAGCAACTTCACCGGTGGGTCAGTGACGGACATGATGATCTCCAGGATCACCACGGTCACCCCCGTCGGCCGCCAGTCCCGACTGAACGAGCGGATCCACTCGATGACGACCCGCGCGATGAGCAGCAGCCAGAACGTGAACAGCGCAAAACCGAGGATCTGAAAGAACAGCACCAACGAGAGCCCGACCTTAACGATGAGGATGAGAGGAATGTCCGTCGCCGCCGCGGCGGCAACAGTAAGCCTACCGACCCTGCCGCGCCGCTCACATCTCAAGGGGACGGCCGGCATGCGTACGGCCCGGTCGGCCAACGTGTGACCTACCGGGCCGCGCCGCGGAATTTCGCCTATTGGTAAGCGTAGAAACCGGTTTCGGCGATCCGGCGGCGCTCCTCCGGAGACACGTCGACGTCGGCCGGCGACAGCAGGAACACCTTGGTCGCCACCTTGTCGAACGACCCGCGCAGCGCGAAAGCCAGGCCGGCGGCGAAGTCGACCAGTCGCTTGGCGTCGGCGTTGTCCATCGACACCAGATCCATGATGACCGGGGTGCCATCACGGAACCGCTCACCGATGGTGCGCGCCTCGCTGTAGTCCTTGGGCCGCAGCGTGGTGATCTTCGACAGCGGGTGGCCGTCTTCGAACATCATCGCCATCCGGCGCGGGTCCATCGCCAGCGCACCGCGGGTGGAACCCCGCAGCCACGACCCCAGGCGCGGCCGCGCCATGTCGGGCCGGTCGAACTCGCGCGGCTGGAAGCGCGGCTCCTCGGGGTACCCGCCCCGGTAGCTGCTCGGCGGCGGGTAGTCGGCGGGCTCCCCGCGCAACTCGCCGCGCAGGTCGCCGCGCGGGTCGCGGCGCGGCTCGTCGTATTCCCGATCGCGCCCGTCGTAACGGCCGTAATCGTCTTCGAATCGCGGCCGTGAATAACCGCGGGACGGCGTGCGGTCGTCGTAATACTCGTCCTCGTAATCCTCCATCGGAGCCATACCGAAGTAGGCCTTGACCTTGTGCAGAGTGCTCATCGTGCGACCCCTTCTAGCCTGGGATATATGTTGTTTGTGATGAAGGTGTGACTCGAGTGACTATTCACGGTGACCGTAACCGCCGTTGACCCAATAGCGCGGTACCGACACGCACACACGTCGATCCATGTTTGACGGCGATCTCGAGGTCGCCCGACATCCCGGCCGACAATCCCACTGCCTGTGGGAAGGCCCGGCGTACCCGGCAGTGCTCAGATTGCAGCCGGTCAAAGGCCTGTTCGGGCTCCCAATCGAGCGGCGGAACGCCCATCAACCCGACCAGTTCCAGGCTCGCGGCGCCCTGTACCTGTTCGCAGACCCGGTCCACCGCGCCGGACTCGCCGATGTCGACGCCGCCGCGCGACGCGTCGCCGTCCAGACTGACCTGGACATAGACCCGCAGCGGCGTGCTGCGGCGGTGCTCGGACAGAGCGCCGGCTACCGCCCGCTCCAGCGCGGTCACCAGCTGCTCGCTGTCCACCGAGTGGGCGGTGTGCGCCCAGCGGGCCAGCGACTTGGCCTTTTTGCGCTGGATCTGGCCCACCATGTGCCACTGCAAATTCCGAGATCCACCCTCTGGGGAGGCAGCCAGCAACCGCGCCACCTCGGCCACCTTCGCCGAGGCCTCCTGCTCCCGCGACTCGCCGACCGCCCGGCATCCCAGGCGGGAAAGCACGGCCACGTCGGTGGCCGGGAAGAATTTGGTAATCGGCAGCAATTCGATTTCACCGACGTTGCGGCCGGCCGCCTCCGCTGCCGCCGCGAGCCGGGAACGCACCGAGGCCAGTGCGCGGGTCAGTTCCGATTGACGCTCGCCCTGTGCTGCGGCCTCGGCCGTCATCCTGCTGGCTCCATCCACACCAGGGACGCCAGCCGGCCGGTCGGCGCGTTGCGCCGATGACTGAACAGCGCCGGGTCGGCGGCGGTGCAGCGCGGATCGACCTCGATGGATGTGACGCCCAGTCGACGAAGCTGGCCGGCGATTCCGACCCGCAGGTCCAGACCCGCGGTCCCGGCGGGGGTCGTGGTGCGGCTGCCGGGCAGTGCGGCTTCGACCTCGGCGGCCATCGCCTCGGGCACCTCGTAATTGCGACCGCTGACCGCTGGGCCCAACAGTGCCGAGATATCGCCGACTTGGGCGCCCAGTTCCTGCATCGCCTCGACCGTCCGCGCCACCACCCCGTGTTGGGCTCCGACGCGGCCGGCGTGAACGGCACCGACGACACCGGCCCGCGCGTCCGCGAGCAGCACCGGCACACAGTCGGCCGTCACCACGACCAAGGCCAAACGAGCTGTCACCGTGACCATTCCGTCGGTCTCGTGCAGAGCCTGGCCCTGCGGTCCGTCCACCACCTCGACGCGGGTTCCGTGCACCTGGTTCATCCACACGACTCGGTCACCGGGCAAACCGATGGCTTTGGCCAGCCGGGACCGGTTGGCCCGCACGGCAGCCGGGTCGTCACCGACGTGGTCGCCGAGGTTGAAGGTGTCGAACGGCGGTTTCGACACGCCGCCCGCCCGGGTGGTGGTCACCCGGCGGATCCGAACGCTCACATCCCCAGTATCTGGATTCCGTTGCCTGTCAGGCTGCATCGACGTCGGGCGACCGGGTTTCGAGGCCGGTTTGTCGCGCGGTGGCAAGCAAATTGAGACCTCAGCGGCGCATGAAGGGCGGCACATCGACGTCGTCGTCGTCACCGCCGATGCTCAGGGTCGCACCGTTGGTGTGCAGCGGGACGCTGACGGCGTCGACCGGTTCGAACAGGGTCGAGGTGAGCTTGCCGGCCTTGGCCGTCTCGATGCGATGAGCGCCGCCGGACTCGTTGCCGCTGACGGCTTTCCGGCCGGGGCCGGCGTCGAAGCCCGCCGCGATCACCGTGACGCGCACCTCGTCGCCGAGTGAGTCGTCGATGACCGTACCGAAGATGATGTTGGCGTCCTGGTGGGCGGCGTCCTGCACCAGCGAGGCGGCCTCGTTGATCTCGAACAGGCCCAGGTCACTGCCGCCGGCGATGGACATCAGCACGCCTTGGGCGCCTTCCATCGAGGCTTCCAGCAGCGGAGAGTTGATGGCGATCTCGGCGGCCTTGAGCGAGCGCCCCTCCCCGCGGGCTGAGCCGATGCCCATCAGCGCGGTGCCGGCGCCGGACATGATGCCCTTGACGTCGGCAAAGTCGACGTTGATCAGACCCGGGGTGGTGATCAGGTCAGTGATGCCCTGGACCCCGTTGAGCAGCACCTCGTCAGCGCTGCGGAAGGCGTCCATCAGCGACACCGCGGCGTCGCCCATCTGCAGCAGGCGGTCGTTGGGGATCACGATGAGGGTGTCGCAGCTCTCCCGCAGCGCCGAGATGCCGTTCTCGGCCTGGTTGCTGCGCCGCTTGCCCTCGAACGAGAACGGCCGGGTCACGACGCCGACCGTCAGGGCGCCGAGTTTGCGTGCGATGCTGGCGACGACGGGTGCGCCACCGGTACCGGTGCCACCGCCCTCCCCGGCGGTGACGAACACCATGTCGGCGCCGCGCAGCAACTCCTCGATCTCCTCCTTGGCGTCCTCGGCGGCCTTCTTGCCGACCTCCGGGTCGGCGCCGGCGCCGAGGCCGCGGGTGGAGTCGCGACCGACGTCGAGCTTGACGTCGGCATCGCTCATCAGCAACGCCTGCGCGTCGGTATTGATGGCGATGAACTCCACACCTTTGAGACCTTGCTCGATCATTCGGTTGACGGCATTGACGCCGCCACCACCGATGCCCACGACCTTGATGACGGCCAGGTAGTTGTGTGGGGGGGTCATCATTCGTCTTCCTCCCTGATGGGCTTTCAGTTCCCCTGGTAATGCGTGGGTATGTCTGCGGTGTGTCTCCTTGCAAAACTCTCAACCTCAACCATAGAGTTAGAGTTATGTCAAGTAGTTCCGCGTAACCAGAACCGTATGGGTACGACGGGCATCAGCCGTGCAGGCGCGCCGACGCGCGGCGCGCATTTTTGCGCGAACAGACGCAACGGCGCCGTATCTGGGCTCGGAATGGGCGCTTTTGCGTCTGGCCGCGCAAGCGGGAGGTCGCGCTACTTGACCGTCGGTAGGTCCGGGCTGGACACGTCGTAGGTGCGCCCGGGCTGGGTCAACAACGCCGCCAGCTTCTCGGCTTTCTCAGCCGCGCGATCGGTGGTTCCCCAGATCACCACCCGACCGTCGGTCAGCGTGAGGGTTATCGAGGACACCGACGGCGCCGCGATCCGCCCCACCTCCCCGGCGACCTCAGGCCGCAGCGTGCTCAACACCTTCAGCGCGGCCAGCGTGGCCGGATCGGTGGGCCCGGGATTGTCCACGTCGATGTAGGGCACCGTCGGCGGTGGCTGATCGGTCGCGAAGTCGACGCCGTCGCGGTCAAAAAGGTGCGGCCCGTCCGGAAAATCCTTCACTACCACCGGGATTCGCTCAACGATCGTGATGCGCAGCGCCGACGGGTACTGTCGCTGCACCCGCGCGCTGGCCACCCGGCGGATCGCGGCGACCCGGTCGGCGACCTGGTTGGTGTCAATCTGCAGCAGCGGCGTCCCGATCCGCACCTGCGCCGCGTCGAGCACTTCTTCGCGGGTCACGACGCCCGTGCCGGTCACCACGATGTTGCGCGCCGACATCGCCGGCGTGAAGTAGAGGATCAGCCCGAGCCCAACCCCGATGACCACCAGCAGTACCGTCGCCAGCAGCATCTTCAGACCGCGAACGACACCGCGCGCAACTGGTTTTGGTTCCGGCAGCACCGTTCCCTTGGCGCGCCGCTTGGCCTCGCGGCGGGCTTCCTCGATGGCAGTGGCGCGGGCTTGGGCGGCGCGGCGCTCCGCGCGTTCCCGGCGGGCACGCCGGCGCGGACCCTCGAAATCCTCTTCCTCCGAGGATTCTTGGGATTGCGGGGAGTCCGGGGCTGGTGCGGCGCCGGTGGAGATCGGTTCGGTCGTCTCGTCGCCAGGCTCGGCAGAGCCGGGAGCCTCGCCCGCCAGGTCGGTGGGTCCACCTTCCTCGGGTTCGCTCACTGCGGCACTCCCCGACCCGGTGCGCTGCGGTTGGCCCGCATCCGCAGCGCGGCGACAATCTCGGGGCCGAGCATCGTCACGTCGCCCGCACCCATGGTGACGACGACATCGCCCGGTGCGGCGGCGTCGGCCACCTCCTCGGCCACCGCCGAGAAGTCCGGCAGATAGCGGACCGGAACGCTCACATGCTCGGCCACGGTCGCTCCGCTGATCCCGGCCAGCGGTTGCTCGCGCGCGCCGTAGACGTCCAGCACGAACACCTCGTCGGCCGCATCCAGTGCGTGCCCGAATTCCTGCGCGAAAGCCTTTGTCCGAGAATACAAATGAGGTTGAAAGACGACAAGTGAACGGCCGCCGCCGCTCTGCTTGACAACGGAACGGACCGCCGCCAGGGTGGCGCCGATCTCGGTGGGGTGATGGGCGTAGTCGTCGAACACCCGCACCGAGTAGGCGGTGCCGACCAGTTCGAAGCGCCGCCGCACGCCTTCGAAGGCGGCCAGCCCGTCAAGCACCTCCTCGACGGGCGCGCCGATCTCGGTCGCCGCCAGCAGCGCGGCCAGCGCATTGAGCGCCATGTGGCGTCCGGGCACCGACAGCCGCATCACCCGCTGCTGCGGCTCGCCCGCCAGCTGGATGTGGGCGACGGCCTCGGTCCCGTGTTGTTCCCAGGACACCAGGCGGGCAGCCAGCGGTCCCACCGAATCGTCGGACCCGTAGCGCAACACCCGGATGCCCAGCTCGGACGTACGCTGCGCCAGTCCCGCCGCGCCCGGGTCGTCGGCGCACACCACCAGCGCACCGCCGGGGGCGAGCCGCTCGACGAAGGAGTCGAACACCCCGACGTAGGCGTCGGTGCTGCCGTAGAAATCCAGGTGGTCGGACTCGATGTTGGTGACCACGGCGACGTCGGGCGTGTATTCGAGCAGCGTGCCGTCGCTCTCGTCGGCTTCGGCGACGAAGAGGTCGCCGCTGCCGTGATGCGCATTGGTGCCCGCCTCGCCCAGCTCCCCGCCGACCGCGAACGACGGGTCGCGACCGCAGTGCTGCAGCGCGACGATCAGCATCGAGGTCGTCGTCGTCTTGCCGTGCGTGCCGGTGACCATCAAGGTGGTGCGCCCGGCCATCAGCTTGGCCAGCACCACCGGTCGCAACACCACCGGGATGCCGCGGCGCCGGGCCTCGACCAGCTCGGGATTCGTTTTGGGGATGGCGGCGTGGGTGGTGATGACGGCGGTGACGCCGCCGGGCAGCAGATCCAGCGACGACGCGTCGTGGCCGATGCGGATCAGCGCGCCGCGCGCCTGCAGCGCATGCACGCCGCGCGACTCTTTGGCGTCCGAGCCCGACACCATCCCGCCGCGATCCAGCAGGATGCGGGCGATGCCGGACATGCCGGCGCCGCCGATGCCGACCATGTGCACGCGCTGCAGTTCCGGCGGCAGCTGTTCGGCGGTCACCGCCGTGCCCCCCGCATCTGCCGGGCGACGTCCAGCGCCGCCTGCGCCACCTGTTGCGCGGCGTCGCGGTGCCCGACCAGGGCGGCCGCGGACGTCATCGCCGCCAGCCGCGTCGGGTCGTTGAGCAGCCCTGATACTTCGCGCGCCACCAGTTCCGGCGTCAACGCCGCGTCGGCGACGATTATGCCGCCTCCGGCGTTGACCACCGGCAGCGCGTTGAGCCGCTGTTCACCGTTGCCGATCGGCAGCGGCACGTAGATGGCGGGCAACCCGACGGCAGAGACCTCGGCCACCGTCATCGCCCCGGACCGGCAGATCACCATGTCGGCGGCCGAATAAGCCAAATCCATCCGGTCCAGGTAGGGCACCGCAACATAGGGCGGGTCGCCGGGATCGGGGGTGCGCAGTTCAAGCGTGTTCTTGGGGCCGTGCGCGTGCAGCACGGACACGCCGGCGGCGGCCAGATCGGCGGCCGCGCCGGACACGGCGCGGTTCAGCGAGACCGCGCCCTGCGAACCGCCGAATACCAGCAGGACACGCGCATCGTCGGCGAAGCCGAAGTGGGCCCGAGCCTGCGCCCGCAGGGCGGGGCGGTCCAGCGTGGTGATCGTCGCGCGTACCGGCACGCCGACCACCTCGGCGCGCCGCAGGCCCGAATTGGGCACCGCGGACAGGATCCGGTCGGCGGTGCGGGCGCCCACCCGGTTGGCCAGTCCGGCCCGGGCGTTGGCCTCGTGGATGACGACCGGGATCCGCCGGCGTCCTGGCCTGCCGCGCGATGCCAGATAGGCCGGCAGCGCCACGTAACCGCCGAAACCGATGACGACGTCGGCGGCGACGTTGTCGAGCACCGCCCGGGTTTCCCGGACGGCGCGCCAGACCCGGGGTGGCAGCCGAGCGAGGTCGCCGCTGGGCTTGCGCGGCAGCGGCACGGGTGTGATCAACTCCAGCCGGTAGCCGCGCTCGGGTACCAGGCGGGTCTCCAAGCCGCGCGCGGTGCCCAGCGCGGTGATTCTGATGCCGGGGTCCAGCGCGGTCAGCGCGTCCGCGACGGCCATCGCGGGCTCAACGTGACCGGCGGTCCCGCCGCCGGCGAGCACGACCGAGAACGCACCACCGGCGGGCAGGGGGCTGTCCCCTGGCCCGCCGGCCGGCTCTGTGACCTTGTCGTTCACCCGTAACGCTGACCTTCCAATGCTCCTACGCGCCGTGGCTGACGCCGGCCCGCGTGTTGCTGGCCAGATCTATGATGCCTTTCCCGCCCCCGGCCGCTTCCCGCAGACCGCCGACTCGTGCGCGGCTGCGCTTTCGGCGGTGGGCTCGCGACCCGCCGGACCGGCTCCCGCGGCGGTTTGCGGGCCGGTTGCGGACGCTTGCGCTCGCGAAACGACTCGATGCGGCTGGGCACGTACGGCTCCGGCAGCGGCAGCCGCAGCAGCCGGTTGACCTTGTCGTCGCGGCCGGCGCGCAGCGCGGCCACCGCTTCGGGTTCGTGCCGGGCCGCATTCGCCATGATGCCGACCATGAAAAGCGTTGCCGCCGTTGACGTTCCCCCAGCCGAGATCAGGGGCAGCTGCAGACCGGTGACGGGTAGCAGACCGATCACATAGCCGATGTTGATGAAGGCCTGCCCGAGCACCCACAACGTCGTGGTGGCGGTGAGCAGGCGCAGGAATGGATCGGCAGACCGGCGCGCGATGCGCATGCCGGTGTAGGCGAACAATCCGAACAGCCCCAGCAGGCCGACCGCACCGATCAGGCCCAGCTCCTCGCCGATGATCGCGAAGATGAAGTCGTTGTGGGCGTTGGGCAGATAGTTCCACTTGGCCACGCCCTGGCCCAGGCCGTCGCCGAAGATACCGCCGTGCGCCAGTGCGTATTTGGCCTGTCGCGCTTGATAACCGGTGTCCATCGGGTCGTCTTCGGGATCCAGCCAGGACCGCACCCGGTCCGAGCGATAGCCGGCCGACATGGCCAACACCGCGCCGGCGGCGAAGACCGCGCCAAGCGAACTCACGAACACCCGCAGCGGCAGCCCGGCGTACCAGAGCAGCCCGAGCAAGATGATGCCGAGTGACACTGTCTGCCCGAGATCGGGCTGGGCCACGATCAGGCCCAACGCGATCAGCGCGGCCGGCACCAGCGGAATCAGCATTTCGCGCAACGAGGCGCGCTCCAGGCGCCGGGCCGCCAGCAGGTGCGCGCCCCAGATGGCGAAGGCGATCTTGGCGAGTTCGGAAGGCTGCATGGATAAACCCGCGATGACGAACCACTTGCGGGATCCGTTGGCGAGGTTGCCGATGCCGGGGATGAGCACCAGGACCAGCAGGATGATGGTGACCGCGTAGCTGGTGAAGGCCACGCGCCGGATGAACCGCACCGACATCCGCAGCCCCGCGTAGCAGGCCACGAGTCCGACGATCGTCCACAGCACCTGCTTGCCGAAGATGATCCAGGCCGACCCGTCGTTGCCGTAGGAGTGCACGCCCGACGCCGACAGCACCATGATCAGACCCAGCGACGTCAGTAGCGCCGTCACGGCGATGATCAGGTGAAACGACGTCATGGGCCGGCCCAGCCAGGCACCGAATGCGGTGCGCGGCCCGCTGTGCTCGGTCTTGGGTGCGGCGGTCTTCTCCTCGGCCGCAGCCGCCTGCTCGGACTGGTCTGTCGCCTCGTCCTGCGCCTGCGCGGCGCCGGACGTCTCCCCCTTGCCCCGGCGGAACAGCCGGGTCACCGCGATACCCACACCGCCTACCGGACCGCGGCGCGTACGGCTGCCGCGAACGCGTCGCCCCGGGCCGCGTAGCCGGTGAACTGGTCAAACGATGCGCCAGCCGGCGCGAGCAGCACCGTGTCCCCGGGTTTGGCCAGGCCGCGGGCCGCGGCTACGGCCGCGGCCATCACGCGAGACCCGATATCCTGGCCGTCCTCGTTATTCACTTGTGTCACATCAGCAACAGAAACCACACCAGTCGCATGCATCTCAACATCCTCGCCTGTAACAACGTGTACGACGGGGACATCGGGGGCGTGTCGTGATAACGCCTCGGCAACCTCGGCGCGGTCCCGGCCGAAGAGGACCGCTCCGACCAGGTGCGACGCGATGCGTTCGACCTCGACATCCAGGGACGCACCTTTGAGCAGGCCGCCGGCCAGCCACACCACGCGGGGGTAGGCCAACACTGAGGCCTGGGCGGCGTGCGGGTTGGTGGCCTTGGAATCGTCGACATATGTGATGCCGTCGACGACACTGACCACTTCGCAGCGGTGGCGACCCAGGCGGAATGCGGAGATCGCCGTGGCGATCGCTTCAGGGGCCACGTCCACCGCGCGCGCCAGCGCAGCAGCGGCCAGTGTGTTGAGCACTCCCACCGGACCCGGCACCGGTATCGACGACACCGGCAGCAGGGGCAGATCCTCGGCGAACGCCCGGTCGATGAGTTGCCCGTCGCGTACGCCGAGTTCCCCGGGCGCGGGTGCACCGAGCCGGAAGCCCACGCGTACCGCGGCCGGCGCGGTCTCGCGGAGCGCCGCCGCCCGGTCGTCGTCCAGGCCGACGACGGCGACCCGGCCGGTGAGCACCCGGGCCTTGGCGGCGGTGTAGGCGGCCATGGTGTGGTGCCAGTCCAGGTGGTCTTCGGCGATGTTGAGTACTACGCCCGCCTCGGGCCGCAGCGACGGCGCCCAGTACAGCTGGAAGCTGGACAGCTCGACAGCCAGCACGTCCGAAGGCTGATCCAGCACGTCGAGCACCGGGTCGCCGATGTTCCCGCACAACCGGCTGCGCAGCCCTCCGGCGGTCAGCATGTCGTGCAGCATCGAGGTGGTGGTGGTTTTGCCGTTGGTGCCGGTCACCACCAGCCAGCGCCGCGGTGGCCCGAAGTGGCCGGCCGCATCCAGCCGCCAGGCCAGCTCCACATCGCCCCAGATCGGCACCCCGGCCGCGGCGGCGGCCGCCAGCACCGGGGTGTCCGGCTGAAACCCGGGGCTGGTGATCACCAGCGTGTACCGGTCGATCTGATCGATCGCGGCCGCGGGGTCGGCCGTCGCGACGCCGTCCGCGGCATGCGGGGCCAGCATCGCCGGGTCGTCGTCGCACAGCGTCGGCGCGGCCCCGAACCGGCTCAGCGCCGCCAGCACGGCACGGCCGGTCACCCGGGCACCGGCGATCAGGACGGGCGCGTCCGGCGCCAGCGGGTCCAGCACGTCACGCACCGATCGTGGACAGGTACTCGCCGTAGAACAGGGCCACGCCCAGACCGCAGGTGATCGCGGTGAGCAACCAGAACCTGATGATGACCGTGGTTTCCGCCCAGCCGACCAACTCGAAATGATGATGGAAGGGCGCCATCCGGAAAACCCGACGCCCGGTGGTGCGGAAGGCCAGAATCTGCAACACCACGGAGGTGACCTCGGCGACGAACAGCGAACCGAGCACGACGGCCAGGATTTCGGTGTGGCTGGTCACCGACAGCCCCGCGATGATGCCACCCAGGGCCAGCGACCCGGTGTCTCCCATGAAGATCTTGGCCGGTGCGGCGTTCCACCACAGGAAGCCGATGCAGGCTCCGGCCGTAGCGGCGGCGACCAGCGCCAGGTCCAGCGGGTCGCGCACGTTGTAGCAACCCAGACCGGGCGCGGTGACGCAGGCGTTGCGGTACTGCCAGAAGGTGATCAGGACATAGGCGCCGGTCACCATCGCCATACAGCCCGCGGCCAGGCCGTCCAGCCCGTCGGTGAAGTTCACCGCATTCGACCACGCGCTGACCACCACCACGCAGAACAACACGAACAGGCCGGGCGCGAACGTGACCGTCGCGATTTCGCGCACATACGACAGGTCTGCACTGCCCGGGGTCAGGCCGGCGTTGTTGCGGAACTGCAGGACCAGTACCGCGAACAGCACGGCGGCGGTGATCTGCCCGACCGTCTTGGCCGTCTTGTTCAGTCCCAGGTTGCGCGACCGACGCAACTTGATCAGGTCGTCGAGGAATCCGACACCGCCCAGCATGGTAGCCAGGCCCAGCACCAGCAGGCCGGACGCAGTGATGCCCTCACCGTCGAACAACAAACCGAACAGGTGGGTGCCCAGGTAGCCGGCCCACATGCCGGCCAAGATCGCCACGCCACCCATCGACGGAGTGCCCCGCTTGGTGTGGTGGCTGGGCGGGCCGTCCTCGCGGATCTGGTGACCGAAGCCCTGCCGGGTGAACAGCCGGATCAGCGCCGGCGTCAGCAGGATGGACACGGTCACCGCGATGGCGACGGCGATAAGAATCTGCCTCACGGGCGTGCGCCTTCGGCGGTCAGTGCGTCGGCCAGCGCCCCCAACCCGACCGAGTTGGACGCCTTGACCAGCACCACGTCTCCGGGCTGCAGCTCGGCGCGCAGCAGGGCCAGAGCGCCGTCGGCGTCATCCACCATGACGGCTTCCTCCCCCCACGAGCCCTCCATCACCGCACCCTGGTGCATGGCGCTCATCGACCTCCCGGTTCCCACGACAACGAGTCGAGACACATCTAATCGCACCGCGAGCCGGCCGATGCGGTCGTGCTCGGTTATTGCATCCTCGCCGAGTTCGGCCATCTCACCCAGCACCGCCCAGCTGCGCCGCGGATGAGCCTCACCGTGGGCGATCCAGGCCAGCGCCTGCAGACCCGCCCGCATCGACTCGGGGTTGGCGTTGTAGGCGTCGTCGATGACGGTCACGCCGTCGGCGCGGGTGCTCACCTGCATGCGGTGGCGCGACACCGGGCCCGTCGCGGCGAGCGCTGCCGCGATCTGTTCCACGCTCGCACCACACTCCAGCGCGACCGCGGCCGCACACAGCGCGTTGCTGACCTGGTGCTCGCCGTAGACGCCGAGTCGGACCTCGGCCTGTTCGGCCCCGGCGTGCAGCGTGAACTGGGGCCTGGCCAGCTCGTCGAGTGACACCGGCCCGGCCCACACGTCGTCGGTCTTGGGACCGGCATTGCGACTCACCCTCACGACCCGGGCCGCGGTCACGTCGGCCATGGCCGCCACCAGCGGGTCGTCGGCGTTCAGGATGACCACCCCGGATGACGGAACAGATTGCGGCAGCTCGGATTTGGTTTGCGCAATGATCTCCCGGGAACCGAACTCGCCCAGATGCGCGGTGCCGACATTGAGCACCACGCCGATCGACGGGGTCGCGATACCGGCCAGCGCGGCGATATTGCCCGGGTGGCGGGCCGACATCTCCAGGATCAGGAAATCGGTGTCGCGGGTGGCCCGCAGCACCGTCCAGGGATGACCCAGCTCGTTGTTGAACGAGCCCGGCGGCGCGACCACCTCGCCCAGCGGCCGCAACACCGCGGCCACCAGGTCCTTGGTCGAGGTCTTGCCCGACGAGCCGGTGATCCCGATGATCCTCAGGCCACCGGCCGCCAGTTCGGCGGCCACGGCTTTGGCCAGCTTGGCGAGCGCGGCCAGCACCGCGGCACCCGAGCCGTCGGCGTCGTGCTCGAGCACCGACGCCCGGTCGTCCACGGCGGCTTGCGGTTTGACGACGATGGCGGGCACACCCACCGGCCGGGCGGCCAGCACCGCCACCGCGCCGGCGGCCATGGCCGAGGCGGCGTGGTCGTGCCCGTCGGCGCGGGCACCGGGTAGCGCCACGAAGAGTCCGCCCGGGCCGATGGCGCGCGAGTCGAATTCCACCGTCCCGGTGACGCGGGTGGTTGCGGCCACTTCCGGGCTGACGTCGGCCAGGGTGCCGCCGACGATGTCGGCGATCTGGGCCACGGTCAAATCGATCATGGGCGGGCCTCCAGGGCGCGCGCCAGTTCCACCCGGTCGTCGAACGGACGCACCTCGTCGGCGCTGCGCTGGCCGGTCTCGTGGCCCTTGCCGGCGATCAGCACCACGTCACCGGGACCGGCCCAAGCGACGGCGTAACGAATCGCCTCCCGCCGGTCGGCGATCTCGACCAACTCGGTTTTGGGGTCCACTTCGGCTGCGCCGGAAAGGATTTCGCGGCGGATGGCGGCGGGATCTTCGCTGCGCGGGTTGTCGTCGGTGACGACGACGAGGTCGGCGAGTTCGGCGGCCACCGCACCCATGGGCGCCCGCTTGCCGGGGTCGCGGTCGCCGCCGGCGCCGAACACCACCGCCAGGCGGCGGTCCGGTTGGGCCAGCGTGGCCAGCACCGCGCGCAGCGCACCCGGCTTGTGGGCGTAGTCGACGAGCGCGAGGAAATCCTGGCCGCAGTCGACCTGTTCGAGACGTCCCGGCACCCGGGTCGCCCGCAGGCCGGCCGCCGCTTGGGCCGGGGCGACCCCGACCGCGTCCAGAACCGCCAGTGCGACAAGGCAGTTGGCGATGTTGTAATGACCCGGCAAGTTGATGCCGACGCGGTGCCGTGTGCCGGCGGGATCGACGGCGGTGAATTCCTGGCTGGCCGGCCCGGTGGTCGTGACGTCGACGGCGTGCCAGTGCGCGGGTTGGCCGGTGACACTGACGGTGATCGCGTCGCCGGCCCGGGCCGCCATCGCGCGCCCGGCCTCATCGTCGACACATACCACCACCCTGTGGGCGCGCAGTCCCGAGGCGGGATCGAACAGCAATGCCTTGGCCTCGAAGTAGTCGGCCATGGTCGGGTGGAAGTCCAGATGGTCGCGCGACAGGTTGGTGAATCCGCCGACGGCGAACTCGGTGCCATCGACCCGGCCCAGCGCCAGCGCGTGACTGGACACTTCCATCACCACGGTGTCGACGCCGCGCTCGGCCATTGCCGCGAACAGCGCCTGCAGGGCCGGGGCCTCCGGCGTGGTGAGCGCGCTGGGGATGTCGGCGCCGTCGATGCGGATGCCGATGGTGCCGACCAGGCCCGCGACCCGGCCACCGGCCCGCAGACCCGCCTCGATCAGGTATGTCGTGGTGGTTTTGCCCGAGGTGCCGGTGATGCCGAGGACGGTGACCCGGTCAGACGGGCGGCCGTACACGGTCGCGGCCAGTCCGCCGAGCACGCTGCGTGGCGCCGGGTGGACCAGGACCGGCACCTTCGCCGCCTGGGCACCCATCGCGGCAACCCCGTCGGCGTCGGTGAGCACCGCCACTGCCCCGTGCCCGATGGCGTCGCCGGCATAGTGCGCGCCGTGCGTGGTCGAGCCGGGCAACGCGGCGAACAGGTCACCGGGCTGGACGTCCTGAGCGCGCAGTGTCACGCCGGTCACGTCGGCGTCGCCGGTGGACGTCGCTCCGATTTGCGCGGCCAGCGCGGTCAATGGCACGCCGGCGACCGTGTGGGGGCGCAGCGCAGTGGGCGTCGACTCCGCCACGGGCAGCACCTCCGTTCGGGCTCAGCTGGTCAGGGATCGCCATGATCGGCCCTGACACCCTATCGAGAGGCACCCGGTCACCGCGCAAAGCCGCGCCCGCGCGCAGCGCTACGGAACTATGACAATCCGTTCTGGCCGTTCGCGCCAAGAACTAAGCCGCCGGTACCGCCGGCACCGCCGGCGCCGCCGTTGACACCGTTGCCGCCGTTACCGCCGTTGCCGAAGAAGGTCTGGACGAAGGAGCCCTGGGAGATCGCGCCGACGTTGCCGCCGGCGCCGCCAACGGCAGCGCCACTGCCGAAGCCGGCGTTGCCGCCGTTTCCGCCCAAGCCAACAGTGAACAGGCCGCCGGCGTCGCCGCCATCACCGCCATTGCCGCTCTGACCAACGCTGCCGCCACCGGCACCGCCCGTACCGCCGACAGCAAGTCCCGCGACATTTGCGCCCTGGCCGCCCGCACCACCGACGCCACCGACGCCGTTGTTGCTGTAGCCGCCCGCGCCTCCGACACCGCCCACGCCCAGGCCGAAAATCGCCGCGCCCGTGCCGCCGCCACCGCCCACGCCACCCGGCCCAGTTGGGTCCACCGCGCCGCCGATGCCGCCGGCACCTCCGACCCCTGTGCCCAGGACCACAGCGCCGGTGCCGCCAGTACCGGCCGCACCGCCACCGGCGGGGCCGGATCCACCCGCTCCACCGACACCCCCCTGCGCGTAGCCGCTCAGCACACCGGCGGCACCACCAGCACCCCCAGCACCGCCGACGCCGGTAGCATCGAATGCCGTTCCGCCGGCCCCGCCCGCACCGCCGAGTCCGAAGAGGTAACCGCCGCCGGCGCCACCGGTACCACCGGCACCGCCGGCGGTAAAGCCGGTTCCACCCGCACCACCGGCACCACCGAGGCCGAGGAAGTTACCACCCGCATCGCCGCCGACGCCGCCGGCGCCCCCACCGACAAAGCCATATCCACCCGCACCGCCAGCGCCCCCGATGGCGACCAGCCTTCCGCCGGCACCACCGGCGCCGCCGGCCCCGCCGATCCCTCCGCCGGCGTTGCCGCCAGCACCGCCGGCTCCGCCCCAGCCGATGAGTGAGGCGTTACCGCCGGCCCCGCCCGCACCGCCATTGCCGAAGAGCACCGATTCTCCTCCGACGCCGCCGGCGCCGCCGCTGCCGAGCAACCACCCGCCGTTGCCGCCCGCGCCGCCCACCCCGCCGCGGAAGCCGGCGCCGCCGGCACCGCCGTTGCCGATCAGCCCGGCGGCGCCGCCGCTGCCGCCGTTCTGCGGGTCTAACCCGCTGTTGTAACTGAAACCGTTGCCCCCGTTGCCGACCAGCAGTCCACCGGCACCACCGTTGGGGTTGGCCGCCGTGCCGTTCGCGCCGTTACCGATCAGCGGACGGCCCAACAGCGCCTGAGTCGGCGCGTTCACCACACTCAGGACGCCGTCCTGCACCGCCTGCAACGGCGCGGCACTTGCCGCGTCCGCCGCCGCGTACGCGCCACCGGCCGCATTAAGCGTCTGCAAAAAGCTCTGGTGAAACTGCGCGGCGACGGCGCTCAACGACTGGTACTGCACGCCGTGACCGCTGAATATCGCGGTGACCGCCGCCGAGATCTCGTCGGCACCGGCTGACAGGATTTCGGTGGTCGTCGCCGAGGCAGCGGCATTGGCGCTGTGCAACGAGGTCCCGAGACGCGCCAACTGCTGCGTCGCCGTCTCCAACGCTTCCGGAACAACATTGACGAACGACATCGGGAGCCTCCTGCTGGCCACGGGTGAGCGGCTGCCAGTATGCATACTCGACGCGCGTTCGTGCGGCTATTCGCCGAAATGTCGTGAGCCTTCGGCGAAAACCCATGATCGACCCTGCTACATCGCCTGCAGCGTCAGCGGGGGTCCCGGATCAGGTGACAACGGCACGTTCTCCCGCTGCATCAGCCAGCCGGCGATGTTGTGGAACAGCGGCGCCGCGGAGTGCCCCGGGGTGCCGTCGGCGTTGCGTTGCGGGTTGTCCATCATGATGCCGATGACATAGCGGGGGTTGTCGACCGTGGCCATGCCGGCGAAGGTGATCCAGTAGACGTCGTCGAAGTAGCAGCCGCAGCCGGGATTGATCTGCTGAGCGGTGCCGGTCTTGCCGGCCATCTGATAACCCGGCACCGCGGCGGCGGGACCGGTGCCCTGCTGGTATCCCATCGGGTCCTGTTGCACGACAGCGCGCAGCATCTGGCGCACGGTCTGGGCAGTCTGCGCCGATACCACTCGGACACCTTCGGGCCGCGGTTCCTCGGTGCGCGAACCGTCGGCCGCGACGGTGGCCCTGAGAATGCGCGGCGGGATCCGCACCCCGTCATTGGCGATGGCCTGATACATGCCGGCCATCTGCAGCAATGTCATCGAAACACCCTGTCCGATAGGCAGATTCGAGAATGTGCTGCCCGACCACTGGTCGATCGGCGGTACCAGGCCGGCGCTTTCGCCGGGCAATCCGACGCCGGTGCGCTGGCCCAGTCCGAACTTGCGGACCATGTCGTAGAAGCGCTCCGGGCCCACCCGCTGCGCCAGCATCAGGGTCCCGACGTTCGAGGACTTCCCGAATACGCCGGTGGTGGTGTAAGGCATCACGCCGTGCTCCCATGCGTCGTGCACGGTGACGCCGCCCATGTTGATGGAGCCGGGTACCTGCAGCACCTCATCAGGGTTGGACAGGCCGTACTCGATGACCGAGGACGCGGTGATGATCTTGTTCACCGATCCCGGTTCGAACGGCGAGGACACCGGCAGATTGCCCAGTTGCCGGTCGCCCTGCCGCCCAATGTCCTGCGACGGGTCGAAGGTGTTGTCGTTGGCCATCGCCAAGACTTCACCGGTTTTGGCGTCGAGCACCACCGCCGACACGGTGTGGGCTCCTGAGACGTTTTTGGCCTGCTGCACCTGCTGTTGAACATAAAACTGGATGTCGTCGTCCAGGGTGAGCTGGACGGTGGAACCGTGTACGGCCTTGTGCCGGTTGCGGTAGCTGCCCGGGATGACGACACCGTCGGAGCCGCGGTCGTAGGTGACCGAGCCATCGGTGCCGGCCAGCATGGCGTCCAGGGAGTCCTCGAGCCCCAGCAAGCCGTGGCCGTCCCAGTCGATACCGCCGACGATATTGGCCGCCAACGAGCCGCCCGGGTACTGCCGCAGGTCCTGGCGCTCGGAACCGACCTCGGGGTACTTGGCCGAAATGGCATGGGCGACAGCGGGTTCGACGTTTCGGGCCAGGTAGACGAACGAGTCGTTGCTCTGCAGCTTCTTGAGCAGGGTGGCGGCGTCGGGCTTGTTGTTCAACTTGCCCGCAATGTCTTTGGCCATGTCCTTGAGACGCTGGTCCGGGTCCGGCGCACTCGAGGTCTTCTTCCTGGCCTCTTCGAGTTGCTGTCGAATCCGCTTGGGCTGGAAGGTGAGCGCGCGCGCCTCGATGGTGAACGCGAGCCGGTCGTTGTGGCGGTCGATGATCGAGCCACGCACGGCCCTCTCGACGTCGGTGACCTTGAGCTGGCCGGCCGCCTGCGCGTTGAGTTCCGAGGCGTTGGACACCTGCAGGTAGAACAGCTGCGTCACGGCCACCAGCATCAGCACCGAGATGACCGCATTGCCGGCCCGATGCCGGAAGACGAAGGACGCACCGCGGCTGGCCACTTCCACCACCTGCCGGGTGCGCCGCTCTTTGGCCGAGTGCGCCGTCTCCGGTCGCGCGACGGCGCGAGATTTGTCAGCTTCCCGGGTTTTCCGGCTCCGCTTCGGCTCGCGCACCTGGTCGCCGCGGGGCCGACGGGGACCGCGCTCCTGGCGCGCCGGCCTCGCGTCGCCGCGACTCATCGAGGCACCCCGGGCACCGTCACCGCAGGCGGGGCGACCGGTGCGACCTGTCCCGTGTTGACCGGCGGCAGATCATCGTGGAACGGATTCGGTACGGCTGCCGGTGCAGGTGGCACCGGCAGCTGGGCGGGCGCCTGACCGGGATATGTCAGCAACGGCCCGTGCCCATCCGGCAGCTGCCCGGGCACCTGGCCGCCGGGCACCGCCGGCACCTGGCCCGGCGCCGTCGGGATCTGGCCCGGCGCCGTCGGGACCTGGCCGCCGGGCACCGTCGGGACCTGGCCGCCGGGCACCGCCGGGACCTGGCCCGGCGCCGTCGGGACCTGGCCCGGCACCGGAGCCTGCAGGTTCGGATTCAGCGTCGCCGAACCGTCGGGCCCCCGCAGCAGCACCTGCGGGCCCGGGCGTGCCGGCGACGCCGGGTCCCCGGGAGTCGGGAGCACCCGCACCGCCACCTCCGGCGGAGTCACCGCCGGCTTCGGCGGCGCGGGGGGCGCCTCGTCGGGCAGCTTGGCGTTCAGCGGCGGCGGCTGGATGCCGTCGGCCGGTTTCGGAGTCCCCACGACCACCCACGTGCCGTCGGGCGCCTGGACCAGGTGAGCGGTGTCCCTGGTGGGGATCATGCCTTGCTTGCGGGCCGCCTCGGCCAGCGCCGGAGCCGACTCCGCCTCCCGCACGTCGCGTTCGAGCGCCTCTTTCTGCTGTTGCAGCATGCGGGTGCGCTCGCGGGCATCGCTCAACTTGTAGGAACGCTCGGCAGCGTCGGTGGACAACCACAGCGTCAGACCCAGCCCGATGCCGAGCGCGCCGATGACCAACACGACAAACGGGATCCTGCTCAACAGGGTGTGCGGCCGCAGGTCGATCTGACTGATCCGGGTGGCCAACCGCTCGGTGAGCTTGGGCCGAATCACCTTGGGCGCCTTGGCTTTGCGCGCCTTTGCGCGAGCCTTGGCCTGGCTGGTGTTCTTGGCCCGGGCCGGCCGGTCGACGGGCCGGGTCATCGGGCTGGTCTGGGGACCCGATCGCGGCAACCGCGCTTCGCGACTGGGCGCCGCCGGCTTTGCCGACCGCCCCCTGCCCCGCCGTGCCGACGACTCCACGGAGCCGGGCCGGGCGGCACCGGTGCGTCGGCCGCGACGCTCGCTCTCGCGGCGCTTGGTCGCCTCACGCTTTGCGCTCATGCCTGTGCCTTCCCCCTCGCGTGCTCGATTCGTTGCAGGGCCCGCAATCGGACCGGGGCGCTGCGCGGGTTGCGTTCCACCTCGGTGGCGTCCGCTTTTTCCGCGCCGTGGGTCAACGACCGAAACAGCGGCCCGTGGCCGGGAAGTTCGACTGGCAGGCCCGGCGGCGTGCGGGACGCGGTGGCCTCGGCGAACAACCGCTTGACGATTCGGTCCTCCAGGGACTGGTAGGCCATCACCACGATGCGGCCGGCGACGACAAGCGCGTCCAGGGCGGCGGGTATCGCGTTGCGCAGCGACTCCAGTTCGTCGTTGACGGCCACCCGCAGCGCCTGGAACGTGCGCTTGGCCGGGTGCCCGCCGGTGCGGCGGGCCGGAGCCGGAATTGCTTCGTAGAGCAGGGCGACCAGCTCGGCGGTGGAGGTGAACGGCGCGCGGGCGCGCCGGCGAACGATCTGCGCCGCAATGCGACGGGCGAACCGCTCCTCGCCATAGCGGTGCAGGATGTCGGCCAGCTCGGCCTCGCCGTAGGTGTTGACGATGTCTGCCGCGGTCAGTGGTGACGACGGGTCCATCCGCATGTCCAGGGGGGCGTCCTTGGCATAGGCGAAGCCCCGCTCGGCGCGGTCGAGCTGCATCGACGAGACGCCGAGGTCGAACAGGACGCCGTCGACCGATTCAACTGTGCCGTAACCGGATTCGGTCAGCGCGTCGGTGATGCCGTCATAGCGGGTGTGCACCAGGGTGACCCGCTCGGCGAACGGAGCCAGCCGGTCGCGGGCGATGTCCAGAGCGCTCGGGTCGCGGTCGAGCCCGATCAGGCGCAGGCCGGGCAGTTCGGTGAGGAACCGCTGCGCATGCCCGCCTGCCCCGAGGGTGGCATCGACAAGAACGGCGCCGGCGCCGTCGGGGCGGTGCCGGGTGAGCGCCGGCGTGAGCAGGTCGACACACCGTTGGGCCAGTACCGGGACGTGACCGAATTCGCTTGCGGCGGAATCCGAGCCAGGCACCGTGACCCCTTCCCCGCTCCGGGCTAACTGGCGTGCTGTCCGTGCACCGAGGCCCCTGTCCGAGACGCACCTGGCGTTGGGGAAGTACGCCAGGGTCGGTTCGGGCAGAGACCACGGTGCACAGGCATGCACCTCAGAAGATGTCGCCGAGTGCTTCATCGCTGGCTGCGGAGAAGTTCTCTTCATGCATTTGCTGATAGTCGTTCCAGGCCTGGGCATCCCAGATCTCGAGGTAGTCGACTGCGCCGATCACCACGCAGTCCTTGGACAGGCCTGCGTAGCGGCGGTGGTCGGCCGACAGGGTGATGCGGCCTTGGCCGTCGGGATGTTGCTCGTCGGTGCCGGCGGCCAGGTTGCGCAGGAATGCGCGAGCCTCCGGGTTGCTACGGGGCGCCTTGCTCGCCCGGCGGGCCAACTGCTCGAATTCCGCCCGCGGGTACACGGCGAGGCTGTGGTCTTGGCTCTTGGTGACCATCAAACCCCCTGCCAGTGCGTCGCGAAACTTGGCCGGCAGCGTCAGCCGCCCCTTGTCGTCGAGCTTGGGCGTGTAGGTGCCGAGAAACAC
Source organism: Mycobacterium gordonae (assembly GCF_002101675.1). Taxonomy (GTDB): domain Bacteria; phylum Actinomycetota; class Actinomycetes; order Mycobacteriales; family Mycobacteriaceae; genus Mycobacterium; species Mycobacterium gordonae. The sequence goes on along the minus strand of NZ_LQOY01000205.1, from coordinate 30,005 downwards.
TGGGGCACCTCCAACTTGCTTCTCACCCAAACACTTCGGCCACCATACCCCACAACCCCCCACTTCGCCCCATAAACACCCCCTCCGCGCGTCCCGGTGTGGCGTTTTCGCACCACAGCCGACTCGCGCCTGGGGCGATGGGTTCTATGAGGGGGTTTCAGAAACAGCGAAAAGCCAAGTCAGGGCCAATCTTTGGCGTTCCGGGGTCAGGGTGGGGCGCAGTGGGGAGCTATGGACACAACTGCGCTACAAGTGGGCCACGAGATGGCTTCACCCGGCGTGGTCAGCGTGTCGAAGCGGCCGAGTCTGCGACCGTCAAGGACCGGGGGTGCAAATAGCAAAACGGGGCAGCCGATGGGGCTACCCCGTCGAGTCCTTACGCGTTGACCTACTCGTCGAACCGACGGCGGAACCGGTCCTCCATGCGACTGGTGAAGGAACCGCCTGAACCCTTGGACCGACGCTGCCGCGACGAACCTGCCGTCGGGGCGCTGTGGTCCGGCCGGCCGGACAACCGCCGGCCGGTGACTGCATAAACCACACCACCGAACATCACCACGAAGCCGAACACGCTGAGAATCGGGAAACTTCCGATCATCGTGGCTTTGAACGCCACGCCGGAAACCAGCATGGCCAGGCCCACGACGAACAACGCAGTGCCCTGTAGACGCCGGCGCGCGGTGGGCGCGCGGAAGCCGCCGCCGCGCACGCTGGACGCAAACTTTGGATCCTCGGCATAGAGAGCGCTCTCGATCTGATCGAGCATTCGCTGCTCATGATCGGAGAGTGGCATTCGTCCCTCCTTGCCGAAACATTGTCACGTAGCCACTGATAGCACGCGCCTGCCCATTCGTTTGGGCAACTAACCCCAATGATACGAGGTCAATCTGTGCCGTACCACTGGTTCGCAGGCGATTCTATCCCGGTTGCGGCACTGCGACGTGATCGGCTGCGAGGACACGATGGTGCGACCAGTCACACCGGCCGTCGCGCGCCCCGTCGCGGCCACCCGAACGGCGCGTCCGATACTGGAACCACCCGGAGCTCATCCGCAGCCGATGAAAAGGACACCGCAAGTTGGCGACATTCCTCATCGATTTGCCGGCCAGAGAAATGACGCGCCGCCTCGGCGACGCTCTGGGCGTCTACGTCGACGCGATGCGCTACCCCAAAGGCACCGAGAACCAGCGGGCCGGAATGTGGTTGGAGCACACCCGGCGGCCGGGCTGGAAGGCGGTCGCTGCCGTCGAGGTCGCCACCGAGGACGCGGGGGTCAATTCCGGCGGACCGTCGGAGGCCGAGCTGCGCAGCGCACCGCTGGTCGGCATCGCCTACGGTTACCCCGGGGCCCCCGGCCAGTGGTGGCAACAGCAGGTAGTCCTGGGATTACAGCGCAGCGGCTTCCCGCCGCACGCCATCGACCGGCTGATGAACAGCTATTTCGAGTTGACCGAGCTGCACATCCATCCCCGCGCCCAAGGGCGTGGCCTCGGCGAGGCGCTGACCCGACGCCTGCTGGCGGGCCGCGACGAGAACAATGTGCTGCTGTCCACGCCGGAGAACAACGGCGAGGCCAACCGTGCCTGGCGCCTGTACCGGCGGCTGGGTTTCACCGACGTCATCCGCGGCTACTACTTCGCCGGCGATCCGCGGCCCTTCGCGATTCTGGGCCGCGCGCTGCCCCTTTAGCCGGACAGCTCGCCCATGCGTCACCCCCGGTCTGGCACGATGACCTGGTGCCAGCCAGTTCTCCCCCGCTTCCAGCCCGCGGACGCCGAACGATCGGCGCCAGAAAGCGCCAGGCACTGGCCATCCTGATGCTGCTGATGCTGGTGCCCCTGGCCACCGGATGCCTGCGCGTGCGGGCGTCGTTGACGATCTCTCCCGACGATCAGGTGTCCGGCGAGATCATCGCCGCGGCCAAACCCAAGAACAACAAGGACACCGGCCCACAGCTCGACACGAACCTGCCCTTCAGTCAGAAGGTCGCCGTCTCCAACTACGACAGCGACGGCTATGTGGGCTCGCAGGCCGTGTTCTCCGACCTGACGTTCGCCGAGTTGCCGCAGCTGGCCCACATGAACCCCGACGCCGCCGGGGTGAACCTGTCGCTGCGCCGTAACGGCAACCTGGTGATCCTGGAGGGCCGGGCCGACCTGACCTCGCTGACCGACCCGGACGCCGACGTCGAGTTGACCGTCGCGTTCCCCGGCACGGTCACCTCCACCAACGGCGACCGGATCGAACCCGAAGTGGTGCAGTGGAAGCTCAAACCGGGCGTCGTCAGCACCATGACCGCGCAGGCCCGCTACACCGATCCCAACACCCGGTCGTTCACCGGGGCCGGAATCTGGCTGGGCATCGCCTCGTTCGCGGCCGCCGGAGTGGTGGCGTTGCTGGCGTGGATCAGCCGCGACCGCTCACCGCGGTTCACCGCCTCGGGCGATCAGACGACGTCCGGCTAATCGCGATCGCAAGAGCGGGGTAGCCGGTCGCTGCGGGTCGCGACAATCGGTTAGGCCCGGTCGGGCGCCCAGTAGGCGAGCATCTCCGCGAACGTCTCGAACGCCGGAGCGGACACCCCGTACGTCGCCTCGAAGTGGATGCTCAGCGGGAAGCCCAGGTCGGCCACTCCGTCGACCACCCGCTTGTACAGATCCACCAGCAGCCGGCGCTTCTGCTCAGGTTCGCTGCCGGCCAGCTGCCTGACGAAGTCCTGTTCGCCGGCCACCGCCGCGTTGCCTGGATCCTGAATCAGCCAGTGGATCAGGCCCACGCGGGTTTCCATCTTCGGCACGAAACCGAACGACAGCAGAATCTCCGGCCGGTGATCGGTCTCTTTGGCGAACTGGGCCAGAAAATCCACGATCGCGTCGGAATACAGCAACTGGGTCATCCCGTAGGTCGCGCCCTGGTTGCACTTGAAGTTGAACCGGCCCTGCTCGCCTTCCCGGGTAGGGATCACGATCACCCCACGGTTAGTCACCGCGTCGCGGTAGATCGACAGCGCGTCGGTCGGTGCGACGCCGGAGCCCTCTCCGTCGTTCATGGTGCGCGGCACCCCGACGAACACCACTCCCTCCATGCCGGCGTCGGTCAGCTCGGCCAGGCGCTTGCCCAGGGACGCTTCGTCCATGAACGCCGTGACCTGGGTGCACAAGCCGTGCATGCCGGGCAGCTGTGGCCGGATGATCGACCAGAAGTCCAGGACGTCCATCTTGGGCTTCATCGGCACCGGACGATCGTCGTCCTCGGCAATCATGCCGGGGATCATGACGTGCCGGATGCGCCCGTCGAGCCCCGACTCAGCCGAGTAGCGCACCACTTTCTGCGCGTCATCGGCCGCCTTTTCCGGACCCCCGTCCACGTTCGGCGGCACCAGCTCCAGCGCGATGGTGTTGAGCGTCACGGCTCCTTCTCCCTATGGTTCCGACTGCGGCTACCCCCCGATGCCCGCTGCCGGGCCACCACGACAGCATAGGGGCGACGGTCGGCGCGACCGAACCAGCTGGGGTCGCCGGCGGGCCACCGGCAACGGGGCGGCATACACTGTCGGGCCAGAAGCACGCCGAGCAGAAAGGGGCACCTCCGGTGAGCCTGGAAGCATCGGCAACCGTCGAGGCGGCCGGCGCCATCACCGAACAGCTGCGACGGTATGTGCACCACCGACGCACCGAAGCCGCTTATCTCGGCGACGACTACGACACGTTGACCGGCTGGCTCGAAGACTTCGTGCTCAGTGGCGGCAAGCGGATCCGTCCGGTCTTCGCGTACTGGGGTTGGGACGCGGTGAGCACCGAGGCACCCGATCCGGATGCGCTGCTGCTGTTCGGGGCGCTGGAGTTGCTGCACGCGTTTGCGCTGATCCACGACGATGTGATCGACGCCTCCGCGACGCGTCGCGGTAGGCCGACCGCCCACGTACATTTCGCGGCCCTGCATCGCGACCGGAACTGGCACGGCGCAGCCGAGCAGTTCGGATTGTCCGCGGCGATCCTGCTCGGTGACATCGCGCACGCCTGGGCAAACGACGTCATCTCCCGGGCCGGCCTGTGCCCTGCGGCCCGGCAACGCGTCGAACGTGTCTGGTCGGATATCCGCACCGAGGTGCTAGGCGGCCAGTTCCTCGACATCGTCGCGGAGGCCGCACCGGCGGCCTCGGCCGCCGAGGCGGTCGCATCAGCCATGGCCGTCGCCACCTACAAAACCGCCTCGTATACGGTGTCTCGACCATTGCAGCTGGGAGCGGCAGCCGCTGCCGACCGACCCGACGTGCTGGCGGCCTTCCAGCAATTCGGGACCGACCTCGGGGTGGCATTCCAGCTTCGCGACGACGTGCTCGGCGTGTTCGGCGACCCCGCGGTGACGGGCAAACCCTCCGGTGACGACCTGCGCTCGGGCAAGCGCACCGTGTTGCTGGCCGAGGCCACCAGATTGGCCGACGAATCAGACCCGGTGGCGGCCGAGCTGTTGCGCACCTCGATCGGGACCGAGTTGACCGATGCGCAGGTACGTGAACTTCGCACGGTGATCGAAGACCTGGGCGCCCTGGCCGCCTCGGAGAACCGCATCGGCGAGCTCACCGAGCGCGCACTGGCGACGTTGTCCGCCGCGCCGATCAACGCGACCGCCAAAGCGGGATTGTCCGAACTGGCCCGCCGGGCGACCGACCGGACCGCCTGACCCATGCCAGTCACCAAAGAGCCTTACCGCCAACGCCTTTCGAAGTTGCGCGCGTTCGCCACCGCCGCCGAGGGTGGGCCCGCCCGACTCGGCTTCGTGGGCGCGGTGCTGATCACCGCCGGCGGCCTGGGCGCCGGCAGCACCCGTCAGCACGACCCGCTACTGGAGTCGCTGCACCTGTCCTGGATGCGATTCGGGCACGGTCTGGTGTTGTCGTCGATCCTGCTGTGGCTCGGCGTCGGGCTGATGCTGATCGCCTGGCTGCGGCTGGGCCGGCAGTGCCTGGCCGGTGCGGCGACCGAGTTCACCATGCGAGCCACCACCGCGTTCTGGCTGGCGCCCCTGCTGTTGTCGGTGCCGGTGTTCAGCCGCGACACCTACTCGTATCTCGCGCAGGGCGCGCTGCTACGCGACGGCCTGGACCCCTATGCGGTCGGGCCGGTCGGTAACCCCAACGCGCTGCTGGACGACGTCTCACCCATCTGGACCATCACCACCGCGCCCTACGGTCCAGCGTTCATCCTGGTGGCCAAGGTGGTCACGATGATCGTCGGCAACAACGTGGTCGCCGGCACAATGCTGCTGCGACTGAGCATGCTGCCCGGCTTGGCACTGTTGATCTGGGCCGCCCCCCGGCTGGCCAATCATCTGGGCACCGACGGCGCGAAGGCGCTGTGGATCTGCGTGCTGAACCCGCTGGTGCTCATCCATCTGATGGGCGGCGTCCACAACGAAATGCTGATGGTGGGCCTGATGGCCGCGGGCATCGCGCTCACCCTGCAACGCCACCACGTCGCCGGAATCACCCTGCTCACCATTGCGATCGCGGTGAAAGCCACCGCGGGGCTGGCGCTGCCATTCCTGTGCTGGGTGTGGATGCGTCATCTGCGGGAGGATCGCGGCTGGCGGCCCGTCCGCGCGTTCGGGGCGGCGGTGCTGGCGTCGCTGGCGATCTGTGTCGTCGGCTTCGCCGTGCTGTCGCTGGTGGCCGGGGTGGGGCTGGGCTGGCTGACCGCGCTGGCCGGTTCGGTGAAGATCATCAACTGGCTGACCGTCCCGACCGCCGCGGCAAACCTGATTCACGCTTTCACCAGCGGCCTGTTCGCGGTGCAGTTCTACACCGTGCTGCGGATCGCCCGGCTGATCGGGATCGTGGTCATCCTGGTGTCCCTGCCGGTGTTGTGGTGGCGCTTCCGCCGCGACGACCGCGACGCGCTGCTGGGCATCTTCTGGGTGATGGTGATCGTGGTGTTGTTCGTTCCCGCCGCCCTGCCGTGGTACTACTCCTGGCCACTGGCGGTGCTTGCCCCGCTGGCCCAGTCCCGTCGGGCGATGGCGGCGATCGCGGGTTTCTCGACGTGGATCATGGTCATCTTCAAGCCCGACGGATCACACGGCATGTATTCCTGGCTGCACGTCGGGCTGGCGACCGCTTTCGCGGTGCTGGCCTGGTATTCGCTGTACCGGGAGCCGGCGCGCGATGCGGACCCCGAGACAGACCCCGGGGCGGACGCAGCGGCGGTCAGTACGCCATAGCCTGGGCGCGCCGCACCACCTCGCGGGCCTGATGGGCGTGCAGCGCATCCACCGGGCGGGCATTGTTCAACGCATCGCGCGAGCCGTCGCGGGTGACGGTGAGCGACGGGTCGGGGGTGAACAGCCAGCGCACGATCTCGGTTTCGTGGTAGCCGCCGTCGTGCAGGATCGTCAACAGGCCCGGCAGGCTCTTGACCACCTGGCCGGCGTTGGTGAAGAACACCTGCGGCACCACCACGCCACCGTCGCGGCGCACCGCGACCAGGTGACCTTCCCTCAGCTGCTGCAGGACCTTGCTCACCGAGATGCCGAGCAGTTCGGCGACCCGGGACAGGTCGTAGGTTGGCTCGTCGGGATCCAGAACATCGTCGCCGGCCGGGATGCTGCCCACGACGTCAGTCTAGAACTTGCCGGCCGGGCAAGTCTGCGCGTTCTGCGATCAAATCGCGCCGTCCACCTACGATGGCCTCCGTGGTTGGAGGGGACCCGTTGGACAACACCTTGCTGGATGGCCGGTACCTGGTGCAGGCGAAAATCGGCAGCGGCGGCACCTCAACCGTCTACCGGGGCCTCGACACGCGACTGGACCGCCCGGTCGCGCTGAAGGTGATGGATTCCCGCTACGCCGGCGATCAGCAGTTCCTGCACCGCTTCCAGCTCGAGGCGCGCACCGTCGCCCGGCTGAAGAATCCGGGCCTGGTCGCGGTCTACGACCAGGGCCAGGACGGCAGGCACCCATTTCTGGTGATGGAACTCGTAGAGGGCGGCACCCTGCGCGAACTGCTGGCCGAGCGCGGTCCGATGCCGCCCCACGCCGTGGCGGCGGTACTGCGCCCGGTTCTGGGCGGGCTGGCGGCCGCGCACCGGGCCGGGCTGGTACACCGTGACGTCAAGCCGGAGAACGTGCTGATCTCCGACGACGGCGAGGTCAAGATCGCCGATTTCGGGCTGGTCCGCGCCGTCGCCGCCGCCGGAATCACGTCGGCCAGTGTGATTCTGGGCACCGCGGCGTACCTGTCGCCCGAGCAGGTCCGCGACGGCAACGCGGGTCCGCGCAGCGACGTCTACTCGGTCGGAATCCTCACCTATGAGCTGCTCACCGGGCACCCTCCGTTCACCGGCGACACCGCGTTGTCGGTCGCCTATCAACGGCTGGATAACGATGTGCCGCCGCCGAGCTCCGTAATCGACGGTGTGCCAACACAACTCGACGAATTCGTGGCGTGCGCCACCGCCCGCGACGCGTCACAACGGTATGCCGATGCGATCGAGATGGCCGCTGACCTGGAATCGATCGTCGAGGAGTTGGGATTGCCGGACTTCCGGGTTCCGGCGCCGCGCAACTCCGCTCAGCACCGGGCGCTGGAGCACAGCCGGATGACTGCGCGCCCGGCCCCGAACCCGACCCGTCAGTTCACCCGCGAACCCGGGGAGTCCGACTCCGCGGCGCCGGCGCCACCGGACGCCTTCGACGAGACGGACGACGAATACGTCGGGCACTCAGGTGAATTCGCCGGGATATCCCTCGACGAATTCGTCTGGGCGCGCCAGCACGGCCGCCGGATGGTGCTGATCTGGATGGCCGTGGTGGTGACGCTGACCGGGTTGGTGGCGACCGCCGGGTGGACGATCGGCGTGCACCTGAGCACGCTGCTCTAGTCGCTCTTTAGTCGCGCAGCATCTCCGCGACCAAAAAGGCCAGCTCCAGCGACTGCTGGGTGTTCAGCCGGGGATCACACGCCGTCTCGTACCGACCGCCCAAATCGGTGTCCGAGATGTCTTGTGCCCCACCGAGGCATTCGGTCACGTTCTCGCCGGTGATCTCGACGTGGATGCCGCCCGGGTGGGTGCCCAGTGCGCGGTGCACCTCGAAAAAGCCCTGCACCTCGTCGACGATGCGGTCGAAGTGGCGAGTCTTGTAGCCCGTCGACGATTCGTGGGTGTTGCCGTGCATCGGGTCGCACTGCCAGATCACCTGGTGGCCCGCCGCTTGCACCTTCTCGATGATCGGGGGCAGCACGTCACGCACCTTGTTGTTGCCCAGCCGGCTCACCAGGGTCAGCCGGCCCGGCTTGTTGTGCGGATCCAGGCGCTCGACGTATTCGACGGCCAGCTCGGGGGTCATGGTCGGACCGATCTTGACGCCGATCGGGTTGGCAATCACCTCGGCGAACGCCAGGTGGGCGCCGTCGAGCTGGCGGGTGCGCTCGCCGATCCAGACGGTGTGCGCCGACAGGTCGTAGAGTTTCGGTTCCCCGCCTTCCACATCGGGGTCGTCAGACAACCGGAGCATGGAGCGCTCGTAGTCCAGGACCAGAGCCTCGTGGCTGGCGTAGATCTCGGCGGTCTGCAGGTTACGGTCGGCCACCCCGCAGGCGCTCATGAACCGCAGCGCGCGGTCGATCTCGGATGCCAGGGCCTCGTACCGCGCGCCGGCCGGTGACGTGCGCACAAACTCCCGGTTCCAGTCGTGCGCCAGGTGCAGCGAAGAGAAGCCCGACGACGTCAGCGCCCGCACCAGGTTCATCGCGGCGCTGGCGTTGGCGTAGGCCCGTACCAGCCGCGACGGGTCGTGGGCGCGGACCGCGGCGTCGGGCGCGAAGCCGTTGATCATGTCGCCGCGGTAGGACTTCAAACCCAGCGCGTCGATGTCGGCCGACCGTGGCTTGGCGTACTGCCCCGCGATACGGGCCACCTTCACCACCGGCATGCTGGCGCCGTAGGTGAGCACCACGGCCATCTGCAACAGGGTGCGGATGTTGCCGCGGATGTGGGGTTCGGTGTTGTCGGTGAAGGTCTCGGCGCAGTCACCGCCTTGCAGCAGGAACGCCTCGCCCCTGGCGACCTGCGCGAGCTGTTCCTGCAGCCGGACGATCTCCGACGGCACCGTCACCGGCGGCACACTTTCGAGCACCTTGCGCATCGCCGCCGCTTCGTCGGCGTCCCAGCTCGGCTGCTGGGCGGCCGGCTTGGCCAGTGCGGCGTCGAGCTGCGCCCGCAGGTCAGCAGGCAGCGGCGGCAGCGGCGGCAGCTGGTCGATCGGAATGTCGACGGTCCAGTTCATCGGTCCATGGTAACTGTGGCCGTTCGCGGCTGATCAGGGCGAACGCCGCTAGCCCGCGCCGTCCAGGGAGTTGATTATCTGGAAGCGGCGCAACTGATCCCGGGCATCGACCAACGCGTCGTGCGCATCGGCGGATCTGGGCGGCAGCCGCGGGGATCCCCGGTCTTCCCACAATTGGCGCAGTTCCCGGGTGAATCTGGGGATCGCTTTCGGCAGCTGAGGCATCGTCCCCCACAGCTGGCACAGAACCACGTGGTCGTAAGCGCCCAGCCAGGCCCACAGCTCGATGGGCTCCGAGCCGTTGACGCCCAGGAACTGTTCCAGATCGGCGCGGATCCGCCGGCGCGAGCGCCACAGCTGGGACGACGGCGACGGCAGTTTGGGCAGGACGTGGGCCCGCACCCAGTTGCCGGCTCGGCCGGGGTCGAACTCCGAGGACACGGCGTAGTACTCCCGCCCGTCCTCGGCGACCACCCCGATCGAGATCAACTCGATGGTGCGGCCGTCCTCGATAAATTCGGTGTCGTAGAAGTACCGCACCGCCGCAGCTTAGTTGCGCCCGTTGCGCGAGGAGACGCAAAAGCCCCGTGGAGCGTTCGCTCCCGGGGGCTTTTGCGTCTCCTCGCGCCCCCTACTAGCCCCCGATCGGGATGGGCCCGGTGCTGTCGGGCGGCGGCGCGGGGTGCACCTCGAGATCCAGCTGCGCATCCACGGTGCGCTCGTCGGGCAGCCGCGGAGTGCCGGCGATCGCGCCCTGCAGCCACAGCTTGGCCTGCACCACCGGGCGCCGCCATCTGCGTTCGCGTGCCAGCGCGCGCCGCATCTTCGCCGGCCGGGCGGTGTAACGCCACCGCGCCCACGGGGCGTGCGGACGGGACAACCGCACCGCACCGACGATCAGCAGCACCACGATGAACATGCCCAGCAGCCCGGTCCAAACCTTGCCCTTGAGCAGCACGATCACCGCCAACGGCAGGGTGAACACGAGCGCGGAGGCCAGCGTGCTCTGCAGCGTCAACCAGTCACCGTCGTAGCGGATGGGCAGCACGAACATCAGCGGGTGCAGGCCCAGCATCAACAACCCGGCTACCGCGATCGCGGCGAACACCGCATCCACCGAACTGCGGCCGTCTTCCTCCCAGTAGACATCGGACAGGTGCAGGATCAGTGCGTACTCGTCCAGCACCAGCGCCGCGCCGACTCCGAAAAGTATTGCCGCCAGCGTGAGTTGAGGTTGCTGACCGTTGACCGCCAGGGTCACCAGGGTCAGCCCGGACAGCATCACCAGCACCACCCCGAACGCCACATGGTGGATGTGCACAGCGCCGACGTGGATATTCCGCGGCTGCCACCACCGGGCCGGACGGTTGCGGTCGGCCCGGTGACGAATGAAGCGCACACACGACCGCGTGACGAAAAACGTCAGGATGAAGGCGACCAGACAACACAGCAGCGGCAGCCGGCCGCGGTCGATGATGTCGTGCTGCAACCAGTGGTGCACTCAAAAAAACCTACGCCCGACCGGCGCGCCACACCCGCAAGCCGCGCTGCGCGGGCAAAACAAGCCCAAATAACGATTAGGCTGTCTCCTGAAAATGAGTAGACATGAGTAAATTGCGGTCGCCCGGGGTGGCCAGTCGACTCGGGCGGGTTTCGCTATGGTGCCTGCTCTGGCTGCTTGCCGCCCTGGCACTGACCTACACGTGCTGGCAGTTGTTCGGCCACATTCCGTATCGCATCGACATCGACGTGTATCAGATGGGCGGGCGGGCGTGGCTGGACGGGCGCCCGCTGTACACCGGCAACGTGATGTTCCACACACCCATCGTGGATCTTCCGTTCACCTACCCCCCGCTGGCCGCGATCGCGTTCAGTCCGTTCGCCTGGATGGGCATGCCCGTCGCCAGCGTGGTGATCACCGCGCTGACGTTGGTGGTCCTCCTGGTGTCGACGATGATCGTGTTGACCCGGCTCGACGTGTGGGCCGACTCGAGGCTGCTGCCCGGTCCGGCATGGCTGCGCCGCGCGTGGCTTGCCGTCGTGATCGTCGCGCCCGCGTCGATCTGGCTGGAACCGATCGCGTCCAACTTCGCCTTCGGCCAGATCAACGCCGTGTTGATGACGTTGGTGATCGCCGACTGCTTCCCCCGTCGCACGCCCTGGCCGCGGGGTCTGCTGCTAGGGCTGGGGATCGCGCTCAAGCTCACCCCGGCGGTGTTCCTGCTGTACTTCCTGCTGCGCCGCGACAACCGGGCCGCCCTGACGTCAGTGGCGAGTTTCGCGGGGGCGACGGTGCTGGGCTTCGCGCTGGCCTGGCAGGACTCGTGGGAGTACTGGACGAAGACGCTGCAGCACACCGACCGCATCGGTGAGGCGGCGCTGAACACCGACCAGAACATCGCGGGCTCGCTGGCCCGGTTGGGGCTGGATCAGCACGAGCGTTTTCCGCTCTGGGTGCTCGCCTGCCTGGTGGTGCTGGCCGCGACCATCTGGGCGATGCGCCGGGTCCTCAAAGCCGGCGAGCCGACGCTGGCGGTGATCTGCGTCGCGCTGTTCGGCCTGGTGGTTTCGCCGGTGTCCTGGTCGCACCACTGGGTGTGGATGTTGCCGGCGGTCCTGGTGACCGGGGTGCTGGCCTGGCGCCGCCGCAACGTTGCGCTGGGCGTGCTCACCGTGGCTGGCCTGGCCTTGATGCACTGGTCGCCGATTGACCTGCTGCCCAAGCACCATGAGACGACGGCGAACTGGTGGCGTCAGCTACTGGGCATGTCCTACGTCTGGTGGGCGCTGGCCGTCATCGTGGTCGCCGGCGTGACGGTCACCGCGGCGGTTGTGCCGACGCGCTCGACACCGCGCGAACGCACACCCGTAGCGGCCGCTTAACGCGGCCCGCCGTCAAGCGGCCTTCAACCGGCGGCGGTCTCGGGGATTCGCGCGGCGACCGAAGATTCCGGTTTGGCGCCCTCTGCGTCACCGTCTTCGGCGCTGCCGTTCTTGACGCTGGCGGCGTAGATGTCGACGTACTCCTGGCCAGATAGGCCCATCAGTTCGTACATCACCTCGTCGATGACGGCGCGCTCGATGAAATGGTTTCCGGCCAGGCCGTCGAACCGGGAGAAGTCCATCGGCTTGCCGAAGCGGACGGTGACCCGGCCGAAACGCAGCATGGTGGTGCCGGGCGGGTTCACCACATCGGTGCCGATCATCGCGACCGGGATGACGGGGACGCCGGTCTGCAGGGCCAATCGCGCCAGGCCGGTTTTGCCCTTGTAGAGCCGCCCGTCCGGTGAGCGGGTGCCCTCCGGATACATGCCCAGCAACTTGCCCTGACCCAGCACTTGCTCGGCGGTGTTCAGTGCGGCCTGCGCGGCTTCAGAGTCGGTGCGGTCGATCGGCACCTGTCCGACGGCGGTGTAGAACCAGCGATTGAACCAGCCCTTGATCCCGGTACCGGTGAAGTATTCGGACTTGGCGAGGAAAGTGATTCTGCGCCGCACTACCAGCGGCAGGAAGAAACTGTCCATCACCGCCAGGTGATTGCTGGCCAGGATCGCCGGACCGGAACTCGGAACGTGGTGCAGCCCTTCGACTTTGGGGCGACCGATCAAGGACAGCAATGGGCCCAGGAGGACGTACTTAAACAGGTAGTACCACATTGGCCCTCCCTCTCGCCCACACCAGTTGGTGTCTGCGCCAACTGTACCCACCCGCGCTGGCCGCGACCACCTCGCGAGACCCGGCCCGGTGCCGGCTCACTCCTGCAGCGTAACGGGGATGGCCTGGTAACCCGTCTTGGCGGTGGCCTTGCCGTTCGCGGCCGGGGCGGGGGGGTCACCCCCGCCGTCTTCGGCGGCGTCGTCCTCCGGCGCCGCCGAACGATCGATGTCGTCGACGATGGACTGAATCACTTGCAGCAGGGCGACGCTGTGATCGGCGATGACCGTCACCAACGGGTGCTGCTCCCCGTTGAGGACCGCCGCCAGCGCGCACACCGGACACCAGACCTGCTGGCACTTGCCGGGTGCGCCACCGACCGCCATGCCGGCCGCCGCCCGCACGGCCGGGTCGATTCCGTCCAGAATCGCCTGGGCCAGTCTGCGCAGCTCGGGGCCGACATCGGTATGAGCCTTACTCACTTCGGCCATACCTCCGGATCGGGTTGAAAACGAACGGTCAATTCACTGCCCCGCAGATGCGCGTCCAGCACCGTACACCGGCGCAGCACCGAGGCTAACCGAACCCGGCGCCGCATACCGCCCGCGCTGATGATCAGGTCGTCATCGGAACGGCCCAGGGCCAGCGATCCGGCATCGAGTTGGGGCAGCGACAGCCGCAGCCGGTAGACGGACTCCAATCCCGTCCCGGACTCGAGGTCGACCACCGGGTGCAGCGGCCCGGGCGGGGCCGCACCGCGGCGCCGGCGGGTGCTGTCGAGCAGGCCTCCCAGCGCTTTGGGCCCGATCGGCTCGCCCGCCTGGTGCGGCACCAGCACCAGCGCGACATCGCCGATGGTGGCGTCGAGTTCTTCGAGCACCGCGCGTTGCTCGGCGATCCGTTCGGCGTACCAGTAGAACGCGGGGTGGTCGGGCAAGCTGCTGTATTCGTAGGTTTCGTCGCGCACCAGCACCTGATTGACCAGCAACTCCTCGACCCGCACACCCATCAGCGCCAACGATCCCAGCGTGCGGGCCGCTTCGGCGGCGACCACCCGCTCCGGCGTGAGCACCAGGTGCGCGCTGACCAGGTCGCCGTCGGTGAGCAGCGAGCTGAGCCGATCTACCGTGGCGCTGGTCCGTTCCAGCAGCTGCACCACCGCGGCCGAGCGCGGGTCGTCGACGCCGATGCTGAGCCGGCGGTGGCGCGGCCACGCGCGTTCGGCATACAGCCCGAACGTGGCCGGCAGCGTCAACATCCGCAGCGCGTCGGCCGTCGAGGCGCAGTCGACGATGATGCGATCCCAACGACCGGACATCGCGAGCTCGCCGACGGCGTGCAACCCGAGGACTTCCTGAATCCCGGGCAGCGCCGAAAGTTCTTCTGGCGCAATGCGACTCAGCTCGGATTCGGGGAAGCGGGCGTCCAGCGCGCCGACGACCTCGCGCCAGCGGTCCTCGAGCAGTGCCAGGGTGTCCAGCGCCAGTGCGTCCAGGTAACCGCCACCGGCCTGCGAATCGTCGGCGTGCACCCGGACGGGCTCGCCGTGACCGGTCGGCGGAACCGGGACGCCCAGGACGTCACCCAGCGAGTGGGCCTGGTCGGTGGACACCACGAGCACGCGCTGACCACCGCTGGCATCGCAAACCGCGGTCGCGGACGCCAGGGTGGATTTCCCTACCCCGCCCTTGCCGACAAAGAGGCTGATCCGGGCCGCGGTAGGCGGAACGGAATCACTCAGCCCTCGACTCGTTTCTTCAGATCCTTCAGTGCGCCGTCGATCAGCCTGCGTTCGGCTTTGCGCTTGAGCATCCCGATCATGGGAACGGCCAGGTCCACCGCCAGCTCGTAGGTGACGTCGGTGCCAGAACCCTTGGGCGCCAGGAGGTACGAGCCCTCGAGCGACTTGAGCAGCGAGCTGGATTCCAGTGTCCAACTCAGCGACTCACGGTCGGCCGGCCACTGGTAATTCATGATCAGCGTGTCTTTGAAGATCCCCGCGTCCATCAGCATCCGCGCCTTCTTGGGATAGCCGTCGTCGGTGGCCTCGAGGACTTCGACTTCCTTGTATTCATTGATCCAGTCCGGGTAGGACTCGATGTCGGCGATCGCCTTCATCACCTCAGCTGGATCCGCGTCGATGTAAATCGTCTGGTTCGTCTTGTCCGCCACTTGGCTGTTTCCCTTTCCCGGTCGACCCCGGCCAATTGCGGGAGTGCCCCAGATCTCCCGGCAGAAACGGTACTCTCTCTGGGCAATCTTGATGCCGATCTTGACCCGTCTCGACCCGGTTAAACTACCGGAGAACTCCCGACGGGACGCGACCGTTCCAGGGTCGTCTTCACCTCGAACGCCATATTCTTGCCCGCGACGCGGCGACGGTGCGTCATTTTAGCCAGGTTGAGCTTGGCCAGCTCGGATGCCGAGACGCCGGTCGGTTCGGCATGCAGGAAGTAGTGCAGTATCACCCCGTCCATCGACGGTTCCAGCCAAACCTCCATGGTGCCCGTCAGCGGGCCGCTGACCGCCCAGCGCATGCCCTTGTCGGCACGGTCCTCGGTGACCTTCAAGTCCAGGTCGGGCCACCACCGGCGCCACTTCGACCGGTCTGCGATAGCGGCCCCGACCAGCGCGCCAGCGGCGGCGACGTAGGTTTCGTCGGCGATCTGGATGCTGTTCATCGCCTCAGCTTCACATACCGGTCCGGGTGGCAGCGGTGCGGCCCTCACCTGCCCGGCTATCGCGGCGGACCCTCACCGGCCGTCGCCGGGCTGCGCGAATGCCACCGATAGGCTGGGCAACAGCAAGCCACCGCCTGAGGTCAAGCGAGGTAAAGAGAGTGCGTTCGTACAGTGTCCCCGCCCGCTTTTCCGTCTACGACCACGACAACGTCGCGGCTGTGGTGTACGAGCACGAGCGCAACGACCCCGACTACGTGATCTACCGGCGCCGGGTCGACGGGGCGTGGACGGACGTCAGCTGCGCCGAGGCGGCCAACCAGATTCGTGCCGCCGCACTGGGCTTGATTTCGCTGGGTGTCCAGCCCGGTGACCGCGTCTCGATCTTCTCGGCCACCTGCTACGAGTGGGCGATCCTGGACCTGGCGATCCTGTCGGTGGGCGCGGTAACCGTGCCTATCTACGAGACCTCGTCGGCCGAGCAGGTGCGCTGGGTACTGCAGGACTCCGAAGCGGTGCTGGCATTCGCCGAAACCGATGCGCACGCGGCCATCGTCACGGAGCTCACCGGCGACCTGCCCGCCCTGCGCCGCGTACTGCACATCAACGGCGCCGGCCCGAAGGCATTGGACCAGTTGGTGGAGGCCGGCGCATCGGTCGAAGCGGCCGAACTGACGGCGCGGCAACAGGGCCTGCGCTCCGACGCTCCGGCGACTCTCATCTATACCTCTGGCACCACGGGCCGGCCGAAGGGCTGCCAACTCACCCACTCCAATCTGCTGCACGAGATCCGCGGCACCGCCGAGTGCCTGCCCACGTTGTTGTGCGAGGGGCAACGCCTGCTGGTCTTCTTGCCGCTGGCCCACGTGCTGGCCCGTGCGCTCACCCTGGCGGCTTTCACCAGCAAAGTGACCGTCGGATTCACCAGTGACATCAAGAACCTGCTGCCGCTGCTGGCGGAGTTCAAACCGACTGTGGTGGTGTCGGTTCCGCGGGTATTCGAGAAGGTGTACAACACCGCCGAGCAGAACGCCGCCAACGACGGCAAAGGTGCTGTCTTTAAGGCAGCCGCGCAGACGGCGGTCGATTGGAGCCGCGCCCAAGACGACGGCAAGCCCGGAATGGTGCTGCGCGCCAAGCACGCGGTGTTCGACCGCCTGGTCTACGGGAAGCTGCGTGCCGCGCTGGGTGGTGAGTGCCACGCCGCCGTCTCCGGCGGGGCCCCGCTGGGTGCGCGGCTCGGGCACTTCTACCGCGGTGTGGGCGTGACCATCTACGAGGGTTACGGGTTGACCGAGACCAGTGCGGCGATCACGGTGAATCAGATCAACGGCCTCAAGATCGGCACGGTGGGCAAGCTGGTGCCGGGCAACAGCCTGCGAATCGCCGAGGACAAAGAACTGCTGGTGCGCGGGGGCGTGGTATTCAGCGGCTACTGGCGCAATGAGCAGGCCACCCAGGAGGCGTTCAGCGACGGCTGGTTCCGCACCGGCGATCTCGGCGCTGTCGACGAAGACGGTTTCGTCAGCATCACCGGCCGCAAGAAGGAGCTCATCGTCACAGCGGGCGGGAAGAACGTCGCGCCCGCCGTGCTGGAAGACCAGTTGCGGGCCCACCCGCTGATCAGCCAGGCGATGGTGGTCGGGGACGCCAAGCCGTTCATCGGCGCGCTGATCACCATCGACCCCGAAGCGTTCGAGGGCTGGAAGCACCACCATCACAAGAACTCGGCAGCGACCGTGGGCGAGTTGGCCACCGATCCGGATCTGGTCGCCGAGATCGACGCGGCGGTCAAGCAAGCCAACCAGCAGGTCTCGCACGCCGAGTCGATCCGCAAGTTCCGCATCTTGCCTGTCGATTTCACCGAGGACACCGGCGAGCTGACACCGACGATGAAGGTGAAGCGAAACGTGGTCGCCGAGAAGTTCGCCTCCGACATCGAGGCGATCTACTCGAAAGACTGAGCACCGAGCAGCTTTTCCAGTCGGGCGGCCAGCAGGTCCCAGCGCCACTCGCTGCGAACCCAGTCGCGCCCGGCGGCGCCCATCGCGGCGGCCCGGTCGCGGTCGATCAGCAACTCGGTGACGGCCTCGCCGATCTCGTCCACCGAGTTGCCGTCGACCACCAGTCCAGTCTTGTTGTGCTGCACCGCTTCCGGGGCTCCTCCGGAGTCGCCGGCCACCACCGCAACGCCGGTGGCCGAGGCCTCCAGGAAGACGATGCCCAGGCCCTCGACGTCCATGCCGGCGCCGCGGGTGCGGCACGGCATCGCGAACACATCGGCCATGGCGTGATGGGCGGGCAGTTCGTCACCCGGAACGCCGCCGGTGAAGGTGACGTGGTCTTCCACCTCGCATTCGCGCGCGAGCTTGCCCAGCGTCTCGAGGTAGGGCCCGCCGCCGACGATGACCAGCGCCGCGCCCGGGACGCGCCGGCGAATCGCCGGCAGGGCCTTGATCAGCATGTCCTGCCCTTTGCGGGGCACCAGCCGGGACAGACACACCACCGTGGGCCGCTCGCCCAGCCGATAGCGTTTGCGCAGTTCAGCGCGCGCGGCAGGGTCGGGCCGGAAGCGGTCGCTGTCCACTCCGGGCGGGAGATATTCCAGCGCGGCACTGGGTCCGAACGCCGGCGCGAACCTTGACCGGGTGTAGCGGCTGACGAAGGTCACGACGTCGGTGTGATCGCCGATGCTGCGCAGCACTGATCGCGCGACCGGCAGCATCGACCAGCCCACTTCGTGGCCGTGGGTGCTGGCCAGCACACGTGTGGCGCCGGCCTGGCGGGCGCGCGGCGCCAGCAGGGCCAGCGGGGCGGCGGCTCCGAACCAGACCGTGTCGATGTCGTTGTCGTCGATGAGCCGGCGCATCCGGGCGTCGACGGTGGGGACTGGCAGCATCAGCGTGGTGGGATGGCGCAGCACCCGATAACCCGCCGAGTCGGCCGCTTCGTCGAAAGCCTCGGCGCCCTTCCATTTTGGCGCGTACACCGTCACGCTGTGCGTCCCGGAGTCGACCAGCCGATTGACGAACTCCCCCAGGTAGGACTGGATGCCCCCGCGTCGCGGGGGAAAGTCGTTGGTTACCAGCAGGACCCGAGCCACCCCGTGAGGTTAGCGGGCGACGATGCACGCCGCGGCAGCGGCGCGTTGAGGAGCCCGCCGCCCCGCGGCGAGGGTGCGCGGAATGCCGCTCGCCGCGGCGTGTCGTCGTACCGGAGTGCACGTTCACGGCGACCCGAACCGGATCTAGGTGCGGCCGGCCGTCCAGCGCTGCCAGCGTGGCAGCAGACCGGCCACGTCGATGCCCAGCGACCGGTCGACGGCTGTGGCCAGATCGACGTGCCCGACACCACATGCCGCGACATACAGTTCGCGCAACTTGGCCGGCCCGTAGGTATCGGCCACGAACCTGGCGAACCACCACGCCCGGTCATAGGCCAGGGAGCGTTGCGGCCCGGGAGTGTCGAGGTCGTCGTCCGTCGGCAACGACTGCGCGCCGGTCTGGGCATCGGCGGGCAGCGCGGTCTGCGGCCGGGCGACGTAATCGGCCACCCCTTCGGTGAGCCAACGCGGCGCGTCCAGGGCGGTGTCCACCCGGGCCGCATAGTGGAAAAGCTCATGGCTGAGCACTATTCGTAGGGCTTGTGCACTCATCTGCGTCGCGCCGGGAGCCAGCACGATGCGGGCATCGACCATCGTCCGGGCCACCGGATCGACGCGTTCGGCCACTGTCACCGCCGCGATGTCCGCCCACTGCGAAGCTGTGCCGCCGCCGGCGGCCTGCTGAAACTGCTCGTCCGATCCGGTAGCCACCACCGCGATCTCATGCGTCCAGTCGACGCCCCAGAAACCGACGACCGCATCGACGGCACCGTCGAGATCAGCGGTGACCCGCGACAGCAGGCGGTCGGACTCCGAGCCGCCCAGGTTGACCAGTCGCACGACCCGGTCTCCGGCAGACGACATCGTCGTGACGGGCTGGGAGCGGGAAACGACCGGTACCGCGGCGGCGGCGCGCTCGTGCCCCGGGAGCATGACCGCGGCGATCAGCTCGGCGGCGAAGATACCGGCCAGCAGTATGTGGAGCCGGCGCCTTGGGGCCGGAACGGTCAGTAGCGGCGGGCGTCGTAGATGGGACCGGACGAGTCCATCGGCACCACGCGGACCGGCTGGCCGAAGGTGGACGAGTGGACCATCATCCCGTCGCCGACGTAAATCCCGGCGTGCGACGCGTCGGAGTAGAAGGTCAGCACGTCGCCGGGCTGCAGGTCAGACAAGGAGACCGGCTGACCGCCATGCGCCAGCGCCTGGCTGGAGTGCGGCAGCGAGATGCCGGCCTGCTGAAACGCCCACATGACCAGGCCCGAGCAGTCGAATCCCCCGGGAGCGGCGCCGCCCCACACGTAGGGACTGCCGATCTGGGTCAACGCAGCCTGCACCACGACCGCGCGGTCGCCACCACCGCCGCCACCCGTGAAGGGCACGTTGGCTGCCCCGCCAGGAGCGGGTGCCTCACCGGGGACGCCTTCGGGCGGCACCGGGGCGCCCGGCGGCAGTGCCTCCGGAGCGGGAGCGGGCGCACCGGGCCCGCGATCCGGTACTCGATCGGGGGCCGGTCCGGGATTGGCCAGGGCGGTGCGCTGCTCCGGAGTCAACGCCTGGTACTGCGACTTGACGACGGCGATCTGCACCTGCAGCTGGCTTTGCTTGTGCTGCAAGTTCGCCCGCACAGCCGCGGCCTGCTCGGCGGCGGCCTTGGCGTCGGCAGCGGACTTTGCGGACGCCTGCTCGGCCTTCACCGCCTCCTCGCCGGCGGCCTTGAAACTGGCCATCTGCGAGGACATCTGACCCGCCATCACCCGCTGTATTGCAAGCCCGTCGATCAGCGACTGCGGCGACGCGGCCGTCAGGATGGCGTCTAGACCATCGGTGCGGCCACCCATATACGTCGCGGCGGCAACCTTGTTCACCGCGCCCTGGAAGTTGGCCAAGCGCGCTCTCGCGGCTTCCAGCTTGGCCTGGTCGTCGGTCAGCTTGCGCTCCGCGGCCTGCTGGGCGGCGAGCTTCTCGTTCAGATCCAGCTGTGCGCTGTGCATCGCCTCGGTGGTCTGCTCGGCCTGCCGGGAAAGCTCGTTGAGTTTCGCCAACGCGTCGTCGGCAGGATCGGCCAGTGCGCCGGCGGCCGTGATCCCCGAGAACACGATGAAGCTCGCGAACGAACCGATGGCGAACCGCTTGATGACGCGCGCGATCGAATGCCTACAGTCGAGCCTCAAGATTTGCTTCCTTAAACTGCCATCGACGTGAATTCGCCGAGCTGGTTTAGGTCTCAAACAGGTTACGAAACGATATCGACGTTTGTCCAAAGGGGGGAGTTAAGAAATTGGGTAGATTTATGTCATTTCTATGTGAGACAGGGTTTCTGGCCGTCGTCGACCCTACACGACCCGCCGGGTCATTGCGCTAGTCGGCAGATCACGATCGCGCCGGATAGGCACCAGACGCAGTCGCGGCGCCAAGCCCGCCTCGGCCAACGTCTCGAGCGCGACTTGTTCGTCGTACGAAAGGGTTTCGGGCACCCCGAGCAGAACGCTCACCACACACTCGCGGCATCCCGGCCCGCGGACCGCGCAATCGTCGCAGTCGATGACCACCGGCTCTCCCGGCCTGGCCGCTGCGCCACCGGCCCTTTCGGTGCCCTTGCTGTGTCCCATCTGGGTCGGTCCTCTCCCTAGCACTCTCACTCCAAAGTCGATCTGCACCGCACGGTAACGCCGGCCACCGACAACGACACCCGGCGTGGGAACCGTTGGCTGTCGGTGCGGATGCCTAACGTCACCGCCATGAGTGCGACCGGTGGGACTCAACTCAGCTTCGCCGGGCTGGACGACTTGAGCGCCCCCGACGAATCGCAGCTGCGCGAGACCACCTTCGTCGTGGTGGACCTGGAAACCACCGGCGGACGCGCCAAGGGCCGTGACGGCGCCGCCCCGGACGCGATCACCGAGATCGGCGCGGTCAAGGTGCGTGGCGGCGCGGTGCTCGGTGAATTCGCCACCCTGGTCGACCCGCAACGCAGCATCCCACCCCAGATCGTCCGGCTCACGGGCATTACCACGGCCATGGTGTGTGACGCCCCGACCATCGAGGCCGTGCTGCCGATGTTCTTCGAGTTCGTCGGCGACTCGGTGCTGGTGGCCCACAACGCCGGCTTCGACATCGGGTTCCTACGGGCCGCGGCCGAACGGTGCCAGCTCAAGTGGCCGCGGTCGCGGGTGTTGTGCACGGTCCGGCTGGCGCGCCGGGTGTTGAGCCGGGAAGAAGCCCCCAGCGTGCGGCTGGCCGAGCTGGCGCGGATCTTCGCCGTCGCGACCCGGCCCACCCACCGCGCCCTCGACGACGCCCGCGCCACCGTCGAGGTGTTGCACGCACTCATCGAGCGAGTCGGCAATCAGGGCATCCACACCTACGCCGACTTGCGCTCGTACCTGCCGGACGTCACCCCGGCGCAGCGCCGCAAGCGGGTATTGGCCGACCGACTGCCCCAGTGCCCCGGGGTCTATCTGTTCCGCGGCCCCGCCGGCGAGGTGCTCTACATCGGCACGGCAGTCGACCTGCGGCGCCGGGTGAACCAGTACTTCAACGGCAGCGACCCGCGTGGCCGGATGAAGGAGATGGTCGGCCTGGCGGACGGCGTGGACCACGTGGAATGCGCCCATGCACTGGAGGCCGGTGTGCGTGAGCTGCGGCTGCTGGCCGCGCACGCCCCGCCGTACAACCGCCGCTCGAAGTTTCCGCACCGCTGGTGGTGGGTGGTGTTGACCGATGAGGCGTTCCCCCGGTTCTCGGTGATCCGCAACCCCAGGCACCAGCGGGCCATCGGGCCGTTCCGCTCGCGCACGGACGCGGCCGACACCGCCGCACTGCTGGCCCGCTTCACCGGCGTGCGGACGTGTACGAAACGGCTGGGGCGCTCGGCGCTGCACGGTCCGCTCTGCCCCGAGGTGGAGCTGGCACCCTGTCCCGCCGCCCGCGCTGTGACGGCCGAGCAATACGCCGATGCGACCCGACGCGCCGAGGCGCTGATCGACGGGTCGGACAACTCCGCGCTGGGCGCGGCCGCCGAGCAGGTGGCCGCGCTGGCCGGGCGTCACCACTACGAAAGTGCGGCCCGGCTGCGCGACCACGTCGCCACCGCCGTCGAGGCGCTGTGGCGGGGCCAGCGCCTGCGGGCCCTGACCGCGCTGCCCGAGCTGATCGCCGCGGCGCCCGACGGTTCGGGCGGCTACCACTTCGCGGTCATCAGACACGGCCAGCTCGCAGCCGCCGGCGGCGCCCGGCGGGGAGTGCCCCCGATGCCGGTGATCGACGCGATTGCAGCTGGGGCGCAAATGATCCTCCCGACACCGGCCCCGCTGGGCGGCGCACTGGTCGAGGAAACCGCGCTGATTGCCCGCTGGCTGGCCACACCGGGCGTGCGGATCGTGCGGGTGATCGGTGCCGACGAAGCGGGCTGGGCGACTCCGCTGGGCGCGGCGGGCGCGTGGGCGGCGTGGGCGGCCACCGCACGGTCGGCGCGGCTGGCGGGTCGCCAGGCCGAAGCGCACTCAGACCTGCTGGCCGAACCGCACCCATCGCGCGAGCAGGTGTTCGGCCGCGCCGCTGTCGATCGCGGCGCTGGCCCGCCCCAACCCGTCCTCCCACGCCGGCAACCATTCAGCGCGGCTGGATAGCCCCGCGTGAGCGACGAGCGCGCCCGCGGCGTTGAGCACCACCGCGTCGCGCACCGGCCCCCTGGCGCCGGCCAGCACGGCCCGCACCTCCGCGGCGTTGGCCGCGGCGTCGCCACCGCGCAGCTCGTCGAGTTCGGCGCGCGCGAAACCGAATCCCGCGGGATCGAATTTGAGCTTGTCCACGGTGCCGGCCTGCACCCGCCAGATCGTGCTGGTCGTGGTGGTGGTGAGCTCGTCGAGCCCGTCGTCACCGTGCACCACCAGCACACTGGAACGGCGTGCAGCAAACACGCCGGCCATGACGTCGGCTAAATCGGCGAACGCGCAGCCGATCAACCCGGCCCGCGGCCTGGCTGGATTCGTCAGCGGCCCAAGAAGATTGAATACCGTAGGCACACCGATCTCACGGCGCACCACGGACGCATGGCGGTAGGACGGATGGAATTGCGGCGCGAAGCAAAAACCGATTCCGACCTCGGCGAGGCTGCGGGCGACCTCTTCGGGCCCTAGGTCGATGCGCACCCCGAGCGCCTCGAGCGTGTCGGCGCCGCCGGACAGCGAGGACGCGGCGCGGTTGCCGTGCTTGACCACCGGCACCCCGGCGGCCGCCACCACGATCGAGGCCATCGTGGACAGGTTCACGGTGTTCACACCGTCTCCACCGGTACCCACGACGTCGACCGCGTCGTCGGGAATGGCGCCCTCCGGCATCGCCCGGGCATGGTCGAGCATCACGCCGGCCAATTCGCTGACTTCGTCGGACGTCGGGCCCTTCATCTTCATCGCCACGGCGAACGCGGCGATCTGGGCCGGCTGCGCGGCGCCGGTCATGATCTGGTCCATCGCCCACGCGGCCTCTCCGCGGGGCAGGTTCAGCCGGTCGGTCAAGCGCCCCAGCACCCGCGGCCACGACGGTGCGGCGGACGAAACAGCCTCAGACGACGCAGCCACGTCGCCGATGGTCCCACGAGAATCCGCTGCTCCCAACAGCGCGCCCCCGACCGCCAGACAACCCGCACGACACGAAATCTCAGAAATTTGTGACCCGGGTAGTCTTCGACAACTACAAAGCGTCATACTTGCGGATGTGACGAGTGCTGTAGGGACCTCGGGTACTGCGATTACGTCGCGAGTCCATTCGCTGAACCGCCCCAACATGGTGAGTGTCGGCACCATAGTGTGGCTCTCCAGCGAGCTCATGTTCTTTGCTGGCCTGTTCGCGTTCTACTTCACGGCGCGAGCGCAGGCCGGCGGGAACTGGCCGCCGCCGCCGACCGAGCTGAATCTGTACCAGGCCGTGCCGGTGACGCTGGTGCTGATCGCGTCGTCGTTCACCTGCCAGATGGGCGTGTTCGCGGCCGAACGTGGCGACGTTTTCGGCCTGCGGCGCTGGTACGTGATCACCTTCCTGATGGGGCTGTTCTTCATCTGCGGCCAGGCCTATGAGTACGTGCATCTGGTGACGCACGGGACGACGATCCCCAGCAGCGCCTACGGCAGCGTGTTCTATCTGGCCACCGGCTTCCACGGCCTGCACGTCACCGGTGGTCTGATCGCCTTCATTTTCCTGCTGGTCCGCACCACGATGAGCAAGTTCACCCCGGCGCAGGCGACCGCCAGCATCGTCGTCTCGTACTACTGGCACTTCGTCGACATCGTGTGGATTGCGCTGTTCGCCGTCATCTATTTCATCCGTTAAGACCGCAGCCCCGAATTAGGAAACGACAGGAGTGCTCAGTTGAAAAGACTGGGGTTCACCCGATCCGGTGGCAGCAAGAGTGGTCGTTCCCGACGGCGTCTGCACCGTCGGCTGTCCGGCGGACTATTGCTGCTGATCGCTCTCACCATCGCCGGTGGGTTGGCAGCCGTCCTCACGCCGACGCCGCAGGTCGCGGTCGCCGACGAGTCCGGCTCGGCCTTGCTGCGCACCGGAAAGCAGCTGTTTGACACGTCATGTGTGTCGTGCCACGGCGCCAATCTGCAGGGTGTGCCCGACCACGGGCCCAGCCTGATCGGCGTCGGCGAGGCGGCCGTCTACTTCCAGGTGTCGACCGGCCGGATGCCCGCCATGCGCGGCGAGGCTCAGGCGCCGCGCAAGGAGCCGATCTTCGACGAGGCCCAGATCGACGCGATCGGCGCCTACGTGCAGGCCAGCGGCGGCGGCCCCACCGTCGTGCGCAACCCCGACGGCAGCCTTGCGATGCAGTCGCTGCGCGGCAGCGACCTGGGCCGCGGCGGCGACCTGTTCCGGCTCAACTGCGCCTCGTGCCACAACTTCACCGGTAAGGGCGGCGCGCTGTCGTCGGGCAAGTACGCACCCGACCTCGGCGAGGCCAACGAGCAGCAGATTCTCACCGCGATGCTGACCGGCCCGCAGAACATGCCGAAGTTCTCCGACCGTCAGCTGTCCTTCGAATCGAAGAAGGACATCATCGCGTACGTGCGGACCGCCGCCGAGGAACGTTCCCCGGGCGGCTACGGACTGGGTGGCTTCGGACCCGCGCCCGAGGGCATGGCGGCATGGATCATCGGCATGGTCTCGGCCATCGGGCTGGCACTGTGGATTGGGGCGCGCTCATGAGCGACGAGTCTGAAGTGACACAAACCGCGAAGATCGGTTCGGACACCGACACCAGCACCCACGCGGGCGAAACGGAGCCTGACGACGCGGCGCTGGCCCGCATGTCCCGTGAGGAACTGCTCGCGCTCGGCAGCAAGATGGACGGCGTCCAGATCGCCTACAAGGAGCCGCGCTGGCCCGTCGAGGGCACCAAGGCCGAGAAGCGGGCCGCGCGTGGTGTCGCCGGCTGGCTTTTGCTGGGCGGGTTCTTCGGCCTGGCTCTGCTGCTGGTCTTCCTGTTCTGGCCGTGGGAGTACAAGCCCAACGGCAGCTCGGGTAACTTCCTCTACTCGCTGGCCACGCCGCTGTACGGCTTCACCTTCGGCATGTCCATCCTGTCGATCGCCATCGGCGCGGTGCTGCTGCAGAAGCGCTTCATCCCCGAAGAGATCACGATCCAGGACCGCCACGACGGCGCCTCTCGGGAGATCGACCGCAAGACCGTGGTGGCCAACCTGGCCGATGCGTACGAGGGTTCGACGGTCGGACGCCGCAAGCTGATCGGCGCGTCGTTGGGGATCGGCTTGGGCGCATTCGGCCTGGGCACCCTGGTCGCGTTTGCCGGCGGCTTGATCAAGAACCCGTGGAAGCCGGTCGTTCCCACCGCCGAGGGCATGAAAGCGGAGCTGTGGACGTCCGGGTGGACTCCGCGCTTCAAGGGCGAGACCATCTACCTGGCTCGGGCCACCGGGGCCCACGACGGACCGCCGTACACCAAGATGCGCCCGGAGGACATGGATGCCGGCGGCATGGAGACGGTCTTTCCGTGGCGGGAGTCCGACGGCGACGGCACCACGGTGGAATCGCACGAGAAGCTGTCGGCGATCTCGCTGGGTGTGCGCAACCCGGTGATGCTCATCCGCGTCAAGCCCGGCGATGTGGACAAGGTCGTCAAGCGCCAGGGGCAGGAGAGCTTCAACTTCGGCGAGTTCTTCGCCTACACCAAGGTATGCTCGCACTTGGGTTGCCCCGCATCACTTTACGAACAACAGACCTACCGAATTCTGTGCCCGTGTCACCAGTCGCAGTTCGACGCATTGCACTTCGCCAAGCCGATCTTCGGCCCGGCCGCTCGTGCGTTGGCTCAGCTGCCCATCACAATCGACTCCGACGGGTATTTCGTCGCCAACGGTGACTTCATCGAACCCGTGGGACCGGCATTCTGGGAGCGCACAACAACATGAGTCCAAAATTGAGTCCCCCGAAGATCGGCGACGTACTGGCCCGCCAGGGCAATGACGTTGACTCGCGGTACCACCCGTCAGCGGCGGTGCGCCGACAGCTCAACAAGGTGTTCCCGACGCACTGGTCGTTCCTGCTGGGTGAGATCGCGCTGTACAGCTTCATCGTGCTGCTGATCACCGGCGTGTACCTGACCTTGTTCTTCGACCCGTCGATGGCCGAGGTCACCTACAACGGCGTGTATCAGCCGCTGCGTGGCGTCGAGATGTCGCGGGCATACGAGACGGCGCTGAACATCTCCTTCGAGGTCCGCGGCGGTCTGTTCGTCCGTCAGATCCACCACTGGGCGGCGCTGATGTTCTCGGCGTCGATCATGGTGCACCTGGCGCGCATCTTCTTCACCGGCGCGTTCCGCCGGCCTCGTGAGGCGAACTGGGTCATCGGGTCGCTGCTGCTGATCCTGTCGATGTTCGAGGGCTACTTCGGCTACTCCCTGCCCGACGACCTGCTCTCGGGTATCGGCCTGCGGGCGGCGCTGTCGTCGATCACGCTGGGCATGCCGATCATCGGCACCTGGCTGCACTGGGCGTTGTTCGGCGGGGACTTCCCGGGCACCATCCTGATCCCCCGGCTCTACGCCCTGCACATCTTGCTGATCCCGGGCATCATCCTGGCCCTCATCGGCGCGCACATGGCGTTGGTGTGGTTCCAGAAGCACACCCAGTTCCCCGGCCCGGGGCGCACCGAGCACAACGTGGTCGGCGTGCGCGTCATGCCCACCTTCGCGGTCAAGTCCGGCGCCTTCTTCGCGGCGATCGTCGGAGTGCTGGGCCTGATGGGCGGTCTGTTGCAGATCAACCCGATCTGGAATCTGGGCCCCTACAAGCCGTCTCAGGTGTCGGCGGGCTCACAGCCGGACTTCTACATGATGTGGACGGAGGGCCTGGCTCGTATCTGGCCGCCATGGGAGTTCTACTTCTGGCACCACACCATTCCGGCGGTCGTGTGGGTCGCCATCATCATGGGCCTGGTGTTCGGCCTGCTGGTTGTCTATCCGTTCCTGGAGAAGCGGTTCACCAAGGACTACGCGCACCACAACCTGCTGGTGCGGCCGCGCGACGCTCCGGTGCGCACCGCGATCGGCGCGATGGCGATCGCCTTCTACATGGTCCTCACGCTGTGCGCTATGAACGACATCATCGCGTTCAAGTTCCACATCTCGCTGAATGCGACGACGTGGATCGGGCGTATCGGCATGGTGGTGCTGCCGCCGCTGGTCTACTTCATCGCCTACCGGTGGGCCGTGGGGCTGCAGCGCAGTGACCGTGCGGTGCTCGAGCACGGTGTCGAGACCGGCATCATCAAGCGGCTGCCCCACGGTGCCTACATCGAGCTGCACCAACCGCTCGGCCCGGTCGACGACCACGGCCACCCGCTGGCGCTCGAGTACCAGGGCGCGGCATTGCCCAAGAAGATGAACAAGCTGGGGTCGGCCGGCTCGCCGGGCAGCGGCAGCTTCCTGCGCGCCGACCCGGTCTCGGAGGATGCGGCACTGCGCGAGGCGGGCCACGCCGCCGAAGTGCGTGCACTGACCGCCCTGCGGGAGCACCAGGAGGGCTCTAACGGCTCCGCCAACGGGTCCAACGGGCACTCCAACGGGCACTCCAACGGACACGGCTAGGCAGCCCGCAGCGAAGCGCTGAGCCGCCGTCCCCGCTCCCGGGGGCGGCGGCTTTGCTTTGTCGCTTTGTCGTCAGAGGGGTGTTGGGCCTGCGCTCAGGGCAGCGGCCACTCGCACTTCCGCACCCTCACCGCAGAGTCAACAGCGCAAGGCGGCACGAACTCAGTGCGCGACCTGGCCGCGGCGAAGCTGCCGCACATAAAGGATCTCGATCACCGGCAGCCCGGCCGCGATCACACCGGCGACACCGTAACTGACCCATGAGGCCCCGTCGTGCCCGGCGGCCATCAGATAGGTCGCCACCGCGACGGCGATCAAAGAGGTCCCGATAGCGCTCGTCAATGCCAGTGTCCCCCGCAACCAGATGCGGTCGACCACGGCGCCGGACCATTCGTCAAGCGCGCCATAAGCTTTGACCGGCTCCCGGCGCGCCGGCTCGACGGCGACGCGGCCACCGGTCCGCCCGATCTGCTTGGGCGGCCGGACGGCTCCACCCTGCAGGGCACGGGAGCGCACCACCGGTTCGGCCTGCGTCATCCGGCGGGCGCGCAGCAGCACCGGGATAGCACCGGCGATGATCAAGGCGGAAACGATGATGACGGCATACAGCACCCAGGTGGTGTGGGGAGTCCGCGCCATTTTGTGAAAACCGCGGCCCAGGTCCGCCAGCGCCACGGCGGCCGCCACGCTGACGCCTACCAGCACCAGCCAGATGGCCGCGCACGCCCCGATCATGACGCGGTCGATGATCTCCGGGTTGACGACCGGGTCCGACCCACGCCGGTACGCCGAATATCTGCCGACCATCAACAGCTCGTCTGCGGCGAGTCGTTGGTGTTGGACGACAACACCGTTCCGTCACTGGTGATGATCGAGCAGTTGAGTCTGCTGACACGGAAGAGGCTCGACGCCTCCACCGAACCCACATCCGATTGCGAGATCGGTGTGACGGTCATCGACCACGGGATGTACACGTTGTGCTGCGTGCGACGCCGGCCAGACGCGTCGACGTAGGTGACGGAGATGATGTCGCCGGGGGCTTTGGTCCCGGTCACCGAGTAGGTGACCTGCCGCGGGCCGGCCGGCGTGGTGGTCGCCGGGGGTGGGGCCGCGGCGGTGGTGCTGCTCGCGGTCGGGGGCGCCGCGGTGGTCGACGGCGGTGGCGGTGGTGGC
>NZ_LQOY01000204.1 GCF_002101675.1 Mycobacterium gordonae | reverse complement strand
GGCGCAGGAGCCAACCCCCAGAAGCCGTCAAGCATCTCCTGACGACAAAACGTCAAGAATGTCCTGAGTCCTTACACTGACATGAACATCCGGCGGCCATGTCAGCCCACGCGGCCTGAGGTCCCTCATCGGCCGACGCCTGGCGCGGGTTGATCGCCCCTCACAACGTCGGTTTCGAGCAGGCCGCGTCCCTCGACCCCGTTGGGTCGGGCACGTGAGTGTCGTTTGGGCGCGACAGGAGTCACCACTCCCCCGGCGGTTCGCAGCCGGTGGCGGGCAAGGTATGTCGATGATCAGGGCCGGGAGCATGCTCGGGGGTTCAGCCGCAAGGTCGACGCGACCAACTGGCTGAACAAGCAAGTCAGCGATCAGGTAACCGGCACCTGGACCGACCCGGCGTTGTCCGGCGTCACCTTCGGCGTGATTGCCGAGCGGTGGATATCCACCAAGGGCCACCCGTGCACCCAAGACCGTCGCGGGGTTACCGCTCACTCCTTGACACGGTGATATTGCCGCGCCGGAAGGATGTACCGCTGCGTGAAGTCAGCTTCGATGACCTGCAAGTGTGGGTCAGCGGCTTGTCGGTCGATGGGTCGGCACGGTTCGAAGGCAGGGGGCTCAGCGCTTCTCGGGTGCGTCAGGCCCACCAGCTCATCGGCGCGGTGCTGAAGTTTGGCGGTGACAGCCTGATTTGGCCCCAGAGGGACGGCTTGGAACGACTCCACCTGTGTGGCGGCGGAGTGTCTGTCGGCTCCGGTTGAATCCTGAGCAGCCTGCTCCGGTCCATTGCACTTCCTCGCCTCGCCAAACCACCCACCACTAATAACAGAGAAAACATGTCAAATGTTAGGTAATGTTAGTTAAGATTGGGCATGATTTCTGGAACAGAGAACACACCGGCCTTCGCAAGGTTCTTGAAGGACACGCGGGAGTATTTTCGGTTCAGCCAACAAAGCGTCGCCGACGCGGGCGGCCCTCACCGCCAGCTGCAGGCCGCACTGGAGAAAGGCGACGAGCCCGAAGTTAGCTCCGCGGTGTTGTGCATGTTCGATCAGGCCTATGGCTGGCCAGTGGGATATACGCAGGCAGTGGCCGAACTTGGGGCTTACCAGCAGACGTTTGAACAACCACAGGCCTTGGCCGGCGACGAGCACGACCGTAGGGCTCTACTGGACTATCGCGACCAACGGGAACACGTGGTTGCTTCTGCGACAAAGACATTCGCGGCGCTGTACCGGCACGCCGAACGCGATTCGAAGACAGGGGCAGCGTATCTGGGTTTCTGTCCTGACACGGGCAAGCCGTGCTATCTCGAGGGGCCGGTGTTGACGAATCTGGGCTTCGACGTGCTGTACCCGATGGTGCTGGCCCGCCACGGCGTCACGACGATCGACACCGACGTTGCAGACGACGAGACCCTGTCCAAGCTGTGGGATCTGACCCTCGGACACATGGCTGAGGGCCTCGGGCAGAACAAGGTGGAGTGGTTTCGGATCGGCACTAACCGTCCAGACTTGGCGTCTGCGTCCCCAATCGCCATTGACCCGCTTCTTGGGATCACTACTCTTAGCGAGGCCAAACTCCTGGCAGCCGAGTTGCTGCGGATACGCCCCCACGTTCCCACAACCCCCTTGCAGGCTGGCTATACATTTCTTGCCGTTGTCGCCTTTGGCGAAGATACCTTCGCCACCTTGACCGAGCTGAAGCGTCAAGGTAGCGACCCCTACGCACGGGACTTCGACGCCCGGTTCACGGCGTTTTGGCAAAAGTTCTACGACCCCGCAGCTGGTCCCGACGTTGCCGAGCCCGACCGGTTTGCCTGCGATCTTCTTGGCGGTGTCATGTTCGGCCGCAGCAACGGGATGGAGATGAGCATCGGTTACTACAACGGGCAACGGTACCCAAGGTACGACTTCGCCCGCACTGTCAGCCAAGAGTCACTGATGGATGCGGACCGACCGCCGGCGATCGTTGTCTACGACGGGAAATGCGCGCCAGAGCTACCCACAGTTCAGTCCTCGCAATGGAAGACAAGGGCGCTCACTTTCTATAACGTCGATCTCGACTCGACCGGAGTTCTCCACCCGACCCTTGGACGGTATCCGTACATGCGGGTAGGAATCACCTCTGCCGATGATCGAGCGATCCTCGCTCACCGCGACCCCGAGATCGTAGGAACGCTTACGCATCGCATCGGCAGGCAAGCAATTTACTGCAGCTCCAATCGAGCGCAGCGGGTGTGGATCCCCGGGCGATAAACGTGGGGAGCTGGCTTTGAAGATCTCGACCTTCGAGGAGGCCACGGATCCGTACAGTTCGCATTCGATGGTAGAAACGCCGGTGGGAGGTTTGCAGGTGAGCGAGCCTGAGTCGGTGCCTGACCAGCCCGATGAGATTGCCGGCTACCGTATCGACCGCGTCTTGGGTCGCGGCGGTATGAGCGTGGTGTACCTGGGGCGACACTCCGTCTTGGGCCAGTTGGCGGCGCTCAAAGTGCTACCCCGGGAACTGGCTGGCAATCCTGACATCCGCGCTCGCTTCGAGCGCGAGGGTCAGACCACCGCTCGGCTAGCACACCCGAACGTCGTGGCGATCTACGCTCGCGGCGAAACCCAGGACGGGCAGTTGTGGATCGCGATGCACTACGTCGAGGGCACCACTGCCGAGGCGGCATTGCGGGCGGGTTCGATGACCCCTGTGCGTGCACTACGGGTGGTCAACGAGGTGGCCGAGGTACTGGACTACGCCCACAGGTGCGGGATCGTGCATCAGGACGTCAAGCCGTCCAACATCCTGCTGGGTGGGCGCCCGGATGGGCGGGAACGGGTCGTCCTCGCCGACTTCGGCGCCGCCGAGGTCGTATCGGCGGCATCGGAGCGCGAGCATGGAGGCGCTCTGGTTGCTAGTTTCGCCTACACCGCACCGGAGGTGATCACCGGCGAGACCGCCATCGACGGGCGCGCTGATGTGTATTCGCTTGGGTGCACGTTCTTTCGACTCCTGACCGGCTCAGTCCCGTTCCCTGGGTACTCCACTGCCGCAGCCATGGCCCACGCGCATGTGGAGCAAGCCGCTCCAAAGCTCTCAGCGCTCCTGCCCTGGGCTCCCCCGGCGCTCGACGAGGTCATGTCCAAGGCGCTCGCCAAACGTCCCGCGGATCGTTACACCACGGCCGGTGAGTTTGCCGCTGCGGCCACGCACGCCTTGAGCCCCTCCCCCCGTCCTTCCCCGACCACCCCCCTGCCGCCGCGCGTATCGGTGACGCCGGTCCCTTCGAGAAGGCCAGCCCACCACCCTGGGGCCAAGCGGTCGATGGTCCTGCTGGGCGGTGCCGCGGTGGCAGTCCTCGTTACGGTGGTGCTGGCCTGGCTGGGGCTTTCCGGCCACGACGACCGCATGGTGACAGCCAGCCCTCCCCCGATGACCCACATGTCAGCACCTTCACCACGAAAGATTCTGCTGCCCAATGGGTATCCGCCTGGCGCGTGCAACCCACAGGCTCCCACGAACCCAAGCGCAGAGGTCATTATGAGTTGCGGGCCCAATCAAGATCCCGGTGGCCCGATCTCGGGGACCTACTCGTTGGCACGCGACGCGCAATCACTGCAGGAAGCATTGGCACATGTCATCGCAACCGCAGCGACTGTGGTGTGCCCGGGCAACATGCAGTCCCCTGGACCCTGGCGGCGCCTCGCCGACCCGGCCACACCCAAAGGCACGCTTTTCTGTGGCATCGCCACCGACGGACGACCACTGATCGCCTGGACCTTCGACCCCGACCGGTTTTTGGCCGTCGTGGAATCAGCACCGACCCCCGACGGGGCAGCGCTCAACAACCTCTACGCGTGGTGGGCGTCGCACTCTTAAGCTGGCGCGGCCGGTCTCATCTGACAGCGCCGATCGCTGGCCGCGATGTCAGCGGGGACACCCCAGACCCGCCCGAAAGCAACGGATGCAGACGGATGTCGTCTACCCACGCCGACCCGTGCAGCGCTTGGGCCGACCAGAGTGCGATCGCCACAGTGGCCGGGCCCGCCAGCTGCAGCGGCACGCAGCGCTCACCGTAGGCGAAGGTCACTGTGCGCGAATGCAAGTCGGGATAGAACTCGGTGACGTAGCCGAACCAGAAGTCGGTGAACGTCCCGTCTGAGCGACTGCACATCAGCCGCTCATCGGTGATGATGACA
This sequence comes from Mycobacterium gordonae, assembly GCF_002101675.1. Lineage (GTDB taxonomy): Bacteria > Actinomycetota > Actinomycetes > Mycobacteriales > Mycobacteriaceae > Mycobacterium > Mycobacterium gordonae. The sequence goes on along the minus strand of NZ_LQOY01000204.1, from coordinate 10,021 downwards.
GTGCACAGGCGCTGCTCGCGCCATTGTGGGACTTCATCACGCTGGGCCTGCTTACGGCGTCGACTATTGGCAACCCCTTGCGCCGCCAGCATTCCGGCCATCAGCAAGGGGCTGCCCATGACAAAGGTCGAGGACCGCTGGTAGCTTCCATCTCCTCCAGCAACGAGTCGACTGGAGATCGCCGTGGTGCATAACCGGGCATGCTCGTCGTCGTTCAAGATTGGGCCGTACACGGCGATTGACGGAGCCGGCGCCCCCGAGGCCAACGCGGCCGCGCACCCACAGGCATACTCCCACCAGGGATCGCGGACAACGATTTGTGTGCTCATCTGATCACCATCCCAGCCGTCGAGCTGAATAGCGGCAAGCGTATCTCCCGGGTGTGACAAGCCATGGTGGCGTCACGGGCAGCGTCCACGTCGCGGGAGATTGCTCGATGAACATCGGAGGCAGGGGGAACCGTCCGGCCCGTGACGCCGATTCCAACGGTAACACCGCGGCGGGACAGTTCCTGGGGATGTCGACGCCGATCGCTCATGGGGCGACCTGAACAGTCGCGTCGCGTAGCGCAGTGTTCACGCGTAGCCGCATCGCCCGCAGCGGCCCGCAGTGGGCGATGCCGCCATGGGGGGCTCGAACGACTTCGGGTCCGATCACCCATGCCCTCTCCCCCAACGTAGTTCGATGCGTATGGCGAACCGAGGCGTCGGTGTGTCCATACCGTCTTCTCGATCGTACACCCATTGCAGATTCGCATGTTCACCGATTGCATTATATGCCTATCTTGCCGCACTGCAGATGGCCGCCCGCTAAGAGGCAACCCGTCCCGGTTTTGCTTCAAAGACTCCGGTCGCCGTCATTACTGCTGCGCTGGCGGTCCCGCTCGCGATCATTAGCTTCACGCTGTGTTCGATATTCGGATGCGCGGTGTCGTTCGACGAGACGCTGGGCGGCGCGGTAACTCTCGGCATCGACGAGACCGGCGTCGGCGATCAGCGCGGGAGTGGGATTAATGTCCAGCGTCCATCCTGGTTGGCGGCCCGCTTCGAGCATGCGTTCGCGGGCTGCCGCTGAGGCCGCTTGGGCGGCCTCGCTTTGCGCTTCCAAACGCAGTTGGGCGCTGAGGGTCTCGAGTTCGAGGCGTTTGGCGGCTAGCTCGTCGGCGTGCTCGAAGTCCCCGAGGCTGGTGCTGTCGTAGTCGTCGAGCTCGTTTTGTAGGGTCGCGGCGCGACGCTCGAGTCGAATGTTGAAATGCGGAATATCCTTGTAGGCGTTCTCCATTCGCTGTAAGAGCCCGCGCGCCTTGGTGATGTGGTTGGTTCCGGCGGCTCTAGGCAAAGTGGCGAACAGGTCAGCCTCCTCGATACCCACGGTGGTCGACGGCACATCCAGAGTAAGTTGCAGTTCGCCTTTGAGGTGGCTTCGTCGGGCGGTAATGCTGATTCCGTTGAGGGTGGCGTCCACGGGTCGGGTGTCAAAACTGGACTTGTCCCTAAGCGCGGCGTAGGCGTCGCGGCAGGCCGCAGCGAACGGGACGGCTGCTTGACTACGTTCGACATAAGATCGGCCGCCGACGACGACAGTGGGCGCTTGGTCTGTGTGGGCGGCGATCGTCTCGAGCACGGGCTCAAGAATGTCGAGTTCTTCTCGGGCCCGGGCGAGTTCGCGTTCGGTGTCTCGGCGTTGATGTCGGCGGCGGGCTGCGGCATCACGGTGGGCGGATTCGAGCGCGGAGAGCCGTTGGACGTCCTCGGCGAGTTGGACTTGCTTGATGTAGCGGGGGTCTCCGGTGGCGATGGCTTTGGTTTCGGCCGCGGCACCGGAAATATCTCCTCCCCCGAGGTCCTCGATTTCGTCGATGTCGACTTCGCCGCGTTTGATCTGTTCGATGAAGCGGGCCTTGGCTTCGACTTTCTGCCACATCACCGTGTCGTAGGACCCTTCGGTGACGTAGTTGACGATGTCGACTTCGGGGTTTTGGTTGCCTTGTCGAATGATGCGGCCCTCGCGTTGTTCGAGGTCGGCCGGCCGCCAGGGAACATCGACGTGATGGAGGGCTCGCAGCCTGGTTTGAACGTTGGTTCCGGTGCCCATTTTCTCGGTGGACCCGATCAGCACCGAGATTTCGCCTGTCCGGCATCGCTGGGCCAAGTTGAGCTTGTCGGCCGGTTTGACCGCGTCATGGATGAACGCGATGGATTCTCTGGGCATGCCGCGGGCGACGAGCTCGTCGCGAATCGCGGCGTAGATGGTGAACTGGCGAGGGTCCTTCGACGGTGTGCCGCGGTCGCAGAACACGATCTGGAAGGCCCCTCGGATCGGCATTTCTTGCCCGGTTTCGGGGTCTCGGTAGATGTTGTCGATGTTGGCGCGGTGCAACGCAATAATGTCGTCGGCGACTTCAGTGGCGCGTGAGATCGCCGGCGGGTCCAGGTTAGCCAGGCGTGGGTCCAAGGACACGTTACGGCCGTCGTTGGCGATCTTGAGCTGGTTGTCCTTGTCGGGACGCTTGGGGTCGAGATGATCGAGGCGCCAGCCTAAGTCGGTGATGAAGTCTTTGACTTCCTGGGAAGGGGTGATGCTCACAACCCGTCGGCGTCCCCCGGCCAGGTGTGGTAGTTCAACGGGGACTTGGTCGCGGGTGACGACGTCAGTGAAGATCGACGACAGGGCCAGCAGTTCGGGCAGGTTGCAGAATTTTCCGACCCTGGTCACCGTGCGCAGGCTGGTGCCAGTGGCGTTGACTTCCACGCTGCTGACCGGGGCGGTAAAGGTCGCACCCCAGTCGTTGATGTCAGCGACACCGGCAGCGGCCAGCAGATCCGGGCGCAGGTAGTTCTGCATGACCCAGAGTTCGCCGAGGGAGTTGGCCACGGGGGTGCCGGTGGCGAAGGTGGTGACGCGCTCGACAACCTGCTCGGGGCGCAGGCCGGCGGCGCGGCCCTCGTCGTGGCGGCGACGTCGAAGTACTTCCAGTTTCATGGCGAGGTCTTCGGCGCGCTGCGCGGCCGCCGGACATGACAGTTCCTCGATATTGCTCAGGCGCCCTTTGTTTTTGTACATATGGGCTTCGTCGATGAAAAGGTAGTCGCCACCGGTTTCTTCGAACTTCAGGCCGGTGTCTTTGCGCTCCTGCTTGCTCAGGTCGCTCAGGCGCGTCGCGAGCCGCTTCTTCTGCTGTTCGACGCGCTTCTTGCTGACTGAGGTCTCGGCGCGTTCGGCGTGATTCTCTAGCTCGTCGAGCTGGCGTTGCACGTAGTCGACTTGGGTGTCTTCACTGACGCCGATCGCAGTGAACAGGCTTTGGGGCATGATGACCATGTCCCAGTCGGTGGTGGCTGACTGGGCGACAAAGCGGCGGCGCCCGTCGGGGTCGGTGCCGGCGGTGCCGAGAAGTATGCGCGCTGCCGGGTACCACTGGGCGGCTTCGCGGCCTACTTGTTCCACGATATGGTTGGGAACCACGATCCATGGCTGCTTGCACAGGCCCAAACGCTTGAGTTCCATGGCACCCATCAGCATGGACCCCGTCTTGCCAGCACCGACCGTATGATCAAGCAGCACAGTGGGTTCGGCGATGATGCGGGCGACGGCGTCTCGTTGATAGTAGTGCGGTTCGAACCGGTCCGATAGACCCGGCAGGGTGAGTTTGTCGCCTCGATGTTTCGGGGCAACGAGGCTGTTGAAGCGCTTGTTGAACTCGGCGACCAGTTCTTCGCGACGCTGCTCGTCATCAAAGATCCACTTCTGGAACTCGTCGGTGATCTTGGCGGCTTTAGCTTGGGCAGCGAACGTCGCTTCGAAATCGATGCTGGGGCGCCCGGTTTCAGCCACCTCCTCGGCGGGGCGGTGGACGGTGATCGCTTTGGAGTTGCACAGCGCATCGAGCAGCTCGATCGCGTCTTTATGGGCTGTACCCCACGTCTCGGTCATCAGGACCGATTCACGTTGGTAGCGTGCGCATTCCACCGACCAGGTGCCCCCGATGTGGTCGGCGACCACAGTGTGGGCGCCGAAGGTTTCGCGGGCGAACTGGGCGACGTATTTGGCGTCGATCCACGGTGCGCCCGGGCGAGTCTTGATCTGGGAGGCTTCTTTGTCACGCGGAACGACCTCCCGCAGCGCGGTGACATAATCCTGATAGGCCGGATCACGCTGGGCCGCGGCAGTGGCGGCGGCCAGCTTCTGGCGGACGTTGCCCGAGAGCGCGGTGGCTGCCGGGACTAGCTTGTCGGGATCATTCAGTGATGGGTAGGCCAGTCCACGGAGCTGTTCTGCGGCGACGGCCTGATCAGTGCCCAATAGATTTGCGATGTAGGCGATGTCGATGCGCTGGTGCTGGTCGATGCTGATGGCGAGAGCATCTTCGATGGTGGCGGCGGTCTGCGGGACGGCACGGACATTGAGGACGTCAACGGAGAAAATCGGAGCTTTGAGTGCCTGGCCGGCTTGTTCGTCGAAGATCTCCAGGGCCGCGACGTTGGCCCACCGGGGATCGTATTTCATGCCGCCATCGAGATGGGGGCGCCGCTTGTAGGGGCTGGCGGGTTCCCACGCTTTCTGCGACCACTCCTCGATCAGGTGCTCGGGAACGGGACCGCGGTAGGGCACTCCGTCAGCACCACGGGTTTTGCGCCACGATTCTTCGGCCTTGGCGACTTTGCGGTCGTGAGCCTCCTGGGTCGGGGGTGCAGGATAAATCCATTTGAAGCGGTTGATCGGGCCGTGTTTGGCGACATAACCGTCGTAGAGCTTGTTGAGGTGCGCGCGCAGCTGCTCGCGCACCGCGAGGGGCTGATCGTCACGTTGGGAGGCGATGACCGCGGTCGCAGCGTCGCGCAGTTCGATCAACGAACGGGTCTCGCGTAGACGGCTTTTCGGGGTGCGTTGTTCTTCCCAACTGTGGCCACTCCAGCGTTGGATGCTGTCGGTGGGTGGGTGGTAGCGCAGTGTGTCCATGGGGGGCTGGTCAACGCGTTCGGCGGCGGTGAATAAGCCGGCGTCAAAGACGCTGTCATCGACCTCGATGAGGGAGTCGGCGGTGGCCGTGAGTCCCTTATCGTGGGTCAGGGCGTATTCGACGATGTCGGACAGGCGCTGACGTACCTGTTGCGCCAGGGCTTCGCGGGTGGGCTGCTCCCCCACGACTTTGAGGGTGGGCGAGCCGTGGATCCCTTTGCCGAGGGCGTAGGCGCCCAGGACGTGGTCGGGATGGTTGAGGAAGTATTCATTGATGTGGAAGGCGTCGTCGGCTTTCTCGGCGCCAAAGACGCTGCGGTCGACGAGGTGGTCGATGTCTTCGAAGGGAATGTCTTCGGTGTCGATCCAGCGGGTCAGGTCGTCCTCGGCGGCCTGGTCGGTGTCTTTGCGGCGCAAGACCAGGATATCGGTGACGACTTCGGTGCCGGCAACACGCTTAAAGGCGCTCGACGGTAGGCGTACCGCGCCGATGAGGTCGGCTTTGGCGGCCATGGAGCGTCGGGCCCGGGAATCCAAGCTGTCCAGGGTGTAGCGGCTGGTCAAGACGGTGACGTAGCCGCCGGGGGCGGTGAGGCTGATTGCCTTGTTGATGAAGTGGTTGTGGATGCTGAATCGGCCCGGATTGTGGGCGGGGTCGACCAGGGTGAAGTTGCCGAACGGGACGTTGCCGATCGTGGCGACGAATGATTCGGCCGGGACGCGGGTGGTTTCGAAGCCTTCGGCGCGGATCTGGGCGTGTGGGTAAAGGGCGGCGGCGATGGCGGCGGTGACTGTGTCGTTGTCGACGCCGACCATGACCGCGGCCTTGGGGGCGAGGCCGATGAATGTTCCTGCCCCGCAGCCGGGTTCGAGGACTCGTCCATCGTGCATCCCGGCCTGGCGCAGCGCATCCCACATGGCCGCGGCGATGAGCGGGTCGGTGTAGTGGGCGTTGAGGATGCTCGCCTCGGCGGCGCGGTAGGCATCGGGGCCCAGCGTTTGGCGCAGCTGTTCGCGCTCGGTGGCGTAGGTGTCGTTGCGGCGGTCGAAGAGCTCGGCGCAGGCGCCCCATCCTGACCAGGTCGCCAGCACCTCCTTCTCGGCGGTGGTGGCGGGGCGTCTGTCCTCACGGTTGAGCCGCTCGAGGACGTCGATGGCAGCGAGGTTGGCGTGGATGCGCGCTTTGGTCCCCGAGGGCACCCGGATTTCGGTGCTGAGCACAAACGGCTGCGCCGGGTCTTCGACGGGCGCAGAGCGGATCTCCAGCGCTGGCGGTTGTGATGGCGCCAGCTGTGCGGTAGGTGCTTGCTGCCAGCCGGGTATGTCAGTAGACGCGTCGGTTCTGGTCGCGGCCACCGCCGCCGTGGTCGGCACTGGTGGCACATCGGTGGCCGACGGCGGCGCAGCGGGAACCGCCGGTGGTCGCGCCGCTGGCAGCGGTGTGCCGCCGGGGTCGATCGTGGCGGGGTCTGTGGGTTGGTCGAAATCCTCGAACAGCGACAGCTGCGGCTTGGGCTCGGTTACTCCACGGGGTAACCGTCGGCCCGAAGATCCTCGTACACCAGGGGCGCCAGGTCGGTGGCCAGGGGATGCTGGGGACCGTCCGGAACCGGGAGTTCGTCCTCCAGGCGGGCGCTGAGGAGGTAGGCCGCCTTGATGCGGAACATCACCGAAAACTGCGGGGCGGGCCACACCATCTCGGTCAGCGCCTCGATCCGCTCCCCCGGCTCGCTGCGATACCGCGCGTCGTTCCACCGCTGATTCCACGGCACCTGACTGGGCGGCAGCGGCTGATGCAGAGGCGGGTCGAAGTCCACCGTCTGCTCCGAAGGCTCCGGAATCTGATCGTAGAGTTCCTGGCGCACGACCGCCTCGCGGGCGTTCTGCAACGCTGTCTGGCGCAACTTCACGGTCGTTTGATAGTCCGGATGCTGGCCGTGGCGTGCGGTCCATTGCTGAATCGACGATGCCGCCAGGTCGTCGGCCATCTGCGCTGCCAACCGGTCCAGTCGGGCGGTCTCCTCGCGCAGAAACCGATCCTTGTGCTGCGGTGTCCAGTCCCGAGGTAGCTCCAGCCACTGGCGGTACACCTCGTTGACCACCTGGCCCATCCACTCGGTCACTGGTCTCGTCAATCTCCTCGAAGCTGAACAAATCTGGCTGTTGGTCGCCGTGTTGGCGGGCCATAGTGTTCTCCCGATGCCGCTAGTCATGAGTACATCTCCTGATCTGCGGCATCGGCGGAAATAGCCGTGCCCGTGCCCGGTGAGCGGGCCGGCAGGACTGCCCTGCTGCCTGGCCACCTGAATGCCGACGTCATGTTGACGCCGGGAAACTTGCGCGGTGTTGCGGTGGGGTCAAGTCTTCGATAACCAGATGCGCCTGTGCCAGCGCCTGATCGATATCCCTCGCCTGCTGGTTGAGGGTTTCTTGCTGACGTTCGATGCGGGTCTTGAGCAACTTGAGCCGGTCCACGATCGAATGGATCGGAACGATCGCGGGGTGCGGTTTCACCTCGATACGCCGATTCACGGGCTTGCCGCCTTTAAGCGCAGCCAATGCCGAGCCGGGCTCCCACATCAGGTGGGTATCTATGCGCTCCAGTGTTTCGGCGTTGGGGCTGTACCCACGCTTACCCATCGTTGCCAGGGTCGTACGTCCCGGACCGCCGACAGCAGCCAGGCGGCTTTTGCTCATCTGCAACTCCAGGAGCCGCTTCTCGATCCACATGCGCAGGTTGTCGTAATCGTCGTCGGCGTCGCGGTTAACAACAGGCCCTTGCCGCTTGCCGACGCTTGCCTCACGTGTCTTCGGTTCCGAACCGTACATCGTGGCGTGAGCAGAACCGGGTAGCCAGGACAGAAGTTCATCGAGTTTAGACAACGTGCTGCGGCCGGGAATCCGATCATCTTTCCCGAGGAGGTTCAGCGTCGACCTCGACACCAAGCCGAGCTTGCTCGCTTCCAACTGGCTCATCCCGAGCTCGGCGAGCCGCACATTCATGTACTTGGCCAGGCGCTTCACGTCAGGCTCCACGGTGCTGCTGGCAAGCATCTCAACGCGGCTTTCCGACAGCCCTGTCTCGGCCATCACGTAAGCAATGGGATGGCCGTCGCTGAGCAAGGACCGCGCCAAGTCGGCGGCGGCGTCCTCGTCTAACGGCGCGGCGGTGATGATGACCCTCCTGATGTCCCCATGGCCAAGACCCCGATGCTGAAATCGTACATCTCCCAGTATGACACCGGTAGAACAACAGCAGCATCAGCGCAACACAGTCATGTTTACGTTATTTAAGCAACTTTCTAGGCGAAAGCCTCAAATCTCACAGCAGCGCACCACGATTTGGCCTTCGTTTGCGCGCTCGGGCGAAACCTTCGGGGTGCTGTGACAGCGCTAACCTGGACGTTCGTGTGCCGCAGGTGGCATACTTTAGTCAGGAGCAAGGTACGGATTCTGCGGTTTCGGCCCCACGATCTGTCTGACCCCGGTTGATGGCTACGGCGCGCCGGGGTTGCTCTGCATTCAGGGGCAGTTCAGCACCCGAACGATGTGTTCGATCGGTTCCAGCAGATCCTTCTCCTGGTGAGTGATGCTGCGCCGGACCGCGGAGGACACCAGATCCGGTGGCACTGACGGCAGATCACCTTTTCCGCCCGCAAGTCCTTGACCGAGCCTGTGCACCGGGACGCGCGGCGAGCTGTCCGAAGCACGCGCGTCGTGCGGCGTCTCCGCCGTCGTCCCCGAGGGGCATTCGGCAGGACACGATGCACACTTCGGTGCCGTTCTCGTCGCCCAGGTACTGCGCCACCTCTACTGCCTGCTGGCGGCCGCATATGTGATTGAGAGTGCGGCGCGGTGCCGGCACTCGGCCCTTGCGTGCGGCGATGTAAAGCCCAGGCGTATCGAGTTGCGCTGATGCGCTAAGCGGTGAGAGCTTCCTCGGGTAGTGGTGTAGCCAGTAGGTCGGCGACGGTGGGCTCGAATAGCGCGGCCACGTTGACGCCACGCAGCTGAGCGAGGCGGGTTAAACGCGCGTGGTCTTCTGGGCGAAGGCGCAGGCCTACCATTTTCGTTCGCTGCCGGGTCTCGGTGCCCTTGCGCCGGGCCCGGTGTTCGGTTTGTGTCGCCACCACAGTTCCCCTCGACAACGATGCGTTTACTTTTTTGGAGCTACCGGTGGTTACCAGCGGCCGATGTCGTTAGTTTAGCCCACGAATGCCACTAATTTGCGGCATGACAGTCCCTTTGTGTCATCGATCCGCGTTAGAATGCCGCTAATTAACAGCATTCTGTGCCTAGGGCCGTGGTGGGAAGGGGACGCTCTCTGCGGGCGAGTCGAGGTCGATGAGCGAGTTGAAGCAAGCGCCACCGGGTGTGGAGACCACACCGACGGGTCCGCATGTGTTGCTGCAAGAGGCGGCGGCACGTCTGGGTAAGGACCCGCGCACCGTGGTGCGGGCGATCAAGGCCGGCCAGTTGCGTGGTGGCGCGATTCCGCGTCCTGAGCGGCTGCGGTGGTACGTCTACACAGACGCCCTTCCAGCGCAGCCCACCCCCCTCTCCCCTGCCGCGGTCTCGAGCACAGAGCTCAGCGACTTGCGGGCGCAGCTGGTGACCCAGGTAGAGGTCAATCGGCTGTTGATCGCGGCGCAGCAGGAGATGTTGGCGGCCGAGAGCAGCGCGGACCGGTATCGAGCCGCTGCCCAACATTATTTGGACGCGCTGGCGCAGTTCGTGACGCCCGGGCATTTGGGCGACTTGGCTGATCGCCTGTAACTGCGTGTTACCAGTTTTCGTAGCGCGCAAGCCCGGCCGTTCAGGGCCGGGTTAGCGCATTAAGTTTCGGCCTGCCTGGACCACTCGGCGGTCGGCGCTGTTGGTCGATGTATTGGGCGATGATCGACAAAGGGGCGCCGCCGCAGGATGCGGCGAAGTAGGACGGGGACCACAAGTGCCCGTTCATGCTGTGCTGGTTTACCCAGTAGTCTCTATGTCAACCTGACTCAGGACCACTGTGACGGCTTGATTCGGGACCACCTCGGCGAGGAGGTGGTGGCTCAGG
>NZ_LQOY01000203.1 GCF_002101675.1 Mycobacterium gordonae | reverse complement strand
GCCGCTCCGTCGGTGGCGCCCGCGCCGGCGCCGTTACCTGCTGCACCTCCAGCGCCGGCTGCGCCCCCGGCTCCGCCCGCCCCGCCCTGGCCGCCGACGCCGACGGCACTCGCACCGCCGCCGCCGCCCTCACCGCCGACACCCCCGCTGCCGCCCTGTCCGCCGCGCCCATTCGTTGCGCCGGTGAATGCCGCGCCGCCCTGGCCGCCCTGGCCGCCCTGGCCGCCCGCGGTGCCCGCGCCACCCGTACCGCCGTCACTGGTGCTGGCCGCGCCGTTTCTGCCGCTGCCCCCGTCGCCGCCCTGACCGCCGGCGCCGCCGTCACCGGCGATGCCCTTCGCACCGGCGTGGCCGCCCGGTCCTCCGGCCGCCCCGCCCGCTCCGGCTGCCCCGCCGTGTCCTCCGTTGCCACCCGCGGCCCCGTCTCCGGCGGCAGAACTCGACGTCGCCGCCGTTCCGGCGCCGCCCATCCCGCCCGCGCCTCCGACACCGCCGGCGCCACCGACGCCGCCATCGCCCGCGGCGCCCATGAACAAAGCGCCTTCACCGCCGACGCCACCGCTGCCGCCCGTTCCACCGGCGAAACCGTTGCCGCCCTGCTGAGCTGTCAACCCCGCAACCCCGGCCGCGCCTGCGCCGCCGGCGCCACCAGTGCCCCCGTGTCCACCGTTGCCCGCTAACGTTCCACCGAACCCGCCGGGTCCGCCGCTGCCACCGTGACCCCCGGCGCCAAGGCCGGACGCCCCGCCGGCCAGACCGGCACCACCGGCCCCGCCGGCGCCACCATCGCCGAAGAGGCCGGCGCCGTGGCCGCCCGCCCCGCCGGCGCCGCCAGTCCCGTTGCCGAGGGCGCCCGTTCCACCTACTCCACCCTGGCCGCCATTGCCGAAGAGGAACCCCGCGCTCCCACCAGTTCCGCCCATGGCCCCCGCTCCGCCGGCGCCGCCGGCGCCACCGTTGCCGGTCAACATTCCGCCGCGGCCGCCGTTGCCACCGGCGGCACCGATTCCGCCGGCGCCGCCTTGGCCGCCGCTGCCGAACAGGCCAGCCGCCCCGCCGGCGCCGCCGGCTTGTCCTGCCGCGCCCGGAGCACCATTGCCGCCGTTGCCCACCAGGATCCCGCCGGCCCCGCCGTTAGCCCCGGCCGTCGTCGCATCGGCCCCGTTGCCGATCAACGGGCGACCGAAGATGGCCTCACTCGGCGCATTGACCGCGTCGAGAAGGCCTTGCAGCGGCGCGACGTTTGCCGACTCGGCTCCCGCGTAGGCCACACCGGCACCCGTCAACGTCTGAACGAACTGATCGTGGAACACAGCTGCCTGGGCGCTCAGCGCCTGGTATTCCTTGCCGTAGCTCCCGAACAGCGCCGCGATGGCCGCGGACACCTCGTCAAGTCCAGCCGCCGCGACCGCCGTGGTAGGCAGTGTCGCCAACCCGTGAACGGTGCGCAGCGAATTTCCGATCGAGGCGACGTCGGAGGCGGCGACCGCCAGGCTGTCCGGTGAGAACCACAAACCCATGACGAAATCCCCTCGACGGCAGGGACTCCGGCTCGTGCCGAAGCGAAATTGAGCACACGCTACCCACGTCAGATGTCCGTGTATGCAGTTTTCGCGAACATTGGTGTCGGAGCGCTGGCTCCCTCAAAACTGGTTCCGGCGCATGGCGCACCGGGTCTCGCATGCGATCCGGAAAAAAGTTAGAGTTGAGCGGAACAGACTCAACATTGACGGCGTTGGAGTACGCGAGAAGATTTTTACCTACGCATACGAACGGAGGGGTCGTGGACTCTTTTAACCCGACAACTAAGACGCAGGCGGCCCTGACGTCGGCGCTGCAGGCGGCTTCGGCGGCTGGCAACCCCGAAATCAGGCCCGCGCATCTGCTGATGGCGCTGCTGACGCAGAACGACGGGATCGCCGCACCGCTGCTGGAGGCTGTCGGGGTGGACCCCGCCACGATCCGCGCCGAGGCGCAACGCCTGCTGGACAAGCTGCCGCAGATCAGCGGCTCGAGTTCGCAGCCGCAGCTGTCCCGCGAGTCCCTTGCCGCCATCACCGCCGCTCAGCAGCTGGCCACCGAGATGGACGACGAATTCGTCTCCACCGAACACCTATTGGTCGGGTTGGCCACCGGTGACTCCGAGGTCGCCAAGGTACTCACCGGCCACGGAGCCTCCCCGCAGGCGCTGCGGGAGGCGTTCGTCAAGGTGCGCGGCAGCGCGCGGGTGACCAGCGCCGATCCCGAAGCCACCTACCAGGCGCTGGAGAAGTACTCCACCGACCTGACGGCGCGCGCCAAGGAAGGCAAGCTCGACCCGGTCATCGGCCGCGACAACGAGATTCGTCGGGTGGTGCAGGTGCTGTCCCGGCGTACCAAGAACAACCCGGTACTCATCGGCGAGCCGGGCGTCGGCAAGACCGCCATCGTGGAGGGTCTGGCCCAGCGCATCGTGGCGGGGGACGTGCCGGAAAGCCTGCGCGACAAGACCGTCATCTCCCTTGACCTGGGCTCGATGGTGGCCGGCGCCAAGTACCGCGGCGAGTTCGAGGAACGGCTCAAGGCCGTACTCGACGACATCAAGAACTCCGCAGGTCAGATCATCACGTTCATCGACGAGCTCCACACCATCGTCGGCGCCGGCGCGACCGGCGAATCGGCGATGGACGCGGGCAACATGATCAAGCCGATGCTGGCCCGCGGCGAGCTGCGCCTGGTGGGCGCCACCACGCTCGACGAGTACCGCAAGTACATCGAGAAGGACGCCGCGCTGGAGCGGCGCTTCCAGCAGGTTTTCGTCGGCGAACCCTCGGTGGAGGACACCGTCGGCATCCTGCGCGGGCTGAAGGACCGCTACGAGGTGCACCATGGCGTGCGCATCACCGACTCGGCGCTGGTCGCCGCGGCCACGTTGAGCGACCGCTACATCACCGCCCGCTTCCTGCCCGACAAGGCCATCGACCTGGTCGACGAGTCGGCCAGCCGGTTGCGGATGGAGATCGACTCGCGTCCCGTCGAAATCGACGAGGTCGAGCGCCTGGTGCGCCGGCTGGAGATCGAGGAGATGGCGCTGGCCAAGGAGGAGGACGCCGCGTCGAAGGAGCGGCTGGAGAAGCTGCGCGCCGAGCTGGCCGACAAGAAGGAAGAGCTGGCCGAGCTGACCACAAGGTGGCAGAACGAGAAGAACGCCATCGACATCGTCCGCGAGCTCAAGGAACAGCTCGAGGAGCTGCGCGGGGAGTCGGAGCGCGCCGAACGCGACGGCGACCTGGCCAAGGCCGCGGAGCTGCGCTACGGCCGCATCCCGGAGGTCGAGAAGAAGCTCGACGCCGCGTTGCCCCAGGCTGAGGCGCGCGAGAACGTGATGCTCAAGGAGGAGGTCGGTCCCGACGACATCGCCGACGTGGTGTCGGCGTGGACCGGCATCCCGGCCGGCCGGCTGCTGGAAGGGGAGACGGCCAAGCTGCTGCGCATGGAGGACGAGCTGGGCAAGCGCGTCGTTGGTCAGAAGAAGGCCGTTCAGGCCGTCTCTGACGCGGTGCGCCGCTCGCGGGCCGGGGTCGCCGACCCCAACCGGCCCACCGGTTCGTTCATGTTCCTCGGCCCCACCGGTGTGGGTAAGACGGAGCTGGCCAAGGCGTTGGCGGATTTCCTCTTCGACGACGACCGCGCCATGGTCCGCATCGACATGAGCGAATACGGCGAGAAGCACTCGGTGGCCCGGCTGGTGGGTGCGCCTCCTGGCTACATCGGCTACGACCAGGGCGGTCAGCTGACCGAGGCGGTGCGGCGGCGTCCGTACACGGTGATCCTGTTCGACGAGATCGAGAAGGCCCACCCGGACGTGTTCGACGTGCTGCTGCAGGTGCTCGACGAGGGCCGGTTGACCGACGGCCAGGGCCGCACGGTCGACTTCCGCAACACGATCCTGATCCTGACCTCCAACCTCGGGTCCGGTGGCACCGAGGAGCAGGTGATGGCCGCGGTGCGGTCGGCGTTCAAGCCGGAGTTCATCAACCGGCTCGACGACGTGATCATCTTCCACGGCCTCGAGCCCGGTGAGCTGGTGCAGATCGTCGACATCCAGCTCAAGCAGCTGGACAAGCGGTTGGCCCAGCGTCGGCTGCAGCTCGAGGTCTCGCTGCCGGCCAAGCAGTGGCTGGCGCAGCGGGGCTTCGACCCGGTGTACGGCGCCCGGCCGCTGCGCCGGCTGGTGCAGCAGGCAATCGGCGACCAGTTGGCCAAGCTGCTGCTGGCCGGCGAGGTGCACGACGGCGACGTGGTGCCGGTCAATGTGAGCCCGGACGGCGACTCGCTGATCCTCGGCTAATCAAGTCTTCGGGGCCGGTCGCCCAGCTCGAATTCTCGGGTCTGGGCGCCGGCCTCGACGATTGCACGCAGCAATTCTCGCGTGGCCGGCTGCGCGACGGTCTGGCGCAGCAGTTGGTCTTCGACGCGCAGGCCGGTGGCCAGGTCTCCGTCCGAGGCGGCTACCGCCTCCTTGGCCGCGGCGATGGCGGTAAGCGGGCTCGATGCGATGCGCCTGGCGAGCCGGTCGACAAACCGGCGCAGCTGGTCGGGCGGAAGCGCCCGGGTGAGGTATCCCCAGGTCGCGGCGGTTTCCGCGTCGACGTCCATGCCGCCCAGGATCACCTCCAGCGCCCGCGACCGGCCGACCAGCCGGGGCAGACGCTGGGTCGCGCCGCCACCGGGAATGATTCCTATCGACACCTCCGGATGCCCGAGAACGACGGCGCCCGTCGCGGCGTAGCGCATATCGAAGGCCATCACGAACTCGCAGCCACCGCCGCGGCAGACGCCGTCGATGACGGCGATGGTGGCTTTCGGCAGAGTCCGGACCCGCTCGGTCACGGCGTGGAAGAACGACAGCTCGTCATGCACCGCGAGGTCATCGGCGGGCAGGTCCTGAATCAGCGCGACATCGGCGTGGGCGATGAAGATCTCCGGATCAGCGGAGTCGACGATCAGCACCCGCACCCGGCCGTCGGCGGCGACTTCTGCGAGGAGCCGGTCGATCTCGGTGAGCAGTGCGACATCGAGCAGGTTGATCGGCGGATGGTCGATGGTCGCCCGGCATATCCCATCCGCGCTGGCCACCCGGATGAGCCGGTAATTTTGCTGGGCCACGCTCCCCCTACGCCTCAGTGATTTTCACAAACCCCTGCTGCACCAGTTGGGTGAGCCGGGCCATCGCGTTGCGGTTGATCTTGATGCCGGGAATCAGTTCGGCGTTGCCCCAGCCCATGGCCCGTGCGGTCGCGCCACACAATTCGATCTGCGCGCCCTGGGCGATCAGTCCTTCGATTACCGCCTTGTACGGGTTACCCGTCGCGACGTGCCGGTTGGCGTTGTAGGTCTGATCGTCCAGCGTGACGTGGCCGGCGTTGGTGTGGAACACGACGACGACGTCTGGCTTCACCTTCCAGTCCGCGGCATCGGAGACGACGATGCCGGCGTGGAACAGCACCGCCGGCATGTCGCCCTCAAAGGTCAGTGATGCCACGCTGAACACCACCTTGACCTCGTCGAGTTCGACGGGGACGTCGATGTGCAACGATTCACCAGAACCGGACACTGAGGACTCCTTTCTCAACTTCTGCTACTGAGTTTGTCGGCGTTGCGCGGGCTAAGGCTGGCCGCCGCCCTTCCCGCCGCTGCCCGCGGTGCCGCCGGCGCCGCCGAAGAACCCCATGGACGGGCTGCCGGGACCGCCGGGGCCTCCCGGGAGGCCAAGGAAGCCTAGGCCATTGCCGCCGCTGCCGCCGTCGCCTCCGTCACCGCCGGTTCCGCCGATACCGGTAACTGAGGTTCCGCCGGAACCCCCGATACCACCATTGCCGCCGGATCCCCCCGAGTTGACCTCAGAACCGTCACCTCCGTCGCCACCGGTTCCGCCCTTGCCGCCGTTGCCGCTGACACCCGACGTGGAGCCGCCGCCCTTGCCGCCGTTGCCGCCGGCTCCGCCGATGCCTCCCGGAGCCCCGCTGTTGCTGTCGGAGCCATCGCCACCGCTGCCGCCCTGTCCGCCGATACCGCCATTCGTGCTGCCGTTGCCGTGGCCGCCGGCGCCGCCGTTGCCGCCTGCGCCGCCGCGCGCCACACCGCTCGGGGCTACACCATCAGCGCCGGCGCCGCCGGCGCCGCCACTGCCCCCGATGTCGCCGGCGCCGCCGTTGCCGCCCGTGCCACCCGTCCCGCCGGTGCCGCCGATGGCCCTTCCGGCGGCGCCACCGTCCCCGCCCGCACCGCCCTGGCCGCCGACGCCGTTTCCGCCGTTTCCGCCGTTACCGCCGGCGCCGCCGAACACGCCACTGATGGAACGGGAAGTGCTGAGTCCACCCACGCCGCCGTTGCCGCCTTTGCCGCCGGCCCCCGCGGTGCCGTCACCGCCGGCGCCTCCATTGCCACCGCTGCCGCCGGCGAAGTTTGCTCTGGCGTTGCTGCCGCCGCCTGCATTGCCGCCGTTTCCGCCGGAACCGCCTGTCGCGCCGTGACCTCCGTTGCCGCCGGTGCCACCGCGACCACCTGAACCGGTCGTGTCAGATGAGACGGCAGCACCGCCGTTACCACCTTTGCCACCTGCTCCACCAGCGGCGGCGGCCCCGCCGTCACCACCGCTGCCGCCGTTACCGCCAGCGCCACCCCCACCGAAGGCGCCGAAGATGGTACCGCCGTTGCCGCCGTTGCCCCCACGGCCGGCCGCGGCTGCCGAGCCGTTCGATCCGTCTGCGCCATCGGTGAAACCGGCGCCTCCAGCGCCGCCGAGTCCCCCCGTCCCGGAGTTTCCGCCAGTACCGCCGTCGCCGCCCTTGCCGCCTTGCGTGTTGGTCGAGTCCGTGTTGCCGCCGGCGGCGCCGGTACCGCCGTTGCCCGGGGTACCGGCGTTGGCGCCGTCTCCTCCCGCTCCGCCGATGCCCCTGCCGGCCTGTCCGCCGATACCGGAGCCGCCGCTGCCGCCGTCGCCGCCGCGGCCACCGGCGCCGCCGTTGCCGGCATTGCCGCCATCGCCGCCGTCACCACCATCGGCGCCGGCGCCGATGGTGGTGACGGCGGCGATGGCGGCAATGCCGGCAACGGCGGCGCCGGTGGCCGCGGCGGCGACGGCGGCAGCGGCGGCTCCGGTATCGGCGGACAGGCCGGCAGGGGCATCGGCGGAGCGGGAGGAGACGGCGCCAACGCCGGTACCCCGGGCAACGGCGGTACCGGCGCCGCCGGCGGCAACACGGACTCGACCAACACGCAAGGCGGCAAGGGCGGCGACGGCGGTACTGGCGGAAACTCCGGGACGGGGGGACTCGGCGGCGCTGGAGGCGCCGGTTTCACCGATGGCGCAGACGGATCGAACGGCTCGGCAGCCGCGGCCGGCCGTGGGGGCAACGGCGGCAACGGCGGTACCATCTTCGGCGCCTTCGGTGGGGGTGGCGCTGGCGGTAACGGCGGCAGCGGTGGTGACGGCGGGGCCGCCGCCGCTGGTGGAGCAGGTGGCAAAGGTGGTAACGGCGGTGCTGCCGTCTCATCTGACACGACCGGTTCAGGTGGTCGCGGTGGCACCGGCGGCAACGGAGGTCACGGCGCGACAGGCGGTTCCGGCGGAAACGGCGGCAATGCAGGCGGCGGCAGCAACGCCAGAGCAAACTTCGCCGGCGGCAGCGGTGGCAATGGAGGCGCCGGCGGTGACGGCACCGCGGGGGCCGGCGGCAAAGGCGGCAACGGCGGCGTGGGTGGACTCAGCACTTCCCGTTCCATCAGTGGCGTGTTCGGCGGCGCCGGCGGTAACGGCGGAAACGGCGGAAACGGCGTCGGCGGCCAGGGCGGTGCGGGCGGGGACGGTGGCGCCGCCGGAAGGGCCATCGGCGGCACCGGCGGGACGGGTGGCACGGGCGGCAACGGCGGCGCCGGCGACATCGGGGGCAGTGGCGGCGCCGGCGGCGCCGGCGCTGATGGTGTAGCCCCGAGCGGTGTGGCGCGCGGCGGCGCAGGCGGCAACGGCGGCGCCGGCGGCCACGGCAACGGCAGCACGAATGGCGGTATCGGCGGACAGGGCGGCAGCGGTGGCGATGGCTCCGACAGCAACAGCGGGGCTCCGGGAGGCATCGGCGGAGCCGGCGGCAACGGCGGCAAGGGCGGCGGCTCCACGTCGGGTGTCAGCGGCAACGGCGGCAAGGGCGGAACCGGTGGCGACGGAGGTGACGGTTCTGAGGTCAACTCGGGGGGATCCGGCGGCAATGGTGGTATCGGGGGTTCCGGCGGAACCTCAGTTACCGGTATCGGCGGAACCGGCGGTGACGGAGGCGACGGCGGCAGCGGCGGCAATGGCCTAGGCTTCCTTGGCCTCCCGGGAGGCCCCGGCGGTCCCGGCAGCCCGTCCATGGGGTTCTTCGGCGGCGCCGGCGGCACCGCGGGCAGCGGCGGGAAGGGCGGCGGCCAGCCTTAGCCCGCGCAACGCCGACAAACTCAGTAGCAGAAGTTGAGAAAGGAGTCCTCAGTGTCCGGTTCTGGTGAATCGTTGCACATCGACGTCCCCGTCGAACTCGACGAGGTCAAGGTGGTGTTCAGCGTGGCATCACTGACCTTTGAGGGCGACATGCCGGCGGTGCTGTTCCACGCCGGCATCGTCGTCTCCGATGCCGCGGACTGGAAGGTGAAGCCAGACGTCGTCGTCGTGTTCCACACCAACGCCGGCCACGTCACGCTGGACGATCAGACCTACAACGCCAACCGGCACGTCGCGACGGGTAACCCGTACAAGGCGGTAATCGAAGGACTGATCGCCCAGGGCGCGCAGATCGAATTGTGTGGCGCGACCGCACGGGCCATGGGCTGGGGCAACGCCGAACTGATTCCCGGCATCAAGATCAACCGCAACGCGATGGCCCGGCTCACCCAACTGGTGCAGCAGGGGTTTGTGAAAATCACTGAGGCGTAGGGGGAGCGTGGCCCAGCAAAATTACCGGCTCATCCGGGTGGCCAGCGCGGATGGGATATGCCGGGCGACCATCGACCATCCGCCGATCAACCTGCTCGATGTCGCACTGCTCACCGAGATCGACCGGCTCCTCGCAGAAGTCGCCGCCGACGGCCGGGTGCGGGTGCTGATCGTCGACTCCGCTGATCCGGAGATCTTCATCGCCCACGCCGATGTCGCGCTGATTCAGGACCTGCCCGCCGATGACCTCGCGGTGCATGACGAGCTGTCGTTCTTCCACGCCGTGACCGAGCGGGTCCGGACTCTGCCGAAAGCCACCATCGCCGTCATCGACGGCGTCTGCCGCGGCGGTGGCTGCGAGTTCGTGATGGCCTTCGATATGCGCTACGCCGCGACGGGCGCCGTCGTTCTCGGGCATCCGGAGGTGTCGATAGGAATCATTCCCGGTGGCGGCGCGACCCAGCGTCTGCCCCGGCTGGTCGGCCGGTCGCGGGCGCTGGAGGTGATCCTGGGCGGCATGGACGTCGACGCGGAAACCGCCGCGACCTGGGGATACCTCACCCGGGCGCTTCCGCCCGACCAGCTGCGCCGGTTTGTCGACCGGCTCGCCAGGCGCATCGCATCGAGCCCGCTTACCGCCATCGCCGCGGCCAAGGAGGCGGTAGCCGCCTCGGACGGAGACCTGGCCACCGGCCTGCGCGTCGAAGACCAACTGCTGCGCCAGACCGTCGCGCAGCCGGCCACGCGAGAATTGCTGCGTGCAATCGTCGAGGCCGGCGCCCAGACCCGAGAATTCGAGCTGGGCGACCGGCCCCGAAGACTTGATTAGCCGAGGATCAGCGAGTCGCCGTCCGGGCTCACATTGACCGGCACCACGTCGCCGTCGTGCACCTCGCCGGCCAGCAGCAGCTTGGCCAACTGGTCGCCGATTGCCTGCTGCACCAGCCGGCGCAGCGGCCGGGCGCCGTACACCGGGTCGAAGCCCCGCTGCGCCAGCCACTGCTTGGCCGGCAGCGAGACCTCGAGCTGCAGCCGACGCTGGGCCAACCGCTTGTCCAGCTGCTTGAGCTGGATGTCGACGATCTGCACCAGCTCACCGGGCTCGAGGCCGTGGAAGATGATCACGTCGTCGAGCCGGTTGATGAACTCCGGCTTGAACGCCGACCGCACCGCGGCCATCACCTGCTCCTCGGTGCCACCGGACCCGAGGTTGGAGGTCAGGATCAGGATCGTGTTGCGGAAGTCGACCGTGCGGCCCTGGCCGTCGGTCAACCGGCCCTCGTCGAGCACCTGCAGCAGCACGTCGAACACGTCCGGGTGGGCCTTCTCGATCTCGTCGAACAGGATCACCGTGTACGGACGCCGCCGCACCGCCTCGGTCAGCTGACCGCCCTGGTCGTAGCCGATGTAGCCAGGAGGCGCACCCACCAGCCGGGCCACCGAGTGCTTCTCGCCGTATTCGCTCATGTCGATGCGGACCATGGCGCGGTCGTCGTCGAAGAGGAAATCCGCCAACGCCTTGGCCAGCTCCGTCTTACCCACACCGGTGGGGCCGAGGAACATGAACGAACCGGTGGGCCGGTTGGGGTCGGCGACCCCGGCCCGCGAGCGGCGCACCGCGTCAGAGACGGCCTGAACGGCCTTCTTCTGACCAACGACGCGCTTGCCCAGCTCGTCCTCCATGCGCAGCAGCTTGGCCGTCTCCCCTTCCAGCAGCCGGCCGGCCGGGATGCCGGTCCACGCCGACACCACGTCGGCGATGTCGTCGGGACCGACCTCCTCCTTGAGCATCACGTTCTCGCGCGCCTCAGCCTGGGGCAACGCGGCGTCGAGCTTCTTCTCGACCTCCGGGATGCGGCCGTAGCGCAGCTCCGCGGCCTTGGCCAGGTCGCCGTCGCGTTCGGCGCGCTCCGACTCCCCGCGCAGCTCCTCGAGCTGTTCCTTGAGCTCGCGGACGATGTCGATGGCGTTCTTCTCGTTCTGCCACCTTGTGGTCAGCTCGGCCAGCTCTTCCTTCTTGTCGGCCAGCTCGGCGCGCAGCTTCTCCAGCCGCTCCTTCGACGCGGCGTCCTCCTCCTTGGCCAGCGCCATCTCCTCGATCTCCAGCCGGCGCACCAGGCGCTCGACCTCGTCGATTTCGACGGGACGCGAGTCGATCTCCATCCGCAACCGGCTGGCCGACTCGTCGACCAGGTCGATGGCCTTGTCGGGCAGGAAGCGGGCGGTGATGTAGCGGTCGCTCAACGTGGCCGCGGCGACCAGCGCCGAGTCGGTGATGCGCACGCCATGGTGCACCTCGTAGCGGTCCTTCAGCCCGCGCAGGATGCCGACGGTGTCCTCCACCGAGGGTTCGCCGACGAAAACCTGCTGGAAGCGCCGCTCCAGCGCGGCGTCCTTCTCGATGTACTTGCGGTACTCGTCGAGCGTGGTGGCGCCCACCAGGCGCAGCTCGCCGCGGGCCAGCATCGGCTTGATCATGTTGCCCGCGTCCATCGCCGATTCGCCGGTCGCGCCGGCGCCGACGATGGTGTGGAGCTCGTCGATGAACGTGATGATCTGACCTGCGGAGTTCTTGATGTCGTCGAGTACGGCCTTGAGCCGTTCCTCGAACTCGCCGCGGTACTTGGCGCCGGCCACCATCGAGCCCAGGTCAAGGGAGATGACGGTCTTGTCGCGCAGGCTTTCCGGCACGTCCCCCGCCACGATGCGCTGGGCCAGACCCTCCACGATGGCGGTCTTGCCGACGCCCGGCTCGCCGATGAGTACCGGGTTGTTCTTGGTACGCCGGGACAGCACCTGCACCACCCGACGAATCTCGTTGTCGCGGCCGATGACCGGGTCGAGCTTGCCTTCCTTGGCGCGCGCCGTCAGGTCGGTGGAGTACTTCTCCAGCGCCTGGTAGGTGGCTTCGGGATCGGCGCTGGTCACCCGCGCGCTGCCGCGCACCTTGACGAACGCCTCCCGCAGCGCCTGCGGGGAGGCTCCGTGGCCGGTGAGTACCTTGGCGACCTCGGAGTCACCGGTGGCCAACCCGACCAATAGGTGTTCGGTGGAGACGAATTCGTCGTCCATCTCGGTGGCCAGCTGCTGAGCGGCGGTGATGGCGGCAAGGGACTCGCGGGACAGCTGCGGCTGCGAACTCGAGCCGCTGATCTGCGGCAGCTTGTCCAGCAGGCGTTGCGCCTCGGCGCGGATCGTGGCGGGGTCCACCCCGACAGCCTCCAGCAGCGGTGCGGCGATCCCGTCGTTCTGCGTCAGCAGCGCCATCAGCAGATGCGCGGGCCTGATTTCGGGGTTGCCAGCCGCCGAAGCCGCCTGCAGCGCCGACGTCAGGGCCGCCTGCGTCTTAGTTGTCGGGTTAAAAGAGTCCACGACCCCTCCGTTCGTATGCGTAGGTAAAAATCTTCTCGCGTACTCCAACGCCGTCAATGTTGAGTCTGTTCCGCTCAACTCTAACTTTTTTCCGGATCGCATGCGAGACCCGGTGCGCCATGCGCCGGAACCAGTTTTGAGGGAGCCAGCGCTCCGACACCAATGTTCGCGAAAACTGCATACACGGACATCTGACGTGGGTAGCGTGTGCTCAATTTCGCTTCGGCACGAGCCGGAGTCCCTGCCGTCGAGGGGATTTCGTCATGGGTTTGTGGTTCTCACCGGACAGCCTGGCGGTCGCCGCCTCCGACGTCGCCTCGATCGGAAATTCGCTGCGCACCGTTCACGGGTTGGCGACACTGCCTACCACGGCGGTCGCGGCGGCTGGACTTGACGAGGTGTCCGCGGCCATCGCGGCGCTGTTCGGGAGCTACGGCAAGGAATACCAGGCGCTGAGCGCCCAGGCAGCTGTGTTCCACGATCAGTTCGTTCAGACGTTGACGGGTGCCGGTGTGGCCTACGCGGGAGCCGAGTCGGCAAACGTCGCGCCGCTGCAAGGCCTTCTCGACGCGGTCAATGCGCCGAGTGAGGCCATCTTCGGTCGCCCGTTGATCGGCAACGGGGCCGATGCGACGACGGCCGGGGCTAACGGCGGGGCCGGCGGGATCCTGGTGGGCAACGGCGGCAATGGTGCTCCGGGCGCGGCAGGACAAGCCGGCGGCGCCGGCGGGGCGGCTGGCCTGTTCGGCAGCGGCGGCCAAGGCGGCGCCGGCGGAATCGGTGCCGCCGGTGGCAACGGCGGCCGCGGCGGAATGTTGACCGGCAACGGTGGCGCCGGCGGCGCCGGCGGAGCGGGGGCCATGGGCGGAACTGGTGGGAGCGCGGGGTTCCTCTTCGGCAATGGCGGCCAGGGTGGAGTAGGTGGAACGGGCGCCCTCGGCAACGGGACTGGCGGCGCCGGCGGGGCGGGCGGCCACGGCGCCGGCCTCTTCGGCGATGGTGGCGCCGGCGGGGCCGGTGGTGCCGGTCTGGCCGGCGGGGCGTCCGGCCTTGGCGCCGGGGGTCACGGTGGCAGCGGCGGACCCGGCGGGTTCGGTGGAACGTTAGCGGGCAACGGTGGACACGGGGGCACTGGTGGCGCCGGCGGCGCAGGCGCGGCCGGGGTTGCGGGGTTGACAGCTCAGCAGGGCGGCAACGGTTTCGCCGGTGGAACGGGCGGCAGCGGTGGCGTCGGCGGTGAAGGCGCTTTGTTCATGGGCGCCGCGGGCGATGGCGGCGTCGGTGGCGCCGGCGGTGTCGGAGGCGCGGGCGGGATGGGCGGCGCCGGAACGGCGGCGACGTCGAGTTCTGCCGCCGGAGACGGGGCCGCGGGTGGCAACGGAGGACACGGCGGGGCAGCCGGAGCGGGCGGGGCGGCCGGAGGACCGGGCGGCCACGCCGGTGCGAAGGGCATCGCCGGTGACGGCGGCGCCGGCGGTCAGGGCGGCGACGGGGGCAGCGGCAGAAACGGCGCGGCCAGCACCAGTGACGGCGGTACGGGTGGCGCGGGCACCGCGGGCGGCCAGGGCGGCCAGGGCGGCCAGGGCGGCGCGGCATTCACCGGCGCAACGAATGGGCGCGGCGGACAGGGCGGCAGCGGGGGTGTCGGCGGTGAGGGCGGCGGCGGCGGTGCGAGTGCCGTCGGCGTCGGCGGCCAGGGCGGGGCGGGCGGAGCCGGGGGCGCAGCCGGCGCTGGAGGTGCAGCAGGTAACGGCGCCGGCGCGGGCGCCACCGACGGAGCGGC
>NZ_LQOY01000202.1 GCF_002101675.1 Mycobacterium gordonae | reverse complement strand
TGAACCGAAACGGGGTGGGGGCAATGCGGGGAGTTTGAACATCGGGTGGGGGAATACCGGTGTGGGCAATATCGGGTTCGGCAACTCCGGCAGCAATAATGTCGGGATCGGGTTGACCGGTACGGGGCAGGTGGGGTTGGGGGCGTTGAATTCGGGGTCGGGGAATGTGGGGTTGTTCAACTCCGGGTCGGGGAATATCGGGTTCTTCAATTCGGGGACGGGCAATGTCGGGATCGGCAACTCGGGGTCGTTGAACAGTGGGATCGCCAATTCCGGGACGGCGAACACCGGGGTGTTCAATTCCGGGGTGTTCAACACCGGGTGGGCCAATGCCGGCGGCTATAACACCGGCGGGTTCAACCCCGGGGACTTCAACTCCGGGTCGTTTAACCCCGGTGATGTCAACACCGGGGATTTCAACACCGGGGACACCAACACCGGGTGGGCCAACACCGGCAACCTTGACACCGGGGCGTTCATCTCGGGAGACCAGAGCAACGGGCTGCTGTGGCGCGGTGACCGCCAGGGCCTGATCCAAGCCGACTACACCCTGACCATCCCCGACATCCCGATAACCCTGGGCGGCGGCGGCCTGATCAAACTGCCGGTCACCGGGGACATCACCGGACTCACCGTCAACCCCTTCACCATTCACGCGGTGAACGGCGGCGCGATTCCGGTCAACTTCGACATCGTGGTGGACGCCAAGACCGATGGCTTCGACTTGGTGATCCCGCTGCCCGACCCGTTCCCGAACATCCGCGTTCCGGTCTCCGGTCTGCCGATCAGCTTGCAGATTCCGCTGCGCTCCGCGCTCGAACCGATCCAGGTACCGCAGATCAAACTTGCGAGCATCCCGCTCGACCTCACCGTCGGCAGCGACACGACATTTCTCACCGTCGGTCTCGCCGGAGGAAGCGGCCCGATCACCGTGCCGGTGTCCCAGCTGCTCCCGATGCCCGGTATCTGGAACTCGACCACGACCCCGTCGTCGGGCTTCTTCAACACCGGCCTAGGCAACGTGTCGGGCTTCGGCAACATCGGTGACACCATCTCCGGCCTCTGGAATGTCGGCTCGCGCATCTCCGGATTCGAGAACTACGGCGGCGAACTACTGTCCGGCCTCACCAACCTCGGCAGTGTCATGTCCGGCATCGGCAACACCAGCACCCTCGCCATGGCGGTCGCCGGGCTGGTCTCCGGCGTCGGCAACGTCGGCAACCGCCTGTCCGGCCTCTTCCTGGAAGGCAGCGTGCCCTAGCCCGTCGGCGACAAAGTAGGGTTTTCCCAGCAAAGCAGGGCTCCCGGGGGAGGAGCCCCTTGGGGAAGGGACAGCGCACATGGCATTTCTGGACAAAGCCAAAGACCTGCTCGCCCAGAACGCGGACAAGGTCGAGACGGCGATCACCAAGGCCGGAGAGTTCGTCGACGACAAGACGCAGGGCAAGTACTCCGACACCATCCACAAGGTGCAGGACGAAGCCAGGAAGATCGTCGACACCGGCGGCAAACAGAGCTGACGCGATGGCGAAACTCTCCGGATCCATCGACGTACCGCTGCCCCCGGAACAGGCTTGGACGCACGCTTCCGACCTGAACCGGTACCGGGAGTGGCTGACCATCCACAAGGTCTGGCGCAGCAAGTTGCCCGACGTGCTCGAGAAGGGCACCGTCATCGAGTCCTACGTCGAGGTCAAGGGCATGCCCAACCGCATCAAGTGGACGATCGTGCGCTACAAGCCGCCGGAGGGCATGACCCTCAACGGCGACGGTGTGGGCGGGGTCAAGGTGAAGCTGATGGCCAAGGTCGCACCCGGAGAACAGGGGTCGGTCGTCAGCTTCGACGTGCATCTCGGCGGGCCGGCGTTGTTCGGGCCGATCGGGTTGGTGGTCGCCGCCGCGCTGCGCAGTGATATCCGCGAGTCTCTGGACAACTTCGTCAGGGTGTTCGCATCGGGTTAGCGCGCCGCGCGTCCGATGAGTTTCAGGCCCGGGCCGAGTCGATATCGAGGTACCCACCAACCAAGGAGGACCTCGTGCCCGCCCCTCATGACGCGCCACTGGGCGCTCCCTGCTGGATCGACCTGACCACATCCGACGTCGACCGCGCGCAAGAGTTCTACGGAACGGTATTCGGGTGGACGTTCGAGTCAGCCGGACCCGAATACGGCGGGTATGCCACCGCCGCCATTGACGGCCGCGCGGTGGCGGGGCTGATGGCCAACAACCCCGAATGGCAGGTTCCGGACAACTGGAGCACCTACTTCCACACTGCCGACATCAACGCGTCGGTCTCGGCGATCGCCGCCGCCGGCGGCTCGGGTTGCCTGCAGCCCATGGAAGTTCCCGACAAGGGTTTCATGGCGGCGGCGACCGACCCGGCCGGTGCGGCCTTCGGCCTGTGGCAGCCGTTGCAGCACCACGGGTTTGAGGTGACCGGCCAGCCCGGCGCGCCGGTCTGGCACCAGCTGACCACACGTGATCACCGCGCCGCCCTCGACTTCTACCGTGACGTGTTCGGTTGGCGCACCGAGCGGGTCAGCGACACCGACGAATTTCGTTACACCACCGCCTGGTTCGGCGATCAGCAATTACTCGGCGTGATGGACGGCGCGAGATTCCTGCCGGAGGGTGTGCCGTCGCAGTGGAACATCTTCTTCGGCGCCGACGATGTCGACAAGACGCTGCAGCTGATCACCGACAACGGCGGCGCGGTGCTCCGGGAGGCCGAGGACACTCCGTATGGGCGCCTGGCGGCGGCCACCGATCCGACGGGTGTCGCCTTCAACCTGTCGTCTATGCGGGGTTGAAGCGCCGATTCGGTTAACCTCGCAAGCATGAGCCGCCGTCCGGACCCTGGATGGCTGGTGGCGCTGTTCGCCACAGCCGTGTTAGGCAGCGCCTGGATGCCGTGGTTGGCCACGAAGGTCAACGGCGGTGGCTGGGCGAACGCGATCGGCGGCACCCACGGCAGCCTGGAGCTGCCGCGCGGTTTTGGTGCCGGCCAGCTCATCGTGTTGCTGTCCTCGGCCTTATTGGTGGCCGGCGCGATGGTGGGCCGTGGCCTCTCGGTGCGGGCGGCTTCGATTGCCGCGCTGATCATTTCGCTGCTCGTCGGTGCGTTGATGGTGCTGTACTACCAACGCAACGTCAATGCGCCGGTATCGGCCGAGTACGGGTTGTACGTCGGGTCGGTGGCCGCGGGGTGTGCAGTTCTGTGCGCGGTGTGGGCGGTGGCGACCGCGGCAATCGGCGGCCGTCGTTAGGCGGTTACGGCACGCCGCAGCTCGCGACTCAGTTCGACGGGAATTCGTGCGTGCCTGAGGCGGAACTGCCGTCCGGCTCGTTGACGCCATAGACGAACGGCGCGAACACGACCTCGCGGCCGTCCGGATCCCGATAGGTGACCGCGCCCATCGCCGCCCAGTACGGATGCTGCTCGGCGCGTGGGCACGATGCCGCTTCCAGACGCGCGATCGCCGCCTGCTGGGCGTGCTGATCCGGGAAGTACAGGCACAACTGTTCGTGCGGATCCACCGCGACCGGCTCGACCGACTCGACGATCTCCATCGTCAGGTTCCAGCTGGGCAGCCCGAAGATGGCGCCGTTGCTGCCGTAACTGTCGCCGAAGGTCTCGTGTAGCGGCAGTCCCACCAGTTCGCGGTAGAACCGGACGGTGTCGGCGAAGTTCGACGAGCGTCGGGCGAATCGGATGGAGCCGATTGATGCCAACGACAGGGGCCAGTGGGTGGTGCGGTGCTTGCCCACGTGTTCACAGCCCCACTGCGTCTGCCGCCGTCTCGGCGCGATCCCACCGCCTCAACTCGGTGCCGGGCACCCACGTCGAATGGGTACCGCTGCAAATGCGTTCCGGCAGCGCCAGTTTGCACACCGGCCCGTCGCTGACCCGGGCCGCGTCGAAAACGAGGCAGTAGGAGGCGTCGGCGTTCATGTCGGTGGTCAGGGTCACCAGGTAGCCGTCGTCCTCAGCGCCGCTGCCGCCCACTCGGGGAGCCATCGCCGTCTCGCTCCCGTAGACACCGTCGCCCAACGCGTAACGCTCCTCGCGGCCGGTGAGCAGATCGTGCTTGACCAGTCCGTCGAACAGGAACCACCCCGGCTTGCCCGAGGCGGCGTACACATACCGGTAAGGAGAAGTTGCGTAATCCGCGTTGATCATGCCGAACTCGGTAATCGACTCCGACAGCGATTCCTCCTTGACCGCACCGGTGACCAGGTTGAACCGCCACCGGTGCAACCTGGCCTGCATCCGGTCCAGGGCCAGGAAGCGAAATAGCTTCTCCCACTTGCCGGCCGGCCCCGCACCGCTTTCCAGGGGCTGCGGTGCGCCCTCGTAGAAGCCGTCCAGCACGATCTCATCGCCGTCCTCGTAGGCGTTGGTGAAGTGCAGAACGAACGTCGGGTCCGCCTCGAACCACCGGATCTCGGCACTTGAGCCGCGCCGCGGAATCACCGCGAAGCGCGACGGCATGTCCGGGTAGAAGCGCGGCAGGTGCACCTTGTGCTCGAGCAGCTGGGGATCCCAGAAGAGCGGGAAATCGTTGAGGATGGCGTAGTTCTCGGTGAACGCCATGTCGTGGGGCAGTCGGGGGCCGGGCAGCGGGATGTCGACGTAGTGGGCCAGGTCGTTGTTCTCGTCGACCACGCCGTAGTGCATGTAGGGGTCCTGCTTGCTGTAGTTGAAGAACAACAGTTCGCCGGTCTTGTTGTCCACCTTGGGATGTGCCGATACGCCCCAGTCGGCCGGAAACCCCCCGTTCCAGCTCTCCTTGCCCAGCGTGGTGCCCGAATACGGGTCGATCCGGTACAGGTCACCGCACTGGTAGAAACTGGTCAACGCGATGCCGCGGTGCACGATGACGTCGGTGCTGGACGCGTCTTTCATCAACTCGCGTGCGCCCCAGCCTTTTTCTCGCTTGGCGAACTGCACCGGCTCAGCCAGCCCGGGCCACAGTGGTTCCCCCGCTTCGTTTTCCGCCAGGAAACCGTCGGTTTGGAGAAACCGGTTGCGGTAGAACGCCTTTCCGTCCCGGAATCCGACCACGTGCAACATGCCGTCACCGTCGAACGGGTGATAGGTCTTGAATGCCGGGTGCAGCGGGTTCTCGGTGTTCCGTAGATAGATGCCGTCCAGATCGGGCGGAATCTCGCCCTCCACCGCGGTCAGGTCGTCGGCGTTCCATTCGGTCGTCTGCGGTCGCCACGGGCCGGTGCGGTAGGGGTGGTCGTCGTCCTCGGGCAGTGTCGACAGGTACTTGGCGACGACATCGACATTCATCTCAGATACCTCGCGTAGTGCTGACAACGAAGCTGACGGTGGTGGCGGTGCTGCCGCCGAAGTTCAGCGTGCCGAAGGTCCTGGCGCCCTCGACCTGATAGTCCCCGGCCGCGCCGCTGACCTGCTTGGCCGCGTCGAGCAACATGCGGACCCCCGACGCCCCGACCGGGTGTCCGCCGCCGATCAGGCCGCCGCTGGGGTTGATCGGGAGCCGCCCGCCGAGTTCGATCTCGCCGTTCTCGATGGCCTTCCAGGATTCCCCCGGTCCGGTCAGCCCGATGTGGTCGATGGCCAGGTACTCGCTGGGGGTGAAACAGTCGTGCACTTCGAACCCGTCGACGTCGTCCAGCGTCACTTCGGCGCGCCGCAAGGCGTCCAGCACCGCGGCCCGCACGTGCGGCAGCACATACGGATCGTCGGCCGCGCGGTCGAGCTTCTGGCGCAACCCCAGCCCCACCGTCCGGTGTCCCCAGCCGTCGATGCGGCCCATCGGTCTGGCCTCGGGGTGATCCCGCAGATAGGCGTCGTTGACCAGCACCACGCCCGCGCCGCCGTCGGTCATCTGGCTGCAGTCCAGCCGTCGCAGCCTCCCCTCGGTGATCGGGTTGGTCTCGTCGTCATCGGTGATCGGGTCCGGAACTGTCCAGGCCCGCGTCTGGGCGTTCGGGTTACGCCGCGCGTTGGCGTAGTTGACCGCGGCGATGGCGCGCAGATGCGTGTCGTCCAGGCCGTAGCGCCGGTCGTATTCGTCGGCAACCTCGGCGAACATCGACGGCCACAGGTACCGCGCGCCGGCTCCTTCATATCCGGTCCAGGCCGCCGCCCCCAGATATTGAGCGGCGGTGTCACCGGGCACCGTTTTCTCCAACTCCAGACCGACGACAAGCGCGCTGTCATACGCGCCGGACCGCAGGTCGGCCATCGCGGCCAGTGCCGCTACGCTGCCCGACGCGCACGCCGCCTCGTGCCGAGCAGCCGGGGCCTCCCAGAGGCCGTCGCACACCGTGGCCGGCATTGCGCCCAGATGCCCTTGTGTGGCGAACATCTCACCGAAGGCGTTGCCGACGTGGACCACTCCGACGGCCGCGGCACCGACCCCGGCCGCCGCCAGCGTGCCGTCGACGACCTCGGCGGTCAGCGCGGCGAAGTCGCGCCCCTCCCGGGTCAGGTTGCGAGCGAAGTCGCTTTGATAGCCGCCCAGAATCCACACGCCATCCATACGCGGCACGGTACTCCCAGGTCGGACCCCGCAGCACGGCATATCTGGGCGAGCCGCGACCACCGCGAGAAAAGACCCCGAAATAAAGCGGTCCCGTCGGCTCTCGGGCTGAACCGACGGGACCTGGGTGGACGTATAGGCCGGCCGATACGCCCACCTCCGTTGAACCATTGCCATCCTCGGCGAAAGGCAAACATCTCTTCTTGACAACATCCGGGCCCGCGCGGCCGAATCGGCGCCGAACTGCCCGAACGCGAAGATCTTTGGGGCGGAGCAACTGTTGACAAAAAGTTTTGACACAGTCGGTGTGACTTATTGCGTTCGGTTGCCCGTCGGACCCTGGCCGGCCGGCGGCTGCTGGATCACCACGACCGTCGGCTTGCGTTTGGGCTGCCCGTCGTCTTCGGCTGCGGCTTCGGTGCTCGCCGAACCAGTGCCCGTGCCGCCACGTCCGGCCATACCCGCCAGGGCCATGCCGCCCAACAAGGCCGCCGGCGCCGCGCCCAGGTTCGCCGGCGCGGGGCCGACACCGGCACTGGCGCTGGGCAGTGACTCGACCGCGAGCCGTATCTCCGGGGCGGCCACCGTCCAGCTGTGCGGGACCGTCAACGCTCCCACCAGAGCCGCCTGACCGACGCCGGCCGCCGCAGCGCCCCCGCCGGTGGCCGGCCCGGCATCCCGGTGGGACCCGAGCGCGGTGCCCTGAGTGGACGCGACCGCGTCATCGTCATCCGGAGTGGCTTTGTTGGTACTGCCGAAGCCGAAGATCCATGGCCGGGCGGTGTTCACCGCGGACAGTGACAAGCTCGCGGTCGCGGTGACCGCGATATAAGCGGCCGCGATGTCCAGGTCACCGATCGGGGTCGGGAGCGTGATCGAGGCGGCGGACGCCGGGATCGCGGAGGAGACGGGAGACAACAGCGCGGCCAGCCCTTTCAGTGTCTGGGCGCTGAGGGCCGGTATGCCCTCGCTTGGAGCGGCGGCTGCGGCAGCGGCGGCGGGGCGCGCCGGGTCGGCGGTCTGCGTCGGCGCGGTGAATGGCAGCAGGGTCGAGGCCGCCTCCGACGAGGCCGCATATCCCAACATCGCGGCCGCATCCTGAGCCCACATCTCGGCGTATTCGGCCTGCAGCGCCTCGATCGCGGGACTGTTCTGGCCCAGCAGGTTCGTCGCGGCCAGAGACATCAACTGCTCACGGTTGGCTGCGATCAGGGCCGGTGGCACCGTCATCGCGAACGCCGTCTCGTATGCGGCGGCGGCCGTGCGCGCCTGGGTGGCAGTTCGTTCGGCGCGCATCGCGGCCGCGCTCAACCAACCCGCGTAGGGCGCGGCCGCGGCTGCCATGGACGCTGAAGCCGGACCCAGCCACGACTCCACCGCAAGGCCGGCGATCACGGTCCCGTACGACACCGCCGCAGCATTGAGCACCGCGGCCAGACCGTCCCAGGCGTTGGCGGCGGCCAGCATCGATCCGCTCCTGGTCCTGCATACATCCGGGCCGAGTTGACCTCCGGCGGCAACAGCCCGAAATCGGTGACCAACGCGGTCCCTATCCGGCCGAGACTGCATTGGCGGCCTCGGTGACCGCATATGAACCGGCGCTGGCGGCCAGCGTGCTGACGAACAACTCGTGAATCAGCGCAGCCTGCGCGCTCATGGCGTGATAGGTCTGAGCGTGCGCGCTGAACCGCGCGGCGGTCAGCGCCGAGACCTCGTCGGCGGCAGCCGGAATGACTCCGGTAGTGGGTGCGACGGCCGCGCCGTTCTGCGCGGCGACCGCCGACCCGATTCCCTGCAGGGTCCCCGCAGCCGACGCCAACGTCTCCGGGTGGGTGACCACAAACGACATCCGCGTCTCCTTTGACCGATGGATGAACCCGAAGTGCCTGTGCCGTCCGGAGATTGGATATCACACCGGTGATGACCAATTCCGGGTTCCGGAACGTGCTAGCTGCAGGTTACTGCTTTGCTGACCTAACGGTTCAAATTTGACGGCGATGGATTGAAAGAAATTGACTGCCGGCGGCGCGGTGCCGTCAGGGCGCAGGCGGGGCCGGGGGAGCCGACAGGGCCGGCGGCGCATCCAGGGTCGAGGGCGGCGCCAGAGTGGTCAGCGGGGTGAGGGTCGTGGTCGGGGTCCCGGTGGTGTCGTTCATCGAGGTCGCCTGCTGAGGGTCGGAGCCGAGGCTCAGAGTTGCCGTGAGCGCTATGGCCGTCGCTGCGAATGCCGAGTAGATGCCGACGTACTTGATCGTTGAACTTGCCATGGTCCAGCTCCTTTGATTCGTAATACGAATCCCGAATATCCGTATTGCGGATCACAATAGTAGCTGTTCCGGCCCTGGGCAACCCCGTGTTGAGGGCTTCAGTCCGTTGGCTGAAGGCCCAGTGCGACCGTCAGCTCCAGAACTGTCCGGGGTTCGGTCAGCCGGTCGCCGTACAGGTCGCGCAGTTGACTCATCCGGTAACGGACCGTCTGGGCGTGAATGAACAGATCGGCCGCGACTGCGTCGCGCCTGCCTTGATGCAGCACCCATGAGCGCAGCGTCTCGGTCAGCCGGTCGGCCGTGTTGGGCGGCAGGGCGGACAGCGGCGCCAGCACCCGGGCGCGGAGGTCGGCGACGGCTTCCAGATCCGCGCCGAGCACCAGTTCGACGAGATGGTCGTCGGTATCGATGGCGCTGGGCCCGCTCTCGTTCAACAGCTCCCCGGCCCGCAGGGCGCGATAGTAGGACGACCGGACGCTCATCCACGGCCGGGCCGGTCCCACCAGGGCCTTCCTCGCGCCCACGGCCGAGAGCAAGTGGCGCCGCGCGGCACCGGCCATGTCGGGGACCATCAGGACGGCTAGCGCCTCCGCAGGGTCGACGCCGGGCAGGTCTTCGGCCAGCTGCAAGGTGGACTGGCCGAATTGTGCTGCCAGGCCACGAGTTTGGGCCAAGGGCAGCAGCACGGCGGTGAGGGTGTCCGGCGGCTGCCAGTCCGCCTGCTCGGCGGCGGCCACCAGGGTGGCCGCGGGCTCCCCGGCCAGCAGATCCTGACTCAGCCGGTCGAGGTAACGCTGGCGGGCTCGTCCGGTGGTGGCCAGCTCGTCGGCATGGCCGGAGACGCTGGACGCCGACAACTCGTCGATATAGGCGAACACCAACTCGGCGAACCTCGCGATGGTCGAAGCGGGTAGTCCCGCTGCGACCGCGGTTGCCGACAATTCCTGCCAGGCGACCTGTGCCCCCACCCGGTAGGCCGCCAGCAAGGCATCGATCGTCCGGCCCTGACGCGCCTCGCCGCGCCCGAGTTCGTAGGCACCGTCGATGGCCGGGAACAGGGAGGTGCCGGGATCGGTGTGCTCGGGGCGGGTAGCCAGCCGGAGGAAAACACCCAGCGACGTCTGCACGGCGTTCTCGATGATCTGGCCCATCCGGCCGCTGAAGGCGTCGGCGTAACTCGGCACCGCCACAGTGATCGCGGTCACGGTTCGCTCCGCCATCGCCGGCAGGATGGCCTCCAAGGCCCTGACCACGGGTTCCTCGAGTTGCAGGCCGCTGAGCCGAACTGACGAATCAGCCAAATTTATTCCTTTCGAACAAATTAAGCCCGATCTTTCACGCTCTGCTGTCAAGACTTTACATCCAGTGACAACGACTATGGAGTCATGACAACCGTAGCCACCCGACCTAACGTCGTCGGCGCACTGCGTGAGCGAGTGCTGAAGTTTGCCGAGCGGGTTACGACGCCGCTGGTTCCCAGCGACTACCTCGACATCATCGATCCGCTGCGGTCCGGCGCCGACTTGCGCGGGCGCATCGTCGCCGTCCATCCCGAGACCCGCGACGCCGTCACACTGGTGATCAAGCCCGGGCGGGGCTGGCGCCCGCATGTGCCCGGCCAGTACGTGCGCATTGGTGTGGACGTGGACGGCGTTCGCCAGTGGCGGGCCTACTCGCTGACCTCCAAAACCCATCGGCGCGACGGATGCATCGCGGTTACCGTCAAGGCGATCCCGGACGGGGTGGTCAGCAACCACCTGGTGCGGCGTGCCACCGTCGGGACCGTGATCCAGCTGGGTCAGGCTGCGGGCGATTTCACCCTGGGTGAGCGCCCGCCGGCCAAGGTGCTGTTTCTGACGGCTGGCAGCGGCATCACTCCGGTGATGGGGATGCTGCGGAACATGGCGAGTCTCGGCGGCCCGGCCCCGGACATCGTGGTCGTGCACTCCGCGCCCACCGCGGACGACGTCATCTTCGGCTGGGAACTGCGCATGCTGGCCCGGGAGGGCCGAATCCGGTTACTGGAAAGGCACACCGACACCGACGGAATGCTCGACGTGACGCGGCTGGGTGAACTGGTCACGGACTTCGCCGAGCGCGAGACGTGGGCATGCGGGCCGGCCGGCTTGCTCGACGCCCTCGAACAGCGCTGGGCGGCAGCCGGTATCGCCGATCGGCTGCACATCGAACGTTTCCGCCCGGCCGTCATCACCGCCGGCGACGGTGGCACCGTCACATTCGCCAAGAGCGGCAACGTGGTGGAGGCTGACGGGTCCCAAAGCTTGCTGGACGCCGGCGAGTCCGCCGGGGTGCTGATGCCGTCGGGCTGCCGGATGGGCGTCTGCTTCGGGTGCGTCGTGCCGATGCGCCAGGGCGCCGTGCGCGACCTGCGCAACGGCGACGTCACCACCGCCAACCCGGGCGACAACGTGCAAATTCAGACCTGTGTGTCCGCTGCCGCGGGCGCCTGCGAGCTCGACCTCTAAGGAGCCGAAAATGACTGCTCTGCAAACCAATCCGGCCGCCCACCTGTCCGCCGAGGACATCGAGAACCTGGGCCGTGAACTGGACGCCATCCGCGAGAACGTGCTTGCCGGCCGCGGCGAGCGCGACGCCGCCTACATCCGCGGCGTCATCGAGGGTCAGCGCCGTCTGGAGCTGGCCAGCCGCGCGGTACTGCTGTTCTCCTTGTTTCCGCCCGCCTGGCTGATCGGCACCGCGGGTCTGTCGATCTCGAAGATCGTGGAGAACATGGAGATCGGGCACAACGTCATGCACGGTCAGTGGGACTGGATGCGCGACCCCAAGATTCATTCCACCACTTGGGAATGGGACAACGCCTCACCGTCGGAAATGTGGAAGCACTCGCACAACGAGGTTCACCACACCTACACCAATGTCCTTGGTAAAGACCATGACTTGGGCTACGGAATCATGCGGGTGGACGAGGACCAACGCTGGAAGCCGTTTTACCTGGCGCAGCCCTTGTGGAATTTCATCAACGCCTGCTTATTCCAGTACGGAATCGCCGCCTACGATTTGGAGATCGGCAAATACCTGCAAGGCCGCAGCGACAAAGAGCAATTCCGGCGGCAGGGCAAGAAGGTGCTGGCCAAAGTGCGCAAGCACGTGATGCGCGACTACGTGCTGCATCCTCTGCTGTCGGGTCCGTCGGCCGTGACGACGGCGACTGCGAACCTCACTGCGAACCTCGTCCGTAATCTGTGGACCCACTCGGTGATCATGTGTGGACACTTCCCCGAAGGCGTGCAGACCTACGAGAAGACCTCGATCGAGGGTGAAACGCGCGGTCAGTGGTACTTGCGGCAGATGCTCGGGTCGGCCAACATCTCCGGAAATGCATTCCTGCACTTCATGTCTGGCAACCTGTCCTTCCAGATTGAACATCACTTGTATCCGGATCTGCCCAGCAACCGGTATCAGGAGATCGCGCCGAAGGTCCAGGAGTTGTTCGAGCGATACGGCCTGACCTACACCACCGGTTCGCTGCCGCGTCAGGTCGCCTCCGCATGGAAGAAGGTTTTCCGGCTGTCGCTGCCCAACGACTTCGGACGCAAGGCGACAGAAGCCATTTCCGAAGCCATCCAGCCGTCGGCGATCCGCGAGGTGATCTTCACCAGGCCGCGGCGGGAGGCGCAAGCCGCCTGATCCCGATATTTCCGAGTCACTATATTCAGGCCGAATTCTGATATTCCGCCGCCAGCCGTCCGGCGAACTTTTGTAAGCCGAAATGGATTAGGCTGCAACCGAAGTGGGTATTGGGCGGAGATGCAGTGGTGGATGCAACCTGCCCAGGAAGGCGGGCCGCTTCCCCGCTGGGTCGTCCTCGGTTACAGCGCCGTACTCGCTTTGACGGCCGGTTTCGTCAACGCCGTGGCCATCCTCTTGCTGGCGTTTCCGGTC
This sequence comes from Mycobacterium gordonae, assembly GCF_002101675.1. Taxonomy (GTDB): domain Bacteria; phylum Actinomycetota; class Actinomycetes; order Mycobacteriales; family Mycobacteriaceae; genus Mycobacterium; species Mycobacterium gordonae. The sequence goes on along the minus strand of NZ_LQOY01000202.1, from coordinate 791 downwards.
GCGAACGTGACCGCTGCCACGACCCAGCTGGGGATGAACACGGCCAACCCTTGGCTCTACGAAGGGCACTTGCTGGGCGCCATCATCTTCGGCTTCCTGGTCGGGGCGGCAATCGCCGGCGCGGTGCTGGCCCCGACGCAGGCGCAGGCCGGCATGCGTCACGCCGCGTTGTTGTTCTGTGAGGCGACGCTGTTGGGTCTTGCCGCTGCCGGTTTGGAAGACACTCCGGTCCGGACTCTGTTGTCGACCCTCGGGCTCGAACAGCCGATCCTGCAAGCGGTGTGCGCCGCGACGGCCCTCGGCATGCAGAACGGGCTGACGTCGAGCTTCCGCGGTATGGCCGTGCGCACTACTCACTTCACCGGTACCATCACCGATCTCGGCTTGATGATCGGCCGTAGCCGCCAGCACGGGTTGGAGAAGTGGAAGGTCACAGTCTTGTCGGTGACGTTCGTGCTGTTCCTGACCGGCGGCGTCATAGGACTCCTGGTCGGTTCTCGGCTCGGCGGGTGGTCGCTCGTCATTCCCATGGTGACATGTCTGGCCGTGGCAGCCGGCTGCGTTGTGCACAGCCGCAGTCGCGGTGCCGAACGCGACGACGCCGTGGCGGAGTCGGTACCCGCTTGACCGGCGACCTCGGTTGCTGCCTGTGGCTGCCCTGACCGCTCGCCAGCAACGTCGAGCGCCGAGCGTTAAGTGACTGCGATTTCATGCCGGCAAATTCATACGGTCATTGCAACAACATGGATCTTAGGAGTTGCAATGCCAAGTGGTTACCCGCATCCGCCGGC
>NZ_LQOY01000201.1 GCF_002101675.1 Mycobacterium gordonae | reverse complement strand
TAAGCGCCCCTGACTGATCTTCTGCCCCGCCGCCACCTCCCCCGCGACCGCCTTGAACGTGTCGATCGCCCACTGCCCAGACTCCGCGCCCCCCACCGAGCGGTGGGCGAACAACTCCCCGATCGCCACCAACTCCGCAGCCACGTCCTGATTGACCGAGCGCCCCGCCCGCGCGATCCGCGCCATCCACCCCACCGACTCCTCGGTCTTTTCCAGCAGCGACCGCCGATGAGCCAACACCTGCTGGTAAGCGTCGAACTCCGCCATCCCCGGATGCACGAACGGCAACCTATCGAACATACTTTCGATTATACTCAGCGGACCGACAAGTCTGCGTTGCGATGTCTCAGGACATCAGGAGACGAAACCGGCGTCTGTGGTGACAGCCGGGTCAGCGCGACCTCATCGACACCAGGACGTACGTCCGAACCCGGCCGCGTACCGAAGCGCGGCACATGGACTGCAGGGGTTCGGACATCTCTTCCGCGACAACGACGCGAACGGGTTCCGGGTCGGCGGCGAGCTCGACGTGATGAATCCCGCCCTCCAGATGCTGGACCCTCAACGGGGACAGGGCGTCAATTCGGTCTTCTCCCAATGCTTCACGCGCGAAGTACTGCGCGGCTTGCACCACATGCGGCAAGCACGTGCGTCCGCGTAAGTACCTGTTGTCGAGCCGCCGGTCGAGATAGAGCCGCACCAGGCCGGCGGAGTCGGTGGAATCGACCCGCCCGTAACACAGGCCCTCGGGCAGCACCAGCATCGTTGCGGCGAACCGGTCACCGCCCAAATGAGAGCATTCCCAAACGAATTCCGGATATTGCGACGCGATAGCAGCCGCCGCGCCGCGGCCTCGAACCGCACAGCACTGATCGTGCTTGCCGTGCGCACACACCGCCACCAGCGGGCCGGCGGTCAACTCACCGTCCGAGCCGTCCAAGGCGATGTCGAGGTAGTCGCGAGCATCGTTGACCTCACCGCGGTACAACGCCTCGCTGCCTTCGTCGCACCGTGCCACGAACCAGCGCCAGCGCGGCGCCGCCGGGCGACGTCCCGGGCGGCGTATGGCGGTGACCCGCATCCCCGCCGCCTCGATGCGCCGGCATATCTGTCGGCCCAGTTCACGGTCGATGATGCCCGGTGACTCCAGGAACGCCGATTGTCCCCAGCCACCAGATAATTCGAGCAATGCCCACGCGTGTCCGGCCGAAGCGGTGCCGTACAAGGGATCGTTGCGCGTCAGCGATTGGTCACTGCACGGAATGCGCCGTGGTGCGCTCATCCCTGCTGTGGCCCGGCCGCAGACGCGCCTTCGGTGGGGACCACCACCGCCTCACGCAACAGCCGCCGAATCAACACGGTGGAGTCTGCGCGGTCGAGACCCGGCAGGGTGTCGGCATCAGCGACCAGCCCACGATGCAGCGCTTCGATCGCGGGCGCGCACGACTCGGGGAACGTCATGGTGCGATCGGGCAACCTCAGCACGACGCGGTCGCCGACGAGCTGCGGTGTCCCGATCAGTCCGTGCCGCCATCGAACCGATATCTCCCCGGCCCGTTCGGCGGCCCCCAGCGTGGCAAGCACCTGAACCGGTACGGGCCTGGTCTGCGCAGCGTGACGGTCCGACAGCCGCGTGGCCGCGCCGTCGCTCAGATCTGCTGCCCGATCCCGCACGGCATCGGCTACCTGCGCCAGTATTTTGCTTGCCGTTGCCGCCATCTCGTCGCGGTTGGTGGCGTCGATACCCAGCGGCAGCGGCCTTCTGAACTCAACATCCGACGCGAGTGTGTCAACGACCGCCCGGACCACGTCGAGATGCGTCGTCGCCGACACCCCGATGGTCAGGTGGATCGACGTCGTCTCCTGGGAACGGGCGGAGTGCACCCAGCCACGCGGCAGATACAGCGCGTCGCCGGCTGACAGAACGGTGTCGATGACCGGGTCTTCCCGGACCCGCGCGGCGACGGCGTCACGGTGTTGTGTCCACGGTTGCGAAGGCAACGGATGCTGGTGGACGGGCTCGTGCACCGTCCAGCGCTTTTCGCCCGACACCTGCAGGACGAACACGTCGTGCACGTCATAGTGCGGGTCGAATCCCCGGCTGCCCGGCGGCGTCACGTAGGCGTTCGCCTGCACGGGATGCCCCAGATCGTCGACCATGGAACGCACGAAGTCGATCAGCGGCGGCCACAACCGGTGCAGCCCCTGCAGGACGATCGTCGCGCCGGCGGAAAACTCGGCCAGCACTTTGGCCGAGTCCACCTGATCGGGCATCTCGGCGCCGAAGCCGGCCGGACCGACATAGCAGTCCCGCGCGAGGACGTCGCCGGCCTTGGCCATCCGGATGAAAGGCGTGCGAACCCCCCGACGGCTGATCAACTCGTCGACCGTGGCCGGCGACAGCAAGTCGCTGAAGTCGCGCGGCAGCGCGTCGGCGCGGCTGAGCAGAGGCCTGAGGCCCCAATGCCGGGTTGCGAACAACCCAGCATCGGTGGCCGTACAGCGGCTCAACATCTAGCGGCGGTCAGGCAGATCCGTCGGCTCCGCCGTCGTGGCCTTCGGGGTTCGAGCCGCCGTCGGCGGTGCCTTCGCCCTTCGAACCTTCGCTTGCCGTTCCGTCGGCTCCGCCGTCGTGGCCTTCGGGGTTGGAACCGCCGTCGGCGGTACCTTCGCCGCCGCCGCCAGAGGTGGTGATGTCGTCGTCGTCGAGTGCCATGAAGAATCTCCTTTTCTCCCGGGGGGATCGCGCATCGAGGGTGTTCACGCGCGAAGCTCCCATTAAACGCCGCTTCGATGTCCTCATGTCAGGCGACTTTCGGCTGGTTGAGTCGTACGGTAGATGCGCTGCAGTGCCCAGACCGAAGGAGGACCATGACGCCCCCACCCGCCGAAGCCTCGACTGCCGAAAAGCGCCATCACGTCGTCATCATCGGGAGCGGCTTCGGCGGCCTGAATGCGGCCAAGTCACTCAAGCGGGCCGACGTCGACATCACCCTGATCTCCAAGACGACGACCCACCTGTTTCAGCCGCTGCTGTACCAGGTGGCGACCGGCATCCTCTCCGAGGGCGACATCGCGCCGACCACCCGGCTGATCCTGCGCAAGCAGAAGAACGTGCGGGTGATCCTGGGTGAGGTGAGCGACATCGACCTGACGTCCCAGACGGTCACGTCCAAGCTCATCAACATGGAGACGGTCACGCACTACGACAGCCTGATCGTGGCCGCGGGCGCCCAGCAGTCCTACTTCGGCAACGACCATTTCGCCACCTTCGCGCCCGGCATGAAGACCATCGACGACGCGCTGGAGCTGCGCGGCCGCATCCTCGGCGCGTTCGAAGCCGCCGAGGTCGCCACCGACCACGCCGAGCGCGAACGCCGACTGACCTTCGTCGTCGTCGGAGCGGGACCCACCGGCGTTGAACTGGCCGGCGAGATCGTCCAGCTCGCCGAGCGCACTTTGGCCGGAGCATTCCGGACCATCACACCCAGCGAGTGCCGAGTCATTCTGCTCGACGCCGCCCCGGCCGTCTTGCCGCCGATGGGCCCCAAGCTGGGCGCCAAGGCGCAGCACAAGCTGGAGAAGATGGACGTCGAGGTCCAGCTCAACGCGATGGTCACCGCGGTCGACTACAAGGGCATCACCGTCAAGGACAAAGACGGCACCGAGCGCCGCATCGAATGCGCCTGCAAGGTGTGGGCCGCCGGCGTGCAGGCCAGCTCGCTGGGCAAGATGATCGCCGATCAGTCCGAGGGAACCGAAACCGACCGCGCGGGAAGGGTTGTCGTGGAGCCCGACCTCACCGTCAAGGGCCATCCGAACGTCTTCGTCGTCGGCGACCTGATGTCGGTGCCGGGGGTGCCGGGCATGGCGCAGGGCGCGATTCAGGGTGCGAAGTACGCCACCGGCGTGATCAAGAACGTCGTCAAGGGCAAGGACGACCCGGCCGCCCGCGAGCCGTTCCAGTACTTCAACAAGGGCAGCATGGCCCTGATCTCGCACTACAACGCCGTCACCCAGATCGGCAAGCTGGAGTTCGCCGGGTTCTTCGCCTGGCTCGCCTGGCTGGGGCTGCACCTGATCTACCTGGTGGGACACCGCAACCGCATCGCGGCCATGTTCTCCTGGGGCCTGGCCTTCCTGGGCCGCACCCGGGGTCAGATGGCCATCACCAGTCAGATGATCTACGCGCGGGTGGCGGTCAACTGGGTGAAAGAGTATGCCGAGGAAGGCACGCTGGCCGCCGCTGAACGCGCGGAGGCGGCCGAACAACGAGCGGGTTAGCTCAGAGCCTGGTCGATGTCGGCGAGCAGATCGTCGGTGCCTTCCAGGCCGACCGAGATGCGGACCACGCCGTCACCGAGCCCGATGGCGGCGCGGCCTTCCGGGCCCATCGCGCGGTGCGTCGTCGTAGCCGGATGTGTGACAAGCGACTTCGTGTCGCCCAGGTTGTTGGAGATGTCGATCAGGCGCAGCTTGTTCAGCACTTCGAAGGCACGCTGTTTGGCAGCACCGTGGGCCGCGTTCAGCTCGAAGGTGACAACCGTTCCGCCGCCTGACATTTGCCGCTTGGCCAGGTCGTACTGCGGGTGCGACGGCAGGAAGGGGTAACGCACCCAGTTCACCGCCGGGTGGCCTTCCAGGAACTCCGCGATGCGCTGTGCGGAGGCATTGCTGTAATCGACCCGAACGGCAAGTGTCTCAAGGCCTTTGAGCATCACCCAGGAATTGAACGCACTCATCGCGGGGCCGGTGTGGCGCATCAATTTCTGCACCGGACCGTCGATGTACTCCTGGTCGCCGAGAATGGCACCACCGAGCACCCGGCCCTGGCCGTCGATGTGCTTGGTGCCCGAATACACCACCACGTCAACCCCGAGCGGGAAACCCTGCTGCAGCAAAGGCGTGGCAAAAACGTTGTCCAACACCACTTTTGCGCCCGCGGCATGTGCCAGCTCGGTGACCGCGGCAATGTCGACGAGCGACTGCATGGGATTGGACGGCGTCTCGAAGAACACTGCCTGGGTCGGCACCGACAGCGCCTGTTCCCACTGGGCGAGGTCGTCGCCGTCGACGAAAACCGTCTCCACCCCCCAGCGCGGCAGGATTTCGTTGCACACCACGAAACAGGATCCGAACAGGCTGCGCGCGGCCACCAAGCGGTCTCCGGCACCTAGCAGCGCGCCGAGGGAAACGAACACCGCGGCCATGCCGCTGGCCGTGGCGAAGGCCGCCGGGGCGCCCTCGATCAGCCGCAGGCGTTCCTGGAACATGTTGACGGTCGGATTGCCATAGCGCGAGTAGACGTAGTGGTCCACCTCGCCGGTGAACGATTGCTCGGCGACTTCCGCAGAGGGATAGACATAGCCGGACGACAGGAACATCGCCTCGGAAGTCTCTTCGAACCCCGACCGCGTCAGCCCGCCGCGCACCCCGATGGTCGCCTGGCTCACGCCGTCAGGCAGTTCCTTCATCGCGGTTTCTAACCCTGTTTCCAGGGAAGCCCGACCGCGCGCCAGCCCGTCTCACCCCGGTGACCATGAACGTCGAGCTGACCTTCGAAGCCGTCCAGCACGTTGTAGGACGGCGTGAAGCCGGCCTCGGTCGCGACTTCGGCCGCACCGATGGAGCGGTTGCCCGAGCGACACAGGAACACCACGGGGCGCTCGCCCTCGCCGGCGGACGGGATCTTGTCCTGCAGTTCGGCGAGGAAGTTGTTGTTGTGCTGTCCGTTTGACTTGTTCCACTCGACGTAGACCACCTCACGGCCCAGGCTGGTGAGGTCCGGAACTCCGACGAACCGCCATTCGGCGTCGGTGCGCACATCCACCAGCACGGCCTGCGGATTGTCGCTGAGCAATTTCCACGCCTGCAGCGGCGTGATGTCTCCTGCGTAACTCACCCGCCCGAGTCTCGCACATTCAGCCGGGCCGCCACGTCCCGGGCGCGGTCGCGAGCAGCCGTGACCTCCGGTGCGGTGGCCAGCGTCACACCCCACTTGTCCGGCACTGCAGCAGGTTGCTCGTCGCCGGTCGAACCGAACACCCGCAGATCGCTCTCGGGCACGGCCAGAGCGGCAGCGAGCACATCCCCGCTGGGCGCCACACCCGGCGCGACCGGTCCGTGGTCGATCAGCCGGGCGGCGCCCGGCGACACCATCATGGTGTCCACAGCAACCCCCAGGACGGCCCGTGCCTGGAGCTCGAAAACCGAAAGCCGCTGGCTGCGCAGCGTCACCCATGCGCTGTCAGTGGGACCCGCGGTCACCTCGGCGAAGTACACCTCGTCACCGTTGATCATCAATTCGACGCTGAAGACGCCACGCCCGCCCAGCGATTTGACGATGCGCGCGGCGATCGACTTCGCCGCGTCCACAGCGGCGGTGGTCAGGTGCTGCGGCTGCCAGGATTCCAGCGCGCCGGTGTCGTCACGACGGTGCCCGATGGGCGCGCAGAACTCGATCACCGGTCCCGCCGGGCCTTCGGTGCGCACCACGATCAGCGTGACCAAAAACTCGATGTCCACCACGGTCTCGGCCCACACCCGGCCGCCGTGGTCCGCGCTTGCCAGTTCCCAGGCCCGCGCCACCTCGTCGGCGCCGCGAACCACCGACCGGCCGGACCCGTCGGCCGACTTGACCAATAGCGGGTAGCCGGCGTGGGCGGCGACCGCCTCGAGTTCGGCAAGAGAGTCGACGAACCAGAATGGCGCGGTGGGCAGGCCCAGTTCGTCCGCGGCCAGCCGCCGCAGACCCTCCCGGTCCGCGGTCAATCGCACGGCTCGTGCGCCCGGCACCAATTCGGTGTCCCCGGCTTCGAGATCGTCGAGAACCGCCACCGCCGTCGCGGCGTGGGAGGGGCCGTCGAAGGCGCCGGGAAGTGCCACCACGAAGTCCGGCTGCAGCGCCGCCACGACGGCCGTCAGCTCGTCGGCGTCGGTGAGGGTATCGGCGTCCGCGGTGATGACTTCGGCGCCGAGGCGCTGCAGTGCCACCGCCAGCTCCTGGCCCGAATCGTTGGAACCGAGCAGCAGCACCCGCGGCCCGGCGTCGACCTCGACTTCCGTTCCCGTTTCGGCTTCGGCCTCAGCCGATTCCTCGACGACCCACGTCGTCGTGCCCTCTGGTCCGTCGGTCCCGCCGTTAGTCACACGCTCAAGGATAGGTGCGCCTATGAGAACACCGCTTCTGGACTCATTTTCCGAGCTTGTGTGTAACTCTGCTGGAAGCCAAAATGTTTCGCCGAGGAGATGTGCATGCCGACGTTGACGGATGCGTCAGCCTGGCTGAGTACCGCGGCTGCGGCGACGTACCAGAAACTTGTGGCGGTGCCGGCTGCCCGTGGCGGGTCGGATGCCGCCACCGGCGTCGGCGCCGCCGCGACCGGACCGGGAGCGGGGTAAGGCCTTGCTGGGCATGGAATTCGGGGCGCTTCCTCCCGAAATCAATTCGGCCAGAATCTATTGCGGGCCGGGATCGGCTCCGCTGATGCAGGCGGCGACGGCTTGGGAGCGGCTCGCCAACGAATTGAACTCGACGGCCGAGTCCTACGCTTCGGTGCTCTCCGGCCTCACCAGTCAGGAGTGGCTCGGCCCGACGTCGCTGACGATGGCCGCGGCCGCGGCCCCCTACGTGGCATGGATGCGGGCGACCGCCGCCCAGGCCGAGCAGGCAGCGGCCCAGGCGCTGGCCGCCGCGAACGCCTACGAGGTGGCGTACGCGGCCACGGTCCCGCCGGCCGCCATCGCGGCCAACCGCAGCACGACGATGTCGCTGATCCAGACCAATATCTTCGGGCAGAACACACCGGCCATCGCGACCACCGAGGCGGACTACGGCGAGATGTGGGCCCAGGACATCGTCGCCATGGAGGGTTACGCCGGCAACTCGCAAGCCGCCGCTCAGCTCGCGCCCTTCACCTCGCCGCCACTAACCACCGGTGAGGGCGCCCTGATCGGCGAAGCGGCAGCAGCCGCGGCGGCGCCGGCGGAAACGAGCGTGCTGCCCACCCTGCAGTCGCTGCTGCCCTCGCCGTTTTCGGACATACCCAACCCCTTCGAGGATCTTGACGTGCTGGTGCTGGCGGCTGTCGGCGTCTCGGCGGCTGCCCTGGGTGTCTCCGGCATTCAGCTTGGCGAGGTGTACCGCCACGACGTAGTGGATGAAGACGAGAAGGAGAAAAGCCTCGAGGAAGCCGAGGCGGCCGACAGTGCCGCCGGCGTACCTCCCCGCCGGTCCGGGCCTTCGCCACTCGGTGGACAACGACTGGCAAGCCCGCCCCAGTCGCCGATCTCCGCGCTGTCGGGTTACTCCAGCAGCGTCGGCGGACTCTCGGTGCCGCCGACCTGGAACATGCCGCCGGCGGTGCGCCAGGTCGCGGCGATGTTCCCGAACAGCATGCCGATGTACCTGACCGCAGCCGAAGACGGCGACGGATGCACCGGCCTGGCGGTGGCCGGTGTGGCCGGAACGAGCCTGGCCGCACTTGCGGCGCGGGGGGCCGCGTCGTCGGCACCGACGCAACCGGCAGCCGGCGGCACTGGCGGCACCGCGGCGGCCGCCAGGCCGGCCACCAACACACCCGCGATCCCGGCCGCCGCCACTGCGGCTCACTTCCCGGGCCTGCCGCAGGGCCTGCCGCCGGGCGTGGTGGCCAACCTCGCGGCGACGCTGGCGGCGATCCCGGGCGCCACCATCATCGTGGTGCCGCCGAACCCGAACCAGGGTTAGGGCTGGCCGGGCAGCAGCCGCACCATCAGGCCGTTGCCCTCGGCCAGCACCGTGTCGTCGGCGTCGGTGAGCTCAGCCGACACGAAGGCTTTACGGCCGTCGATCTTGGTGACCCGCCCGCGGATGGTCAATGGCACGTCGATCGGCGTGATCTTGCGGTAGTCGACATGCAGGAAAGCCGTTCGGCTGATCGGCCGCCCGGCGGCGTGGCTGACCATGCCGAAGGTGTGGTCGAACAGCAGCGGCAACACCCCGCCGTGCACCGCCCCGTTGCCCCCGACGTGGAACCGGCTGAAGTGCCCGGCCATCTCGACGCCGTCGGGCGCATAGCGGGTCAGCTTCCAGGGCGGCAGCAGCAGACTGCCCATGCCGGGCAGGTCGGGGGTGCGGCCGGCCGGCGACTCGCCCGCGTCGGCCTCGAACGGCTGTAGCAACGTCATCAGGGCGTCGGCGCGCTTGGCCGCCTCATCCCATACGTCGTCACCAGGGTCCGCGGACACGGCCAGGTCCTGCAGACGGCGCATGGTCGCCACGAACTTCCCGAACCCGGGGCCCGGGCTAGCGGGGCCGTACTCCGGAAAGCCGCCGTGGTGTTCGTATTCGGGATCTTCGTCTCTGGGATTGCCCTCCGCGTTCAGCGACGTGTAATGCGTCACGCGGGGGCCGCCAGGATGTCGCGTCGCACGATGGTCTGGTCGCGTCCCGGTCCCACCCCGATACATGAAACATGGGCTCCGGCAAGCTCTTCCAGCCGCAACACATAGTCACGGGCCTTCGCGGGCAGGTCCTCGAACGCGCGGGCGGCGGAGATGTCTTCCCACCAGCCCGGCAGCTCCTCGTAAACCGGTGTGGCGCGGCACAGGTCGCTCTGGGTCATCGGCATCTCCGGCGTGCGCTTGCCGTCGATCTCGTAGCCGACGCAGACCGGCACGGTTTCCAGGCTGGACAGCACGTCGAGCTTGGTCAGGAAGTAGTCGGTGATGCCGTTGACACGGGTGGCGTAGCGGGCGATGACCGCGTCGAACCACCCGCAACGACGGCGACGGCCGGTGGTGACCCCGAATTCGCCGCCCGTCTTGGACAGGTACTCGCCGTTCTCGTCGAACAGTTCGGTCGGGAAGGGGCCGGACCCGACCCGGGTGGTGTAGGCCTTCAGGATGCCCAGCACGGTGCCGATCCGGGTCGGACCGATGCCCGAGCCCACCGCCGCGCCGCCGGCCGTCGGGTTCGACGACGTCACGTATGGGTAGGTGCCGTGATCGACGTCGAGCAGGGTGCCTTGCGACCCTTCCAGCAGCACCGTCTCGCCGGCGTCCAGAGCGTTGTTGAGCAGCAGCCGGGTGTCGGCGATGCGGTGGGAGAACCCCTCGGCCTGCTGCAGGACCGCCTCGAGGACCTGGTCGGGCTCGAGGGCTTTGCGGTTGTAGATCTTGACCAGGATCTGGTTCTTCAGCTCCAGGGCGGCCTCGATCTTGTGCTGCAGCTGGGCATGGTCGAGCACGTCGGCGGCCCGGATGCCCATCCGCGCGATCTTGTCCTGGTAACACGGCCCGATGCCGCGCCCGGTGGTGCCGATCTTCTTGCTGCCCATGTAGCGCTCGGTGACCTTGTCGATGGCCACGTGGTAGGGCATCAGCAGGTGCGCGTCGGCGGATATCAGCAACTTGGAGGTGTCGACCCCGCGATCTTCCAGGCCCTTGAGCTCATCGAGCAGGACGCCAGGATCGATCACGACGCCGTTGCCGATGACGTTGGTGACGCCGGGGGTCAGCACGCCCGACGGAATGAGGTGCAGGGCGAAGTTCTCGCCGGTGGGCAGCACCACGGTGTGCCCGGCGTTGTTACCCCCCTGGTAGCGCACCACCCACTGCACTCGGCCACCGAGCAGATCGGTTGCTTTACCTTTGCCCTCGTCACCCCACTGGGCTCCGATGAGGACGATTGCCGGCATGACGTGCTCCCAACTCGTCTGGCAGGTTGGGCCGCTTATTGTGGTCCAGCCGGTGACCTACCCTACCGAGCGGTTCGGAAGGAGTGTCATGAATGCGGGTGAGAACGCGCCGGGTGTTGCGGTATCGGTGTCTCACGACGCGCGGATGCCTGCCGTATTGCACGGCCTGCCGGCCCTCGATGACAACGAACTCACGGCCTGCCGGCGGCTGGTGGTGGTGGGTAGTGACGCCGATCTGGCCGCCGCGCTTACCCGGCTGCTGCGTACCGACCGGCTCGACGTCGAGGTGGCATATGTGCCGCGCAGGCACACCCGGGCCACCCGGATCTACCGGTTGCCGGCCGGCCGTCGGGCGGCCCGGCGGGCGCTGCGGGGCACCGCGGGCCGGGTGCCGTTGATCCGCGACGAGACCGGGACGGCGCTGGTGGGGCGGGCCCAGTGGGTGCCGGGTGACGGTGCGGCCGCGATGCGGGGCGAGGTGGTGGTCGACGACACCGTGCTGTTCGACGGCGAGGTGGCCGGGGTCTGGATCGAGCCGACGCCGGCTTTGCCGGGCCTTCGGGCGGCGCTGGCCGGGCGCTGGGCCCGCTGGGTCAGCGGGCGCGCCGCCCAGCTGGGCACGACGGGCGCCGTGGTGGTGCGCGACGGGGTGCCGGGCCCGCGTCCGGTGCGGCGGTCGACGTTCTACCGCCATGTCGAGGGCTGGCTGCTGGTTCGGTAGTTTCGACAGGTGCGGCCCAGCCCGATCTTTCTTGGCCTGGTCGGATTGACGGGCGTCGGTGCGGCGCTGGCCTGGGCGGCTGGATCCGTGGTGCGGCCGCTGGCCTACGCGGGGGTGTTCATCTTCGTCATCGCCGGCTGGCTGGTGTCGCTGTGCCTGCACGAGTTCGGACATGCCTACACCGCCTGGCGCTTCGGCGACCACGACGTCGCCGTGCGCGGATACCTGAACCTGGATCCGCGGCGCTACAGCCACCTCGGGCTTTCGCTGGTACTGCCGATGATCTTCATCGCATTGGGCGGGATCGGCCTGCCCGGCGCGGCGGTGTACCTGCACACCTGGTTCATGACGCCCATGCGCCGCACCCTGGTGAGCCTGGCGGGACCCGCGATGAACCTGGTGCTGGCCGCGCTGCTGCTGACCGTGACCAGGGTTTTCTACGATCCCGCGCATCTGGTGCTGGCGGCCGGCCTGGCGTTTCTGGGGTTCCTGCAGGTCACCGCGGTGGTGCTGAATCTGCTGCCGGTGCCGGGCCTGGACGGCTACGACGCGGTGGAGCCGCACCTGAGTCCGCAGACCCAGCGCGCGGTGGCGCCGGCCAAACAGTTCGGTCTGTTCATCCTGCTGGTCGTGCTGCTGGCGCCGGGATTGAACCGGTGGTTCTTCGAGGTCGTCTACTGGCTTTTCGAGCTGTCCGGAGTGCCGCCGCGGCTGTCGATGGCCGGTGGTGCGCTGACCCGCTTCTGGAGCGCCCTCACCTGAGCGGCCGGACCTGCGCGACTTTGAACGTAGGTACACCGTTCGCGGCGTGTCGTCTGCGTAGCGTCAGTGTCGCGCCGGGCACCACTACCTATTGCCATATATGCGTGTTTATGCATATATTACTTGCCATGGGCGCCGGACACAGTCACTCCCCCGCCGAGGCGGACGCGTCGCGCATGATTCCGCGGATGATCGGCGCCGCCGGGATCCTGGCGACCTTCTTCGTCATCGAATTGACCACCGCGTTACTGATCAACTCGATCGCATTGTTGGCCGACGCCGGCCACATGCTCACCGATGTGGTCGCCGTGTTCATGGGGCTGGTGGCGGTCATCCTGGCCCGGCGGGGCAGTTCGTCACCGGAGCGCACCTACGGCTGGCACCGCGCGGAGGTGTTCACCGCGGTGGCCAACGCCGTCCTGCTGGTCGGCGTGGCCTTGTTCATCCTCTACGAGGCGATCGAGCGGCTCGGCAGCAAGCCGTCGGTGCCCGGCGTGCCGATGATCGTGGTGGCACTGGCCGGCGTGGCCGCGAACTTCGGAGTGGCGATGCTGCTCCGCTCGCACTCTGAGGCGAGCCTGGCGGTCAAGGGCGCCTACATGGAGGTCGTCGCCGACACGGTCGGCAGCATCGGGGTGTTGATCGCCGGCATCGTGACGGTCACGACGCACTGGCCGTACGCGGACGTGGTGGTGGCGGTGCTGGTGGCGCTGTGGGTGCTGCCCAGGGCGATCGCGCTGGCCCGCGCTGCGCTGCGCATCCTGTCGGAGTCTTCACCGGCGCACATCGACGTCGACGAATTGCGTTCGGCGCTGGGCGGTCTCGACGGCGTGACCAACGTGCACGACCTGCACGTCTGGACGCTGTCGCCCGGTAAGGACATGGTGACCGCGCACCTGACCAGCACGGCCGACTCGGCGCAGGTACTCAGCGACGCCCGGGCCGTGCTGTCAGCCCGTGGCCTCGACCACGCCACCGTGCAGATCGACTGCCCGGACGGCCACTGCGAGGAGACGTTCTAGGAGCGGGCGTCGAACCACCCGGCGACGCGAAAACGGTTGAGCATTCTGGAATCCCGCTCGGTTACCACATCGAATTCATGGCAAGAAAACCCTGACTTATTGCAAGAGTGCCTAATAAGATCCCGACCTACGCGTCAATATTCGCCGCGGTGGTTTCTATCCAGAGTCGGTTGGGAGCGGTGCCATGTCGTTCGTGTCGATTTCGCCAGATCTCCTCGCCACCGCAGCGGGTGACCTGACCACGTTGGGGTCCACGCTCAGCGCGGCCAATGCCGCCGCCGCGGCGCCCACCACCGAATTGCTGGCAGCCGCCGCCGACGAGGTGTCAACGCGGATTGCCGGGCTGTTCGGCGGATACGGCCTGCAATATCAAGCGATCAGCGCGCAGTTGGCGGCTTTCCAGGAGCAATTCGTGGCTACCCTCACCGCCGGAACGGGTGCCTACGCGACCGCTGAGTCGATCAATGCGGAGCAGGCACTGCTGGGCCTGATCAACGCCCCCACCCAAACCCTGTTGGGTCGTCCGCTGATCGGAAACGGAGCGAACGCCACTACTCCCGGCGGCAACGGCGGTGACGGCGGCATCCTGTACGGCAACGGCGGCAACGGTGCGGCCGGCGCGGCCGGGCAGGCCGGTGGCGCCGGCGGGGCGGCCGGTCTGTGGGGCAACGGTGGCGCCGGCGGCGCGGGCGGATCAGGTGGGGCGACCGGTGGCGCGGGCGGGGCGGGTGGCTGGTTGGCCGGTGTCGGCGGTACCGGAGGCACGGGCGGCATCGGCGGCGGCACCGGCGGCGCCGCGGG
>NZ_LQOY01000200.1 GCF_002101675.1 Mycobacterium gordonae | reverse complement strand
CGGCGCCGGTGGGGGTGGGGGCACCGGCGGCATCGCCAGTGCGTTCAGTGGCGGACTGCGCGGCGGCGGCGGTGGAGCCGGCGGGGCCAGCGGCGCATTCAGCGGACTGGTTGGCGCCGCCGGCGGCGGCGGGGGGGTCGGCGGCGCCGGAGACTTCGGCGGGCCGGGCGGAGCCGGCGGGCCATCCGGCATCAGCGGCTCGATATTCGGTGGCGGTTCCGGCACCATCGGCGGCTCGCTGATCGGCGCCGGCGGGGTCGGCGGTGACGGCGGCGCCGGCCACGCTGCTGCCGGCGTCGGCGGGTCAGGTGGGCCCGGCGGTCAGGTCGTCGGCACCGGCGGCACGGGCGGGGTCGGCGGAGCCAGTCAAACCGCCGCCAGTGGCCTCGGCGGCCCCGGCGGCGCCGCCGGCCTGTTGGGCTCCGGTGGCGCCGGTGGCGCCGGTGGGGCCGGCCACCTCGGCGGCCAGGGCGGCGTCGGCGGGGCCGCGGGCCTGATCGGTGGCGGCGGGGCCGGCGGCCCCGGCGGGTTGTCTGCAGGCGGCACCGGCGGAGCCGGCGGCTACGGCGGCCTCGGCGGGTCGCTGCTCGGCAGCGGCGGCCCCGCCGGCCCCGGCGCAGAAGCCACTCCCGGTCACAGCGGCGGCAACGGTGGCATGGGCGGCAGCGCACTCCTGATCGGCAACGGCGGCAACGGGGGCAACGGCGGATACTCCACCACGCTCAACCTGCTCGGCCGGCCCGGCACCATCGGCACCGGCGGCTGGCTCATCGGCGACAACGGCATCCCCGGACTGCCGATGAGCCCCAACCTTCTTGTCAACGGGAGCTTCGAATTCGCCAGCCCCTCCACGACGGGCTTCAGTTCGGTGACCGTCCCCGGCTGGACGGTCACCGGCACCCCGACCATCGTCCCCTACGGAACTCCGCTCACGTATCCCTCGCCGACCTCGACTCCGTTCCCGACCGTGCCCAACTTCCTGGGCTTGGGCTTCCCCGGCAACCCGGCACCCGGCGCGGGGAGCAACTTCGCCGGCGGCGGACCCGTGGCCACCTCGTCGATCAGCCAAACCGTCAATCTGGCTGCCGCGACGGCCAACATCAACACCGGCACCGTCCCCTACACGCTGAGCGGACTGCTGGGCGGCTACCTGCTCGACCCGTCGTCGACCACGGTGCAGGTCACCTTCCTCAACGGCAACGGGGTCGCATTGGGCACCGGTTCGATCGGGCCCGTGTCAACAATTGACCGACTGGGCATGACCGGCTTCCAGGCCCGCGATATCTCCGGCACCATTCCCGTCGGCACCACTCAGGCGGTCGTCACCGCCACCTTCACCGACCGCAACCCGATCCTGGGCAACTACAACGGTTCGTTCGCCGACAACCTGTCGTTCACCGTCGGGGACCCCACCCTGGCCGCGCCAATGCTCACCGTCCCGACGTCGAACGTCGGTCAACTCGACCACGTGTACCTGATCTACATGGAGAACAAGGGCGCCTACGACATCCTGGGCAGCGTCAACGCTCCCTACCTCAACAGCCTGATCAACAGCTACGGCTACGCCAACAACTACTACGCTCTCGGCCACCCCAGCGACCCGAACTACTTCCGGGTCATGGGCGGTTCGGACTTCGGCCTGATCTACAACCCTGCCTCGCCCTCCATCAACGCGCCGAGCCTCATGGAAGCCATGGACAATGCGGGCGTTTCGTGGGTCGGCTATGCGCAAGGCATGCCCTACCCGGGCGCCATCGTGTCCCAAGGCGATTACGCCGTCGACGCACTACCGTTTGCCCAGTTCACCTACGTCTACAACAACACCCCCACCTATCTGCAGACACATCTGCAGCCGCTGACACAGTTGAGCGTCGACCTCCAATCCACTGCAACCACCCCAAGGTTCTCCTGGATCGCTGCCGACGGGGCCTACAACATGGAAGGTCCGGTCGACTTCCCAGGTGGCGCCGCCAATTGGCTCGCCAGCCAGCTCACGAACCACCAGTACAACGTCGCGGCCGGGGACCAGTTCCTGCAGCAAACGGTGTCCACCATCCAGAACTCGGCGTCGTGGAACACCAACGCCGCGAACGCGCGGTCGGCGATCTTCATCACGTTCGATGAGGACTACAACAACCTGTCACTGGGCATCGGCAACCAAGGCAACCTCATCAACATGGTCGTCATCCCTAACGACGCCGCCGTGACGTTCGGGGGTATGCAATCCGGGCACTTCGTCACCAACACCCGCTACGACCACTACGGCCTGATGTCCACACTCGAATACGCCTTGAGTCCCACGGCGGGAACACCTTTGACCACGCTCACGTACAACGATAAGTACGCCCTACCCTTGAACGACTTCTGGACGTGATGCCGACCGTTGGGCCGTAGGCCCGGCTGCGGCAGCGCACCACCTCATCGGGGCTGAGCGACACGCGGCCACCCATGGCACCGGCCGCGGTGTTTGCCTCACTTTTTCCTGGGTACGGTGCCGAATAGACTCGGATGGCCCGCAGGGTCCGTGCGTCGGGGCCTCATCCGCCCACAAGACCCCTTGTATCGGAGTTCCGTGCTCGCCATCTTGCTCGCCCATGCGCTGGGTGCAGCCATTGCGCCGGCTCTGGTGGTCCGATGGGGTCGTCGTGCGTTCTACCCGTTGGCGGCAGTGCCGATGTTCTGTGCGGTGTGGGCCGTCGCCGACTGGCCGGCGAGCCATACCGCTGACCACAAGCTCGTCATCGATTGGGTGCCCGGCCTATCAATGGACATCGCGCTGCGATGGGATTCATTGGCGGCCATCATGAGTTTGCTGGCGCTTGGCATCGGCGCGCTGGTGGTCTTCTACTGCGGCGAGTACTTCCACCACAGCGACGGCCACACCGAGAATCGGTTGCCCAGCTTCGCCGCCGAGCTGGTCGGGTTCTCCGGGGCCATGTTCGGGTTGATAGTCGCCGACAACATGCTGGTGCTGTATGTGTTCTGGGAACTGACCACTGTCCTGTCGTTCTTGCTAATAGGCCACTACGCGGAGCGCTTCACCAGCCGACGGGCCGCCACGCAGGCCCTGCTTGTCACGACTGCCGGCGGCCTCGCGATGCTGACCGGCATCATCGTGCTGGGCCAGGCGGCCGGCAGTTATCTGTTGTCGGACGTGGTGGCCACGCCGCCGACCGGAACGGCGGTCAGCATCGGCGTCGTACTCATCCTGTCCGGCGCGCTGAGCAAGTCGGCCATCGTACCGCTGCACTTCTGGCTGCCGGGCGCCATGGCCGCGCCCACACCGGTAAGCGCCTATCTGCATGCCGCGGCGATGGTCAAGGCCGGTGTGTATCTGATCGCGCGCCTGGCGCCAGGTTTCGCCGACTCTCCGGGTTGGCGGCCGACCGCAGTGATTCTGGGTTTGCTGACGATGCTGACGGCCGGGTGGCGCGCCCTACGCGAATACGACCTGAAACTGTTGCTGGCGTACGGCACGGTCAGCTATCTGGGCCTGATCACCGTGCTCCTCGGCGCCGGCGGCCGGGATCTCGTACTGGCCGGGCTCACGGTGCTCTGCGCGCACGCGATGTTCAAAGCGGCTCTCTTCATGGTGGTCGGGATCATCGACCATGCCACCGGGACCCGGGACATCCGGCGGCTTGCGGGGCTCGGGCGACGCTGCCCGGCGCTGATGACGATTGCCGTCGCTGCCACCGCAAGCATGGCGGCCCTGCCACCGTTTCTCGGTTTTGTCGCGAAGGAAGCCGCGTTCGCCACGCTGGCCGACAGTGAATCGCTCGGCACGACCGCGCCGTGGGTGCTGGCCGGTGTAGTGATCGGATCGATCTTCTCGGTCGCCTACAGCCTGCGATTTCTGTGGGGCGCTTTCGCCGGGAAGGGCCGGTCGGAGCCCAGCACTCGAGTTGCCGAATTGCATCCGCCCACAGCGACGTTCCAGGCGGCCCCGGCGGTGTTGGCAGCGGCGGGCCTCGGCGTCGGTTTGGCGCCTGTCTACCTGAGCCACCTCCTGGAAGGCTACGCGGACACGATCGCGTCGGACCGCCACGATTACCACCTGGCGCTGTGGCATCCGGGTTTGGCCCAAGCGCTCTCGGCGCTGGTGCTGGTCGTCGGCACCGTGGCATTCGTCGGACGGGGCTGGTTGCGGCGCGCCGTGCTGCGCGAGCTTTCTGGTCACGACGCAACGGCCGACCGGGCCTACGACGCGGTGATCCGCGGGCTGGATGTGGCAGCGGTGCGGGTGACCGCGCTGACCCAGCGTGGCTCCATCCCGGCGACCCAAGCGGTGATCCTGTCCACCCTGGTGCTGCTGCCGGCGGGCGCGCTGTGGCTGGGCGCCCACACCCGCCCGGAGCTTCGGCTCTGGGATGCGCCCATTCAGGCAGTGGTCGTCGGGGTGATCTTGGCCGGCGCGCTCGGCGCCACCATGACCCGCAATCGGCTTGCGGTCGTGCTCATGGTCGGGGTCACCGGGTACGGCAGTGGCGTCCTGTTCGCCTTTCACGGCGCGCCCGACCTGGCGCTGACGCAGTTCCTGGTGGAAACGGTGACACTGGTGATATTCGTGCTGGTGCTACGGACGCTGCCGGCCGAGGTCGATCCTGCGGACGTGCGGCGGTTTCGGTTGCCTCGTGCACTGCTGGCCCTGGCGGTGGGCGTCAGCGTGACCGTGCTCGCGGCGTTCGCGATGGCAGCGCGCACCGCCGCGCCGATCGGCTCCTTGCTGCCCGATGCCGCCTACTTCCGGGGGAACGGCGGCAACACCGTGAACGTGATTCTGGTCGATATCAGGGCCTGGGACACCCTCGGTGAAGTGTCGGTGTTGCTGGTGGCCGCGACAGGGGTCGCCTCCCTGGTGTTTCGGCACCGTCGTTACGGCTCGGCTCCGCGGGTGCCCGCCCAGGGAGTTGGCGCCACCGGGCCGTCGTCCGCACCCGGGAACCCCGCCACGCCATACACCCCTGCCGTCAGTGACACCACGTGGCTGCGTGGCAGTGAGTTTCGCGACCCCGACTCCCGGTCGCTGGTACTGGAAGTCACGACGCGCATCATCTTTCCGCTGTTGATGCTCATGTCGGTGTTCTTCTTCTTCACCGGCCACAATGCCCCCGGGGGTGGTTTCGCCGGTGGGCTGGCCGCGGGGTTGGCCCTGACGCTACGTTACCTCGCCGGAGGTCGTTACGAACTCGGTGAAACGCTGCCACTGGATGCCGGCAAAATTCTGGGGGCCGGCCTCGCCCTGTCCGCCGGAACCGCGGTGGCATCGCTGGCGCTGGGAGCACCGGCACTGTCGTCGGCGGTGGTGCAGTTCGACCTCCCCTTGGCAGGCCACGTCAAGTTGGTGACAGCGCTGTTCTTCGACCTGGGCGTGTATCTCATCGTGGTCGGCCTGGTGCTTGACGTGCTGCGCAGTCTGGGCGCGAGGGTCGACGAGGAGCTTGCCGAATCGGCGCCCGATGAGCAGGTAGGTGCTCGGTGACCACGTACGTCATCCCCATGCTCGTGGTCGCCGGCCTCTTCAGCGCCGGTGTTTACCTGCTGCTGGAGCGGAGCTTGACCCGGATGCTGTTGGGCCTGCTGCTGATCAGCAACGCGGTGAACCTGCTGATCCTCAATGCCGGGGGACCCCCGGGCAATCCGCCGGTGCGCGATCACGGCGGCGCCAACAGGCCCGCGACAGCCGACCCGCTGGCGCAGGCGATGGTATTGACCGCGATCGTCATCACGATGGGCACCGCGGCTTTCGTGCTGGCGCTGGCCTACCGGTCATATCGCCTGACCACTGCGGAACGCGTCGGTGACGACCCCGAGGACGTCCGCGTCTCGCGACTGACAGGGCCCGAAGCCAGCGCCGTCGACGAGGACGAGCCCGAGCCGGTGCCTACCGTCGGCAGCGATGACCCGCATGAGCTCGACGCGATACCCCCGGAGGGCCACAATGGGCCTTGACCTCGGCTCCATCCTGACTCCGCTGCCTGTCCTGCTCCCCACCCTCGGCGCAGCGGCCACGTTGATCGCGGGACGACGCCCGCGGATGCAGCGCACGATCGCGCTGTCCGTCCTGTCAGCGGTGGTCGCAGTCTGCGTGACCCTGCTCTACCTCGTCGACAAGAACGGAACACTGGCCCTCGCCGTCGGCGGCTGGGGTCCGACCAGCGCCGGGTTGGGACCGTTGGGGATCATGCTGGTGGTCGATCGGCTGTCCGCACTGATGCTGGTGGTGTCCTCGATCGTGCTGGTCGCCGTTGTCGTCTACGCGATCGGCCAGGGCATCCGCGACGGCGGCGAGCAACAGCCGACCTCCATCTTCCTGCCCACCTATCTGGCACTGGCCGCGGGTGTCTGCATGGCATTCCTTGCCGGAGATCTGTTCAACCTCTTCGTCGGTTTCGAGGTGCTGCTCAACGCCAGCTTCGTGCTCTTGACCATTGGGGCGAGCGCCGACCGGGTGCGTGCCGGCATCGGCTACGTCATGGTCTCGATGCTGTCGTCACTGATCTTCTTGGCCGGGATCGCACTGGTCTACGCTGCCACCGGCACGCTCAACATGGCCGAACTGGCGGTGCGGTTCGACAGCATCAGCTCCGGCACCCGCAGTGCGGTGTTCGCGGTGCTGCTCGTCGCATTCGGAATCAAGGCCGCCGTCTTTCCGCTTTCGGCCTGGCTGCCCGACTCCTACCCCACCGCGCCTGCCCCCGTCACCGCGGTATTCGCCGGAATCCTGACCAAGATCGGTATCTACTCGATCATCCGGGCACACGCACTGCTGCTCCCTGGCGCTGGACTGGACCATGTGCTGCTGGTGGCGGCGCTGCTGACCATGCTCGTCGGCATATTCGGCGCCATCGCCCAGAGCGACATCAAACGCCTGCTGTCATTCACGCTGGTCAGCCACATCGGCTTCATGATGTTCGGGGTTGCGCTGAGCAATCAGCCGGGCATGTCCGGCGCCATCTACTACGTCGCGCACCACATCATCGTGCAAACCACGCTGTTTCTGGTGTTGGGACTCATCGAACGCCAGGCCGGCACGTCGGCGCTGGGCCGCCTCGGCGGTCTGACCGCCACCCCGCTGCTGGCGTTCGTGTTCCTGGTGCCCGCATTGAATCTTGGTGGCATTCCGCCATTCTCGGGTTTCATCGGCAAAGTGGCGCTGCTGCAGGCCGGCGTGTTGAACGGTTCGGTGCTGGCCTGGACGCTGGTCGCCGGGGGCGTGCTCACCAGTTTGCTGACTTTGCTGGTGGTGGCCCGAGTGTGGGCGAAGGCGTTCTGGCGGCCCCGCGCCGAGGCGCCGGGTGCTGATTTGGTGACCGCCAGCCCGGCGGCGTTGCTGGATGACGCGGACGACGTGGCCCTCAGCCAGCGCGACGACGTGGGCAAGATGCCTGTCGGTATGGTCGGCCCGACCCTCGCCCTGGTTGCGGTGGGATTGACGCTGACCGTTCTGGCCGGACCGATCGTCGGCTACAGCCAACGGGCAGCCACGGAAGTCCTCGACCGGAGCCGCTACATCACCGCGGTTCTGTCCGGGGCCGACGCACACCATGACGAGGCAGGTGGCCGATGAGCGCGGCCAACCCGACGCGGACGGTCTTGCGCCGGGTGACGGTACTGGTCACACTGGCGGCGGTCTGGACGTTGCTGTGGGGGGATTATTCGCCGGGCACCGCGCTCGTCGGGTTGATGGTGGCCACGGTCATCGTCACCGTGCTGCCGTTACCGAAAGTTCCGATCCAGGGCCGGGTGCACGTGGTCTCGCTGCTGCGACTTATCACCCGCGTCGCGTGGTTTCTGCTGGTATCCAGCGTTCAGGTCTCCTGGTTGGCGATCAGACCGGGCTCGTTGCCGCTTTCGGCTGTGCTTCGCGTGCAGCTCGCAGTGAAGTCCGATCTGGTGCTGGTGTTCGCCTCCAACATCCTGTCGATGATGCCCGGGTCGCTGGTGCTGGAGATCGACCAAACGCGCCGAGTGCTCTTCTGCCACGTGATCAATGCCGGATCTGCTCGCGCGATGGAGACGTTCCGGCACCAGGTCACCGAGGTGGAACGGCTACTACTGGCCGCCTTCGAGCGCGACGCCGATTGGCGACCGGAGCGAATCGAGGGGAATCCATGACCATGGTCTCGGCAACCTCATTAGTCGCCGCGGTGATGCTGGGGATCGCAGCCGTACTCACTACCGTCCGCCTGCTGGCGGGCCCCAGCACGTTGGACCGCCTGGTCGCGCTGGATACCCTGATCGCGGTCACGATGTGCGCTATCGCGATCTGGGCGGCGGTGAGCCTGGACATCACGGTGGCCTTCAGCCTCGCTGCCCTTGCGTTGATCAGTTTCATCGGGTCGGTGAGCGTGGCTCGCTTCCGGGTGCGCGAGGTCCAGCGGAACCGGCGGAGACCCCGATGAATATCCTCGACATCGCCTCGGCCGCATTGCAGTTGTCCGGTTCAGCACTGGCGCTGACCGCGGCCATCGGGGTCCTCCGGTTCAAAGACACCTTGTCGCGGATGCACTCCGCGACCAAACCTCAAGTGATCGGCCTGATCTTGGTCCTGGCGGGTGCAACTATCCGGCTACGCCATGATTCCGACGTCGGTGTGCTCATCTTGACCGGGTCGTTCACGATCATCACCGCACCCGTCATCGCGCATCGCGTTGGGCGCTTGGCATACCACGAGCAGGACCTGCGGGACCTGCTGACGACTGACCAGCTGGAGTCAGATGTTCCCGACGAGCGAGAAGCCGGCTGATTAACCGGCCCGTCACTCCGACAACTGAAACTCCACCACCGCGGTAACCGAATCCACCGCCTCGAGCAAGGCGTCCAACCGGTCTGCGGCGGATGCGGCCGACAGCACGGCGTACCGGTCGGCCGGTCCCATCGGAACGCGAGATGCCAACGCGTACAACAGCGTTGCGAGGTCAGCGTCGTCGTCCCCGTAGTCGAAGATCTCGTCGCGACTGGGCAGTTCAGCGCCCTGTACGTCAGCGATCCGCTCGAACAGCGCCCACACCCGGTCCTCGACGTCGAGGAACGCGGCGGGGGTCACCGGCGGTCCCGGTTCGTCAGGCCAGATCTGCACCCGCGCCCGCGGGTAGGGGTCGTCCGGTAGCCACTGCAGCACCTTGATGCGCTCACCCATCCGGCACTGCAGCGCATACCGGCCCCCGCCGGCGTCAACGTAGTCGGTGATCGCGGCGAGGGTCCCGACGTCAGAGCGCGCGTCACCACCACCGACCTCGCGGCCACGGGAGATCAGCACGACGCCGAAGCGGGGGTCGGGGCTGTCCAGACAATCCCGGACGAGTGCTGTGTAGCGGGGTTCGAAGATGCGCAGCGGCAGATCCTCACCCGGCAGCAACGCGGATTCCAGCGGGAACATCGCCACGTCGATTGATTCCATCCGCCTCATCCCCTCTCTCCCCCATAACTATGCAGTACGGCGCGGGCGGCGGCCGCGACATCGGCCTCCAGCCAATGCGGCAACGGATTGTCGTGAGCGTGGCGTCTGACGACGGCATAGGGCAGATCGGAAACGGCGCGGTATACCGCGTCCAGCGCGCGTGGCTCGTCGCTGCCGTAGAGCCCGTCGGCCAACTCGTGAATCCGTTGTGTCAGCGGTGCGTTCATGGCGCCTAACGTGTCCCGGAAGTCCGTGTCCGAGCGGCTGTCGACCAGATCGCCAGGACGGATGGTCAACAACAGCCGCGCATCGTCGGGTAGCTCGCGGGCAAAGCCGACGGCTGCCACGGCCATCGCCGTGGCCTGCTCCGCCGCGGTGCCGCCGGTGGACGCGAGCGCGCGCTGCTGGAACCGGTCCAGCGCCCGCAGCCAGGCCGCGATCACCACGCCGTCCCGGTTGCCGAAACGATGGTAAAGCGTGCCCGCCGGCGCGCCGCTGGCCTTGGCTATCGCCGCGACACTCGCCGCGCGCGGGCCGGCTCTGAGCACGAGCGCCCGGGTCGCATCCAAGATGATGTCGGTTTCGTGCTTTCGCGGAGGTGCCATGATCTAGTATGGTCCTTCTATATGGAACGATTACCCTATATCGATGAGCATGCTATCGCGATCCACGCCTCGCCGGCGCAAGCCTGGGCGGCGCTGCTCGCCAAGACCTGCCGCGACCCCGGTGACCCGAGCACGGTTCCGTTCGGGTTCGCCCTCGAGGAGGCGACGCCGCCGCGCCGGCTCGCACTCAAGGGCCGTCACCCGTTCGCGGCCTACCGCCTGGTGTACGAGCTGGATCCCGAGCCCGACGGGGTTCGGTTGCGGGCGGTGACGTTCGCGGCATTCCCTGGTCTGCGCGGGACGGTGTACCGGGCGCTGGTCATCGGCAGCGGGGGGCATCGGATCGTGGTGCGCCACTTGCTCAGACGCGTCGCTAACCATGCCAAGGAAAATCCAGTGTGCGTCTAGCGCTTTGACAGTGCATCCACGGCGGCGAGATCGCGAAATCTCAACCGTGGCATCACACTCGAACAGGTCAGATATCCAGCTCGGCCACGAGCGCGTCGACGACCGAGCGCAGGTCGCCGTCGTGCTCCTCGGCCACCCGACGCTGCCGTTGGTAGGAGCCGCCGCGGCGCGGGATGTCGGCTACCGCCGCCAGTTCGTCAGAACACTTGAGCGACTTGGCAATCGGCTCCAACCGGTTCAGCACGTCATCGAGGTCCTCGGTGACCAGCCGCTCATTGCTGTCGGCGTCCAGGATGATCACCGCGTCCAGACCATAACGGGCCGCCCGCCATTTGTTCTCCTGCACATGCCACGGCGGCATCGTCGGCAGCGGCTGGTCGGCCTCCAGGCGGCGGTCCAGATCCACGATCAGGCAGTGGGTCAACGCGACCAGCGCACCCAACTCGCGCAGATTGGACACCCCGTCGCAGATCCGCACCTCGAGCGTGCCCAGATGCGGGGAAGGCCTTATGTCCCAACGGACCTCGTCGACGTGGTCGATGATGCCGGTCTTCTTCTGGTCGTAGACGAAGCCCTCGAACTCCGACCATTTCTGGAATTGGAACGGCAACCCCGCGGTGGGCAACTGCTGAAACATCATCGACCGGTTGCTCGCGTACCCCGTGTCCTCGCCGCCCCACCACGGCGAGGACGCCGACAGTGCCAACAGATGCGGGTATTGGTTGAGCAGCGAGGACAGGATGGGCATGACCTTGTTGGCCGATGAGATCCCGACGTGCACGTGCACTCCCCAGATCAGCATCTGCCTGCCCCACCACTGGGTGCGTTTGATCAGCTCGGCGTAACGCGGTGCGTCGGTGAGCTTCTGGCTGGACCACTGCGCGAACGGATGGGTGCCGGCGCAGAACAACTCCATGCCGCGGTCCCGCACGATCCGGCGGGCGGGGCCTAGCGTGTCGCGCAGGTCCGCCATCGCCTCGGCAGCGTTCTCGCAGATGCCGCTGACGACTTCGACGGTGTTACGCAGCAATTCCTTGTGCACACGCGGGTTTTCGCCGATCTCGGCGATCACCGCGGTGGCCTCGTTGCTCAGGTCGCGGGTTTGCGCGTCGACGAGCGCGAACTCCCATTCCACGCCGACGGTGGGCCGCGGCGAGCGGGCGAAATCGATGTGGCTACGCGCCCTGCTGGACGGCAGGCTGCCCGGACCCTTACCCGGATCCAATGACACCGCACGCCACCCGCTTGCCGGCGTCACCGGTTGTCATCGTCGTCTCGTCGGGTCCCGGCGTCCCGTCGTTCTGCTTGTAGCGATCCGCCGGAATGTTGGCGAAGTTGTCCGCGCCAGCATGAATGATGATCGCGGTCTTGGCCCCGGAGGTCAGGTCGTCCATGGTGAAGGCGTCCGTCGTGGTGATCAGCGTCCCAGACCCGTCCTTGCGCACCTGCAGCGGCGGCAGGTCACCGCTGGAGTGGCCCGACGGGGCACCGGGCAGTTGGAGATGCCCACCGGCGGACAGGAAGTCACCGGGCGCGCCGCCGTTCGGGGCGACGGAGTTGGGTTCACACTTGCCCACCTTGTGCAGGTGCATGCCGTGGAACCCGGGCGAGAGCACCCCGCCGGCGGTCGTCGCGACCGTCACGGTGGCGTAGCCATTGGTGAATTCGAACTTCGCCGTCGCGATCTGCGCGCCGTCCGGCCCCTTCAAAACGGTCATCAGCACCTGCGCCGACGCACCCGCCTGCGGGCTGGGGGTCGCCTCCTGATGTCCGGAGGTGGAGGGTGCCGGGGATCCCGTCCACACCGACGGCGTGGTACCCGGAGTGTTCGTGGCGTGCTGGGGCGACGAGCAGGCGCCCACCAGCGCGACGCAAGCGGCGGCCGAAAGGGCTGACAAAGCGGTGGCTGCAGGCTTAGGCATAGCGGAGAGCCTAGCGTGACGACGATGCGGGTCGAAACGACCCGCTGAGGAGTCAGGCAATCTGGGCCTAGCGTGACGACGATGCGGAATCAGCGTCAACCCATGACCAAAACGATGACGCCCGGTGGCTGGTCGGAAAGTGCCGATATCCGCTTCTCCACCGGCGCTCCCAGCTTCTTGCCCACCGCCTCAGCGGTCGCCTTCTCACCCTCGTCGCCGTAGTACACGGTGGTGGCCGTCACGTCCGCAACCGCCAGGTTGGTCACCTCGGTCACCTTGAATCCGGCCGCCTTGAGCTCGTCGGCCGTGGTCTTGGCGATGCCTTCCTTCGACGAGATGTTGTACACCCGGACCTCGGCTTCGTTCGCCGCGGCGGGCTTGGCGCTGGTCGACGAGGCCGGTCCGGTGGTGGCCGACACCGTGGTGACCGGTGACGCGTCGTCGTCGGACTTTCCGGAAGAGTCCAGGGCCTGCCAGCCGAGCAACAGGAAGATGACGCCCAAGAACAACAGCACCATCACCATGGCCCGCAGGGGAAGCCCGGAAGAGTCGGGCACGCGCTCGTTCATCGAGCCCACTGTAGCCGGGGGTCGCTCAGGTCACCTCGAAGCCGAGCCGGCGGGCGGCGCGAGCCTTCTGGCGGCTGGCACGCAGTCGCCGCAGGCGCTTCACCAGCATCGGATCGGCCGCCAACGCCTCCGGCCGGTCGACGAGCGCGTTGAGCACTTGGTAATAGCGCGTCGCCGACATCGAAAACAACTCTTTGATGGCGTCTTCCTTGACGCCGGCGAACTTCCACCACTGCCGTTCGAAGGCGAGAATGTCGTGTTCGCGACGGGTCAGCCCATCGGCGACCTCGACGTTGTCCCCCGACCGATTTGCCCGCGCCATGGCGCTGTCCATATCGCTTCCCCTGGACCCTTCCGGCGAAAACTCGATTGACTCGAATGACCTGACGTACTTCGGGGGCATTCTCCGGCGATTATTGAAACACGCCGGCATCTGCTGGGCCGGAAACCAGACCCGCGAGTCGGCCGAGTTGCTTTGGAACACGCGATGTCTGCGGGCTGCAGCATGCCTGGCAGACGTATGTCGCGGCCCTGCGGCCGTCGGATTGGTCACACTTGCCGCGCGGCCCGTTCCGGGCTGCCCCGGCGACACGCCTTAAGCTAGCCGACCATGGCCGTCGTACCCATCCTCATCGTGGGCGATCCCGTCCTGCACAACCCGACGACGCCGATCCCCGTCGGCCCCGACGGATCGCTCCCGGCCGATCTGCCCGAGTTGATCAAGAACATGTACGACACGATGGACGCCGCTCACGGCGTCGGTCTGGCCGCCAACCAGATCGGGTACGGATTGCGGGTCTTCGTCTACGACTGTTCCGACGACCGCGGGCTGACCAACCGCCGCCGCGGGGTGGTCGTCAATCCGGTGCTGGAGACCTCCGAGATCCCCGAGACCATGCCGTCAGCCGGGCACGACGACGACGAAGGATGCCTGTCAGTTCCCGGCGAGTCCTTCCCCACCGGACGTGCTGACTGGGCGCGGGTCACCGGACTGGACGGCGAGGGCAAGCCGGTCTCCATCGAAGGCACCGGACTGTTCGCCCGCATGCTCCAGCACGAGACCGGGCACCTGGACGGATTCCTCTACGTCGACTGCCTGATCGGCCGGCACGCCCGGGCTGCGAAACGGGCCATCAAGTCGCACGGCTGGGGCGTTCCCGGCCTGTCCTGGCTGCCGGGCGAGGGACCCGACCCGTTCGGTCACTGATGGTCTCCTGGCCGGCCCTCGGGACGCGGGTGACGCTGCGCTACCGCCGACCGCCCGGGTCGGTTCCGCCACTGACGGACGCGGTGGGCCATCTACTGGCGATCGACCCGACGGTCCGGGTCCAGACGCGCTCCGGTGCGGTGGTCGAAGTGGCTCCGGCGGACGTGACGGCCCTGCGCGTCCTGACCCACGCGCCGGTGCGCACCGCCGATATCCGCAGGCTCGAGCACGCGGCCGCGGCCGACGCACCCGGCGCCGAGCAACTCTGGCTGAGCGGCTGGCTGCTGCGCGCCCGCGGCCGCACGTTGGCAGCGAACTCCGCTGTACCACTTGATATTTCGGCACAGGCCAGTAGCATTCCGGAGATTTTCGACTGGTATGCCGAACGCGGACTGAAGCCACGGCTGGCCATCCCCGACCGCCTGTTGTCACCGCCCGCCGGCCTGCCCTGCGAACTCGTCGAACAGGTTCTGATGCGCGACACAACACGTGGCACAACGGAGTTCGTGTGCATCCCGGACACGGACTCGACCGCCGCCGCCGAGGAACAGGGCTTTCGCCTGCACCACCGCCGCCGCTACTACCACCGACCTTGACTCTCGCCACCGATAGGAGACACCCGATGCCCGAGCGATTGCGGCTGGCCACCTGGAACGTCAACTCGATCCGCACCCGACTGGACCGTGTCGTCGACTGGCTCGATCGGGCCGAGGTCGACGTGCTGGCCATGCAGGAGACCAAGTGCTCGGACACCCAATTTCCCGCGCTGCCATTGATCGAACGCGGTTACGAGGTGGCTCATGTCGGCTTCAACCAATGGAACGGCGTGGCGATCGCCTCCCGCGTCGGCCTGGAGGACGTGCAGGTCGGATTCGAGGGTCAGCCCACCTGGAGCGGCAAGCCCGATGTGGCCGCCGCGTCCGAAGCCCGTGCCATAGGCGCGACGTGCGGCGGCGTGCGGGTGTGGAGCCTGTACGTGCCCAACGGTCGCGCCCTCGACGACCCGCATTACACCTATAAGCTCGATTGGCTTGCGGCGCTCCGCAATACGGCTGAAGGTTGGTTGCGCGCCGATCCTTCCGCACCGATCGCGCTGGTCGGGGACTGGAACATCGCGCCCACCGACGACGACGTCTGGAGCACCGAGTTCTTCGCGGGCTGCACTCACGTCTCCGAACCGGAGCGCCGGGCCTTCAACGCGATCGTCGACGCCCAATTCGCCGATCTGGTAAGGCCTTTCACCCCGGGTCCCGGGGTGTACACCTACTGGGACTACACGCAGTTGCGGTTCCCGAAGCGACAGGGAATGCGAATCGACTTCATCCTCGGCTCACCGGCGTTGGCCGCCCGGGTGGTGGACGCGCAGATCGTCCGGGAGGAGCGCAAAGGCAAAGCGCCCAGCGATCACGCACCCGTGCTGGTCGATCTGCTTACCACCTGACAATTGCTGGTCATGTGAGCGGCATAGGGGTATACAAAGCAGAGAAACCTAGGCCAGGAGTCATCATGGGCGTCGTTGATCGGGCAGTGCGGAGTATGGGTCGAACGGTAAGTCGCGCTGCGACGGCTACAACGTCCGCCGCCGGGGCCGTCGGAGGGGCGGCCGTCAACGGCATCGTCGGCGGCGTCAAGGGTGCCGCCGAGGGAATTCAGCAGGGGCTCGGCACCGGCAGCAAGTCAACACCGGCGGCAGCCTTGGCCATCGGCGCGATCGGCGCCGCGGGTCTGGTGGAATGGCCGATCCTGTTGGCCGTCGGCGGCGGCGCCCTGTTGCTGCGCAGGCTGAGCCAGGCACCGGAGCCGCCGGTGCAAGCCGTGCAGCCGGCCAAGGCCAAGCTCGCGCCGGTACCCGACGAGCCGCCGGCCAAGAAAGCTCCCGCCAAGGCCGCGGCGAAGAAGACCGCGGGTCGCAGGGCCGGCGCCGGCGACCTGCGCAGCACGAACTGACGAGGCGTCGATTCAGCTAATCAACCGGTTGCTCGGCGGTACTCCGCCTGCGGCCGGGCCAGTGGTGGCCAGCCGCGGCTGCCGGCGCTCGGTCGTCACAACCTCCAGCACGCCGACGCGCCACAACAGCGCATAAAGTTCGGTTAGCGGCCCCCTCAGCAACACGGCGAACGACGCCGCTAGCGGGTCGGTCGGGTGTTCTGTCATCGTCATATCTCCGACGGTGACCGCACCAACCGGCAGGATGGCAAATCCGACGTTACCGAAAGGCAAATGATGGCGGAAAAGAAAGAACGCCGGCAGACCCCACAACGGGAGGCGGTTGACCGCATCCGGTCGGCACACACCTTCGCGGTGAACCTGCCCATCGTCGGACGGGTGACCGTTCCCCCACCCGAGCAGCTGGCCTATTTCGGCGGGCTGATCGCCCTGACCGCCTTCGAGCTGATCGACTGGCCGGTGGCCCTGGTGATCGGCACCGGACACCTGCTGGCGAGCAATCACCACAATCAGATCCTCGAGGAGATCGGCGAGGCTCTCGAAGAGGCCGACTAAGAATCGCCCGCGCGGTCGAAGCGCAGAGTCACCCGGGTTCCGCCGGGGGTGCGTACCGTCTCGACCTGGTCGGCCAGGCCGCTGATCAGGGTGAGGCCGCGGCCCCGCCGTCGGCTGCGCCGGCTGGCCGATGAATCGCCGACCCACCGACCGGAGTCACTGACACTGATCGACACCGCATCGGGGCGCAGGAACGCCTCGATCGACACCGTCTTGCGAGCCTCGCAGCCGCTGCCGTGCTCGACGGCGTTGGCGACGGCTTCGCCCACCGCCAGCAGGACTTCCTCGGCCCGGCCCACGGCGGTTGCGGCCAGCCACTCCCGCAGTCGGGTGCGCGCGGTGGGAATCTGGCCGGGGGTGGCCGGCACGACCATGGCGAAGCTGCGGTCCCCCGCGTGGCGGGGTCGCGCCGCCAGCACCACCACGTCGTCGCGGTAGCCGCCCGGCGGAGCCATCCGGTGCACCAGCTCGGCACATACACACTCGGCGGGAAGGTCCGCGCACTCGGCGGCAACGGCTTTGAGCCGGTCGAATCCGCGGTCCAAAGTCTCTCCGGCCCGTTCGATCAACCCGTCGGTGTACAGCAGGACAAGGCTTCCCGGCGGCAGCTCAGCGGTCGCGGTCTCCGGCGCATCCCCGGACGCGGCGGTCGCCACCGGAGACCGGCGCCCCCCTTCGAGGTACACCGGGCCCCGTTCGGGATGAACCAGCAACGGATAAGGATGGCCCGCGCAGAGGTAACTGATGCGGGCCGGTTGCACGCCGGTGTCGATGGCGGCGTAGGCGACGGTCGCGCAACGGGCACCGGCCAAGGTCAGCGCGTACCGGTCCAGGGCTCCGAGCACACTGACCGGATCGGAGGCCGTCAATGCCGAGACGGTGACCGCGGCGCGCAATCGGCTCATCACGATCGCCGCGGCCAGCCCGTGACCGACGACGTCGCCCACCGATATGCCGATCCGGTCGGAGTGATCGAGACCGGTCGCCGAGAACCAGTCGCCGCCGACCCGCACCACCTCACCTGCCGGCTGGTAGACGGCCGCTACCACCGCCGCGGTCGACCCGCGATCCAGGTCCAGCAGATGTTCCTGGAAGTCGACGGCGATGCGGTGTTCACGCGCGGCCAACCGGATCCGGCCCAGGGCCGACGCGGCGATGTCGGCGGTTCGGGCGAACAACTCGAGTTCGGCATCGGCGAAGCGGCGCGCCTGCGGCCACAGCAGCGTGAGCACACCCACCACGCGACCGCTAGCAGCGCGCAACGGGTGCGCCACACAGGCCCGCACGCTGCTCGCTGTGTCGTGCACGGCGTGGGCATAGCGCGCGGGCAGGGCGAACGTGTCGGGGATGACCATTCGCTGGCCGGTCGAGATGACGTCGACGCCTACCAACGGGCTGTCCAGTCTGGCCACGTGGTAGCGGTCGCGCAGCTCAGCCGGCACGGCGCCGGCGAATTCGAACTGGACGTGGTCCTCGCCGTCGAGAACGACGCCGATCGCTGCGGCGGTGGCATCGCCGCTGGCGAACGGGGAGCGCAGCACGGCGCGCAGGAGCCCGGCTATCGAATCTGCGCCCTGGACCGCCGCGTCGAGCGCCATGAGACCGGCGGATTGCTCGGCACGGTGCCGGACCACCGGGGGCGCCGGATCGGCGATATCCGTGACGGCGGCCATGACGGCACTGACCACGCCGTCGCTGCCCAGCACCGGATTGACCGCGAACGTGACATCCTCTGGTTTCGACCCTGTCAGGACCGGGAGCATCAGTCCGTGGGACCAGGTCGCGACCCCGGTCGACAGGACACCGCTGAGCATCGGCCCGATCTGATCCCAGTCGTCCCACCACAGCTCCCGAGCTGCGCGGCCGAGCGCGCCGGGGTGGTCGTTGCCCAGCAGGAAGAGGTATGCGTCGTTGTGCCACACGAACAGCTCCGGCGACCGCAGGAACACGATGGTGGGAGATCGCGACGTGAGCGTGCTGGCCACCGTCGTCCGTATCTCGGCCGCCCACTGCTGCGGCGGGCCGAGCGGATGGGCTGCCCAATCGAAGTCGGCGAACCGCTTCCCCATCTCGCCACCGAGCTTGACCGCAGTCGTGAGGTCAGCCGGCAGCGGGGACAGGTTCATCGCTGCAACGCGTCAGACACTGTCGAGTAGATCTCGAAGATGCGGTCCAGCTCGGTCACCCTGATCGGCTGCAACACCTGCGGGTGGTCGGCCACCAGCCGGACCGCAGTTCCGGCGGCCTGGCCGGCCTCATGGCAGTCGAGCACCGCGTTCAAGCCCGCGCTGCCGAAGAAGTTGACCGCCTGCAGGTCGACGACCAGCAGACGCCTCGGGTGCGTGGTTGCCACGTCGAGCGCGGCGACCAGCTGATCGCGCAAGTGGTCCGCCGTGCTGGAGTCCACGTCGCCTTTCACGAGTACGACCACCGCTTCCTCACCCGACTCACGCCCGACCTCCAGCAAATCCATCGGTTACCCGCCTAAATGTGTCAAATTTCGGCCGGTGGCGAAGGTAAGGATGCCCGAATCCGCTACCTCTCCCGTCCCAGATATGTGGAGCCTAGCCCCGCGTCAAAGCCCGGTCCCCTCAGGGATGCGCTCGTGCACCGTCAGCAGCAGATGGTCGAACTGGCTCTGCGCGACGGCGGGCGGGTGGTCCAGCGTCTGAATCTCGTCCAGCAACTGCTTGGCCAGCTCGCGCAGCTTGGTGTTGGTCTCCTGCGACCGCCATTGCAACACGCGGAAGGCCTGCTCGGAGCTCACCCGGTACACGTACATCAGCACGCCCTTGGCCTGCTCGATTGCCGCCCGGTTCTCGAACAGGTCCGGCAGGGCGTCGTCGAGCACCTCTTGGCGCGTCTCGTCGAAACTGTTGGTGAGGTCGATGTAATGCCCGGCGGTGCCCAGCACGGCCCCGTTCTCGTCCAGCATGCGGTCGGCCACCACGATCGCGTCGTGCACCGTGCCTGCGGTGTCGATGAACCGGTGCCGGCTCGAGAACGGCTCCCCCGACCGCAGCGCGTAATCGAGCAGGTCCTGCACGTGAGCGCGGTCATCCGGATGCTTGTGCGACATCAGCAACTTCGTCGTGGGCTCCACGGAACCGGGTTCGTAGCCGTGCATCCGGGCAACCTCGTCAGACCATTCCCAGCGTTGTCCGACGAACCAGAAGCGGAAGCTTCCCACGTTGAGATAGGGCCGGGCTCCGGCCGGCAGCACAGGACTGGTCGACTGCTCACGACCATCGATCTGCACCTAGGCATCATCCCATTACGCCGCGGCGACGGCCACTTCGTATTTCGGCCTTGACCGACTTTCAGTGGCCTGACCAGGGCGTTCAATAAACATGCAGCAACTGCACAACACCTGCCCGAGACAGTGGGCGCATGTCGTATGTGATCGCAGCACCCGAACTGGTAGCGGCGGCGGCAACGGACCTGGCAAATGTCGCCTCCACCATCAGCAGTGTCAACGCCGCCGCCTCGGCCGGAACCAGGACGCTGCTGGCCGCAGGAGCCGACGAGATATCGGTGGCCATCGCCGCCCTGTTCGACACCCATGCGCAGGCCTACCAGGCGGTCAGCGCCCGAGCTGCGGCGTTTCACGCCCAGTTCGTGCAGGCCCTCAACACCGGCGCCGGTGCCTACGCCAGCGCCGAAACCGCCAACGTCGGCCAGGTCGTGCTCGACGCGATCAATGCGCCCACCCGGCTGCTGGTGGGCCGGCCGTTGATCGGCGACGGCAGAAACGCGACAACGCCGGGCGGCAGCGGCGAAGCGGGCGGCCTCCTGTTCGGCAACGGCGGTAACGGCGCGGCGGGGGCGCCCGGTCAGAGCGGCGGTGCGGGTGGTCTCGGCGGGTTTCTGTTCGGCAACGGCGGGGCGGGCGGCACCGGCGGAGCCGGCGCATTAGGGGCTACGGTCACCACCGGCGCGAGCGGCGGCACCGGCGGCGGCGCCGGCTTGTTCGGCAACGGCGGCGCCGGCGGGGCCGGCGGCGTCGGCTCCTCCGGCGGCAACGGGGGCACCGGCGCCCCCGGCGGGCGGGGCGGACTGCTGTACGGCAACGGCGGACCCGGCGGCGCCGGCGGGGCGGGCGCAGCCGGCGGCGGCGGGCAACCGGCCGGACAGGGCGGCAGCGGCGGACCCGGCGGGACCACGATGCTTTTCGGCAATGGCGGAGCCGGCGGCGCCGGCGGAGTCGGCGGCAGTGACGCCATCAACGGCGGCGCCGGCGGAAACGGTGGTGACGCCGGCCGCGGCGGATTCTTGTTCGGCGACGGCGGTGCGGGCGGGGCCGGCGGCGACGGCGGAGTCGGGACCGCCGGTACCGGTGGCAGCGGTGGGCATGGCGGCAACGGCGGGTTGAGCGGCCAGATCGGCGACGGCGGCGCTGGTGGCGCCGGCGGCAACGGCACGTCCGCCACTGCTGCGCAGCGCAACGGCGGGACCGGTGGCGCCGGCGGCTACGGGGGCGACGCGAAGCTGTTCGGCAATGGCGGCCTGGGCGGCGCCGGCGGGTTCGGAGGCGACGGCAGCCCGGTGGGCGGCCTCGGCGGGGACGGCGGCGACGGCGGCAATGGGGGGCACAGCGGACTGCTGGGCAACGGCGGCGCCGGCGGCATTGGCAGGGTCGGCGGCAAAGGCCTCTTCGGCGGGGTTGGTGGCGACGGCGGCGAGGGCGGCGACGCCATCGGTCTGATCGGCAACGGCGGCAACGGCGGCCTCGGTGGCGCCGGCGGCGCCACCTTCGCTCCGGGCTCGGGTCAACCCGGACCCGACGGCCGTAGCGGCAATGGCGGCAACAAAGGCCTGCTGTTCGGCACCCCCGGAGGCGTCGGGTGAGCACCGTGTCATACGTGATCGCATCCTGATCGGCACCGGTCGGCACACCCGGCGCGACAGGCCTACATGGCTGAGCCCCTGCCCATCCGGTTCGCCCTGCGCTAGCGTGGGTGGAGTCCGGCGAGCCGGACAGCCCAATAAATCACGCGGGAGCGCAACCCACATGCGCTGAGAGGACGGCTGGGGCCGTCGACCGTACGAACCTGACCGGGTAATGCCGGCGTAGGGAGATAGAGATGACAGTGACCGTCAAACCGTCAGCACCGTCCGTCACCACCGGCCCCATTGCGGGCAGCAGCAAGGTGTACCGCGAGCTGGACGGGATGCGCGTCCCCTTCCGGCGCGTGCATTTATCCACTGGCGACCATTTCGACCTGTACGACACGTCCGGGCCCTACACCGATGACAACGCCGTGATCGACCTGGCCGCCGGCCTGCCGCCACGACCCGGCGTCGTCCGCGACCGCGGCACCCAGTTGCAGCGGGCGCGCGCCGGGGAGATCACCGCCGAGATGGCGTTCATCGCCATGCGCGAAGGCATGCCCGCCGAGCTGGTGCGCGACGAGGTGGCCCGCGGCCGCGCGATCATTCCGGCGAACCACAACCACCCCGAGAGCGAGCCGATGATCATCGGCAAGGCGTTCGCGGTCAAGGTCAATGCCAACATCGGCAATTCGGCCGTCACCTCCTCGATCGCCGAGGAGGTCGACAAGATGGTGTGGGCCACCCGCTGGGGCGCGGACACCATCATGGACCTGTCCACCGGCAAGAACATCCACGAAACCCGCGAGTGGATCCTGCGCAACTCCCCCGTGCCGGTTGGCACCGTTCCCATCTACCAGGCGCTGGAGAAAGTGAATGGCGACCCCACCGAACTGACCTGGGAGCTGTACCGCGACACCGTGATCGAGCAGTGCGAGCAGGGCGTGGACTACATGACCGTGCACGCCGGGGTGTTGCTGCGCTATGTCCCCCTGACCGCCAAGCGTGTCACCGGCATCGTGTCGCGCGGTGGCTCCATCATGGCCGCCTGGTGCCTGGCGCATCACCGGGAGTCGTTCCTGTACACCCACTTTGAGGAACTCTGCGACATCCTGGCCCAGTACGACGTCACCTTCTCCCTGGGCGACGGACTGCGGCCGGGCTCGATCGCGGACGCCAACGACGCCGCCCAGTTCGCCGAGTTGCGAACCCTGGGCGAGCTGACGAAGATCGCGAAAGCCCATGGCGTGCAGGTGATGATCGAGGGGCCCGGGCATGTCCCGATGCACAAGATCGTCGAGAACGTGCGACTGGAAGAGGAACTCTGCGAGGAGGCACCCTTCTACACCCTCGGCCCGCTGGCCACCGACATCGCTCCGGCCTACGACCACATCACCTCGGCGATCGGCGCGGCGATCATCGCCCAGGCCGGCACCGCGATGCTGTGCTACGTCACGCCCAAGGAGCACCTCGGTCTGCCGGACCGCAAGGACGTCAAGGACGGTGTGATCGCATACAAGATCGCCGCGCACGCCGGCGATCTGGCCAAGGGCCACCCGCACGCACAGGACCGCGACAATGCGTTGTCGCAGGCGCGGTTCGAGTTCCGCTGGAACGACCAGTTCGCACTGTCCCTGGATCCCGACACCGCGCGCGAATACCACGACGAGACGCTGCCTGCCGAGCCGGCCAAGACGGCGCACTTCTGCTCGATGTGCGGACCGAAGTTCTGCTCGATGCGCATCACACAGGACGTGCGCGACTTCGCCGCCAAGCACGGACTCGAGACCGAAGAGGACGTCGAGGCGATGCTGGCCAACGGCATGGCCGAGAAGTCCCGCGAGTTCGCTGAGCACGGCAACCGGGTGTATCTGCCCCTGACCCAATAATAGTGAGCCAGTGACTTTCCTGCCCCTGGCGCCGCCGGGAACGACGCCGCTGCGGGTGCTGACGATCGCCGGATCCGATTCCGGCGGCGGGGCCGGCATCCAAGCCGATATGCGTACCATCGCGCTGCTCGGCCTGCATGCCTGCGTCGCGGTCACCGCGGTCACCGTACAGAACACGTTGGGGGTGAGAAGTTTTCATGAAGTTCCCGACGACGTGGTGGCGGGACAGATCGAAGCGGTGGTCACCGACATCGGCATTCAGGCCGCCAAGACCGGCATGCTGGCGTCGTCATCCATCATCGAGGCGGTGGCACGCACCTGGCGCGGGCTTGCCCTGAGCGTGCCGCTGGTCGTCGACCCGGTGTGCGCGTCCATGCACGGGGACCCACTGCTGGCCACCTCGGCACTGAATTCGCTTCGTAGGCAAATTTTTCCGCTCGCCACCCTGGTAACGCCCAATCTGGATGAGGTGAAGCTGCTGGTCGACATCGACGTCATCGACACCGACTCCCAGCGCGCCGCCGCCCAGGCACTGCACGACCTGGGCCCACGTTGGGCGCTGGTCAAAGGTGGACACCTGCGTTCCTCGGAGCGCAGTACCGATCTGCTCTACGACGGAACCGACTTCTACGAGTTCGACAGCCCGCGCCTGCCCACCGGCGACGACCACGGCGGCGGTGACACACTGGCCGCCGCGGTCGCAGGTGCGCTCGCCCACGGATACCAGATGCCTGACGCAGTCGCGCTCGGAAAGCGTTGGGTCACCGAATGTCTGCGGGCGGCCTATCCGCTGGGCGGCGGCCACGGACCCGTGTCCGCACTGTTTCGGCTGCAGTCATGAACCTTGAGGACATCGCCGGTATCGCGCACCACCCGGCGGGCACCCCACAAGGCATCGCGGTGCTGACCCACGGTGCCGGCGGTAATCGGGATTCCGCTCTGCTGCAGAAGATTTGCGACGAGTGGGCGCGCCGCGGCTTTCTGGCGGTGCGCTTCAACCTGCCCTACCGGCGACGGCGCCCGAAGGGCCCTCCGTCCGGCTCCGCGATGGCCGATCAGGCGGGCATCGTCGAGGCAATCGAAACCTGCCGCACGCTCGCCGACGGACCGCTGATCGCCGGCGGGCATTCATACGGCGGGCGGCAGACCTCGATGGTGGTGGCCGCCCTGGA
Organism: Mycobacterium gordonae; assembly: GCF_002101675.1. Lineage (GTDB taxonomy): Bacteria > Actinomycetota > Actinomycetes > Mycobacteriales > Mycobacteriaceae > Mycobacterium > Mycobacterium gordonae. Next base: position 35,464 of record NZ_LQOY01000200.1, on the reverse strand, counting down.
AGTTCCCGTCGACGTGCTGACGCTGTTCTCCTACCCGGTCCATCCCCCGGGCAAGCCCGAGCGATCCCGCACCGAGCATCTGCCGCGCATCACCGTGCCGACGGTGTTCACTCACGGCACCTCGGATCCGTTCGGCACCATCGCCGAGCTGCGCGACGCCGCGGCGCTGATCCCCGCGCCCACCGAAATCGTCGAGATCACCGGCGCGCGGCACGACCTGGGATCGAAGACGCTCGACGTCCCCGCCTTGGCAGTTGACGCGGCGCTCCGTGTGCTTCCTCCGGCGTCCCGAAAAGCGTGACCTCCATGAGCTTTCGCACGCAAGCCTGCAGGTAGGCCGACTCACCCATCCGCCCCATGTCCACCACCGGCGGCGACGACTGCCCCGACACCCGGTCGGCAGCCCGGCGCAACCCCGTCGCCAGGATCCGGGCGGCAACCGGCCTGAGCCTGGGCCGGATCAGCCTGGATAGCGTGAGTAACAGCCGTCCATCTCGCCACCGACGCCCGAGCGGAACGCCGCAATCCGGGTGAACCCGGCGGGCACGCTGATGCCGTCGGCGTCACTGGCGACCATATGATTCGTGAGGAGCCCGGCAACGGCTTCGTCGAGGTCGCCCGCCGTCAGCACCAGCGAGTTACCCGATGGCAGCTCGATGTTCTCGGCCATCTTGCGGTGCGCGACACCGGTCAAGCACGCCGTGCGCAGCGCAGTCCACGGGCTCTGCATCGCCAGCCCCCGCTCATGCTGCACGGCCAGCGCGTACCGCGACATCACGATCGACAGCGCGGTGTCGTCGCCCTGCGGCAGGCTGTGTTCCTTCTCGCTGGCGACCTTGCCCATGGTGGCCAGCGCCGGCAGATCCACATTGATCGTGTTGGTGGCCGGGCAGTAGGAGGCGGGCGGGCTGGGCTTGGCGTCCGAGCAGCCGCCCGCCTTCAGGACCAGCGTGGGGGGACTCTTCGGTGCGAAGATCTTGCCCATCAACTCCATCAATGTCTTCAGGGTGTCTTCGGTGATCTCGACTTCGCCCGTCTCCGTCTCGCCACCGGTATCCACCCGCAGCGCGGTCGGCAAGTCACCGCGGCGCCGCTCTACTTCCGCCTTGTTGATCGCCGCACACGCCGAGGTACCGGTGACGAAACCCATCTGGAAGGCGCTGACGCGGTCCAGGGCCGAACCATGCTCGTCGTCGTTCTGGGAGTCGGCGTCCATCACCGGGTCGCGGGTGGTGATGATGCCGGCCAGGACGTGGTCGAGGCCGTCGGCAGTGCTGATGTCGAAGCGCGGCGACTGGCCGGAAGCCACGTGGTACAGATACACCCCGGCGAAGCAGTCGGCCTGCTGCTCGCGCACGATGGTGGGGTCTTTGCGGGTGACCAGCTTGGCCATGGTTTGCAGGGCGTGCCCGAATTCGTGTGCCAGCACGCCGTTGACCGACATGTCGCCGAAATACTTCTGCGCGACGGCCATGAATACGCCGCGGTCCCAGGCGATCATGTTGCACCGGGAGGTGTAGAAGGCGTTCACCAGATCGTAGGTCTCGTTGTTGCACACGATCGGGCTGTTCGGGTCGTTGGAGTCATACGAGACCAACTTGTCGACGGCCCTGAAGGACCCCTGCAGCGGCGCCGTGTAGTTGGCCTTCCAGAACTCCTCGATGTCGTTGACCGACAGCAAGGACAGCTTGTCGATGGGCCCGTTGTTGGTGTTGAGGACGGTACCCGTCGGCGCCGGCCCATTCGGCTTGGCTCCGCTGGGTCCGTTGGTGGCCGGCAGCCCACCGACCCGGAACGGATCGTTGAGTATCGACACCGCGCGTCCGTTGACCGTGGTGCTACAGCCCGCCACGACGAGCACCGCAGCCAGGCAAGCCGTTAGGGCGCGTGCCGACGCGACCACCCTGCGCGAGCGCAACTTCATTCGATCAACCCCGTCCACAGCCTGCACCGAAGGAACCTCATTCTAAATGCGCCACAACCCAATACTGAGCACTTAGTGCCGTGGAACTTTCAGGCGGCGGTGCCGTACGAAAAAGCTTGCTGCGCAACGAGCGTCAACTCGGCGGCGGCTTGCGAGCCGCCAATCTCCGCGGCCGCGCCGATCATCAGGAGAATCACATACATCACCATGAAGGCGATCCCGATCCCGCCGATGATGATGCCGGCCAGCGCAAGGCCACGGCCGGCCTGACCGTTCTGCTTGATCTGATTCAGCGCGATGATGCCGAAGACCACGCCGAGGATCGGTCCTATGCCGCAGATCCAGCCCAGTAGCGAGGACACCAACGACGCGATGGCCATGTTGTTGGTCGAGGCCGAGGGCGGCGGCGGATACCCGTAACCCGGAGCCGGCGGCGGGTACCCGTAGCCGGGCGGCGGCGCAGCTGGCTGGTAGCCGTATCCGCCCGCTGGCGGTGGGTAGTCACCCGGTGGCGGCGGATAGCCCGGCGGTTGGTCGGTCACTGCAACCTCCTACGCGAAATGACGATCTCGTCTGCGGGTGATCTGGGGTGAACCCGCGACACACTCTACTCAGGAAACCCGGGTCCGATGGCGTTTGTCGTGTGCTGGCACCCCGTTGACGCCCGCGACCGAATCCGCGTAGGTCCCTACCGCGAACGCAACTCCGGCCCCCATGACCGCCAGGGCGTCGCGGTTGATCGCGTCGACGGTGTCGCGCGCGCTGTGATAGTTCGGATCGAACGCCGCGCCGGCCTGTCCGCCCCAGAGCCGGGCCTGCACAGTGGTTTTCGTCTGCGATGCACCGGTGTTCATGCCGCCCACCGGGATACCGGCCACCAGGAACGGATGGTAGTCGGTCCTGGTGTTCAACGGCATGTCTGCCGGGCGTTTGCCGGCCAGATTCAGATAGCCGGCCAGGGTGCGCTCGATGCCGGCCGACCCCTCCGGAATGTCCGACGCCGCCACTCCCGGGCCGGCCGGGCCGGACTCGTCACCGTCGTCGGTGAAGAACCCAGGATTGGGGGAACCAAGCATGTCGAAGTTGAGGTAGAGGGCGATGTCGTTGAGCGCGTTGTTGTCCAGTCCGAACACGTAGTCCATGGAGCCGTTGAGACCGTCCTCCGCGGCGCCCCAGAAGGCGAACCGCACCGCGTTGTTCACCGGAGGCAGCGGACCCAACTGCAGCGCAGTCTCCAGCACCGCGGCCACCCCGGATCCGGCATTGTTGATGCCCGGACTGTCGGCCGGGCTGTCCAGGTGAGTGCCCACCATCACCACCTCGTTGGCTGACCCGGTCTTGGTCTGGGCCAACACATTTCGCGACACAATTTTGACGTTCTCGGCGTCCAGAACCAGCCGTACCGGTGCGGTCGTCCGTGCCAGGGCCGCCGCCCCGCCCGCACCCACCACCGCGACCGGCACCGTCAACTGGTTGTAGTAGCCGGGGTTGAACAGGGTCGGCGGCGCACCCTGGCCGCTGGGCTGACTGGTTACGATCACCGCCGCGGCGCCCTTGGCCGTCGCGGCGTTCTGTTTGTCGACCACCGAGCAACGACTGTCGTCGACGACGGCGATCGCACCCGTGGGCAGCGCCGCCGGATAGTCGGCCGCGCCGCAACCGGCCGGCTGACCCGGCCGCACCACCTGGCCGGTCAAACCACCGGGCGGGGTACGCACCAGCAGTGAAGCCTGGTCGACGGGGTAACCACGGCCGCCGACTGTCATGGTTGGCTTGCCCTCGGACACGTTGCGCATTCGCTCGAACTGCGGCGTCGAGACCTCGAAGCCTTTGCCGCGCAGCGCTTTGACAACATAGTCGACACTCGCGTCGTAGCCCGGGGCGCCGGTCGTCCGGTTGCCTTTGTTGGCGTTGGCGATGTCCTGCAGCGCGCGCAGATGACCGAACATACCGTCCACGCTCACCTTCGCAGCCAGTGCACGGCCCGGGTCGGGCGCCGCGACCGGCGTACGTGGCGGCAAGGAGTGCGGAGCTGAGCACGCTGCGATCAGCAACGTCAGCAGGACGACGGCCAGCGGCCGCGTCATGGCTTGGCGAGCACGTGCCGGGTGCGGTCCTCCATGACCGGAACACCGTTGCGCCCACCGAGATCCTGGGCATACAGCGCCACGGCGTAGGCGACGCCGCCGCCCTGGATACCCAGTGACGTGCGGTCGATGTGCTCGAGGGTGTCGCCCTTCTGGTGATAGTTCGGGTCGAATGGCTCGTCTGCCTTGCCGCCCCACAGCTTGGCCTGCTCCGGGGACATCTTGACCTCGGCGCCCGAAAACAACCCGCCGGACGGGATGCCCGCCAGTGTGAAGCCGTCGTAATCGGAGCGACCGTCGAATGAGGTGTCCTGGGCCGTCTTTCCGGCCTGTTTCAGGTAGGCGACCAGGGTCCGCTCGATACCGGCCGAGCCCTCGGGCACCACCGGCTGGCCACGCGCGTCCAGCGCCAGCGACTGGTCACCGTCGTAGGTGAAGTAACCGGGATTGGGCGATGCCAGCATGTCGAAGTTGAGGTACAGCGCGATGTTCTTGAGGCCCTCGATATCCAGCGACTCGACGTAATTGCGGGAACCGATTAGCCCGAGTTCCTCGGCGCCCCAGAAACCGAACCGCACGGCGTTGTGCACCTGCGGTGAATTACCAAGTTGTACAGCGGTTTCCAGGATCGCGGCGACACCGGATCCGTTGTCGTTGATACCCGGACCCTCCGGCACGCTGTCTAAGTGCGCGCCGGCCATTACCACGTCCGTCGGCGACCCGGATTTGGTCTGCGCGATGACGTTTCGGGCCTTGAAACTCTGGGTGTTCGCGGACAGTTTGATGGTCGCCGGACCGGACTTCGAGCGCAGCTGAAACCCAACGGATTTGGTCACACTGACCACCGGAATCTTCACTTCGGTGTTTGCCCCGAGCGTTCCGCCCATCGATTGCTCGTCCACATTGTCGACGACGATCAGGGCCGCGGCACCGCGCTGGGCGGCCGCGTCTTCCTTCTGCGCGAACTGGCAACCGCCCCGATCGACCACAATTACCGCGCCCTGAGCCGGCAGCCTGTCGTAGTCGGCGGGGCCACATCCCGGATTTTCACCGGTGGGCGCGAACAACAGCGGCCCGGTCACCCCGGCTTCCGGCGTGCCCAGGCTGTATTCCAGCGCACGCGCATCCGCGGTGAGGTCGCCGGCCGCCACCGAGCCTTTCTCGGAGTGGAACACCCGAGCCGAGAACTCGGGTGTCTGTACGTCAAAGCCGCTCTTGCGCAACGTTTCCACGACGTAGTCGACACTGGCCTCGTACCCGGGCGTGCCGACCGCGCGGGTTCCGTTGTTGGCGTTGGCGATGTCCTGCAGCTTGGTGAGGTGCGCCATCATCGCGTCGGCGGTGACTTTGTTGCGGATCGTGTTGGCGAACTCGCTTGCCGCCTGGTTGCCGCCGCCGGACCCGGCCTGGTTCGACCCGCGCCCGCAGCCGACCGCCACCAGGGCGACGATCGCAACGACGGCCATTACCGCCGGAATCATCTTCGTTTTGTGCACCATTGCGCCCAGACTAGACCAGGTGCGAGAGCGGCAATTTCATACGTACAGCGCGCTGAACGGAGCGAAGGGCAGATTTCGCACCACAAACCAGACCGACACCAGCGACAAGGTCACCAGGGCTGCCCAGCGATTGTGCTGCCAACCGCGGATTCGCCGTCCGGTCACCCGGCCATAGGTCCAGGCCAGGTAGGCCCAAACCAAGAGTCCCACGGCTACCAAGCCAAGCGCGTTAAATCTGGCGGCTGCCAACAGATCACCGTGCATAAGGCTGTAAAGCATGCGCATGCTGCCGCAACCCGGGCAGTCGATACCGAGCAGCGCCTTGGTGGGGCAGGTCGGCAGCGGGCCGTTGGGGGTCGTCGGGTCACCCAGCCAGATGCCGGCACATCCCACAGCCGAGGCTGCGGCCACGAGCACTGGGGCGCTCAATCGCGCACCCAGTTTCGCGGACACCGACCCTTGGCGGGTCACCATCAGGTCAGGCCAGGCTCAGTGCGTCGACCATCATCATGGCCGCCGAGCTGGTGTCGGTGTTCATCGCACCCAGCGCAATGATGACGCCGTAGATGACGGCGCCCACGACGCCCGCGATCACCGAGTACTTCACGAACTTCTTGGCACTGTCAGCCGCGGCCTGCGCCTCGGCGTACTGTCCCTGCGCCCACAAACCACTGACCTGCGTGGACTTGACGATTGCCACGATCCCAAGAGGAAGACAGCAGAACAGCGTCGCCAGGATCGACCAGACCAGGTAATTATCGGGCTGCTGGCCGGCCGGCGGCTGCTGCGGCGGGTAACCGGGAGGGGGTGGTTGTGTCATGGATTCTCCAGATCGAAAGAGTTAGCTGGCGTGAAGCGAGGCTTACCATACCGGAGAGCAGTCGCGACGGCATCACCAATCTGAAATTGGCTTTTCGGCACCTTTGCCGCCGCCCGGGTCGCCCCGCCGGCACCGCTGAAAGGGCGCCTGGTGCCGATATCAAATCGATTGCCGGACAGAAATTTCGGCCTATGCCGAGCTAACGGCACGACGGCGGCTGCAGCTGCCCACACCGAGTGAGATCAATGCCGTGACAGACAATTTCCAGCGGAATGTGTCAGGCGGCACCGGCGTAGCTCTACGATGCCATTCGGGATGAAAGCCCTGTTCTGCGGGGAGTTTGAGAAATACACTCACCGATATCGACGCAGCCGCATATGTCGGTCCGCCGACTATTAAGGAGCCAAGAGTTGTTTCACCTCAGCACGGTGCTGCGAGCCGCCACGGCCGCGACACTCATGGGCGGCTTTGCCTGGGCAGGCACGGCCACGGCGAACGCCGACCCCAACGACACGCTCGCCGCTTCCCTGTCGAAGGGCTACTCATTGAGCAACTGCACGCCCAAAGAGCCTCCCTCGGGCGTGGCCGCCGCGATCAACTGCGGACAGAACGCCGACGCCGCCGGCCCCGTCAAAGCGACCTACCTGCTGTACAACAACTCCGGTGACCTCAACGGCGGATTCACCGCCAGCATCAAGGACGAGAGCCTGACCGCGTGTGGCGACAGCGGCCAGTCGCCGACCACCTGGCACACGGGCAGTGCCGGCGCCACCGCGGGACAGGTCGCGTGCGGAACCTATCAGGGGGCCGCGGAGATCATCTGGACCACCGACGCCAAAAATGTGTTGAGCTACATCCGTGGAGCCAACACCGACGTTCAGGCGCTCTACCAATGGTGGCGCACCAACGGCTGATATCTCGTCTGGGCCGCAGGGACTTCGGGCGTGCCTGCGGAGCATTTCCTACAACAACAAGGAGCTGAACACGATGTATCTCAAGAATGCGCTGCGCGGCATCACGACCGCGGCGCTCGTCGGTGGGTTCGCCTGCGCGGGCCTCGCCACCGCATCCGCGGACCCCACCGAAGCGTTCGCCGGCTCGCTGTCCAAAGGGTATTCGTCCAGCAACTGCTCGTCGCAGGCCGTTTCCGAGGTGCAGTCCGCGTTCCCGACGGTGCAGGCCGTGCTTGCCTGTGGCCAGAATTCCGACAGCAGCGGACCGGCCTCGGCCAAGTACTTCCAGTTCCCCAACAGCGCGGACCTTGCCAGCGCCTTCACCAAACTCATTGGCAGCGATACGCTTACGAACTGTGGCGACGCCAAGTCCCCGACCGTCTGGCACCAGGGCAGCTCCACCGTCTCGGCCGGCCAGGTCGCCTGCGGAACCGATGACGGCAAGGCCGAGGTCATCTGGACCGTCGACGCCAAGAACGTCCTGGCCTTCGTCCGGGCACCGGGTGGCGACACCTCCTCGCTCTACCAGTGGTGGCGCACCAACGGCTAGCCCTTCAACCGGCTCACTATCAGTTCGGCGACCGCACGCATTCCCGCCTCGTTGGGATGCAGCGGAGCCGGCCGACCCGGTAGCGGCACAACGGGTTTCACCGTCCAGGGGTGTCGAGACCACGCATGATGCTCGCGGCTGGGCGCCGCGGCTGACACGACTTCGCAATCTGTCGCCGCGGCGGCTTTTGCCGTCAGTTGCTCAAGTGTGACCGCCACGTGCCGGCCCAGGTCGGCGTGCTCGCCGGACAGCGGCGGTGCCGGCTGACCCGCTGGCGGTAGCAGCGTGAGGTAGTCGACGAACAGCACCCGTGCCTGCGGGGCCCGCCGGCGAATCGACCGACCCACCTCGCACAGCGAATCAAAAACCCGGCCCAGCGCCACGTTCCGCGCGTCGGGGTCCAGCAGCTCAGCGATGCGACCACCGATCAGCGGCAGTCCCCGGGCGAAGGACGGCAGTGAAGCCGCCATCAGCAACGGCACATAGCCGACGTCATTGCCGCCGATGGTGACCGTTACCAGCGCCTCCGACCCGTCGAGCGCCGTGAGCTGGGGCGGTGCGCCATGCTGGCGATCGGTGAGGATGTGTGCCGTGGTGGCCCCGGAATAGGTGACGTCGGTCAGCTGCAGACCCGCCCGCTCGGCGACCTGATGCGGGTAATTGTGCGCCGACCGGCCCGACCGCCACGGCGCCCCGTCGGAGCGGGGCCGGATGCCAGGACCGGCCGCCATCGAGCTCCCTAGCGCGACATAACGTTTCACGAGCGCGAGGGGCTCGAGGCCTGCGCCCAGAAGCGTTTGGGGATCCGCCCGGCGCGCCGCGCCAGGAACCCGGCGGTGACCCCGGCCGCCATCGCCGCGGCCATGGCCGGCGGATCGGCGGCGCGGGTGACCGCGGTGGCCAACAGCACGGCGTCACAACCCAACTCCATGGCCAGCGCCGCGTCGCTGGCAGTGCCGATGCCCGCATCGAGTACCACGGGAACACCCGCCCGGGCGACGATCATCTCGATGTTGTGTGGGTTGGTAATGCCCAGCCCGGTCCCGATCGGCGAGCCCAGCGGCATCACCGCCGCGCAACCGGTGTCCTCCAAGCGTCGGGCCAGCGCCGGGTCGTCGTTGGTGTACGGCAACACAACGAACCCGTCATCGACCAATTGCTCTGCGGCTCTTACCAACTCGACCGCGTCCGGCAGTAGTGTGCGCTCGTCTGCGATCACTTCGAGCTTCACCCAGTTGGTGTCGAGCGCCTCTCGGGCAAGTTGCGCGGTCAGCACGGCCTCCGCGGCACTGCGGCAGCCGGCGGTATTGGGCAGCGGCATGATCCCGAGTCGGTTGAGCAGGTCGAGCAGTCCGGTACCGCCCTCGGCGTCCACCCGGCGAATGGCCACCGTGGTCAGTTCGGTCCCGGACGCGACCAGCGCCTCTTCCAGTACCGAAAGACTGGTCGCACCACCGGTGCCCATGATGAGCCGGGACGCAAAGCTGCGGTCCGCGATAGTCAACTTTTGCGTCTCGCGACGATGCGGGCCGCAATGGCCCGAGGAGGAGCGGGACTCGTCTGCGCTAGCCACCTTGCACCGCCGTCACCACCTCTAGTCGCGCACCGTCGAAAAGTCTTGTAGCCCAATCGGACCGGCGCAGCACCGCGTCGTCCATCGCGACCGCGACGCCGCGGTCCGGAAAGCCCAGCGAGGCCAGCAAGGCCCCAACCGTCGTCGGCTCGTCGACCTCGACGCGCTGCGCGTTGACCAGCACGATCATGACTTGACTCCCACCGGAAGGAGTTCGGACACAACCCTTTCGGCGGTCCACGGCGCCAGCAGGAAGCCAGAGCGGCCGTGACCGGTGGCCGCCACTGTCCGCTCGTCGAGTCGTCGCACAATAGGCAGGTTATCGGGCGTCATCGGCCGCAGGCCAGCCGCGCATTCGGCCAGCTCGTATTCCCCGAGCGCCGGCAGCACCGCGCACGCGTCGTCCAGCAGGTCACGCACCCCCGAAACCACCGGCGCGGTATCCCGGCCGTGCTCGTACTGCGTGGCGCCCACCACGACGCCGTCCGCCCGGGGCACCAGATACACCTGACGGCCGTGCACGCGGGCCCGAACCACCTTGTCCAGCAGGGGCATACATCCCTTGCGCCAGCGCAATCGCAGCACCTCACCCTTCACCGGCCGCACCTGCAGGCCGGGCCACAACGCGGGCGCGTCGATTCCGTTGGCGATCACGACCGTGTCGCCGGCGGCGTCGCTCACGTCGCTGACCGGAGCCGCCCAGCGCACGCCGCGCCGCTCGCAGTCGGCGGCCAGCGCCGCCACTACGGCGCGATTGTCCACCGCCAGCTCGGTGGGCGCCCGGAAGCCGTGCCGAATGCCCTGTGCCAGCAGCGGTTCGACATCCCGTGCGGCCGACTCCCAGACCACTGGGTGCCCCTGCTGAGACAACCAGTCGGCGACGGTGCGCAGATCGGCGACATCGGCCCGGTCGACGGCCACCACCAGCGATTCGCGGGCGGTCACCAGCGCCGGGTCCAGCCCGTCCAGGAAACCCTCGCGCCACAGCCGCAGCGAATCCAGACCCAGTCGCAGCAGCCGTTCCTCGCCGGGCCAGCCCTCGCTGTGCGGGGCCAGCATGCCGCCGGCCACCCACGAAGCGCCGCGGTCGGCACCGCGATGCACCGTCACCGACAAACCCGCCTGCGCCGCCCTGCGCGCCACCGACAGGCCGATGACGCCGCCGCCGATCACGGCGACCGAACCCGACATCCTGTGCTCCCTTCGCCGGCATGACCCGGATCAGGTGTGACGGTAAGGGCAGGTCCATCGCCCGGTATCCGAGCCCGGCAGTGCCCACTCTCAGCCCCGCTGCTAACCCGGGACTCCCGTGTGTTCTTCAGGCTCCACGCTAGCGCGCTAACGTCGCGGTGTGCAGGACCCCTTCTCCCGGCGGGCCGCCCGTCTCGTCACCGCGCGGCTGTATCTGTGCACCGATGCGCGTCGCGAGCGCGGCGATCTGGCCGAGTTCGCCGACGCCGCCCTGGCCGGCGGGGTCGACATCATCCAGCTGCGTGACAAGGGCTCGCCCGGTGAGCAGCGGTTCGGCCCGCTGGAGGCGCTCGACGAGCTGGCCGCCTGCGAGATCCTGGCCGATGCTGCCCGCCGGCACGGTGCGCTGTTCGCGGTCAACGACCGCGCCGACATCGCCCGGGCGGCCGGCGCCGACGTGCTGCACCTCGGACAACGCGACCTGCCCCTTGAGATCGCCCGGGACATCGTCGGCCCCGGCACGTTGATCGGCCGGTCCAGCCACGACGCCAGTGAGGCCACCGCGGCAGCCGCCTCGGAGGCCGACTACTTCTGCGTCGGCCCCTGCTGGCCCACCCCGACCAAACCGGGCCGCTCGGCACCGGGCCTGGACCTGGTGCGCAGCGCCGCCGCCCTGGACACCGAGAAGCCGTGGTTCGCCATCGGCGGCATCGACCTGCAGCGGCTGCCCCAGGTGCTGGCCGCCGGCGCCCGCCGCATCGTGGTGGTGCGGGCCATCACCGCGGCGGCCGATCCGCGGGCAGCCGCCGAACAGCTCAAACGGGTCCTGAGCACCCACCGAGAGTGAATCTCACGACGCATAAGCGGCGTGTCGCGTCGCCAGATCGACTCTCGGCGCGCAGCAGCCGCTCAGCGCGCCAGCGGCAGGGTGGCAAGCAGGGTGCGCAGCCGGTGCCAGCTGGCGGCGAACCCGGGGTGCAGCGGCAGTTCGGCCACCTCGTCCTCGCCGACCCAGCGCAACTCGGCGCTTTCGCGGTTGGGCACGGTTTGCAGCAACTCCCCGGCGTCGGCGACCACGGTCGTGTAACTCCACTGCGTCCCGCCCATGCCCGCCACCTCCGCGGTCACCACCGTCGCCCGCACCGTCAGCCGCTCGGCGGCCAGGCCCGCCTCCTCCTGCGCTTCACGCACCGCGGTCTGCTCCGGAGTCTCGTGACTGTCGCGGGCGCCGCCCGGCAGACCCCAGGTACCGCCCTGATGGCTCCACACCGCCCGGTGCTGCAGCAGCACCGCAGGGCTGCCATCCGGTAGCGGGGCCCGCAGCAGCAGGCCGGCCGCCCCGTACCTCCCCCAGTAATGGGCTCCGCGCTCGGAGATCACCCACCCGTCACCGTCGCCCTGCACGGATTCAGGATATGCACGCAACCCCGGCCAGGTAATTGGCCGGGCCTCCCCCCATCCGCCGCGCGATGCTCTTAGAATTCGCTTATACGGGTTCGTAACATGGCCGAGATGAGGTCCGAGCAGACGTGACGGTTGAGCTGGCGCACCCGTCGACCGAGCCGATGGGATCGCGCTCGCCCGCAGAACCGGCTCATCCCCGCTGGTGGTTCATCTCGACCACGCCCGGGCGCATCCTCACCATCGGGATCGTGCTGGCGGCCCTGGGCGTGTCCAGCGCGTTCGCCACCTCGACCACCATCAACCACCGCCAGCAGGTGCTGACCACCGTGCTCGACCACACCGAGCCGCTGTCCTTTGCGGCCGGACGGCTCTACACCACGCTGTCAGTGGCCGACGCCGCCGCGGCGACCGCGTTCATCGCCCAGACCGAACCGCGTGCCGTGCGGCTGCGTTACGAGCAGGCCATCACCGATGCCGCGGTGGCGGTGACCCGGGCCTCCAGCGGCCTGACGGACGAACCGCTGGTGCAGCTGCTGGGCCGGATCAACGCCGAGCTGGCGGTCTATACGGGGCTGGTCGAGATCGCCCGCACCAACAACAGGGCGGGTAACCCGGTCGGCTCGTCCTACCTGTCGGAGGCCTCCGGGCTGATGCAGTCGCGCATCCTGCCCGACGCGCAACAGCTCTACCAGGCGACCTCGGCCCGGGTGGACAGCGAGACCACGGCATCCACTCAGATTCCGGCTCCGGTGATCCTGGTCGTCACCACCACCGTGGCCTTCGGCGCCTTCGCCCACCGCTGGCTGGCCCGTCGGACGCGGCGGCGCGTCAACCCAGGTTTGGTCGCCGGCGGTCTCGGTATCCTCATCATGGTGGTCTGGGTGGGAACGGCACTGACGATCTCGACGACGGCCAGTCGTAGCGCGAAGGACACGGCGGCCGAGTCGCTGCGGACCGTGACCAACCTCGCCATCACCGCCCAGCAGGCCCGCGCCGACGAGACGCTGTCGCTGATCCGGCGCGGCGACGAAGAGGTCCGCAAGCAGGCCTTCTACCAGCGGATCGACGCGATGCACCACCAGCTCGACGCCTACATGGCCCGCCGCGACGCCGTCGACAAGCCCGACCTGCAGGGCGCTGACCAGCTGCTGGTGCGCTGGCAGCAGGCCAACGACCGGATCAACGCCTACATCTCGGTCGGCAATTACCGGGCCGCCACGCAGGTGGCGCTCGGCAAGGGCGAGGACGACTCCACCCCCGCCTTCGACAAGCTCGACGAAGCCCTCACCAAAGCGATGGAGCAGAGCCGCAACCACCTGCGCAACGACGTCCTGAACGCCAAACGCGGCCTGGCCGGGGCGCAGGTCGGCGCGGTGGTGCTCAGCCTGGGTGCGGCAATCGCAGTGGCGCTGGGTTTGTGGCCCCGGTTGAAGGAATACCGGTGAGCGCGCGGCGGGTGGCGGCGCTGGCCGCAGCGGCGTTGCTGCTGGCCGGCTGCGGACATCCGGAGACGCTGAAGGTGGAGGTGACGCCGACGCTGCCGCTGCCGACGCCCGTCGGTATGCAGGAACTCCCCATGGAAGCCCCGCTGTCGCCGGACAACACCAGCCAGGACTGCAATCCGACCGCCAGCCTGCGCCCGTTCCCCAACAGGGCCGACGCGGACGCCGCGGTGGCCAACATCCGCGCCCGGGGCCGGCTGATCGTCGGCCTGGACATCGGCAGCAATCTATTCAGTTTCCGCGACCCGATCACCGGCGAGATCACCGGTTTCGACGTCGACATCGCCGGGGAGGTGGCCCGGGACATCTTCGGCGGGCCCTCGCACGTCGAATACCGCATTTTGTCGGCCGACGAACGCATCACCGCGCTGCAGCGCTCGCAGGTCGACGTGGTCGTCAAGACCATGACCATCACCTGCGAGCGACGCAAGCTGGTGAACTTTTCCACCGTCTACCTTGATGCGAATCAGCGGATCCTGGCCCCGCGAGACTCGGCGATCGCCAAGGTCTCCGATCTGTCCGGCAAGCGGGTCTGTGTGGCCCGGGGCACCACCTCGCTGCGCCGCATCCGTGAGATCACCCCGCCGGCGGTGATCGTGTCGGTGGTGAACTGGGCCGACTGCCTGGTGGCCATGCAGCAGCGCCAGATCGACGCCGTCAGCACCGACGACTCGATCCTGGCCGGACTCGTGGAAGAGGACCCCTACCTGCACATCGTCGGGCCGAACATGGCCACCCAGCCCTATGGGATCGGCATCAACCTCGACAACACCGGGCTGGTCCGGTTCGTCAACGGCACGCTGGAACGGATCCGCACCGACGGCACCTGGAACACGCTGTACCGCAAATGGTTGACAGTGCTGGGCCCGGCGCCCCTGCCGCCACAACCGAGGTACGTGGACTGATGGGGAAGCCGGCGCAAGAGGACCAGGAAGACCAGGCGGGTCAGGACATCTCGCCCGGCACGCAGCCGGTTGCCCAGGCCGAAGACGCCCAGACCGGCGCGACCGCGACCACGGGAAGGCCGCAGGCCACCCAGGCCCTGTTCCGGCCGGACTTCGACGACGACGATGACGACGATTTCCCGATCTCGCTGGGCAGCCTCGACACCCAGCCGCAGGATCGGATGTCGGTGGCCACCCGCGCGCTTCCGGCCGTCCGCCAGCTCGGCGGCGGCCTGGTAGAGATTCCCCGGACCCCCGACATCGATCCGCTCAAGGCGTTGATGAAGAACCCGGTGGTCCCGGAATCCAAACGGTTCTGCTGGAACTGCGGGCGGCCGGTCGGGCGGTCCGGTTCCGAGGGCAAGGGCACCTCCGAGGGCTGGTGCCCCTACTGCGGCAGCCCGTATTCGTTTCTGCCGCAACTGAACCCGGGCGACATCATCGCCAACCAGTACGAGGTCAAGGGCTGCATCGCGCACGGCGGCCTGGGCTGGGTCTACCTGGCCCTGGACCACAACGTCAACGACCGACCGGTGGTACTCAAGGGCCTGGTCCATTCCGGGGATGCCGAGGCCCAGGCCATCGCGATGGCCGAGCGGCAGTTTCTGGCCGAAGTGGTGCACCCCTCGATCGTGCAGATCTTCAACTTCGTCGAGCACAGCGACAAGCACGGCGATCCGGTCGGTTACATCGTCATGGAGTACATCGGCGGCCAGTCGCTCAAGCGGGGTCGCGGGGAGAACCTACCGGTCGCCGAGGCCATCGCCTACATCCTGGAAATCCTTCCGGCACTGAGCTATCTGCATTCCATCGGCCTGGTCTACAACGACCTGAAGCCGGAGAACATCATGCTCACCGAGGAGCAGCTCAAGCTGATCGACCTCGGCGCGGTGTCGCGGATCAACTCGTTCGGCTACCTGTACGGCACCCCGGGCTACCAAGCTCCCGAGATCGTGCGGACCGGGCCCACCGTGGCCACCGACATCTACACCGTCGGCCGCACCCTGGCGGCTCTGACGCTGACCCTGCGCACCCGCAACGGCCGCTACGTCGACGGGCTGCCCGACGACGACCCGGTGCTGGCGCAGTACGACTCGTTCGCGCGACTGCTGCGTCGCGCCATCGACCCCGACCCGCGACGACGGTTCACCAGTGCCGAGGAGATGTCGGGGCAGCTGATGGGCGTCCTGCGCGAGGTGGTGGCCCAGGACACCGGGGTACCGCGCCCGGGGTTGTCGACGATCTTCAGTCCCAGCCGATCGACGTTCGGCGTGGACCTGTTGGTCGCACACACCGACGTCTACCTGGACGGCCAGGTGCACTCCGAGAAATTGACCGCCAAGGAGATCGTCACCGCGCTGTCGGTGCCCTTGGTCGACCCGACCGACGTCGCGGCTCCGGTGCTGCAGGCGACGGTGCTCTCGCAGCCGGTGCAGACGCTGGACTCGTTGCGCGCGGCCCGCCACGGCTCCCTGGACGCCGAGGGACTGGACCTCAGCGAGTCCGTCGAGCTGCCGCTGATGGAGGTGCGGGCCCTGCTGGACCTGGGGGACGTCAGCAAGGCCACCCGCAAACTCGAGGACCTCGCCGAGCGGGTCGGCTGGCAGTGGCGGCTGGTCTGGTACCGCGGTGTGGCGGGCTTGCTCACCGGCGACTATGACTCCGCCATCAAGCATTTCACCGAGGTGCTCGACACCTTCCCCGGCGAGCTGGCGCCCAAGCTGGCGCTGGCTGCCACGTACGAACTGGCCGGTGAGCCCGACGAGCACAAGTACTACCAGACGGTGTGGGGCACCAACGATGGTGTGATCTCGGCGGCGTTCGGATTGGCCAGGGCCCGTTCGGCTTTGGGTGACCGTAGTGGCGCGGTGCAGACACTCGACGAAGTACCGCCCACCTCAAGGCATTTCACCACCGCCCGGCTGACCAGCGCGGTGACCCTGTTGTCCGGACGTTCGCAGAGTGAAATCACCGAGGAGCAGATCCGCGACGCCGCGCGCCGGGTGGAAGCGCTGCCGCCCACCGAACCCAGGGTGTTGCAGATCCGCGCGCTGGTGCTCGGCGGTGCGATGGACTGGCTGCAGGACAACGAGGCCAGCACCAACCACATTCTGGGCTTTCCGTTCACCGATCACGGACTGCGGCTGGGCGTCGAGGCGTCGCTGCGCAGCCTGGCCCGGGTGGCCCCCACCCAGCGGCACCGCTACACCCTGGTGGACATGGCCAACCAGGTGCGGCCGACCAGTACCTTCTGACCTGTAGCTCCACGCCCACAACGGAATTGACAAAATTTTCCGGTTAAGGATCTTGCGTTCGCACGCGCTCGGTGGTAAATCAAATGTATGCCAATTGGCATACATTTACTTTGGCTTTGACACCACATTGAGAGTTGGAGGTGGCGACGATGCTGATGCGAACCGATCCGTTCCGTGACTTCGAACGCTTCACCCGGCCGGTGTCGGGGACCGCGTCCCGCCCGTCGGTCATGCCGATGGACGCCTGGCGTGACGGCTCGTCTTTCGTCGTGGAATTCGACCTGCCCGGGATCGACGCCGATTCGCTGGATCTGGACATCGAGCGCAACGTGGTGACGGTGCGCGCGGAGCGCCCCGAAATCGAACCGGGCCGCGAAATGCTGGCCAGCGAGCGTCCGCGCGGAGTATTCAGCCGTCAGTTGGTGCTCGGAGACAACCTGGACACCGAGAAGATTGAAGCGTCCTACGACACCGGAGTGCTGACGCTGCGAATCCCGGTGGCCGAGAAGGCGAAACCGCGCAAGATCTCGATCGGGCGGAGCAACGGACACCAGGTCATCAACGCCTGATCGGGGGCGAGATGACCGGCCTGTTGGTTGAGGCGGAGCTGGATTTCGACGCCCTGGACGCTGAGGTGGCCGAGTTGATCGCCGAGGTCGACGCCATCTTGTGCGCGGCGGTGGCTGTCGCCCGGCGGCCACCCGCGCCGCCGGTGACGGCGAGCGTGGCGCTCCGTCCGTGGCACGGGCCGGCCCATTCGGTGCGTGCCGTTCAGCGCAGCCCTCCGGCTTCCCCGATAGTTGGCAGCACAACCGGGTAAATGAGAGGCAGGTGATGACATCACAGCAGACCTAGCCGAGCGGCCCGCACCCCGGCCATGATCGAGCGCGTTCATCTCAGATGAATCCCGCCACTGCCCACTGGGGCTTTCAGGCCGGGGCGGGCGCCGGCCGCCTTCCCGCTCTCCCTGATATCGAGTGTGCGGCTACCTGTGAAAGCAGTAGCCGCACAGTCAACTTCGGGAGCGCTCCGCTGCTGCCTCCAAGGCCTCGCGGACCCGCTGCATAATGACAGCTGGACGGTTCTCCGCGACCACCCGCACAATGATCCAGCCCATTCGCTCGAGCACCGTCTCCAGCCGCCGCAGTCCGGGCGAGCCTGGATGACAGGCTATGACGGCCAGCACGTCGTCGATCTTGAAACCCGTTGCGCGCGCTAACGAGTCGAGCCGCGCCACCCCGGACCGCGCGGCGCCGCGCCGGCCGATGTCGAAAGCGGTTCGCTCGGGCGTGGTGACACCAAGGCCGCTGATCACCTGGACTTCGCCGTCGAGTAACACGTCACGTCGCGTCAGCACGCCTTGTGGCGCCCTGGCGTTGGGGTGCACTAGTTCGATCGGAACGTCGTCGGGGATCCACCTCGCGCCATGCAGGGCCGCCGCGGCCGCGCCCGCGATAGTGCCCCTACGGCGCGACCACAACCAGGCCGCGACGGTGCGCTGCTGCAGCGACGGCTGCAGGCCTTTCGGCAGGTAGACATTCGCTAACACCGCCCAGTAATGCTTGCGCAGCTGATTGACCGAACCGTTCATCGGCATGACGGGTGACCGCGCCATCCGCCAGTGCTCGGCTTGGGCTGTCGCGCGTGCGGCCTGGGACTCGGTGTGCATGCTGGGAGCAGAATCGACCCGGATCCCACCCTGCACGCACAGGCGAAGCCGCTAGCGCACACTCAGCGAAAACATAGGTTTGCGCGCGACAGTGGTTCACTATGGCCGGGCAGTCCCCTCAGTGGATCGCGACGGCCCGCGTCCTGCGCAGGAGCGGGTTCGGGGCCACCGGCGCCGAAATAGACGCGGTGGTGGGCCGTGACTGGCCCAGCTACGTAACCGCCGCCCTGGCCGCCGATCCCGATGCCGACCGCGGCGCACTCGCTACCCCGATGCCGTCCCTCCCGCCACCCCGACCACCCGGTCGAGGCGCGACAACAGCGGCGCGGGCCCAATACCGGCGCCAGCTCACAGAGCAGACCGAAGAACTCACCCGCTGGTGGGTGAGCCGCATGATCGCCGCCGAACAGCCACTGCACGAGAAGCTGACGTTGTTGTGGCACAACCACTTCGCCACCTCGGCGCAGAAGGTGCGGATCGCGGCGTACATGGCGGCGCAGAATCAGAAGCTGCGCACCCTGAAGCTGGGCGACTTCCGGACTCTTGCCTACGCGATGCTCACCGACGCCGCGATGTTGCGCTGGCTGGACGGACAGCTCAACACCGCCAAGGCCCCCAATGAGAACCTGGCCCGCGAATTCATGGAGCTGTTCACCCTCGGCCACGACAACGGTTACACCGAGGACGACGTGCGCGCGGGTGCCCGCGCGCTGACCGGATGGACGATCAGCGACGGCCGGGCGGTGCTGGTAGCCCGCCGCCACGACCATGGCCCCAAGACGCTGTTCGGGGTCAGCGCAGATTTCGACGCCACCGGGTTCTGTGATGCCGTCCTGGCACGACCGGGTTCTGCGGCCCACGTCGCCGGGCGCCTGTGGCAACAATTGGTGTCCGACGAACCTCCCTCCGCGCCGGCGCTCGAGCGCATGGTCACCGCCTACGGCCCCCAGCGCGACCTGAAGGCACTGACCCAGGCCATCCTCACCGACGACGAGTTCACCGGCGGCCGCGGGACCGTCGTCAACACCCCGGTGGAATGGCTGGTCGGGGTGATTCGCGCGCTCAACGTTCCCGACCAGCACGGCAAGCTGATCGACACCACTCTCAAGGCACTGGGCCAGCGGCCGTTCTTCCCGACGGACGTCAACGGCTGGCCGCGCGGCCAGGTATGGCTGACCACCGCATCCGCGCGCACGCGCTGGCGCGCCGCGTCACAACTGGCGGGGACCGCTGACCTGTCGGTGATCGAGCGTGCCGGTGTCGCCGATCGGATCGATGCGGTCGGCCACCTGATTGGTGTGGGCGCCTGGACCGACCGCACGGTCGACGCACTGCGCCCGTTGGTTCGCAGACCCGCCCTGTTGGTGGCCGCCGCCGTCAACACACCCGAATACCTGACGTCATGAACCGACGCAGATTCCTGATGACCGGCGCCGGTGTCGGCGCGCTCGGCCTGTTGTCCGGCACCGTGGCGGTCGGTTGGGACGACCTGCTGCGCGCGGCGCATGACCGACCGCTTGCCGACCACGTCGGCATCCTGGTGATCGTCACCCTCTACGGCGGCAACGACGGCATCAACACCGTCATCCCGTACGCCGACCCCGCCTACCACGACGCCCGCCCGGACCTGGCCTACGCCCCCGAGGACGTCCTGCACCTCGACGACCAGCTCGGCCTGAACCCCGCGCTGCAGGGCCTGGCCCAGCTGTGGAGCGATCGGCACCTCGCGGTGGTGCGCGGCGTGGGTTATCCCAAGCCCGATCACAGCCACTTCCGGTCCATGGACATCTGGCAGACCGCGTCGCCGGACGCCCCGGAACCGACCGGCTGGATCGGACGGTGGCTGGACGCCACGGGGGACGACCCGCTGCGCGCGGTCAGCGTCGGCAGCGTGCTGCCGCTGCTGGCCGTGGGCGAAAAACAGACCGCTGCAGCGCTTTCCACCACTATGCTGCCGACACCGGGCAAGGGCATGTTCGGGCCGACGATCGAAGCCCTGGGCGTGGACGACCCCCGGGATACGCCCGCGATGGCGGCCGTACGCCAGTCCTATCGCGCCACGCGATCGACAGATGCGGCCTTCGAGAACCTGACGGGCACCGAGTCGACCAACGCCCTGGCCAGCCGGCTGAGCCTGGTGTCCGCCGCGATCATGGCCCGGGTGCCCACCCGGGTGTACATGGTCCATCTGGGCGGCTTTGACACCCATGCCGACGAGCGCGGCACCCAGCAACGCCTGCTGCAGACGTTCGACGAAGCACTGACCCCGTTCCTGACGCAGATGGCCGGCGATCCGTGCGGCCGCAACGTCGTGGTGCTGGCCTACTCGGAGTTCGGCCGCCGGGTGGCCGCCAACGCATCGCAGGGTACCGACCACGGCACCGCCGGACCGGTTTTCGTCGCGGGCGTTCCGGTCAGGGGCGGCTTCTATGGCGAGGAGCCGAGCCTGACCGACCTCGACCAGGGAGACCTCAAATACACCACGGACTTTCGCGACGTCTACTACGAACTGCTGGTGCGCACGCTGCGCACCGACCCCACACCGTCGGTCGGCACCGGCCGCAGCGGCCTGGGTTTCCTATAGCAGGCTGACGCAGTCGCGGGCGATGGCCAGTTCCTCGTTGGTCGGCACCACCAGGACGGCGATCCGCGACTCGTCGCCGGAGATTAGGCGCGCACCGGAGGTCCTGGCCGAGTTGCGGCCCTCGTCCAGCACGATGCCCAACTCGCCGAAGCCGGCCAACGCATCTCGGCGCACCGCCGCGTCGTGCTCGCCGATTCCGGCGGTGAAGGTCACCACGTCAGTGTGGCCCAGCACCGCCAGGTAAGCGCCAATGTACTTGCGCAACCGGTGGATGAACACGTCGTACGCCAATTTCGCTGCGGCGTCACCGGATTCGATCAGCTCCCGCAGCCGGCGGAAGTCGCGCTCGCCGGCCAGGCCCAGCACGCCGGACCGCTTGTTGAGCATTGACTCGATCTCGCCGACGTCCATCTTCGCGGTGCGCCACAGGTAGCTGAAGACACCCGCATCGATGTCACCGCTGCGGGTGCCCATCACCAGGCCCTCCAGCGGGGTCAAACCCATAGATGTCTCGACCGGGCGGCCGCCGGCAACGGCGGATGCCGACGCGCCGTTGCCCAGGTGCAGCACGATCTGGTTCAGCTCAGCTAAGGGGATGCCCAGGAAGTCCGCCGCCTGGCCGCTGACGTATTCGTGTGAGGTGCCGTGAAATCCGTACCGGCGGATCTGCCAGGCCTCGGCGAGCTCGCGGTCGATGGCGTAGGTCGCGGCGGCGGCGGGCAGGTGATGGAAGAACGCCGTGTCGAACACCGCGATGTGCGGCACGCCGGGCAGCAGCTTGCGCGCCACTTCGATGCCCTGCACGGCGGGCGGATTGTGCAGCGGGGCCAGCGGTGAAAGCTGGTCTAGTTCACCGATCACTTCGTCGTCCAGCAGCGTCGGACGATGAAAATGATTGCCGCCGTGCACAACCCGGTGACCGACCGCCGCCAGCCCGCAGTGCTGCAGATCGATGCCCTCGTCATTCAGCATCTCGAACGCTCGACGCAGCGCCGCCTCGTGGTCGGCAACCGGCGATGACGGTTCGCCGATCTGCTCGACGGTCCCGCCGGCCCGCGCGGCGCCGGAATCCGGGTCGACGAGCTGGAATTTCAGCGACGAGGATCCGGAGTTGATCACCAGCACCAGACGGTCACTCATGGCAGCCCTGCGCCTGAATCGCGGTGATGGCCACGGTGTTCACGATGTCTTCGACCAGCGCGCCGCGGGACAGGTCGTTGACCGGCTTGCGTAAACCCTGCAACACCGGGCCGATCGCGATGGCGCCCGCGGAACGCTGCACAGCCTTATAGGTGTTGTTGCCGGTGTTCAGGTCGGGGAAGATCAGCACCGTCGCGCGTCCCGCCACGGGCGAGTCGCGCATCTTGGTGGCCGCTACCGCCGGGTCGACCGCCGCGTCGTACTGGATCGGGCCCTCCACCAGCAGCCGCGGCTCGCGTGAGCGCACCAATTCCGTTGCTGCGCGGACCTTTTCCACATCGGCACCGGCGCCTGAGTCACCGGTCGAGTAGGACAGCATGGCCACCCGGGGCTCGATGCCGAACTGCGCCGCGGTGCGGGCCGAGGAGATCGCGATGTCGGCGAGCTGTTCGGTGGTGGGATTGGGAATGATGGCGCAGTCCCCATAGGCCAGCACCCGGTCCGGCAGACACATCAGGAAGATGCTGGACACCGTGGACACGTCGGGCACCGTCCGGATGATCTCCAATGCCGGCCGCACGGTGTGCGCTGTGGTGTGCACAGCACCGGACACCATTCCGTCCACCTTGCCGTTGTGCACCAGCATGGTGCCGAAATACGTTGCATCGTTCATGATTTCGCGCGCGTGCTCCAGGGTGACGCCCTTCGCCTTGCGCAGTTCGGCGTATTGCTGGGCGAATTGGTCGTGCAGGTCGCTGCCGCGCGGGTCGATCACCGTCGCGTCGTCCAAACTCACCCCGAGTTCGGCGGCGCGCAACCGGACCTGGGACTCGTCGCCCAGGATCGTCAGGTCGGCGACGCCGCGCTGCAACAGGCGGCCGGCCGAGCGCAGGATCCGGTCGTCCTCCCCCTCGGGCAGCACGATGTGCTTGCGGTCCGCCCGGGCACGTTGCTGCAACTGGTGGGTGAACATCTGCGGCGTGATGACGGTCGGAATCGGGATGGTGAGCTGCTCGAGCAGGTCGTCGATGTCGACATGGCGGTCCATCAGCTGCAGCGCGGTGTCGATCTTGCGCTGCGAGGACGCGGTCACCCGGCCGCGGGCGGTGGCCGCCGCGCTGGCCGTGTCATAGGTGCCCAGGTCGGTGGCGATGATGGGCAACCGCAGCCGCAACCCGGACACCAGGGCCGCGATCGACGGGTGCAGGTCGAAGCCGCCGTTGAGTATCAGGCAGGACAGAGACGGAAACCCTGCTGCGGCATGGGCACTGGCGACAGCGAGCACCACGTCCGAACGGTCACCCGGGGTGATCACCGCCATGCCGTCGCGCAGCCGCTCAAGGCAGTGGTCGGCGGTCATGCCTGCGACCATCACGCCCATCACCTCGCGCTGGGCCAGTTGCTCGTCACCGCGGATCGGTGTCCCGTTGACCGCCCTGGTCAATTCGGCGACGGTCGGCGCGGCCAGCAGGGGCTCCTCGGGCAACACGTAGGCCCGCGGGGTGAATTTGCGCAACGCGTCCGCGACGGCCTGCATGTCGCCGGGTTCACACCGGTTGGCGACGACGGCCGCGGTGTGGGCCCGCTGCGCGGACAATTCCGCCAGACACACCTCCACGACACTGGCAACCTCATCGGGCGTGCGGCCCTTGCCACGCACTGTCAGCAGCACCGGCGCACCGAGGTTGACCGCGATGCGCGCGTTCACCGAGAGCTCGGCCGGGCTGGTGACGTCGGTGTAGTCGCTTCCGACGATCACGACGGCGTCGCAGTGTTCGGCGACCGCGTGGTACGCGTCGACGATGCCGGCGATCGCGGCGTCGCTGTCGTCGTGCAACTGCTGATAGGTCACCCCGACGCACTGTTCGTAGGTCAGGCCGGCCGTGGAGTGCTCGAGCAGCAGTTCCAGGATGTAGTCGCGACTCTCGTTATGTCGCGTAATGGGCCGGAACACACCGACTTTGGCGACGTTTGCGGCCAGCCGATGGATCAGGCCCAGCGCGATCGTCGACTTCCCGGTCTCCGATTCGGGCGCCGCGATGTAGATGCTGGAGGCGGGCACGGCTGGCGTGTCAGCCAAGTCTACGCAGTCGCGGCGCCAGGTCTTTCTCGAACAACTCCAGGAACCGTCGTTGGTCGTGGCCGGGCGCGTGGAACACCAGGTGGTTCAGGCCCCACGTCACGTACTGGCCGACCTTCTCGACCGCCTCGTCCGGGTCGGCGGCGACGATCCAGCGTTTGGCGATCTGCTCGATCGGCAGTGCGTCGGCGGCCTTCTCCATCTCGATCGGGTCGTCGATGCTGTGCTTCTGCTCGGCGCTGAGCGACAGCGGTGCCCAGAACCGGGTGTTCTCCAGCGCCAGGTCCGGGTCGGTGTCGTAGGAGATCTTGATCTCGATCATCTTGTCGATGTCGTCGTCGTTGCGGTCGGCCGCCGCGGCGCCTTCCTTCACGGCCGGGATGAGCTTTTCGGTGTAGAGCTCCTCCCCCTTGCCGGAAGTGCAGATGAAGCCGTCGCCGGCGCGGCCGGCGTACTTCGCGACCGCCGGCCCGCCGGCGGCGATGTAGACGGGCACGCCGCCTTCGGGCACGTCGTAAATCGAGGCGCCCTTGAGCCGGTAGTACTCGCCGTCGAAGTCGACGCGGTCCCCGCGCCACAGCTCGCGCATCAGTCGCACCGACTCGCGCAGCCGGGCGAACCGTTCCTTGAATTCAGGCCAGGCGCCTTCGTATCCGGTGGCGATCTCGTTCAGCGCTTCGCCGGTGCCGACGCCGAGGAACACCCGGCCCGGGTAAAGACACGACATGGTGGCGAAGGCCTGCGCGATGACGGCGGGGTTGTACCGGAAGGTCGGGGTGAGCACCGAAGTGCCCAGCTGCAGCCTTTCGGTGCGCTCGCCCACCGCGGTCATCCACGCCAGCGAGAACGGGGCGTGCCCGCCTTTGTGCCGCCAGGGCTGGAAGTGATCGCTGACGGTGGCGCTGTCCATGCCATGTCCTTCGGCGAGGACGGCCAGTTCGACGAGCTCACGCGGTGCGAATTGTTCGGCGGACGCCTTATATCCAAGTTTCAGTTCAGCCACCAGTCTTTTCTACTCCTAGGCTGTTGGGCATGTCCGGGGAGACGCAGCTCATCCAGATCACCGACACCGTTCACCTCGCCCACGGGCCCGCCGTCAATTGGACGCTGGTCACCGACGACTCCGGCGTCATGCTGATCGATGCCGGCTATCCGGGCGACCGCGAAGAGGTGCTGGCCTCGCTGCGCACGCTGGGTTACGGGCCGGGCGACGTACGCGCGATCCTGCTCACCCACGCCCATATCGACCATCTGGGCACGGCGATCTGGTTCGCCGCCGAGCACGGCACGCCGGTGTACTGCCACGCCGACGAGGTGGGTCACGCCAAGCGTGAATATCTGGAACAAGTGGCGATCGGTGATCTCGCACTGCGGCTCTGGCGGCCGCGCTGGGCGGTGTGGACCGTGCACGTGGTGCGCAGCGGCGGCCTGATCCGCGCCGGGATTCCGACCACCCAGCCACTGACGCCGGACGTTGCCGCCGGGCTGCCTGGCCGTCCGCGGCCGGTGTTCAGTCCCGGCCACACCAACGGTCACTGTTCCTACGTGGTCGACGGGGTGTTGGCCAGTGGTGACGCGTTGATCACCGGCCATCCACTGATCCGCCACGACGGGCCCCAGCTGCTGCCGGCCATCTTCAGCTACAGCCAGGCCGAATGCATCCGGACCCTGTCGGTGCTGGCTGAGGTAGAGACGGAGGTCCTCGCTCCCGGTCATGGCCCACTCTGGCGGGGCCCGATCCGCGAAGCGACAGACGCCGCATTGCGGCGGGCCGGGGCGGGCTGATCCCGGCGTCGCTAAATTACGTACCCGAAAATAAGTGCGGAATTCCAGAAACCAGCGCGCTATCGTCATGGTTCAGTGCAGCGGATCGTCGGCGCAACGCGTCAGCGTCACCCCGCTCGCAGCCGCCGAGCCTGACTCGGTTAGCCGATATGTATTTTGACCGCGGAGCAATCCGCTGCCTGGGAACGGCGCGGAATCATAGAGAGGAAACGACATGGTAAGCACGGTGAAGCGAACTCTCGCCGGCGTTCTGATCACAGCCTTCGGCGCAGTCGCCTCTTTGTGGCTCACTGCCTTGGGGCCGGGCACCGCGACTGCGCACGCGGACCTGGTGTATGACCCTGTCGGACACGGCACTTGGTGCCCGGGAGACCCCGTTTGGTGGCAGATCCGGGACTTGGCGGCCGGCTGGGACATGAACACCTGCCATGAAGTCCACCAGGTATCCGGAGGCGTCTGGGCCGAGGGCCCGCTTCCGCCGGGCACGTTCGTCTGCCCGCCCATCTCCTTCATGTGCCCCTGACCGGTGGGCCCGCTGGGAGGCTATCCGCTGCCCGACTCGCTCAATCCCAGATTCCCCCGCAGCGTCGCAGCCGGGTACTCGGTGCGAAACGCCCCGCGCTCCTGCAGCAGCGGGACCACGCGGTCGACGAAGTCGTCGAGGCCGTGCGGCGTCAGGTGCGGCACCAGAATGAAGCCGTCGCAGGCATCGGCCTGCACGTAGCGGTCGATCTCACCGGCGATATGGGCGGCGGTCCCCACGAACTGCTCCCGGCTGGTCACCGCGATCACCAGCTCGCGGATGGACAGTTTCTCCGCTTGCGCCCGCTCCCGCCAGCGCCGCGCCACCGCGATGGGGTCGCCGTGGCGCACCCGTCCCTGGGTGATGTCACTGTCGAGGACCGGGTCGAACTCGGGCAGCGGGCCGTCCGGGTCGAAGTCGGAAAGTTCGCGTCCCCAGACCTGTTCCAGCATCAGGATCGCCGTCGCCCCGGTGACCTGCTGACGACGGATGTGCCGGGCTTTGTCCTCGGCTTCGTCGGCGGTGTCGCCGATGACGAAGGTAGCCGCCGGAAACACCTTGAGCTGGTTGGGATCCCGGCCGAACTTGCGGGCCCGTGCCTTGACATCGGCGTAGTAGCGCCGCCCGTCCTCCAGGGAGCCGTGCAGCGTGAACAGCGCGTCGGCATAGCGGGCGCCGAAATCGCGTCCCTCGTCGGAGTCGCCCGCTTGCAGTAGTACCGGGTGGCCTTGCGGGCCCGCCGGCAGCGTCGCGAAGCCGCGGACGTCGAACTGCGAGCCTGTGAATTCGACGCTGCGGATCCCGGCCGGGTCCACATAGACACCGTCCTGGCGCACCACCGCATCCGGCGCCCAGCTGTCCCAGAACCGCCGGGCCACCGTGACGAACTCCTCGGCCCGCCGGTAGCGGTCGGCGTGGGCGAGGAAGCCGCCCCGGCGAAAGTTGGCGCCGGTGAACGCATCCGAGGACGTGACGATATTCCAGCCGGCGCGGCCGTCGGATAGGTGATCGAGGGTGGCGAATTGCCTTGCCACTTCGAAGGGTTCGTTGAAGGTGGTGTTGATGGTGCCGGTCAGACCGATGCGGTCGGTGACGCCGGCCAGGGCCGCCAGCACGGTGAACGTGTCCGGCCGGCCCACCACGTCCAGGTCGTGGATGCGGCCCCGGTGCTCGCGCAGCCGCAACCCTTCGGCGAGGAAGAAGAAGTCGAACAATCCGCGTTCAGCGGTGCGCGCCAGGTGCGCGAACGACTCGAACTCGATCTGGCTGCCCGCGCTCGGGTCGGTCCATACCGTGGTGTTGTTGACGCCCGGGAAGTGGGCCGCAAGATGAATCGGCTTGCGGCTCATCAGGTCAGACCCCACCTCTGCGCAATCAGTTCGTGCGAGCGCAACCGGTCGGAGTGACTGTGGGTGACGGAAGTGACGACGAGTTCGTCGGCACCGGTCACCCGCTGTAACGCCCGCAACCTTTCGGCGACCTCGTCCGGGTTGCCGACGAATCGTGTTGCGAGCCGGTCCTTTACCAGCTCATACTGCTCGTCGGTGAGCGGTCCACAGTCCTCGGGAGCCGGATAGGGCATCGCGCCGACGCCGGTTCGGATGGAGTAGACCCAGTGGCCGTAACCGGCGGCCAACTGCCGAGCGCGCTCGGCGTCGTCGGCGACCACGATGTCGGCGGACACCACGACGTAAGGCTCGGCCAGCGCCGCCGACGGCACGAACGTGTCGCGGTAGGCCTCGATCGCCTCGAGCGCGGTGGCCGGAGTGATGTGATAGCTGGCCACGAACGGCAGCCCCAAAGCTCCGGCCACCCGGGCGCTTTGGCCCCGGGTGCTGCCGAAGACCCACGGCCGCAACCCGCATCCTTCGCCGGGCACCGCATGCACGTCGAACCCGCCCGCGCAGTAGGTGCCGTCCAACAGCGCGAGGATGTCGTTGAGCTGCTCGGCGAAGTCCGGCGATACCGCCTCGGGCTGTTGCAGGATCGCCATGGTGGCCGCCAGCTGTTCGAGGTCGAGCATCCCGCGTAGGTCGAAGGGTGTCGGAATCACCACGCCGTCCACCTCGTGCCACACCCGCGGTGGCCGCGGCTCGCGTGGTTTCTTCGGTTTGCCCTCCTCGGAGCGACGCTGCCCGGACCGGCCGACACCGAGGTCGATCCGTCCAGGGTAGAAGGCGTCGAGCATGCCGAAGTTCTCGACCACCGCGACGGCGGTGGTGTAGCCGAGTTGCACCGCCGCCGCGCCCACCCGAATTGTGTTGGTAGCAGCTGCGATCTGACCGATCAGCAGGGCGGGCGACGAGCTGGCGACACCCACGAAGTGATGCTCGGCGATCCAATAGCGCCGGAAGCCCCACCGCTCGGCGTGCCGGGCCAGATCAATGGTGTTGTGCAGCGCGGTGCGCGCGTCGCTGCCCGCGCTGATCGGCGCCAGGTCCAGGATCGACAACGGAATCATCGGCGCACCCCCTGATATCGGTTGACGGCCAACGGAAGTCCGAGTCGCTCGCGCAGCGTTTCGCCATCGCGGTAGGCAGCGCGAAACTCGCCCGCGCGCTGCAATAGCGGCACCACCTCGTCGACGATCACCGGGAGGTCGGTGGCGTGCACGGCGGGACGCAGCCGCACACCGTCGACGCCGGCGAGCTGCCACTGCAGCAGCATGTCCACCAGTTCGGCTGCACTGCCACCCCAGACCAGCGTGTCGGACCGGAAATCGGTTGCACCGTGGAACGAAACCACCACGTCGGCAAAGACTTTCAGATGCTCGCCGGCCTCGCGTACGTCGTCCACCAGACCCTGTACCGACGTGTCGGCGGGAGTCACGAACACGAGGTCAGCGGTTTGGGCCGCGAATTCGTAGACCGGCCTGGCGTGCGCCAGGACGGCGATGACCGGCTGACCCTGCGGCGGACGGGGCGTGATCGACGGCCCCTTCACCGAGAAGTACTGACCGGCGAAGTCGATGTAGTGCAGCTTGTCCCGGTCGATGTAACGCCCGGTGGCGACGTCACGGATCACCGCGTCGTCCTCCCAGCTGTCCCACAACCTGCGCACCACATCGACATAGTCCCGGGCCTCGGGGAACAACTCCTCGGGTCGCACGGTACGCCTGCCGAACAGCGCCGCCTCGTGCGTGGTGACGCTCACCCGGGGCTGCCAACCGGCCCGGCCGTGAGAGACATAGTCAAGGGTGGCAACGGCTTTGGAGATATGGAACGGCTCGGTGTGGGTGACCGTCGCCACCGGGATCAGCCCGATATGCCGGGTGACCGGCGCCACGCGGGCAGCGACGAGCACCGCGTCGCCGCGCCCGGCCAGCCGGTTGGGGTCGATGCGCTCGCGGCGCCCGGGCTGGGGCATCAGCGAATCGTCGATGGTGAGGAAGTCCAGCAGTCCGCGCTCGGCTGTGACCGCCAGGTCCGCCCAATAGCGCCCGCTGAGCACGGAGCGGGTTTCGTCGGCCAGCGCCCAGGCCTGCGTGTGCCAGCCGTATCCGTCCAGCGCGACCCCGAGATGAAGCGTCACCGGAGTGCCTTCAGAAACGCGATCGGGAACACCGGGCCTTGGGATGGCAGAGGTTCGGACAACCGGGTGTATCCGGTCGCTTCGTAGAGCTTCTCGGCCTCAGGCTGACGGTCGCCGGTGATGAGGTACACCCTGGTGTAACCCCGAACGGCGATCTCCGATTCCAGCGCAGCCAGCAGAGTCTTGGCGTAGCCGCGGCGACGGTGGTCGCGGTGCGTCCAGACTCGCTTGAGCTCGGCGGTGTCGGCATCGAAGCGGCAGAACGCGCCCCCTGTTACGGGTTCGCCGTTCAGCAGACCCAACAACATCCCGCCGTGCGGAGGCGAGAACTCGCCGTCCGGGCCGTCTACGAGCCACTCGGCGATGCGTTGCGGGTCCGCGCCGTACCGCCGGGCGTACTCGTCAGCCAGCTCGACCAGCAGCGGTTGGGCCAGCGGGTCGTCCAGGGCGGCCGGCACGAAGCGCAGCTCACCCGTCACCGGTCACCCAACGTCGCGGTGACGTAGCGGGGGGTGACCGCGAGATCGTGCGGGGTGACCCGCCGGCGCCCCGCCAGACCGACGGTGGCCAGCAACTCGACGAGGGTCTTTTCGGTGGTCCGCCAGCCGTGTGCCTCGAGATTCTCAGGAAGGGAACCGAATTCGGCGGAATAGGTCAGCTTGGCCAGGTCGATGTCCAGACCCTCCTGCCGCCAGCCTTCGATGAAGGCCCGACCCTCCTGCAACTGCGCCTCGGTCCACGGCATGTGGTCGGCGGCAAACCGGCTGCCGGCCGCGCTGGCGGCGCTGAGCTGATGCAGCAGCCGATCCTGCGCGTCCGGCGGCAGGTAGCCGATCAACAGGTTTTCGGCGATCCAGACCGTCGGTTGGTCGGGATCGAACCCGACGCGCCGCAGCGCCGTGAGCCAATCGTCGCGGAGGTCGACTCCCACGGCGCAGTGATGCGCGGTCAGCTTCCCGCCCAGCGCCCGCAGCACCTCCGCCTTGAAATCCATCACTCCCGGCTGGTCGCACTCGTACACCGTTGTCCCAGGCGGCCACCACAATCGGTAAGCCCGGGTGTCCAGCCCACAGCCGAGATTGACCGCCTGGCGGATACCCGCTCGCGCGGCGCGGGTCAGGTACTCGTCCAGGAACCGGCCGTGCACGGCAAGGATGTTGAGCATCCCGTACATGACCGGGTCGCCACCGCCGTCGGCCGCATACTGCTCGTCCTCGATCACCCGGACGAAATACTCGACGCCCGCGGCACGCACCAGCGGCTTGGCGAAGGGATCGTTGATCAGCCCCTTGTTGGTTCCCACCGCCCTGGCAACAGCGCCGAACGTCGCCGTCATGCCGACACCGGTGGCCGGGTCCCAGGTGTCGCCGTCGGTGCGTACCATCTGGTCGGGCCGTCAGCCGTCCGAACCGTGCCGGCCCGCGCGCGCCGAGAAGGCTGTGACGGCCGCCCGCCAGCCGAGCAGGAACACCGCTGTCACCGTCGAGGCCACCACCACGAAGGCCCCCGCCACGCTCGCCGAACTGGCTTTGCGTAGCAGCATTCCGAGCACCACCGTCGATATCCAGACGGTCACCCCGGTAGGCACCACAGCCGTCGGGCGCCGCCAGCCGCGCGATATGAGCCAGCCCAGGGCCGTGCCGCTCAGAA
This sequence comes from Mycobacterium gordonae, assembly GCF_002101675.1. Taxonomy (GTDB): domain Bacteria; phylum Actinomycetota; class Actinomycetes; order Mycobacteriales; family Mycobacteriaceae; genus Mycobacterium; species Mycobacterium gordonae. Next base: position 3,800 of record NZ_LQOY01000200.1, on the reverse strand, counting down.
ACGGCCAGGCGGTGGTGGCCAGCCCGCTGACGTTGACGCCTTCATCGTGGCTGCGCCGCCCGAGGGCACAGAAAACCAGCACAGCCAGCACGTCCACACCGAGCCACGCCAGCCCTCGCCGCGGTTGCATGCAGCGAGACTACCGGGCCGGGGCAGGATTGACTCATGAGCACAGACACGACGCCGCGCGCTTTCGATCCCTTTGACCCGCTGGGGCTGGACGCGTCGCTGTCCAGCGACGAGATCGCCGTGCGGGACACGGTGCGCGCGTTCTGCGCTGAACAGGTCTTGCCGCATGTCGGCCAGTGGTTCGAGGACGGCGACCTGCCGGTGGCCCGGGACCTGGCCAAGCAGTTCGGCGAACTCGGTCTGCTCGGCATGCATCTGGAGGGCTACGGCTGCGGCGGCGCGTCCGCCGTGCACTACGGTCTGGCCTGCCTGGAGCTGGAGGCCGCCGACTCCGGCATCAGGTCGCTGGTGTCGGTGCAGGGGTCGCTGGCGATGTTCGCGATCTGGAACAACGGGTCGGAGGAGCAGAAGCAGCGGTGGTTGCCGGGCATGGCGGCCGGCGAGGTGCTCGGCTGCTTCGGGCTGACCGAACCCGACGCGGGATCGGACCCGGCCGCGATGAAGACGCGGGCCCGGCGCGACGGTTCCGATTGGGTGCTCAACGGGCGCAAGATGTGGATCACCAACGGGTCGATCGCCGACGTCGCTGTGGTGTGGGCCGCGACCGACGAAGGGGTCCGCGGTTTTATCGTCCCGACGGACACACCGGGGTTCTCCGCCAACACCATTCACCACAAGCTCTCGCTGCGGGCGTCGATCACCAGTGAGTTGGTGCTCGACGACGTGCGGCTGCCGGACGAGGCGCTGTTGCCGGGCGCGGTGGGCCTCAAGGGGCCGCTGGCCTGCCTGTCCGAAGCGCGCTATGGCATTGTCTGGGGCTCCATGGGTGCGGCGCGTTCGGCCTGGCAGTCTGCCCTGGAGTACGCCGGTCAGCGCACCCAGTTCGGACGCCCGATCGCCGGTTTTCAGCTGACCCAGGCCAAGCTGGTCGACATGGCGGTCGAACTGCACAAGGGGCAGTTGCTGTCGCTGCACCTGGGTCGCCTCAAGGACAGCGTGGGGTTGCGTCCGGACCAGGTGAGTTTCGGCAAGCTGAACAACACCCGGGAGGCGATCGAGATCTGCCGTACCGCGCGAACGATACTGGGCGGCAACGGAATATCGCTGGAGTATCCGGTGGTCCGGCACATGGTCAACCTGGAATCGGTTCTGACTTACGAGGGCACTCCCGAGATGCATCAGCTGGTCCTCGGTCAGGCATTCACCGGCATCGCCGCATTCCGGTGATGCGGCGCTTCCGCCCACGGCGGAAGACATCGAGCCATACACTTGCCGCGTGAACCTCAGCAAAGCCCTTGCCGGTGTAGTGATGGCCCCTGTCCGGGCCGGCGTCGCGGTGGCCGATGCCGGACTCGCCGTGGGTGCCATCGCGCTCGGGGCCGTGAAGCAATCCCTGGGCGAGGAAGGCCCGAAGACGGTTGACCCCATCACCGACCTGTTCCCGCTGCGCGGCGCGCTCATCGGCGCCAATCGCGTTGCCGAATTGACCGAGAACGACCGGGCAATGGGGCGCGCCCTGGTCCGCGGCGGGCCGGCGGACAAGCTGATGCGCCCGGGTGGGGTTGTCGACCTGTTGACCGCGCCCGGCGGTCTACTGGATCGGGTCACCGTTGAAGGAAGCGCGCTGGAACGGATTCTGGAGCCCGGCGGGCTGGCGGATCGGCTGCTGGCGAAGGACGGGCCGCTAGAGCGGATGTTGGCCGAGGACGGGATTATCGAGCGGATGTTCGCCGAGGACGGCGTCGTCGACAAGCTGCTGGCTAAGAATGGTCCGCTCGAGCAGTTCACCGAAGCCGCGGAAATTTTGAGCCGGCTGGCGCCCGCCGTGGAGAGGATGACGCCCACGGCTGACACCCTCGAGTCTGCAGTCGATAGCCTGAACAGGATGATCAACTCGCTGAGCGGCATCACCGAACGCATTCCGCGGCGGCGGTCGGCGCGGCCGGCGGTGCGCGCCAAGCGCAGCCTGGACCAGGATGCCATCGAACAGTGAAATCGCTTGCCCGCCTTGGATTGATCGCTGCACTGTCGCTGTTTCTGGCGCCGACGGCAGCGGCCGACCCTGCCGGTGGGCTGCCCCCGATGACCTCCACCGGCAGTGGGCCCGTTGTCGGTGGTGGTGGCGGCGGTAACGCGAGCGCGATCGCCCAACAGCTGTTCAGCTTCCACGACCCGAACGTGCAGGAGGTCGACGGCTCCGACGCGGCGCAATTCATCACTGCCGCAGCCGCCGTCACCAATCGCGACCTCGCCACCGTTTTTCAGCCGCTGCAACGGGCGCTGGGTTGCCAGGCGAACGGAGCCGGATTCGGCGCACGCGCCTATCGCCGGGCCGACGGGCAATGGGGCGGGGGGATGCTGGTGATCGCCAAGAGCGGCGTTTCAGACGTCGATGCGCTGACCGCCTGCGCCAAGAACAGCTGGCGCCGGGCGACCATGGGCACGCCGACGTCGATGTGCAACAGCGGATGGAGTTACCCGCCATACAGTTTCACCCACAAGGGTGAGGGCTATTTCGTCCTGCTGGCCGGGACGAACTCAGACTTCTGCAATCCTCCGAATGCCAACTTCCGGAGTACCGCGAGCTCCTGGCCCACCTAAAACGGTGGGGGTTCGTTGTCGGGTGGGCCGGTGGCGGCGATGCGCTCTTTTCGATTCTGGCGGCGTTCGGCGGCCACGCGGTGGGCGCGGTCTTGGGCGCGGGTGCGGCGGCGGGTGGGCATCATCGCGGTGCGCTCGGCGCAGTAATCGGCCGGTGGGGTTTGGGCTTCGGGGGCGGGCATGCCGCCCACGGCGTGACACAGGCTGGGAAACAGCAGGGCACTGCCCGGGGTGGTGACGTGGGTGTCCCCGGCCGGGGAGGTCAGGATCAAGGTGCCATCAGCGAGTTGCTGGTCGGTCCAGCCCCAAAACGTTTTCATCAGGTGATGGGTGCGGCAGTAGCACTTGAGGTTGCCCGCATGAGTGGGACCGCCCTGGGCATAAGGCAGGGTGTGGTCAACATCGCAGGCGGTGGCCGGCACCTCACAACCGGGCCACCGACACGTCAGATCCCGCGCCCGCACGAAGTCGGCCAGCGCGCTCGAGGGAGTGTAGTGCGGTTCGGGCAAGTGATAGCCCGGGTGGACCAGCGGCACCCGCCGGGCCGTCAACGCCAACTCGTGGAGCAGTTCGGGGGTGATCAGGTCCTCGGCCCCGAACACCCGGGCCGGGCGGTCGGCGGTGCCGTTGAGGGTGGCCTGCTCGGCGATCACATGGATCACCACCGGCGACGACGGCTTGCGGTCGGCGGCGCTGCAATCGCGGCGCCCGCACTCACAGCCCAACCGGGTGGCATCAGCGGCCAGGGCGCCCAACGCATCAGCGCGGCGCTGAGCGGCGGTGCGCGGATCATTCGGACACACCGTGCCCGCCAGCGCGGACAGCCGCGCATCCACCGCCTGGGCATCGGTGCTGCGCAGCCGCCCCTCGATCTGACACAGCCCGTCTAACTCCGCGCTGATCCACACCTCCCGATCAGCCTGGGTCTTGGTGCGCCGCCGCACCGCATCGACATCAGCAGCCAAGACGATCTGATCCACCTTCTGCGACAACTGTCAATGGACATCGGAAACTGCCCGTGGGCGGACATGAGAACTGCCTGTAGGTGGCCAATAAGAACTGCCCAGTGG
>NZ_LQOY01000199.1 GCF_002101675.1 Mycobacterium gordonae | reverse complement strand
AGGTTCTGACTGGCCGCCAACAGGGCGTTGAACCCGGCGGAGAGGGCCGGGGCGCCGGACAGGGCCGCCGACAGCGCCGCCTGGAACGCGCCATTCAACGCGCCCAGGGAGGCCTGGAAGGCCGGCAGACTCCCGCTCAACGCGGCGTTGAGGGCGCCCTGGAAAGCGGCGCTCAATGCCGGGAAGGTGGCGGAGAAGCCGGCCGACAGGGCACCGTTCAGCGCGGCTGCCAGGGTGTTGTTCAGCGCGGCATTCAGGGCGGCGAGTCCGGTGCCGAAGCTGCCGGTGAGCTGAGCGGCCAGGGCCGGAAGTACGGCGCCGAAGTTGGCCCCGGTCTGGATGAGGCCGTTCAGTGCTGCGGAGAAAGCCGGGAGCCCGCCACCGAAGGCAGCGTTCAATGCGGCGGTCAAGCCGTTGAGGCCTCCGGTAAATGCGCCATTGAGGGCGGCCGACAGGCCGGCCAGGCTCACACCGAGGTTGCCCGACAGCGCAGCGGAAAGGGATGCCGACAGCGCGGGGAAGGCTGCGCTGAAGTTGGCAGCCAGGTTCTGGCCGGCGCTGAGCAGGGCATTCAGGGCACCCTGGAACGCAGGAGCGCCACTGAGGGCGGCGTTGAACGCGGCGTTGAGGGCGGTATTCAGACTGGCCAGTCCGGTGCCGAAGCCACCGGCGAGTTGGGCGGCCAGCGCCGGGAAGTTTCCGGCCAGGCTGGCCCCGGTCTGCACCAGACCCTCCAAGGCCGCCGAGAGGGCCGGCAGGCTCAAGGTGCCATTGAGCGCGGCGTTCAAGCCGGCAAGGCTGGCTTCCAGGCTCCCCGAGAGGGCGCCGTTGAGGGCGGCCGACAGGGCTGGCAGGGTCGCACTGAAGTTGGCGGCAAGATTCTGGCCGGCGTTGATCAGTCCACTCAGACCGGCCTGCAGGGTGGGCAGGCCCCCGCTGAGCGCTGCGTTCAGTGCCGCGTTGAGGCTGCCGAGGCCGGTGCCGAAGGCGCCGGACAAGGCGCCGTTGAGCTGTCCGGCCAATGCGGGCAGCGCGGCGCTCAAATTGGCGGCGAAGTTCTGGCTGGCGTTGATCAGGGCCTGCACGGCGGGGAGGCCGCCGCTGAGGGCGGCATTCAGCGCGCCGTTGAACTGTGCGGCCAGAGTCGGAAGTGTGGCGCTGAAGCTGCCGGCCAGGCTCTGGCCGGCGTTGATCAAACCGTTGAGGCCGGCCTGGAAGGCGGGCAGCCCGCCGCTGATAGCGGCGTTGAGTGCGCCGCTGAGCTGTGCGCCGAGCGCGGGCAGGGTGGCGCCGAAGTTGGTAGCCAGCCCAGACAGGTTGCCGAAGAAGTTGCCGACCAGCATTCCACCGGTCTGGGCAAGCTCGGTAAGTCCGGAGAAGTTGGCGTTGAGGCTGCCGGTGAAAGCAGCGGACAGGTCTGCGCCGATTCCAGTGGTCAAGAACGCTTGCAAGGCCGCGTTGGCGGGGCCGAACAAAGCGGCGCCGCTGCCCGACAAGCTGGCGCCGAGACTCTGCAGCGCGACGCCGGAGTTGGCGATGGCTTGCCCGGTCTGTGCCAGTCCGGCACCCAGGCCCGACGACAGCGCGCCGCCGGTCTGAAGAGCCAATCCGGCCCCAAGGCTCGGCAGGGAGGTCAACGCCCGCAGCGCCGCTCCCGCGTCCAAGCTGCCCATCAACGAGCCGGAGCCGCCGATTGAACCACCTAGACCGGGAATGCCGAAGGTGGTGCCCAACGCACCGCTCACTTGCGCAGCGAGGTTGGCGAAGTTGGTCTGCAGGGCGGTCAGGAAACCGCCGAAGTCCAGGAGCAGTGAACCGTTCACCGCCTCCGCGGCGGCGTACGCGGTCGCACTACGCGTCATCAGACCGACGAACTCTTGGTGGTAAGCCGTCGCTTGGGCGCTGACAGCCTGGTAGTCCGCACCCAAGGTGCCGAACAACCGGGCGATCGCAGCCGACACCTCGTCCGCGGCCGCGGGCGCGAGTTCGGTCGTCGCGCCGGCCGCGGCGGCGCTGACGTCGACCAATGACGAGCGGATACCGGCTAGCTGTTCAGCCGCCGCTTCGACGAATTCAGGCACAGCAATGACAAAGGACATGTCCATCTCCCCAGATGACCCCAATGGAACAAGCCGCGACCCAACGACGCCCGATCGTCATAGGGGCAACACGTGGGCAATAGATCCCCGTACGGAGAGATGGTTAAACCCGTTATTTCTAAGAATTTCCGGGCAGAATCTTATAGTCTGTGATTGACCTTGCGGTCCTACCTTTTGCCCGAAATCAGCTGTGCCAGAGAGCAACTGCTCCTTCGTGTATAGCAGTGGTTCGGCGGATTGTGAAGGGGTACTTCGGCGTGTCGTATTGACAACGAGTCGCCCGGGGCTCGTCTCCGGCGGGCGGCCCGCGTACCATCCAGCGCCACCGGAATGAATTTGCAAACCTCTGCATAACCATGCAGAATCGCCCAATGGTCGACGCGATACGGGTGGCGGTTGCCGGTGCCAGCGGTTATGCGGGGGGTGAGATTCTCCGCCTACTCCTCGGACATCCGGCCTACGCAGACGGTCGCCTGATAGTAGGCGCGGTAACGGCGGCTAGTAGTGCGGGAAGCACGCTCGGCGAGCATCACCCGCACCTGGTTCCACTGGCGCAGCGTGTTGTCGAACCCACCGAGCTCGAAGTACTCAGCGGCCACCAGGTGGTTTTCCTTGCTTTACCGCACGGGCATTCTGCAGCTCTGGCCGAGCAACTCGGCCCCGAAACGCTGGTCATCGACTGCGGCGCAGACTTCCGCCTCAGTGATGCGACGGCCTGGGAACGCTTCTACGGCTCCCGGCACGCGGGGAACTGGCCTTACGGGCTGCCCGAGTTGCCGGGCGGTAGGGACAGATTAAGAAGTACCCGCCGCATCGCCGTGCCAGGCTGCTATCCGACGGCGGCCCTACTGGCCCTGCTGCCCGCCGTGGCCGAAGGCCTCGTCGAGCCGGCCGTCACCGTCGTCGCTGTCAGCGGCACCTCGGGCGCGGGCCGCGCGGCCAAGACCGATCTGCTCGGATCGGAGGTCATCGGGTCGGCGCGTGCGTACAACATCGGCGGCGCCCACCGTCACACTCCCGAAATTGTGCAGGGGTTACGGTCGGTCACCGATCGTGAGGTGACCGTGTCATTCACCCCGGTGCTGATCCCGACCTCTCGAGGCATCCTGGCCACCTGCACCGCACCCACCCGCGCACCGATTTCGCAACTCCGGGCAGCGTATGAAAAGGCGTACGGCGGGGAGCCTTTCATCTACCTGATGCCAGAAGGGCAGTTGCCGCGCACCGGCTCGGTGATCGGCAGCAACGCAGCACATATCGCGGTTGCCGTGGACGAGGACGCTGCGACCTTCGTGGGGATAGCCGCGATCGACAACCTGGTCAAGGGAACGGGAGGCGCGGCGGTGCAATCGATGAATCTGGCGCTGGGTTGGCCAGAGACCGAGGGACTTTCGGTGGTCGGAGTGGCCCCGTGACCGGTCCCGCCACCGACACCTTGAGCGACGAAGCCGACCAGCCCAGGCTGGTGCGCGCGCAGGGCGTCACTGCCCCGGCGGGCTTTCGGGCAGCCGGCATCGCCGCCGGTATCAAAGCCTCCGGAGCTCTCGATTTGGCGATGGTCTTCAACGAGGGTCCCGACTACGCGGCGGCCGGCGTCTTCACTCGCAACAAGGTCAAGGCCGCGCCGGTGCTGTGGACCCAGCAGGTGCTGACCACCGGGCGTCTGCGGGCGGTGGTTCTCAATTCCGGTGGAGCGAACGCGTGTACGGGCCCGGGCGGGTTCCAGGACACTCACGCGACCGCCGAAGCCGTCGCCGCCGCGTTGTCGGACTGGGGTACTGAGACGGGTGCCATCGAGGTGGCCGTCTGCTCCACCGGTCTCATCGGTGATCGGTTGCCCATGGACAAGGTGCTCGCGGGGGTGAGCGACATCGTGCACGAAATGCACGGTGGGCTCACCGGTGGCGACGATGCCGCCCATGCCATCATGACCACCGATACCGTCCCCAAACAGGTTGCGCTGCATCATCAGAACAAGTGGACGGTCGGCGGAATGGCTAAAGGCGCCGGCATGTTGGCGCCGTCACTGGCCACCATGCTATGCGTGATCACCACCGACGCCGTGGCCGATCCGGCAGCCCTCGATCAGGCGCTGCGGCGGGCCACGGCGCGCACCTTCGACCGACTGGACATCGACGGCAGTTGCTCCACCAACGACACCGTCTTGCTGCTGGCGTCGGGCGCCAGTGAAATCGCGCCTAGTCAAAACGATCTCGACGAAGCGGTGCTTCGGGTGTGTGACGACTTGTGCGCACAGCTGCAGGCCGACGCCGAAGGCGTCACCAAGCGCGTCACCGTGACGGTCACCGGGGCGGCCACCGAGGATGACGCGCTGACCGCCGCGCGGGTCGTCGCCCGCGACAGTCTGGTCAAGACCGCGGTTTTCGGCTCCGACCCCAACTGGGGCCGGGTAGTGGCAGCGGTCGGGATGGCTCCCATTGCCCTGGAACCCGAGCGAATCACGGTGTCTTTCAACGGTTCGTTGGTGTACCAGGAGGGCACCGGCACTCCCGGCGCCCGGGAAGTCGATCTGTCGGGAGCTGACATTCACATCGTGGTGGACCTCGCGATGGGTGACGGTCGCGCCGACATTCGCACCACCGATCTGTCCCACGCCTACGTCGAAGAGAACTCGGCCTACAGCTCATGACCATGAACATCGACGATTTGCCCACCCAGGCCAAGGCGCAGGTGCTGGCTGAAGCCCTGCCCTGGCTCAAACAACTCAACGGCAAGATCGTCGTCATCAAGTACGGCGGCAACGCGATGACCGACGAGTCATTGCGCCGAGCCTTCGCCGCCGATATGGCGTTTCTGCGCAACTGCGGCGTGCACCCCGTCGTGGTGCACGGCGGTGGCCCACAAATCACCGCGATGCTGCGCCGGCTGGGGATCGAAGGTGATTTCAAGGGCGGATTCCGGGTTACCACACCGGAAGTGCTCGACGTGGCGCGGATGGTGCTGTTCGGCCAAGTGGGCCGCGAACTGGTCAACCTCATCAACGTCCACGGCCCGTACGCCGTCGGGATCACCGGTGAGGACGCGCAACTGTTCACCGCCGTGCGCCGCAGCGTCGTCGTCGACGGCGTGAACACCGACATCGGCCTGGTCGGGGATGTCGATCTGGTCAACACCGCAGCGGTGTTGGATTTGATTGCCGCTAAACGAATTCCCGTGGTGTCCACGCTGGCCCCGGATGCCGAGGGCGTGGTCCACAACATCAACGCGGACACCGCGGCGGCGGCACTGGCCGAAGCGCTGGGCGCCGAAAAACTGCTGATGCTTACCGATGTCGAGGGTCTGTACACCAGCTGGCCCGACCGCACGTCGCTGGTCAGCGAAATAGATACGGCCACATTGGCGCAACTGCTCCCCAGCCTGGAGGCGGGCATGATTCCCAAAGTCGAGGCATGCCTGCGGGCGGTCACGGCCGGTGTGCCCAGCGCGCACGTCATCGACGGCCGAGTCGAACACTGCGTGTTGGTAGAGCTCTTCACCGATGCGGGCACCGGCACCAAGGTGGTCTGCGCATGACCGCCACGCAAGCGGTGCAGCAACGCTGGCAGTCCGTGATGATGAACAATTACGGCACCCCGGCGGTGGCGCTGGCCAGCGGTGAGGGAGCCGTCGTCACCGATGTGGACGGCAACACCTACGTCGACCTGCTCGGTGGTATCGCGGTCAATGTTCTGGGCCACCGGCATCCGGCCATCATCGATGCGGTCACGCGACAGATGTCGACATTGGGCCACACCTCCAATCTCTACGCCACCGAGCCGGGAATCGCTTTGGCCGAGCAGCTGGTCGCGCTGTTGGGTGCCGACGCTCAAGCACGAGTGTTCTTCTGTAACTCCGGGGCCGAAGCCAACGAAGTGGCGTTCAAGCTGACTCGCCTGACCGGACGCACGAGAATCGTTGCTGCACAAGGGGCGTTCCACGGCCGCACGATGGGTTCGCTGGCGCTGACCGGGCAACCGAGCAAGCAGGCACCGTTCGAACCGCTACCGGGTTACGTCACCCACGTCCCCTACGGCGACGCCGACGCGCTGGCCGCCGCGGTCGACGACGACACCGCCGCAGTCTTTCTCGAACCGATCATGGGGGAGAGCGGCGTCGTCGTGCCGCCCGAGGGATATCTGGCGGCGGCTCGGAACATCACCATCCGGCACCAAGCCTTGCTGGCGCTCGACGAGGTGCAGACCGGAATCGGCCGCACCGGCGCGTTTTACGCCCACCAACACGACGGCATCACTCCGGACGTGATCACCCTGGCCAAGGGTTTGGGCGGCGGGCTGCCGATCGGAGCGTGCATCGCCACCGGACCGGCCGCCGACCTGCTGACCCCCGGCCTGCACGGCAGCACCTTCGGCGGCAACCCGGTCTGCACCGCGGCGGCCCTGGCCGTGCTGAAGGTCCTGGCCGACGAGGATCTGGTGCACGGTGCCGAAACCAAGGGCAAGTCGCTGCGCCACGGCGTCGAGTCGCTTGGCCACCCACTGATCGACCATGTTCGGGGCAGAGGGCTGCTGCAGGGCATCGTGCTCACGGCGCCTCACGCGAAAGACGCCGAAGCAGCGGCCCGCACCGCCGGATACCTGGTTAACGCGGCCGCGCCCAACGTCATTCGGCTGGCCCCGCCGCTGATCATCACGGAATCTCAACTGGACGCCTTCGTCGCCGCCCTTCCGGGCATCCTCGACACCGCTGGAGCCGCACATGGTTAGGCATTTTCTGCGCGACGACGACCTCACGCCCGCCGAACAGGCTGAGGTCCTCGAACTGGCCGCCACCTTGAAAAAGGATCCATTCAGCCGTCGTCCACTGGAGGGCCCGCGTGGTGTCGCGGTGATCTTCGACAAGAACTCCACCCGCACCAGGTTCTCCTTCGAAATGGGTATCGCCCAGCTCGGCGGGCACGCCGTTGTGGTCGACGGCCGCAACACCCAACTCGGGCGCGACGAAACCCTCGAGGACACCGCACGCGTGCTGTCCCGCTTCGTCGATGCCATCGTCTGGCGCACCTTCGGGCAGGAGCGGCTGGACGCCATGGCCTCGACCGCGTCGGTCCCCGTCGTCAATGCTCTCTCCGACGAGTTCCATCCCTGCCAGGTGCTGGCCGACCTGCAGACCATCGCCGAACGCAAAGGCACGCTGCGCGGCCTGAAGATGACCTACCTGGGCGACGGTGCCAACAACATGGCGCACTCCCTGATGCTGGGCGGCGTCACCGCCGGCATGAACGTCACCGTCGCTGCTCCGGAAGGCTTCTCGCCCGATCCGGAGGTGGTGGGCGCGGCACGTACGCGCGCCGGTGAGACCGGCGGCACGGTGACGATCACGGCCGACGCCGACGCGGGCGCGGCCGACGCCGACGTCTTGGTCACCGATACCTGGGTGTCGATGGGGCAGGAGGGTGACGGCCTGGACCGGGTCAAGCCGTTCCGCCCCTTTCAGGTAAACCAGCGAATGCTCACCCTGGCCCACCCGGAAGTTGTTGTACTGCACTGTCTTCCGGCGCACCGCGGGGACGAGATCACCGACGAGGTGATCGACGGCCCGGCCAGCGCGGTATGGGACGAGGCCGAAAACCGTCTGCATGCTCAGAAGGCGCTGCTGGTGTGGCTGCTGGAGCGGTCGCGATGACAGCCAAAGCGGCACCCGAGGTCAGCGCCAACCGCGCGGGACGTCAGGCCCGCATCGTCGCGATCCTGTCCACCGCCGAGGTGCGCAGCCAGAGCGAGCTGGCCGCCCGGCTGGCCGCCGAAGGCATCGACGTCACCCAGGCCACGCTGTCGCGCGATCTGGAGGAACTCGGCGCGATCAAACTGCGCGGGGCGGACGGCGGCGTCGGCGTCTACGTGGTACCCGAAGACGGCAGCCCCGTGCGCGGCGTGGCCGCCGGCACCGGGCGCCTGACCCGCCTGCTCGGTGAGCTCCTGGTATCCACCGATGCCAGCGCGAACCTCGCCGTCCTGCGCACCCCGCCTGGCGGTGCCCACTATCTGGCCAGCGCGATCGACCGCGCGGCGTTACCGTACGTCGTCGGCACCATCGCCGGGGACGACACCGTCTTCGTCGTTGCCCGCGAACCGATGACCGGCGCCGAAGTGGCCGAGGCTTTGGAAGGCCTCAAGAAGACCTAGTTGAACTCAAATACACTGCTGCAGACTTTGCACAAGCAAAAGGAGAACTGTTCATGTCAGAGCGCGTCATCCTCGCGTATTCCGGCGGTCTGGACACCTCGGTGGCCATCAGCTGGATAGGCAAGGAGACCGGCCGTGAGGTCGTTGCGGTGGCCATCGACCTCGGCCAGGGCGGCGAGGACATGGAAGTGGTGCGCCAGCGGGCAGTCGACTGCGGCGCGGTGGAGGCCGTTGTCGTCGACGCCCGCGACGAGTTCGCCGAAGGATACTGCCTGCCGACCGTCCTCAACAATGCGCTCTACATGGACCGTTATCCGCTGGTATCGGCCATCAGCCGGCCGCTGATCGCCAAGCATCTGGTGGCCGCCGCGCGCGAGCACGGCGGCAGCATCGTCGCGCACGGTTGTACCGGAAAAGGCAACGACCAGGTGCGCTTCGAGGTCGGATTCGCCTCGCTGGCACCGGATCTGGAAGTGCTGGCACCCGTACGCGACTACGCCTGGACGCGGGAGAAGGCGATCGCGTTCGCCGAGGAGAACGCCATCCCGATCAACGTCACCAAGCGTTCGCCGTTCTCCATCGACCAGAACGTGTGGGGACGCGCCGTGGAGACCGGGTTCCTCGAGCACCTGTGGAACGCGCCCACCAAGGACGTCTACTCCTACACCGAGGACCCGACCGTCAACTGGAACACCCCCGACGAGGTGATCATCGGCTTCGAACAGGGCGTGCCGGTCACCATCGACGGCAGACGGGTCACGGTATTGCAGGCCATCGAGGAGCTCAACCGCCGGGCAGGCGCGCAGGGCGTCGGACGTCTTGACGTCGTCGAGGACCGGCTGGTGGGCATCAAGAGCCGCGAGATCTACGAGGCTCCCGGCGCGATGGTATTGATCACCGCGCACGCCGAGCTCGAACACGTCACCCTGGAACGCGAACTGGGCCGATTCAAGCGCCACACCGATCAGCGCTGGGCCGAGCTGGTGTATGACGGGCTGTGGTTCTCGCCGCTGAAGGTCGCTCTGGAGTGCTTTGTCGCCAAGACGCAGGAGCACGTGACCGGCGAGGTTCGGCTGGTTCTGCACGGCGGGCATATCGCGGTGAACGGCCGCCGCAGCGCGGAGTCGCTGTACGACTTCAACCTGGCCACCTACGACGAGGGCGACACCTTCGACCAGTCGATGGCCAAGGGCTTCGTCTACGTGCACGGGTTGTCGTCGAAGATTGCGTCCCGCCGGGACATGCGGTGACCGTCCTCCCGCGAGCAGACGCAAAAGCCCCCGACACGCCGCGTGCAGAGGTGCTTTTGCGTCTGCTCGCGAGGAAAAGGTGACCCCATGAGCACGCGGGAGGGATCGCTGTGGGGTGGCCGGTTCGCTGGCGGCCCGTCCGACGCGCTGGCTGCGCTGAGCAAGTCCACCCACTTCGACTGGGTGCTGGCGCCATACGACATCACCGCATCGCGAGCGCACGCCGTGGTGCTGCACCGGGCCGGCCTGCTCACCGACGAACAGCGCGACGGTCTGCTGGCCGGCCTGGACAGCCTCGCCGAGGACGTCGGCGACGGTAGTTTCGGCCCGCTGGTCACCGACGAGGACGTGCACGCGGCCCTGGAGCGCGGCCTGATCGACCGGGTGGGCCCGGATCTGGGGGGCCGGCTGCGGGCCGGGCGCTCCCGCAACGACCAGGTGGCCACCCTGTTCCGGATGTGGCTGCGCGACGCGGTGCGCCGGGTCGCCGACGGGGTGCTCGAGGTGGTGGCGGCGCTGGCCGAGCAGGCCGGCACACACCCCACGGCGATCATGCCGGGCAAGACCCACCTGCAGTCCGCGCAGCCGATCCTGCTGGCACACCACCTGCTGGCCCACGCCCACCCGTTGCTGCGCGACGTGGACCGCATCGTCGACTTCGACAAGCGTGCCGCCATTTCCCCGTACGGCTCCGGTGCGCTGGCCGGCTCATCGTTGGGGCTCGATCCCGACGCCATCGCCGCCGAGCTCGGCTTCACCGCCGCCGCAGAGAATTCCGTGGATGCCACCGCGGCCCGGGATTTTGCCGCCGAAGCGGCGTTTGTGTTCGCCATGATTGCAGTCGACCTGTCACGCCTGGCCGAGGACGTCATCATCTGGAGTTCGACGGAGTTCGGCTACGTCACTTTGCACGACTCGTGGTCCACCGGCAGCTCGATCATGCCGCAGAAGAAGAACCCCGACATCGCCGAACTGGCCCGCGGCAAGTCCGGGCGGCTGATCGGCAACTTGACCGGACTGCTGGCCACGCTCAAGGCGCAACCGCTGGCATACAACCGTGACCTGCAGGAAGACAAGGAGCCGGTATTCGACTCGGTGGCACAGCTGGAGCTCGTGCTGCCCGCGATGGCTGGGTTGGTGGGCAGCCTGACGTTTCACGTCGACCGGATGGCGGCCCTGGCGCCGGCCGGCTACACCCTGGCCACCGATATCGCCGAATGGCTGGTGCGCCAGGGAGTGGCGTTCCGCTCCGCGCACGAGGCCGCCGGCGCCGCGGTGAGGGCTGCCGAGCAGCGCGGCGTCGGATTGCAGGAACTGACCGACGACGAGCTGGCCGCGATCAGCCCCGAGCTCACCCCCAGCGTCCGCGACGTGCTGACCATTGAGGGATCGGTGTCGTCGCGCGACGCACGAGGCGGCACCGCACCGAGCCGGGTCGCCGATCAACTGCTCGCCGTCACTGAAGTAGCGGGCCGCTTGCGGCAGCAATTAGGCCATCCACGGTGAAATGACGCTGCGTTAGCCTATCGCATTCGTTGAGCGTCGGAATACTCGCCGAGCGCTGCCACCCCGGCGCAAATTCGTGGCTCCGTAAGGGACACGAAATGGCACGTCGGGAATTTGTAATACTGTGCCGGACAACAACAATGACGGTGCAATTTCGCGATTGCGGGGGGCCTCGGTGGTCAGCTCCCCGTCGGTTCGCGCCTACCACGTTAAGACAGGAGACCTAGAATGTCATTCGTAATTGCGGCACCATCAATGCAATTTGCAGCGGCGGAAAATTTGACCCGAATTGGTAATGCGATCGGAGCGGCGAATACGGCTGTGGCAGGCTGCACGACGGCTATTGAGGCTGCCGCCGCGGACGAGGTGTCGGAGGCGATCGCGGCATTGTTCGGTCGGCATGCGCAGTCCTATCAAGAGCTGAGCGTTACGGCCGAGTCCATTTACGGACAATTCGTGCAAACCCTGTACGGCGCAGGCGCCGCATACGGGAGCGCTGAGTCCGTCAATGCTCAGCAGATACTGGTTGACCTGATCAATGCTCCGACACAGATACTGCTTGGCCGTCCCCTGATCGGCAACGGCATCGATGGTGTGACTGTAGGCGGAGTGGGGCAGGCCGGCGGCGCTGGCGGATTGTTGTACGGCAATGGCGGAAACGGCGGCGCCAGCACCGCCAGCGGGGCAGTGGGCGGTAGGGGCGGCGACGGGGGGCTGATCGGGACCGGTGGGATTGGTGGAACCGGCGGGCTGAGCGGCGCGCCCGGC
>NZ_LQOY01000198.1 GCF_002101675.1 Mycobacterium gordonae | reverse complement strand
TCCAAGCCCGTTTCGCGGGCATTTTTATGTGAGGCATGGATCAATTTTCGCGGGCATATTTACATGAGGCATCACGGCCCGGCACCATCTTGCTGCGCCCCACCGAGGTGAAGGCAGACGACACCCGCGCCGCCGTCGCACGGATCGACCTGACCGTGGTACCCGTTGAGCACGGCCTGTGCCGATACGGCCCTGTCGTCGGCGGCGCGCAATGCCCGTTCGAAAAGAACTGCAGCAGCGGACCCAAAGGACCATGCGAGCACTTCGTCCTCACCGGCGCCGACCTAGCCTACTGGGAGCGCAAACGCGACGCGGCCTACCACTTCGCCGAAGGCGCCCCCACCGACGAGGCCCGCGACTACATCCTGAGCCAATGGCATCCCTGGGAACCGGTGCTTACCGCGCTCCGCGAAGCGCTCGCCGAACTCGGTCTGCTCGAAGAGGCCGAGGAACTCGACCTGCGCACCCCTGTGCATGACTACTTCGACCCGCTGTTCGCCACCGGATGGCCTGTCGCCCAACTGAATCAACCTCCCGCCGCGACATGACAGCAGCTCATGGACGACTTGAAGGAGCCCAACCTATGGGAACAAAGACACGCAGACGCCCCGTCGAGATGATCGAACACCGCGCCACTACGAGCGCCGAATGCGAACAGCGTGTCCAAAAAGCCCTCACCAAACTCACCAAGACCGGGGCTCCATTCACCGTCACCAACGTCTGCGACCTCGCGGGCGTGGGCAAGACATTCATCTACGACAAGCGCCGCTCGCACCTCACCGAGGCTGTTCTGGCAGCACGGGACGCATCCCAGAGCACCGCAATCCAACGCGTCGACCAAGAAATCGAGAAGACATCCGCCTCGTGGCGAGAACGAGCACTGGATGCCGAAGCCCTCGCGAAGTCGCTTCACAGAACAGTCAAACAGCGAGAAGCACGTATCAACGACCTCGCCGGACAACTCTACGACCCCGAGGGAAATCACCTCGCCGAGGAGAACGCCCGACTGCGCCAGCTGGTCTCGACGCTCAACCACAACCTTCAACGCGCCCAAGGCGAAAACGACACTCTCAGACGTTCACTCGACGCAGCCCGCGCCAACGTCAAACGCGAACGAGCCCGCAACGTCACGCAACTGTTCGCAAACGACTCCCGCTCGGACTGAAAGCAACGTAGCGAACGCGTCCGCCACTTCTCGACCAGCAGTAATGCCACTCGAAGACCAATTGTGGGAGCTAAGTCCAACCTGAAAGCCAGGGCCCGCAGCGGCCAGACTTATTGGGTGTTGTTCGGCGTAGCCACGCCGCAAGGGGTGAACCCGGCCGCGTTGAGCCAAGGACAGCAGAGCACCGGAAAGGTGTACTTCGATGTCACGGGTGATGTGCCGGACAGTGTGGTGTACAACGCTGGCGGTCCGGATCTCGTGGTGTGGGTGCAACCGCCGCCGTCGTCTACCCCGCAGAACGCGTCATCAGGCTCGGGAACCCCGTCGGGTGCTGTAACGGGCGGTGCGGCGGGCACTCCTGTTGTTTCCGGGACTCCGGGGGCACCTGTCGTTCCAGGTAGCACGGGAACGCCTGTTGTTCCGGGCAGTCAGGGGACACCTGTGGTCCCGGGTAGCACGGGAACGCCTGTCGTTCCAGGTAGCACGGGCACGCCTGTTGTTCCGGGCAGTCAGGGGACACCTGCGCCCGGAAGTACCAGTACGCCCGTCCCGTCGGCCGCGGCACCCAGTCCCACCAGCAGTTGCTCTCGCGGCGACGCAAGCTGCTCCCCGTCTTCGGATAACTCCGCCGCGACGCCGGGGACAACCGTCGCCCCATCCGCTTGACGAGATTTTTCTTGGGTTTGGCCGTCAATGGATTGCTTGATGTTGAGCAGCGGGGAAGCGAGGTTGTCCGCGCGGCGGCTCGGGAATCGCGCCCGGTGTGTTCGCGTCGCACGGCGTACGTCCTGCGCGTTACCCGGGCGTGAGAATTCGTCCGCCGAGCATGGTGAGGACTAGCTCGATGGCGTTGTCGTTGGCGTCTAGTTCGTCTGGTGGGCCGTTGGCTAAGGCAATGTCCCAGAAGGTGCTTTCCACGTTGGGCGCGTCTGCCGGCTTGGCGCGCATGATGGCGTCCATGCGTGCTTGGTCGTGGATGCTGTAGCGGTCTTCCAGCCAGGCATGCCACTGATCGCGTTCGGCCCGGTAGCGGATTATCCGGTCTTCGCGCAGGCCATCGGTGTGGTGGGCGGCGGCCAGGCTGTCGAGGCTTGTGGGGCCGGTGGCCACGGCGCCGTGGCCTGTCTTGATGAGCAGACCTGCGATTTGGAGGGTGGTGAGGGCCTCGTCACCTGCGCTGTTGGAGACCGCGGCGGCGGCGTAGAGATCCGCCCGGGTGGTGAGCCCGTGGTAGGCGACGAGTTCGTAGATCCGTCTGAGGTGGTGTCCGAGGATGGACCAGGCGTCGTGTACTGGCTCGATGCGCACACGCTCGATAGCGGCTCTGGGTGGCCTGATCTGCGGGGGTGTCGTCAAGGCGTAGGTGTCGGCCTCGACGCCGACGCCGCGTCGGGTGAGGATCAGTGGTGCGCCTGGGCGGTCTCTGATGTCTCGCAGGACCCGCCAGACGGCGTCCTCGCTGAGCAGACCGGTGCCCAGGGAGAGGTTCCTGCCGCCGACTCCGATTACCCAGACACCATTGATTTGTTGCCCGGCGCGGTGCGCATTGATGGCCAGCGCTTGCAGGACGGAGTGCACGGTCCAGCGGTAGCGCTTACCTTTGAATTCGATGTCGGCCCAGTGCAGGGCGGTAGCGAGCCAGGTTCTCAACGAGAGGGGTCCGCAGGGTCCGGTTCCCTTTGGTCCCCCCTGTGAGTTCTTTGTCTTGTGCTGCGGGTGGCGGTGTTTGAGGACGTTGTTGCAGAGCCAGTTCAGGGCCTTGGTGAAGTCGCGGTCGAGTGCGGTGTGGGCGTGGTGGCGGTAGCGGCTGTAGGCCTGGCCGAGTCCGTGATGCCAGGGTCCGCCTGGTGCGCTGAGTGCGGTGATGCTGGCGCGGCTGTGTCCGCGGGCGATTGCGGCGGTGAGTACTGCCATGCGGGCTTCGGAATGGCTGTCCCATTGTCGTTGGCCGGTGGGCATGGTGCCGTATTGGGCGTATTGGAGGAGATCAGGGTGCAAGGGGTTATCACGTATCCAGTGCGTTGCGAGGCGCTGGTCTGCGCCATCGCCGGTGCAGTAGTCGGCTGGGGTGGTAGCGCTTCGCCTGTCTGCTGCGGTGGGGGTGGGGCGGGGTTTGAGGGCGCCCAGTAGCTCGTAGAGCCGGGGCAGCAGCGTTGGTGCTGATCTGGTGGTGAGGACGTCAACCGCGGCGTCGAGGGGGCCGTCGAGCTGGCGGTAGCCGCCTTGCTTTGCCGGCGTTCCCGGGACGCTGAGGCACCCGGATTCGGCGTTGGTGTTAGGAGTCTTGTCCAAGGTGGGCAGCCTGGCCGCCAGCATTTGGACGAGATGGTTCATCTCGTCGAAGCTCGCTGTAGTTGCCACGGCCAGCGGGCACCAGAGGTGTGCGCCGGTAGGGGAGTGGTCGGTGACGATCACCCCGCCGCAGCGGGTGATCCATTCGGCGGCGGTGGCCAGGTCGGCGTCGACCGCGGCCCGGCCGCCACGGGAGTCGTCGAAATCCAGGGCAAGCAGGTGGGTGCGTGCTTTGGGGGTGTAGAGGTAGGTGGCCGCAGGCAGGTCAGGCAGCCGCTTGGTGAGTTTCGCGGCCCGGCTGAACTTGCCGATCTCGGCCTCGTAGACGCGAATCGAGCGCCGTCCGGGGGCACTTAGCAGCGGCGCAAGTGTCTGCCAGACCTTCTCCGGGCTGTCGGAGCGAGGCAAACGACTTGTGGGCGCGCTCATTGCCGAAGCCTCGGCAGAACCTCACCGTGCGAGTTCAGCGAGTTCAGCAAAGCTATAGAGAGCACCGACTGTGGCCGGCGGACGGGGTGCCACAATGCCCGATGCGTCGTTGCCTGCGAGACGCAAGTGAACTTGGTAAACGTTTGGACACGGTTTACACATTTCGTGTCCTGCACTGTTCTGCTGACAGGAAATGCGCTACCGTGAGAGCTGTCGTCCAAAAGACAGTCCCTTCGGGGAATTGGGTGTGGAGAACCCGAAGCCGAGTTGGCCCTTGACTTCAAACTCTCGACGTGGCCCCGCTTAGGCGGGGCCTTCGTCATGTGAGCGGTTCTCCGCACACCAGCTATAGCTATTTAGATGTCACGTATGCCCGGCGCAGATGCAAGACATGGCGTCCCCAAGCGGGGGAGCCGGGCGGTGTGTGTCACATCGGCAGCGGCAAGCCCTCCTTCTGGACCGCGGTATCCCGTACGAGCTCGGGGTAGCCCATGTGGTGACAGATGATGTCGGCCAGATATGTCGATCGTTCGATGCCGAAATGTAGGTGGTCGACGTCGATGAGGTCGGCGACTACGCGGGGGGGCCGCACTTTGACGTGAGGTCCGATCCTGCGGTCGTCCTCGCTGAGTTCTGTTTCTCTGGCGGTTTCGAATAGGAGCCGTTGCGGAAGGCGGCGCATCAGGTCGGGGCGGTCGTAGTGGAACATGATGATGTCGGTCAACACGGTGGCGCGATCGACGCTGTGGTCGGCTGCGATGGTGTCGACGGCCCGCAGGACAATCCCGGGCAGCGTGGCGGTCATGATGGCGCGGTCGCCGAGCGAGGGACGCCCCACGCGACCTCTTCTACCGACTCCAGTCATGGGCCTGATCATGCACGGCGGCCGATTTCTGGAAACGGCTCCGGCACGCCCGACCCTCTGGGGAAACCCGGTATTGCCGGAAAAGCCAGAGGCCTCAAGGTCATCTGGATCTCCTTCCGTACTCGGCGTAGCCCAGTGAAGACAGTCGCGGCGCGTAGGGACAGAATTCCTGCGCATCTTGCGCACTCACCTAGAGATACTACACACTAGGCAGTGAGTAAACGCATCTAATGCAAGGCGACGAGAAAGTGGGAACAACATGGCGGACTCGATTTCCCTCGACATCGATGCCGCAGCCCAGGCCGCGGCCGAATGGGCTGCCTATGGTGATGCGGTGGAGGCTCACGGTCAACGCCACCACATGACCCTCGCGCAGCTTCAGGCCACGGTGGGTGACACCTATGCGCCGTTCGTGGCGGCCAAGCACGCCGAGATGCAGGCACGGGAAGCGGCCTACCAGCGCGTGGCAGAGCACGCGCGCGGTCACGCTCGGCGCCTGAGCAACACCCGAGCGATTTTCACCGACGCCGACGACGAGTCCGCAGCGCGGATCAACAGCGTCGTGGACGCGTAGATTCGCCACCATGGATCTGTGGGTCGATCCGGGCGGCTTGCGTGCCGATGCCGGGGCGCTCGATGCCTCCGGACACCCGAATGCCCCGGCCTCGGTGTGTCAGGCCGCTGCGGGTGACTCTGTATCTGCTCACCTATCCGGGGCGCTGTCGGCGTGGTCTCATTCGCTGCATCTACTGCATGAACATGCTGGACAACAGCGTGCCATTGGTGGGATGGCCATCGCCGGCACCTCCGCCGATCTCGCCGGCGCCGACGACGCGAATGCCGCCGCGATCGGCGGGATCATGGATGGGTCCGCACCCGTAGCTGGTGGCGCACCCGCGGCTCCGTCAGCCGGGAATCTTCCAGCACTCCCGGCCCCCGCCCTGCCCACCATTCCGATCATGGCAACACCGCCGCCGATGTCCGCGGAACAGGTTGCTGCGCAAGTGCATTCGGGTCCCGGCCCCCAGAGTCTGCGCACGTTTGCCACCCATATCCGCAATACTTTTGCCCCAAGCGTTCTGCGTGCCGCCCACGAGGCGCGCCGCACTGGCATGTCGGTCGCTGAGAATTGGGTCGACGGCCAACAGCGGGCGGCCACCAACATCGCCAGGCACGCCGACTGGTTGGAGTCGAGTCTTCACCCGCAGGTCCTTGCGCTGGCCCGCGCCGCTGACGATGTAGCCACGCACACTGAGACCTTGATCCGGAGTACACCTCGTCCCGAGGAGTTCACCGATCTGCGTCAGCGCCTTGAAGTCGCTTTGGCCAATTACAACGCCAGCGGGGGGGCCAACGCAGCTCAGGTGAAGTCGCTGTCAACAGAGTTGACCAGGAAGCGTGCCGCCGCAATGAGCGCCATGCAGGGTTTCTCCGCCGCGGCACCACCGACCATCAGCGGGGCCGCTAAGCCCCCGGAGCCTGCCCCGCCCATCGTGCCGAACCCCGACGAACCTGCTCAGACCCTCAACCCGCACGGTCACCCCGAATCAGGTGGCGATTACGACGGCACCGCCGAGGGACGCGGGCACCATGGTGGACGCGATGACTACACCGCTGACGGCCTCGGATCCCCAGATCGTCCCCCGGCCGGCGCTGCGGCGGCTCCGGGCAACCCCACTCAGGCGGCTCCGCTGGCCGGTGCCGACCCGAATTCGGCGAACATCGCCCAAGTGGCGGGGATGATCATGGGAGCGGGTACGGGTGCGGTCGGTCAGGTCACCCACGGCCTTGGTGGTGCGTCGCCGCTCTCGGCGCTGTCGAGCCTGTCTTCGCTGCCCGGTATCGGCGGCGGGATGCCTCATATGGGCACCCCGCAGATGCCGATGCCTGATACCGGCGGCGGCTCTGGTTCACCGTCCGATGGCACAGGCAGCGACTTTGGCAGCGGTGGTACCAGCCCCGCCGCAGGGGCTGGCGACGGCGGGGGAGGCGGTGGCGCTGCGATGTCGAGTTCTAGCCCCGCCGTCGGACCGTCCGTGGGCTCCGGTCTCACTGTCGGTTCGCCCGCCACTGGTGGGCCCACCGGGGGCGGGCCGAGCGGTGGCGGGCTGGGCATGATGCCGCCGATGATCGGCGGCATGGGCGGCAAACAGGATGAGGGCCGCAAATCCGAGGAGCGGCGCCGCGTCGTCGAGCGACCCATGCCCAACACCGAACCCGTTTTCGGTGAGGTGCGTCGTGAGACGCGCCGACGCCGCGCCCCAGACAAGAAGACGTAATCAATATCAAGGGGAAGTCGTTGCACGCATACGCAGTTAAGGGAGAGAAGACGATGGCCACGCGAGCTGAGAAGTCCTCAGAGATGATCGACAAACTGCTAGACGCAGTCTACCGGTGGGAAAACAAGGTGGCCGCGTTCACCGCGACCGGCGACCCCGACGATGACATCGTCTTGACCCATGACGGGCGAGGCCGACTCATCGGCTGCGATATCCGCACGGGCCTGCAAGAAGAACTCACCGTCGGTGAGCTCGAAGACGCCATGAACGACGCCATCGCCAAAAACGCCGAACGGACATACGCGGGAATCCAAGCGATGGCCGCCGAATTCCGTGCGGAATTCGCCCAGATCCCCGAAGAGTTCGCCCAGCATCCAGTCGCCGCAGAATTCGCAGCGGCACTGCGCGGCGTGGGTTGATCGTCGGACCAATACGCGTCAGCGCAGGCAGTTACCATTTTCCAGAGCAACAGAAAGGGGCTAAGTGAGATGGCCGCAATCCATACAGACGTCCCCGAACTGGGGTCGACCACCGGAGGGTGGTTTTCTGCTGCCCCCACGCAGCCCACAGTGCACCCGATCTGCACCCCCGGCACTGATCCGCTGTCGGTGACGTTGAGTGCGGCAGTCGCCGACTGGCCCGCGGCTCACG
The DNA here is from genome assembly GCF_002101675.1 of Mycobacterium gordonae. Lineage (GTDB taxonomy): Bacteria > Actinomycetota > Actinomycetes > Mycobacteriales > Mycobacteriaceae > Mycobacterium > Mycobacterium gordonae. The sequence goes on along the minus strand of NZ_LQOY01000198.1, from coordinate 5,493 downwards.
AAGCCCTAACCGCCACAAGAGCCACGGACGTCAACGGAGTAGCCACTGCCAACGGTGGCACTGCGGCAATCATGACCAGCAGCGACGAAACCAACGCCGCACAAATCAGCGGAATCGAGGTCTAAAGACCATGACCGACCAGTACACCTACCCACCTCCCGTGGCGACCTACCCAGGCCGTGGCGCCATGCCTCCCGCGCCGCCGACCCCACCGATGCCGCAGTTCTACCCCGCGCCCGCACCGCGCAAGCGCAAGGGCGCCAACATCGCGGCGGTCATCGGAGGTGCCGTGGTAGCCATGCTCACCGCAGGCCTTATCGGTGGTCTGATCGGCAACCACATGGCTGGCACCGCCGCGGCCGCCCCGCCACCCGCCGCCACACCGCCCAGACCCACGGCCGAGCAGGTCAAGGCCTCCACTATTGACCTCTGCACCCGCTTCGCCGCCGGTTACCGAGCTATGCCCTCACCGCAGACCAGCGGGTTCGATGTACTTCCAACAGCAAACTTCATTGCCGACGCGCTCCGCGATAATCCCGCTGCCGACGGTTCCATTCGCGACGCAGTCACCCGCAGCCTGGCCCTCCTGCGCGAGCACGCCGCATCTGCAAGCGGCGAGGCGACACGAGGAGCGATCCGGCCTCCGACCGGCTGGACTGCGGCGGCGGCCAACACCGCGGATCAGAAGGTATGGGATCTGTGCAGGGCATACGGAAGCTGAGCTCGTGGTTTCTGTAGCAGGGGGAGCAAGCGAAGGAGCATCTGCGGCGGCACAGGCAGGTACTCATATCGCGCACCAGCTGTACACCAGCGGTCTTGGCGCCACGGCGGAAGCCGGAGCGGTAGCGAAAGAGGCAGTCACAGAGCTCGGGAGCGGCGAATTCGGACAAGCGTTGAAACGGGCCTGGCGACCCGCCGAACAACTGCGCGAATCGTTCGAGAACATCCAACAGTTCCACCAAGACCTAGCCCAAACTCTGGGCGACGCCGTCGAAATCTCCTATAACCATTACCGCCCACGCTTCGCCGCGGCGCTAGCAGGTACAGCCGGGGACGCCCTGCTGGCCGCCCACGATGCGACCGTTAAGAACTGGAGCGACCACCAGGACAAGCACACCGCAGCGGCTACCGCCGCCGCAAAAGTCTTGGGCCACATCAAGGGACTACAGGGACGGATCGACAACCTCGCAGAAGCCGGGGAAGAAGAATTCAACAAAGCGGTCCGTAACCGCGATCCCCTTGCCGCAATGGATGTTTGGACGCGCTACAACGGACTCGCTGAAACCTCCATGTCAGAAGCCGCCGGTAATGCAACAAGCGCTATCCGAGCCGCGGACTTTACTATCCCGCTAGACGTACCAATCCCCAAGGACGGGAAACAAACGGAGCCCGGCAAAGGCGACAAGAACCCCGCTGACGGCGACCACCCAGCTGATGCAAACGCCACGCCGGATGGGTCGCAAACTGCGACCAAGCCCGCTACCCAGCAGACGGCGACGCCTCCTAGTGCAACGCCTGATGCAACGCAGGGTGACGTTAAGCCACCAGCGACACCGCAAGGTGACGGGATGCAGACGCCGGTCACACAGGGCAGGCCCACAATGCTCGGCCAGTTGCCGCAGGCGATGAGCGGTGCTGCCGGTGGTGGCCAGGGTGGCGGGAGCGGTGTCGGCGGTTCGAGTATGTCGGGACTGGGTTCGGCTTTCAAGCCAGCGTCCAGCATGGGGTCCTCGATGCCGACTTCCCCCGCGTCGTCGATGCCGTCGGCACCTTCTATGCCGGCTTCATCGTCTGCGGCCTCCCCGATGTCGAATGCGGGCTCGAGCTTTCAGTCGGGGTTGGCGTCGGGCATGAGTGCTACCGGTGGTGGGAATGCTCTGTCGAACTTGGCTTCTCCGGTGTCGGTGACGCAGCAGGGGCTGCCCACTCAGCAGGTCGGGGGTGCTCCAGCGTTCGGGAGTGGCTCGGCGGGCGTCCCGCTGTCAGCGCCCGGGGGCGATACTGGTCTTGGGAGTTCGGGGGCGTCGAGCGGCGGTGGGGCGGCTCCTGGCGGTGGTGGTACGCAGATGATGCCGCCGGCCGCCGTGGGTGGTGCGGCGCCGATGGCTCCCTACAGTGCGCCGGGGGCGGGCGCTGGCGGCGCTCCTGCTGGTGGCGGTTCGGGGACGGCTCCTGCCGCGTCGTCTGGGCAGTCCGCGACTGCGGGGGCGGCGGCGCCGGGGCCTGTGGTGGCTGGCGGGAGCGGGGCGACGGTGTCGGCGCCTGGGGTTGCGGCGATGACCAATGTGGTGAACCCTGACCTGCTGTTGGCCCAGCGTGTGTTGGGTGGGTTGGTTCGTGGATGTGAGGATTGGCCGGCGCCGATCGCGTGGGCTGTCGGGGTGGTCAAGACTGCGGTGGGCTCACAGGTTGTGATTGCCAGCAGCCTCGGCGGCGGCGGTTATGTGCCCTCGACCGTCTTTGTGCCTGCTACTGCGCGGTTGGCTGTCGCGGATCCGGCCTTGCCGTTTGGGTTGGCCCAAAAGTGGATGGGGTGCCAGAAGCCGTCGAAGATTCTGGTTGATCACTTCGAGCAACTGAGCAGAAGGGTTGCAGGAGCAGAGCTTTCGGCGATGGTTACCACTGAGTTGTGGCCGCAGGAGCCGGCTGGTGTGACTGACTTCTTGGGCGTGCAGCATCGGCAGGCTCTGGGCCTGGTGAGAGTTGCGCCGACGCTCGACGGTGCTCATCAGCATCGCTTGACCGCCCTCGATCCTGTTTTGGCGCAACGCGTTTCATCAATCGGCATTGGTAGTGATGTTTCTGCTTACGCTGCCGCCCAGTTGACGGCGGCCGTCATTCAGGCTGCGGGTCAACCGGATGACACTGGGAAGCCTTTGGCGACTGTCCGTGAAGGCAATATTTTGGCCTCGGTGCAGCGCGGAACCGCCAACGACATGTCGTGGAAGTTGTACGACGACTTGCTTCGTGACGCGTATGGCGATGATCATGAGTCGCCGGATTCGCACGCTCCACTCGATCATGATGGCTCCGAAGTTACTCAGGCGCTGACGTTGTGGTATCAGCATTTCTTCTGCCTCGGTCGGGTTATCGAGCTCGTCCGCTTGTGGAAAGGCGGTGCCGTTCCGCCGTTGGCAGAAATCGCCTACTGCGGTGTGCAAGCTGGCTTCGGATCAGTTGTAGCCGCCACAATCAGTGCCATTGAAAATGAGATACGCGGCCGCCGCAGCGGGACACCCTCGTGAGCGACGCCTGGGGTGCTCCCAATCCGGGCGAGTTGACGGTCCAAATGTTCACACTTTTAGACGTGATCACGAACTGCCCTCCGGCGGAGTGGGAACCGGGCGTGGGTGGGTCTGCGCGCACGGCGCTGGACGCCTGGTGCGGCGCAGCAATGCAGGGCTTGACGTAGTCGACAGCGGCGTGGGCTGTGAGTTGCCGTCGTGCATCATTGTTGTTCACGATTGCTTATATGTGTGTAGACTGCGTGATATTGATTTGTTTGCGTCCGGAAGGGGCAGCGGTGGAAGACCTTGCTGAGGATGAAGCGGCGGTCCGGGATGTTCGCGTGGTCGCCTCGGCGGTATCGGCGAAGCGCACTGTGGCTGTGGAGGTAGGTGATAACGGGTGCGTCGTGGGAGTGCGCCTGCTTTCGGATGCGGTCCGGCGCTGGGATTCCTACACCTTGGGTGACCGGGTAGTGGCCGTGGCCGATGTGGCACATGACCGGTACTTGTCCAATCAGCCCAATGTTGATGGCCACTATCCGGATCCCAAAGACGTAGCGGCCGCCGAACTCAAGCTGAATTTCTAGAAAGGACGCCACCACAATGTCTACTGACGACTGGGATCCGATCGGCACCGTGATCGGATCGGTGTTGGGCGGCGCCATCGGCGGACCCATCTTGGGTCCGCTGGCCCCGGTGATCGGCGGCATCATCGGCGGCAGCACGCCCGGGCACGGCGACGCGCCCCAGGCGCCCCCGCCTCATCCGCCGGCGTCCCAGCGGGAAGAAACTCCGCTGCTCCCGCTGCCGCCCGCTGCGCCGGGGCCACTGCCGCCACCGCCCCAGGGACCGTTCCCCGGATCGGGGGAAGCCGCAAACCATCTCAACGCCGATGCCAGCACGTTCGGCGATGTGATCACGCGGCTGCATGAATTGGACCAGAGCGCGGCGGCGACGATCGAGGCGATTCACGCCGCGGGAACAGCAGGTCAGCAGCAGCTTGACAACATCGCTAGGGACGTCAACGACAAGATTACCGAGCTCGGGCCGAGGCTGGACACGCCAGCAGGTCAGCAGGAGCTTCGTGATTTCTTGAGGGAAAAGTTGACTGCCGCCAAGAAGGTGCTCGATCAGCAGATCGCCGATGCGGAGGCCAAAGCTCGGCATACACGCGAGTTGACCAAGAAGTACGGCGGGATCGGTGGCGATGACAGCGGAAAGGTTGGTGCTGAGCCCGCCGGCAACAGCGGTCACGGCGGCAACCCTGGCGGCGGCAGTCCTGAGGACCAGGGCACCGCGCCTGCCGCGGCGGCCGCACCTGCGGCGGGTACGTCTGCGCTTGGTCAGGGCATGATGCCGGGGGCGGGCATGATGCCCGCCGGTATGGGGATGCCGCAGATACCGTCGATGCCGTCATTCGGCGGGGGAATGCCGGGCATGGGTGCGGGCGATCCGCTTAGCGCATTGAGCGGCTTGGGCGGTGGCCGAGGCGGCGAGCGTGACGCAGGGTTCCATGACGATCAGGACTCCGGTAACCAGCCTAAGCCCGATGCGTCGGGCTCTAAGTTCCGCGACGAGTCGGGTTCGGGCGGTGACCAGCACAAGTCCGGCGCCGAGGGTACGCAGACCACTCCTGCTGCGGATCACACCCCCACCGATCCGGCCGCTTCCGCGCCGCCCGCGACCACGCACGTCGCGTTGCCTGACGGTGGATCCGCCGAAGCACGTACGGTGCAGGGCGCTATCGCCGTTAAAGCCGCCCTGGGCGGTGCGCCGGTAGCCGATGCTTGGCACCAGGCTGGTGTGAACGTGCCCCCGCCGGGGACCCCGGTCGTCAATCCGATTCCACCCACCAAGCTGCAGGCCGGCGATGTGGGGGTGTGGCAGGACCATCTGGTGATGGCTTTGGGCAATGGCAAGGTGTTGGTCTCTGGGCAGGTTCAGCCGTTGACGAGCGTGGGGTCGAGCCCAGATTTCCTGGGCTGGATGGATCCCAGTGCTCAGGCCACCAAGCCGGCTCAGCCCGCTGCGGCGGTGCCTCCGGTCCCGCCGCGCGGGCCCTCGTCGTCTTAAGTCGTCAGCGAGGACCAGGTGTGAGATCGGTGTTGGGCAGGTGGGCGATGACCTGTAATGGTCGCGTTGGCCGTCAGAATCTGTTGTGGCTCATCGCGTTTCGTCTTTATGGCTGGTGGCGTGTTCCCGGTGAATGAGTCCAACCAGTTTTAGAGTCCTGTGGCCCGATGTCGGGCTGGAAGGGACGATGAAA
>NZ_LQOY01000197.1 GCF_002101675.1 Mycobacterium gordonae | reverse complement strand
GCCATGGCCCCCGATCGGACCCCCGCCGCCGAGGCCGCCTTGTCCACCCTGTCCGCCCTGTCCGCCGCTGCCGGCGGTGCTGCCGGTCACGGTTGTGTAGCCGCCTTGTCCGCCGTTTGCGCCCCGGCCGCCGTCGCCGCCGCTGCCGGCAAGGCCGCCCGTGCCACCGTTTCCGGCTGCGCCGCCATCGCCACCCCGGCCGCCGTTGCCGCCGTTGCTGCCGTTTCCGGCGTTGTTCCCGCCGTCATCGGAGGCGCCGGTGGCGCTGAAACCGCCGTAGCCGCCATCGCCGCCGCGGCCGCCACTACCGTTGATCGCGCCAGCGACCGCATTTCCGCCCGCCCCGCCGTTGCCGCCGTTGCCAGCGTGACCGCCGTCACCACCTGTGCCGCCGGGACCGATCATGCCGCCCGCGCCGCCGCTGCCTCCCGCTCCGCCGTTGCCGCCGTTGCCGGCGGTATGGCCAACGGTGAAGGTGTTGCGGCCCTTGCCGCCCGCGCTGGTGCCGTCGTCGTCTACGCCGTTGGCGCCGGCGCCGCCCATTCCCCCGGCACCGCCCGCGCCGCCGGTCCCGGAATGGCCCGCGTGGCCGGCGGCTCCGGCGCCAGTCCCGGCCGCACCGCCGTCCCCGGCCCTACCGCCGACGCCTCCGGTGCCGCCGTTGCCGCCGTCCACACCAAGCCCCACACCTGAGCCGCCGTTCCCGCCGGTGCCGCCGGCTCCGGCGAGGCCGCCGGTGCCCCCGGTGCCGTTGGTGCCGCCGACGCCTGCGCTGCCCCCGGTCCCGCCCGGTCCGCCGGCACCGCCGGCATGACCGGTCCCACCTGTGTTTGTGCCGGCCGCCGCGTTGGTCCCAGCATCACCGGCTCCGCCGGTGCCACCGGTTCCTCCGGTGCCGCCACCGCCCGCGTTACCCGTATGACCCGTCGAGCTGAACAACCCGGCTACGCGACCCCCTGGCCCACCGGCACCGGCGTCACCTCCGGTGCCACCGCTGCCGCCCGCCCCACCGTCAACGCCATGGCCGACCCCGCTGCCGCCGTCCCCGCCCTGTCCTCCTGGGCCGCCCATCCCGCCGGTACCGCCGCTGCCGCCGGACCCCAGCAGTAAAGCGTTGCTGGCACCGCCCGCACCGCCTGCTCCTCCAGCACCGCCGACGGAACCGGGATCACCGGTTGCTCCTGCCACGGCGGCCGCGGCACCGGGTGCGCCGGCTCCGCCCGTTCCGCCCGGGCCCCCGTTGCCGCCGATGCCGCCGATGCCGCCGATTGCCATATTCGGTCCGCCGTTGCCGCCGAGTCCGCCGGTTCCAGCCGCGATGCCGATCGCACCGGCTCCGCCGGCACCGCCGGCCCCGCCGTTGCCGCCGGCACCGGCCAAGTACCCACCGCTGCCACCGGCCCCACCGTTGCCTCCCGTCGCGCCGGCGCTGGCCGCGGCCCCGCCGGCCCCACCGGTTCCGCCGCGGCCGAACAGTCCGGCCGACCCGCCATTGCCGCCGGGTCCACCGGGAGCACCGGAACCGCCGTCGCCGCCATTGCCCCTCAGGATCCCGCCCGCCCCGCCGGGCTGTCCCGAACCGGCGGCGCCGTCGGCGCCGTCGCCGATCAGCGGACGACCGGTCAGGTTCAGGAAGGGAGCGTTGACCGCGTCGAGCAGGCTCTGCAGAGGCGCGGCGGCGGCCGCCTCCGCGCCGGTATAGGAGGCGGCGCCCGCAGCCAAGGCACGCAGGAATCCTTCGTGAAACGTCTCCACTTGGGAGCTCAGCGCCTGATATTCCTGGCCGTGCGCGGAGAACAGGGCTGCGATGGCCGTCGATACCTCATCGGTGCCCGCCGCCAGCATTGGTGTCGTGTCCGCGAACGCCGTCCCGTTGGCGGCGCTGAGTGATGCCTGGATGGCAGCCAAATCCCTTGCCGCCGAAGACAATACATCGGGTGTCACGATCAACAGTGACATGTCTGTCCGCCCTATTGTTGGTCAAGTTCGGGTCGGTGAGACCGTCGCGCAGCGTTGCGTCCCACGCGGATGAAGCATCAGCCTCCGCACGAAGCGCGGCTTGAGTACTTGACTACTTAAATAGGCGGGTTCCGGGCCTACGCCTACGGGCGCGGCTGCACATCCACACTCGGCGGACGCGGCGAAGGCTCCGGCTTCGACGAGCGCCGCACCACGCTGAAGGCGACCGCACCTCCGGCCAGCACTACGACGGTCGCCGCCCCCGCGATCAGCCACGGCTTCTTGCTGCGGCGCTGATTGCGGCGGGCGTCCTGCAGCAGCTGGGGCAGACTGGCGACCACTTCCTGCGCGGCGGCCAGCTCCTGGCCGAGCGTTTCCTGAGCGGCCGCGAGCTCCCGTGCCAGCCGGCCCTCCCGATAGCGGCGGCGGACTTCCGTCGCGGTGGAGTGGGCTGACTGGACCCCGAGGCCCACCACGCCGCGAGTGACATCCACGGGTCCCACCGCCGTGTAGGTCAGGCCACGGGTCAGTCGCTCGCGTGGGGTCAACGTGGCTTCCGCCTTCTGGCTCATCTGCCGCCTTTCGATGTACCGCTCGAAGTCTTACGCAGTCCTATCAGGTCCCGGGGTCCCGGGGCTAGAGCGTGGCTCCTGGCGTGCCGCCGACGGCACCGGGTGTGAGGGCAGCAGCCGCGTAATGGCAGACTGTGGTCCCGTGACTAACAGCCCCATTCAGACCGCTACCGCCACGCTGCACACCAATCGCGGAGACATCAAGGTCGCCCTGTTCGGGAACCACGCGCCCAAGACCGTCGCCAACTTCGTCGGCCTGGCGCAGGGCACCAAGGAGTACTCCACTCAGAACGCCTCGGGCGGTCCGTCGGGCCCGTTCTACGATGGCGCGGTCTTCCACCGGGTGATCCGGGGCTTCATGATCCAGGGCGGTGACCCCACCGGCACCGGCCGCGGCGGCCCCGGCTACAAGTTTGCCGATGAGTTCCACCCCGAGCTGCAGTTCGACCGTCCGTACCTGCTCGCGATGGCCAACGCCGGCCCGGGCACCAACGGCTCCCAGTTCTTCATCACCGTCGGCCCGACTCCGCACCTGAACCGGCGCCACACCATCTTCGGTGAGGTCATCGACCCCGACTCACAGGGTGTCGTCGACGCGATCGCCACCACGCCCACTGATGGCAGCGACCGGCCCACCAACCCGGTTGTCATCGAGTCGATCACCATTTCCTGACACCAGCCGCCGCCGCGAGCGACCGGCGCGGGCGTCCCGCCGCCGAGCGTGCACATAATGCCGGTCGTAGCGGCGTGTCGATGTACAAACGCGCACGCTCGCCGGGCGCAAGACAGGCCAGGTAAGCGCGCGCTCGCGGCCAGGCAAGGACCGGAAAGCTATCCCGCGTAACCGGCGTCGGTGAGCGCGTCCAGCACCTCTAACGGGTCGGTGCCCAGATCCCAGCGGGACAGGATGAGCAGCCCGCCGTCGACGGTTTCAAGCTCCAGCAGACGGACCCTGCGCCCGTGTCGGCGGAACTCCGAGATGCGGATGATCTTGATGACGTCCCGGCGCAACACCTGCGTGCGGAACCAGCCGCGCACCGCCAAACCCTCGGACGTGATTGCCAGCTTGGGCCGTGCGCGCCACGAGGCCATGGCAAACAAGAGCAAACCCACCGCCGCGATCCCCGCGATAACCCGGCCCGGCGGGTCTGTGACCAGCGTCACAGTCGTGATAGCCAGCACGGCACCCGCGATCCCACAACCAGCGATTCCCGCCGTCTGCGGCGCCCACTCAGTTTGCTGCATGTGCTACCGCGCCCCCCTTACCACGGTAGATACGGTTATCCACAGACGCTATCAACAGTGGGGATGAATCACACGCGTGTGATTGGGTGAGCAGAAGGTTGCTGGCGCGCTCGCCGAACCACCGCAGAATGAATGCATTACGCGCTCGTGAATACCCGTTGCGGCCGCTCAGTGCCAGCGCATCGTCAGCAACAACCCGGTGATCATGAACGAGAACGCGATCGCGTAATTCCACGGACCCAGTTCCGCCATCCAGTGCAGCGCTGCCGGCGCCTGGGGCCCGTAGGCCGCGAGCTGGAAAACCATCAACCAGACGAGGCCGATCAGCATCAGACCGATGAACAAGGCGACGAACCACACGCTCGACGGCCCGACCTTCACCTTCACCGGGGTGCGGCTGACCGCGCTGACGGTGAAGTCGTTCTTCTTGCGGACCTTCGACTTGGGCATGTGTACCTCTGATACCTCAACAACAAGCGGGACGGGTGCAACGATTACGGTTGCATGCAGGTAGAGCTCGGATACGAGACTAGCCCACAGGAGACACCATGATCGATCGGCGCCGCTCGCCGTGGCGCTTCGGTGTCCCGTTGGTGTGTCTGCTGGCCGGACTGCTGTTGGCTGCCACGCACGGGGTCTCCGGCGGCGCGGAGATCCGCCGCAGCGATGCGCCCCGCCTGGTCGATCTGGTGCGGGAGACGCGCTCCTCGGTCGGGCACCTGGATGCCGAGCGGGAAGCGCTCACCCGCAAGATCGACGCCGCGCACGGGCGGTCCTCGGACGTCGCGCTCAAGGCCATGCTCAAGCGGGCCGCCGAACTGGCCGGCGATGCGGACATGAACCCCGTGCACGGCCCCGGCCTGGTCGTCGTCCTCAACGACGCCCAGCGTGACGCCAACGGGCGATTCCCGCGCGATGCCACACCCGATGACCTGGTGGTGCACCAGCAGGACATCGACGGTGTGCTCAACGCATTGTGGAGCGCCGGTGCGGAGGCGATACAGATGCAGGACCAGCGGATCATCGCCACCTCGGTGGTCCGCTGCGTCGGCAATACGCTGCTGCTCAACGGCCGCACCTACAGCCCGCCGTATTCCATCACCGCGATCGGCAACGCCACGGCCATGCAAGCCGCCCTGGGGGCCGCTCCCCTGGTGACGCTCTACAAGCAGTACGTCGTCCGGTTCGGGCTGGGCTACCGGGAGGACGTCAAGCCCGATGTCGCCGTCGTCGGGCATGCTGAACCGGTTCGGCTGCACTTCGCGCAGCCCATCGGCCCGATCGGCTACTGACGGCAGCACCCGGGGGCGGACGGTAACCTGTCACGATGCGGATCCTCGTCGTCGACAACTACGACAGCTTCGTGTTCAACCTGGTGCAATACCTGGGCCAGCTGGGCGTCGAGGCTGCGGTGTGGCGTAACGACGACGCCAGGCTCACAGGGCGCGAATGCCCCGAAGCCATAGCCGCCGAGTTCGACGGCGTGCTGCTGAGCCCCGGACCCGGCACACCGGAACGGGCCGGCGCATCGATCCCTCTGGTGCGTGCGTGTGCGGCCGCGAACACACCGCTGCTCGGTGTCTGCTTGGGACACCAGGCCATCGGGGTGGCTTTCGGGGCCACAGTCGATCGCGCGCCGGAGCTGCTGCACGGCAAGACCAGCAGTGTGTTCCACGCCAATGTCGGTGTGCTACAAGGACTTCCGGACCCATTCACGGCCACCCGGTATCATTCGCTGACTATCCTGCCTGAGTCGTTGCCCGCCGAGCTGGAGGCCATCGCGCACACCCAGAGCGGGGTGATCATGGCCGTGCGGCACACCTCGCTGCCGATCCACGGCGTCCAGTTCCACCCCGAGTCGATCCTGACCGAAGGCGGGCACCGGATGCTGGCCAACTGGTTGAGCTACTGCGGCTGGGCCCGCGACGACACGTTGGTGCGCCGGCTGGAGAACGAGGTGCTCACCGCGATCCGGCCGCACTTTCCCAACGACGCGGGGGCTACTGACCGAACTTCAGCGTGATCACGCCGTCGCGGTTCACGCCGCTGCCAGCGGACGGGCTCTGAGAGACGACCTTGTTGTGCAGGGCGCCCCCGGCGTCGACGTCGGGACCTTTGTCCAGCACTCCGGTCCAGCCCAGCGCCCGCAGCCGCGGTTCGGCGTCGGTCCAGAACATGCCGGTCACGTCGGGCATGATGAACTGGTTGCCCTTGGACACCTGCAGTTCGATGACGGTGTCGACCGGCTGTGTCTCACCCTTGGCCGGATTGGTGCCGATGACTTCGCCGGCCGGGCGCGGGCTGTCGACCTGGGTCTGGGTGATCTTGGTGAATCCGTAGACGTTCAGATTCTTCTGCGCGACGTCGACGGTCTGTCCCGTGACGTCGGGGATCTGCTTGGTCTCCGGACCCGAGCCCACGATGATCGTGATGACGTTGGTGATGGCCGACGTCTGGTTGGCGGGCGGGTTCGTCCCGACCACCTTGCCCTGCAGTTCCGGAGTCGACGGCGAGTTCGACTGCTTGAACTTGTTGAAACCGGCCGCGGTCAGCTTCTTGACCGCCTCGGAGTACGTCAATGAGGACACGTCGGGCACTTCACGCTGCTCCGGCCCCGTGGAGACGTTGATGGTGATCTCGTCGCCGGCTCCCACCGAAGAATTGGCCGCCGGGTCAGTCCCGATGACGTGATCGGGCAGGATCTGGGAGTCGGGCTTCTGCTGCGTACGCGTCTTGAAGCCCTTGTTCTGTAAGGCCACGATCGCATCGGCGGAACTCTGGCCCCGGACGTCGGGAACTTGAACGCTGCGGGTGTTTCCGCCGAACGTGTTGATTGCGATCGTCACGACGATGGTCAGCACCGCCAGCACCGCGACCACGGCCACCCACCGGCCCACCGAGCCCGCACTGCGGTCCCGGTCGGAGTCGTCGAAATTCTGCCGTGGCAGCGGGTCGGTGCGCGGACCGCCGTGGCCGGCGCCGGAAGACGACATGAACGCCTTGCGCTCGGCGCCGGTGAGCACCTTGGGCGCTTCCGGCGGTTCACCGTTGTGCACCCGGACCAGGTCCGCTCGCATCTCGGCCGCCGTCTGGTACCGGTTCTCCGGGTTCTTGGCCAGCGCCTTGAGCACGACGGCATCGAGGTCGGCGGAAATGCCCTCGTGGCGCTCCGAGGGCGGGATCGGGTCCTCCCGGACGTGCTGGTAGGCCACCGACACCGGCGAGTCACCGGTGAAAGGCGGCTCACCGGTCAGCATTTCGTACAGAACGCAGCCCAGCGAATAGACATCGGAGCGGGCGTCGACGGAATCGCCGCGGGCCTGCTCCGGCGAGAGATACTGCGCGGTACCGATCACCGCGGCGGTCTGGGTGACGCTGTTGCCACCGTCGGCGATAGCGCGGGCGATCCCGAAGTCCATCACCTTCACCGCGTTGGTGGAGCTGATCATGATGTTGGCGGGCTTGACGTCGCGGTGGATGATGCCGTTCTGGTGGCTGAAGTTGAGCGCCTGGCAGGCATCGGCGATCACCTCGATGGCGCGCTTGGGCGTCATCGGGCCCTCCGTGTGCACGATGTCACGCAACGTGACGCCGTCGACGTATTCCATGACGATGTAGGGCAACGGGCCCGCGGGCGTCTCCGCCTCACCGGTGTCGTACACCGCGACGATCGCGGGGTGGTTCAGCGCGGCGGCGTTCTGCGCCTCGCGCCGGAAACGTAGATAGAAACTCGGATCGCGGGCCAGGTCGGCGCGCAGCACCTTGACCGCGACGTCGCGGTGGAGCCGCAGGTCACGTGCTAGGTGAACTTCCGACATACCTCCGAATCCGAGGATGTCGCCCAGTTCGTAGCGGTCGGACAGATGCCGAGGGGTGGTCATCGCGGTATCTCAAATCGGGCCAGCGACGCGTGCAGTACAGACCTACCGGTTTGCGGGCTGTCCGTCCAGTCGAGATCCGCATTCGGCGCGGGCCCGAAGTCGTCGGTCTGGATGCTGCCGGTGTTGGTGACCGTCGGCGGGGGCGAGGGCTGATTGTCGGCCTTGGAGTTGATCACGATCAGCACCGCGATGATGATCGCCAGCGCCCCGAGCACGCCGGCAGCCCACAGCAGCGCGCGTTGGCCCGACGAGAACGTCCGCCGAGCGGGTGGCCGGTGCCCGGCGGCCCGGCGCGGCGCCGTGGTCCGGGTGGCCGGAGCCGGCGCGATCCTGGCGGGGGTGGCCGACGGGATGGCCGCGGGGGCAGCGCGCCCCGGCGGCGGTGACTGGCTGGGTCGCGGCGGACGGCGCCCGGCCCGCACGGCGGCCACCGCGTCGGCGAACGGCCCGCCGCTGCGGTAGCGCTGGCTGGGGTTCTTGACCAGCGTGATCTCGATCAGTTCCCGGACATTGGGCGGCAGGTCGGCGGGCAGCGGTGGCGGCGGCTCCTTGATGTGCTTCATCGCCACGGTCAGGGCGCCGTCGCCGGTGAACGGCCGCTTACCCGAAACGACTTCGTAGCCAACGACTCCCAGTGCATAGACGTCACTGGCCGGGGTGGCGTCATGACCGAGCGCCTGTTCGGGAGCGATGTACTGCGCGGTGCCCATCACCATGCCGGTCTGGGTCACCGGTGCCGCGTCGACGGCCTTGGCGATGCCGAAGTCGGTGATCTTCACCTGCCCGGTGGGCGTGATCAGGATGTTGCCCGGCTTGACGTCGCGGTGCACCAGGCCGGCGGCGTGCGCGACCTGCAACGCGCGACCGGTCTGCTCGAGCATGTCCAGCGCGTGCCGCAGCGACAGCCGCCCGGTGCGCTTGAGCACCGAGTTCAGCGGCTCGCCGTTGACCAGCTCCATCACCAGGTAGGCCGTGCGGCCCTCGCCGTCCATCGCGCTCTCGCCGTAGTCGTGGACTTGGGCGATGCCGGGATGGTTGAGCATGGCGGTGGTACGGGCCTCAGCGCGGAACCGCTCGATGAACTCCGGGTCCTGCGAGAACTCCTGCTTGAGCACCTTGACCGCGACGCGCCGGCCCAGGCGGCTGTCCACCGCCTCCCACACCTGGCCCATGCCACCGGTGGCGATGAGCCGCTGCAGCCGATACCGGCCGGACAGCGTCACCCCAACGCGGGGACTCATATTTCGCCTCGCTCCGGTCCGACTCGACGGTGGCGACCCGTCCCCCGCAAGCGGGAGGTGCCCCCAGCGCCCGGCTGAAGCGGATCGTGTCGACCCGCTGCGCCCGGCTTCGCCGCGCGGGCGATCGACACGGCCGGGCTAGCGATCGCCACGGCACGTGCCGCGCTTGCCGTCCTCACTCGCCTGTGGCGACTCATGGTCCCCCTTGCAAAGCAGCCTCGATCACTGCCCTCCCGATGGGCGCGGCCAGCGCGCCCCCAGTCGCGGACAGGCGATCGCCGCCGTTTTCGACCAGCACCGCCACGGCAATCTTCGGGGCCTGCGCTGGTGCGAAGGCGATATACCACGCGTGCGGTGGAGTATGCCGCGGGTCGGTGCCGTGCTCGGCGGTACCCGTCTTGGATGCGATCTGCACGCCGGGGATGGCCCCTTTCTGCTGTGCGACTTTCTCGGCGCCGACCATCAGCTCTGTTAGCTTAGCGGCGACCTGCGGCGACACCGCGCGGCGCTGCTGGTACGGGGCCGTGGTGCTGATATTGGCCAGGTCCGGCCCCTTGAGGCTCTCTACCAGGTACGGCTGCATCATCACGCCACCGTTGGCGATGGTGGCGGCCACCTCCGCGTTCTCCAGCGGGGTCAACGCGACATCCTTCTGGCCGATGCTGGTCATGCCCAGCGCGGCGGCGTCCGGGATGGTCCCGACCGTCGATTCGGCGACCTGCAGTGGAATGGGCTCGGGGGCGCTGTCCAGCCCGAAGGCGTGCGCCATGCTGCGCACCGCGTCGGTTCCGGTGAGCAGGCCGAGCTGCACGAACGCGGTGTTACACGACTTGGCGAACGCCTCGCTCAGCGACACCGTGTCGCCGGGTCCGCAGGCGGTGCCGCCGTAGTTCTCCAGCGTCGCGGTGCTGTTGGGCAGCGGGATCCTCGCCGCCGCCGTCAACTGCTGGGTCTCGGTGGCCCCGGCCTGCAGGGCGGCCGCGGTGGTGATCACCTTGAACGTCGACCCTGGCGGATAGGTCTCCGAGATCGCACGGTTGATCAGCGGATTGTCCGGGTTGTCGCGCAGGTTCTGCCAGGTTTGGGCTTGGATGTCGGGATTGTGGGACGCGAGCAGGTTCGGGTCATACGACGGTGAGGACACCAGCGCGAGGATCTTGCCGGTGGCGGGCTCCAACGCGACGACGGCGCCCTTGCACGGTGACCCTGAGCAGCCCTGCTGCATCGCGTCCCACCCGGCCTGCTGGATCCGGGGGTTGATCGTCGTGTCGACGTTGCCGCCGCGGGGGTCGCGGCCGGTGAAGAAGTCCGCCAGGCGCCGGCCGAAGAGCCGTTCGTCGGAGCCGTTGAGCAGCGAATCCTCAGCACGTTCCAGGCCGGCGCTGGAGTAGCGCAGCGAGTAGAAACCGGTCACCGGCGCGTACGCCGCCGGGTTGGGATACACCCGCAGGAAACGGAATCGGCTGTCAGTGGCCACCGAGTAGGCCAGCAACTGGCCGCCGGCGATGATCTGCCCGCGCTGCCGCGAATACTCGTCGAGCAGCACCCGCTGGTTGCGCGGGTCGGCGCGCAGCCCGTCGGCGGTGAAGACCTGCGTCATGGTGGCGTTGAGCAGCAGCAGCACGATCAACGCCATCACGGTCATCGAGATACGGCGCAGCGAGGTGTTCATACGCGCTCGATCACCTCGGTACTGGCCGCCGCGATCGGTGACTTCTTGCGCGGGCGGGTGCGCAACGGACGGCGGGCGCCATCGGAGATGCGCGCCAGGATGCCCAGCAACACATAGTTGGCCAGCAGCGACGAACCGCCATAGGACATCCATGGCGTGGTCAGCCCGGTCAGCGGGATCAGTTTGGTGACGCCGCCGACAACGATGAACAGCTGGATCGCCAGGGTGGAGGCGAGACCGGCGGCCAGGAGCTTGCCGAAGCTGTCGCGGGTGGCGATCGCGGTGCGCATGCCGCGGACGATGACGATCGTGTACAGCATCAGGATGCTGGCCAGGCCGACCAGGCCCAGCTCCTCACCGAACGCGGCGATGATGAAGTCGGTGGAGGCCGCGGGAACGGTGTCGGGCTGGCCGTTGCCCAGACCCGTCCCGAAGATGCCGCCGGTGGCGAAGCTGAACAGCGCCTGCACCATCTGATAGCCGGTTCCATCGGGGTCGGCGAACGGGTCCAGCCAGGTCTGCACCCGAACCCGCACGTGCGCGAACAAGTGATAGGCCACCAGGCTTCCGCCGGCGAACAGCACCAGCCCCAGCATCACCCAGCTGAACCGCTGGGTGGCCAGATAGACCACCACCAGAAACGACGCGTACAGCAGCAGCGACGTGCCGAGGTCCTTCTCGAAGACCATCACACCCACCGAGATCACCCAGGCGGCCAGCAGCGGGGCCAGATCACGCGGCCGCGGCAGGGTCAGCCCCAACACGTGCTTGCCCGCGCTGGTGAACAGGTTGCGCTTGGCCACCAGCACCGCGGAGAAGAAGATCAGTAGCAGGATCTTGGAGAACTCGGCGGGCTGAATTGAGAAGCCCGGCAACCGAATCCAGATCTTGGCACCGTTCTGCTCGGACAGTGACGCCGGCAGCAGGGCCGGAATCACCAGGAAAATCAGACCGGCCAGGCCACAGATGTAGCCGTAGCGGGCAAGTTGGCGGTGGTCCTTGAGGAACGTCACCACCAGCGCGAACGCCGTGACGCCAACCAGGGTCCACAGCATCTGCTGGTAGGCGCTGGGATGTCCCTGCCGGCCCACCTGCTTGTCCACCAGGTCCAGCCGGTGGATCATCACCAGGCCCAGCCCATTGAGCAGCGCCACCACTGGTAGCAGCAGCGGATCGGTGTACGGCGCGAAGCGGCGGAGGGCCAGATGCGCGATGCCGAACAGGGTGAGAAACCCCAATCCATAGGTGGTGAGGTCCCAGTGCAGGCTGCGTTCCTGGTTGGCCTCCACGATGAACAGCGCCGCGATGGTGATGAGCGAGGCGAAACACAACAGCAGCAACTCGGCATTGCGCCGAGTTGGCAACGGGGGCGTCACCGTTACGGGTGCCGGCAGTTCCGTTGTGGTCATGCCGCGGGTCGGCAATCCGCCTGCTGCGGAGTTTCGGTCGTCGGCGCGGCGGAGCTGGGCGTAGTCGACGACGGGGTAGCAGGCGCTGCCGGGGTGGTGCTGGAGTGGGTCGATGGCGTGGTGGTGGTGGGCGCTGAGCTCGGCGTCGCCGATGGAGTGGTCGACGGCGTGGCGGAGGCCGGCGCTGACGGCTGGTAGCTCGGTTCGGGGGTGCCGCTGCTGTTCGTCGACGGGGCCGAAGGCTCGGGCGCCGAGGTCGCGCCCTGATGGCACCGCGGCTTCAGCGACTTGGCCAACTCGCGCAACTGCTTACGGGCGTCGTCCAGAGTGCCGGAGGGAAGCTGCAACGACTGAACCGACGCCCGGCCGGACGGCGTCAGATCGTTTACCTTCATCAGCTGGCAGTCCTTGGTTGGCTGACCCTCGCTGATTTCGGAGATGTCGTCTTTGGCGGTCACGCAGCCCAACGAATGCAGGCTGTTCAGCGATAAGCCCAGCAGCGATCCCTGGATGCCCCGCATGATGGCGACCGTGCCGTTGTGGTCGGCAATGTAGTAGTTGTTCCGGATGACGGCGCGGCTGATGAGAAGGCCAGCGATCAGCACCACCGTCAGCACTCCGACCACCAGCGCAATCCGGCGCCGCGACCAGCGCTTCTTCGGTGGCGGTTCGGCCTGCGGCGCAACACGTTTGGTGACTTCGCCCTTGCGTGGGCCGATGGCCGAGGCGCGACCTGCGGCGGTGTTCGGCAGCGTCAGCTGGTCGTCGTCGCCGTCGCCGGATACCGCCCCGGCCAGGATCGGCTGCGTCTGGCCGAACTCGTCGTCCACGACGTCGGCGACCACCACGGTGACGTTGTCCGGGCCCCCTCCGCGCAGCGCCAGCTCGATCAGCCGGTACGCGCTTTCGGCGACGTCAGGGATCTGCAGCGCTTCGGCGATGGTCTCGTTGCTGACCGGGTCGGACAGGCCGTCGGAGCACAGCAGGTAACGGTCGCCGGCGCGGGCTTCGCGCATGGTCAGGGTCGGCTCTACCTCGTGCCCGGTCAGCGCCCGCATGATCAACGAGCGCTGGGGGTGGCTGTGTGCTTCTTCGGCGGTGATGCGACCCTCGTCGACCAGGGTCTGCACGAATGTGTCGTCCTTGGTGATCTGGGTGAGCTCGCCGTCGCGGAACAGGTAGCCGCGTGAGTCACCGATGTGCACCAGACCGAGCCGGTTGCCGGCGAACAGGATGGCGGTAAGGGTAGTGCCCATGCCTTCCAGGTCGGGTTCCATCTCCACCTGAGCCGCGATGGCGGCGTTGCCGGCCCGCACGGCGGAGTCGAGTTTGGCGAGCAGGTCGCCGCCGGGTTCGTCGTCGTCTAGGTGGGCGAGGGCGGCGATCACCAACTGGGAGGCCACCTCGCCGGCTGCGTGACCACCCATGCCGTCGGCCAGGGCCAACAACCGTGCGCCTGCGTAGACGGAGTCTTCGTTGTTGGCGCGTACCAGGCCCCGGTCGCTGCGGGCGGCGTATCGCAGGACGAGGGTCACGGGCGCCACTCCTCGCCCCCGCACGGGTGCGTTACCCCCACGCCCCCGGCTTCGCCGGCGTCTTCGTCGTAGGCGGGGTTCATGGGCGCCACTCCTCGCCCCCGGCTTCGCCGGCGTCTTCGTCGTAGGGGCGGGTCACGGGCGCAACTCTATTGCGGTCTTGCCGATCCGAACCGGCGTACCTATGGGAACTCGCACAGCAGTTGTCACTTTGGCCCTGTCGAGGTAAGTGCCGTTGGTCGATCCTAGATCTTCCACATACCATTCGGAGCCGCGCTGAGACAGCCTGGCATGCCGAGTCGAGGCGTAATCGTCAGTCAATACCAAGGTTGAGTCGTCCGCGCGGCCGATGAGCACCGGCTGGCCGCTCAGTGTGATCCGGGCGCCCTGCAGCGCGCCTTCCGTCACCACCAGATACCGCGCCGTGTCGCGACGCTGGCGCGGGGAAAGCAGGTTGCCGCGCAGCGTCAATCCGCGCCGCACCATGACGGCGCCGGTGGGCGCGTAGATATCGGTGCGCAGAATCCGCAACACCGACCAGATGAACAGCCAAAGCAGCATCAAGAATCCGGCACGCGTCAGTTGCAGTACCAACCCCTGCATCCGGCGGTCCTTTCCGTCCCGGCACTGCCCACCCCGCGCACCTGATGCCGTGCACCTCAGCAACGTCACGATACTTCGAGGGTGACCGATGCGGTGAGATGCGCGGCAGCTTCGAGTCAGTGGGTTAGTGAATGCGGACGATGATCTCGGAATGACCCAGGCGGATCACGTCGCCATCAGCCAATTGCCATTCCTGGACCGGGGCGTTGTTGACGGTGGTGCCGTTGGTGGAATTCAGGTCCGAGAGCAGCGCGACCTGACCGTCCCAGCGGATCTCCAGATGCCGGCGTGACACGCCGGTGTCCGGCAGCCGGAACTGGGCATCCTGCCCGCGACCGACGATGTTGGACCCGTCGCGCAGCTGGTAGGTCCGGCCGCTGCCGTCGTCGAGCTGCAGGGTGACCTGCGCCCCGACCGATCCGTAGCCGCCCTGACCGTAACCGCCGTAGCCGCCGCCCGCCTGGCCGTAATCCTGGGTCGGTGGCTGGCCGTAATCCGCGGCCGGCTGACCGTAATCGCCGTAACCGCCTTGCGGCTCGCCGTAGCCACCTTGCGGCTCACCGTATCCACCTTGCGGCGCGTACCCGCCGGGGGCCGACGCTTCGGCGTACTGGGTGTAGTCCCCCGAGCCGTAGTCCTGGCGGCCGTAACCGCCACCCTGTTGGTAACCCTGGTCCTGGCCGTAACCGCCACCCTGCTCGTAGGAGGGCCGCTGCGGCTCCGGGGGCGCCGGCGGCGCGCTGGGTGCGGCGCCGTACCCCTCGTCCTGACGGGCGGGCTCGCGGCCGTAGTCGCCGTATCCGCCGCCATAGCCCTGCTGACCGCCCGGCGGCTGACCGTAACCGCCCTGCTGGTAGCCCTGGTCCTGGCCATAACCGCCCTGGCTTCCGTAGCCGCCGGCGGGCGGACCCTGGGGCGCCGCCGGCGGAGGTGCCTCGTAGGTAGGCGCGTAGTTGCTCTGGCCCTGGTCGCCGTAGCCGCGCTGCTCGCCGTAGCCCCGCTGCTCGCCGTAGCCGCCCTGGTCGCCGTAGCCGCGCTGCTCGCCGTAGCCGCCCTGCTCGCCGTAACCGCCCTGGGGTTGGCCGGGAGGTTGGCCGTGCGGCTGGCCGTAGCCGCCCTGGCCCTGACCGTAGCCACCCTGGTCCTGGTAGCCGCCCTGCCCGTAGCCGCCTTGCGGAGGTGGCGGGTAACCCTGCTGCGGCGGGTAGCCCCCGGCCTCCGGCGGATACGGGGGTTGGCCACCCTCGTGCGGCCGCTGGTAGCGGTCGTCGTAGTACTCGTCGGGCCGCCCCTGCCCCTGACCGCCGCGGTAGCCTGGATTGTCAGTCATCGGTCGTACTCCTGGTTCTGCGCCAAACGCATGATGTGATTGTGGCCGGGCGGAATCGGTAGCTGTCGGGCGGGGCTCGACGTCGGGGTTGACAGTTCCGCGGGCGCGGAACTGGCCGGTGTGCAGGTTCGAGGCCTGCTCGAACCGGACGACCACTTCACCATACGTTTGCCACCCCTGTTCCTGGATATAGTCCGCCAAGTACCGAGCAAAAGCGTCCGAGGTGAGCTCCGGGTCGCCGCCCACCTTCTCGAAGTCGTGCACACTGAGGGTAATGATGTATTCGTTGGGTGCCAAAAGGCGATTGCCCTGCAGGGACTGAACGCCATCGGCAGCCTCGCGGCGCAATAGGACTTCCACCTCTTGCGGAACGATCGATCCCCCGAAGACTCGGGCAAACGCATCACCAACCGTCGATTCGAGTTTGCGCTCGATGCGCTGAACCAGCCCTCGTTGGCTACCCATTTTTGCGCTCGCCTCACTCCTGTGTACGGGAGTCGTCGGTCGAGGGCGAATGAACTCGGCCGGGTGACTTGATAACTGTCAATCGTATCGGGACAGCGTGACGCGGGGGCACCGCGACAATTCTGAGAGTCACATCGATACTGTTCGGAGACCCTTTCGCAGGCGGTGTGCGGGAGGCCCCGGTCGCTCGGTTGGGGTGTGAACCCACTACAGTGATATGGTCCTCCGGTCGTTCGGGCGAGTGGCGGAATGGCAGACGCGCTGGCTTCAGGTGCCAGTGTCCTTCGGGACGTGGGGGTTCAAGTCCCCCTTCGCCCACAACGAGCGGTTCTACGAACTGCGACGCATGAGGTCACGAACCAGAAATGGTTCGTGACCTTTGTGTTTTGTGGCGGCGGCGCTCTCTGATCTGCTGTCGCCCCTGCAGTCATGAGGCGGCAGGCGGGTGGCCCAGCGCATCCGGGAGACCAGGGATTACGTCCCTTTCTGTGTCCCTTTCTGTGCCGGAGGCCTGCTGCATGATCCCGCCAAACCGCGAGTCCTTTGCGGATACCGCGGAATCCGCACCGCAATGTGGTTATGCGGCTGTCCGACCGGAGCGCGGAAGCCTAAGCGCCGGATGTGATGGTTGCGGTTCGAACCTTGGGCCGACGATACCGACCCTGCTTGCGCGACCCATCTCGGCGTTCTACAACGAGATCTATTTCCGCAGGTTTTGAGGAACCCCTTTGCGGCTGAGAATTTGTAAACTCATGCGTGGCGCCCAGAATTAATCACGCCGATTATGTTTCGAACACTCGCAATTCTAGTTCGTCGCGATCGGCCCGGCGGCGGTCTGCAACTCGGCGATCCGCACGCCGGGCCTGCCAATCAACGCGACGCTCGGGGTCGATTACTGCGTTCAGAAACCGCGACAACTCCACCCGAAGGATACGTTTGCCAAAACCTCCCGCAAACAGCGGGTCGCAATCCAGGCTCCATGTGAATTGCCCGGTCTAAGTCGAACAGCCGCATCGACCAAGCCCAATCTCGCCCCCACAGATACCAAGATCACCAACTGGCCTGCGAGGCAGCACAACTCCAAAACTCAAGACGAAATCGCGCGACGCTAAAGGGGATCAGCAGGCGACCGCTCGTCCGCATGACCATCCCTATCACAGCCCATTGTTATTTTTATAGCACTCGATGTCCAGCGGGTTCGAGCAAAAGCGCTGATGATTGCAACCGGCCAAGGTTGTAGTGGAAAGCAAAGCAATCATTATCGCAACAATGCCCCGTATGCCGTAAGCGCGCATAGTCGAAGTCCTTTTCATCTCTTAACTCCGGTCCTTTCTGACGAGTCGACACCAGTACACCAGCGAGTGGTGATGTTACCGGATAACAAAAAATTTGCGGCTACCGTGACGATGATCGTGTGAAAAAAGAGCGCGAAGCGATCCACTTAAGACGGAACGCTAGCGAAACGTAAATAAAGCGTTCAAATGAGACATTCACGCGTCAGCTGGCGCGATGTTTATTACTGACTTCTATTGCCTCGGCGGCTTCGGTACGGCCGTAGGGCGTTGCCTGCAGTGTGGTTGTTCCGGCTGATGCGGATTTGCGCACTAGCCGAAAGTGCCTGTCCGGCAAGGAATAGTTGGACTTCTCTACGGTTCAATCGTTCCTGCGAGACACCTCGCAGGAGAAGAATACTGCGGTGGCGTCGCGGGTGAGTGTCTATGGGTGCAACCGGAAGACCAACTGGTCCCATGCTCATGGCCAATCACTGGTCCCGTCGCCCTGGCAGGCGTCACGGTTGCATCCCATGATGCGACCGGCCGTGACCTGACTGCCCTGGATCGGCCCACAACGACGCCGTGACAGACGCGTTCGCCCGCCGTCTAGATTCTCTTCGACAGCTATCGAAGGAGTCGCAGCGTGAATATTGATCCCGCGGCCACCGCCTGGTTGCTCGCCAGCACCGCCCTGGTTCTGCTCATGACGCCCGGTCTGGCGATCTTCTACGGCGGGATGATGCGCACCACCGGCGTGCTCAACATGATCATGATGAGCTTCATCTCCATCCCGCTGGTCACCGTGGCGTGGCTGCTGGTGGGCTACAGTCTGGCCTTTTCCGACGGCGGAGCGGGCGGCTTCCTGGGTGGCCTGGCCCACGCCGGGATGAGCGGAATCGGACCGGAAACCCTGCACGGGCAGGTCCCTGAGTTGCTGTACGCCACGTTCCAGCTGAGCTTCGCCATTATCACCGCCGCCCTGGTCAGTGGCGCCATCGCCGACCGTGCCAAATTCGCGGCCTGGATGGTGTTCGTGCTGGTGTGGTCGATCGCCGTGTACGCGGTCATCGCCCACTGGGTGTGGGCGCCCACCGGCTGGCTGGCCAAGATGGGGGTGCTGGACTACGCGGGCGGACTGGTCGTCGAAATCGTCTCGGGCTCTTCGGCTTTGGCGCTGGCCCTGGTGCTCGGGCCGCGCATCGGGTTCAAGGTCGAGGCCATGCGCCCGCACAACCTGCCGTTCGTCCTACTCGGGGTGGGACTGCTGTGGTTCGGCTGGTTCGGGTTCAACGCCGGCTCTGCGCTGGCCGCCAACGGCCTGGCCTCGGCGATCTTCCTCAACACCCTGGTGGCCGGCTGCCTGGGCATGCTGGGCTGGCTCACCGTCGAGCAGTTCCGGGACGGAAAGCCCACCACGTTCGGCGCCGCCTCGGGCGTGGTGGCCGGACTGGTGGCGATCACGCCGTCGTGCGGCACGGTGAACACCCTGGGGGCCGCGGTAGTCGGACTGGTCGCCGGAGTGGTGTGCTCCTACGCGATCCTGGTCAAGTTCAAGCTCAACTACGACGACTCCCTCGACGTGGTCGGGGTGCACTTCGTCGGCGGCGTTGTGGGTGTTTTCCTGATCGGGCTGTTCGCGACCGCGGTGATGACCGGTGGCCCCAAGGGCCTTTTCTATGGCGGCGGATTGGGCCAACTCGGCAAGCAGTGCCTGGCGATGGTGGCGGTCGCCCTCTACGCCTTCGCGGTCAGCTTCGTGCTCGGCAAGCTGATCGACCGCTTCATGGGCTTCCGGGTCAGCGCCACGGACGAGAAGAGCGGTATCGACCTCAGCGAGCACGCCGAAACGGCTTACCCCGAAGGCGTTTACGGCCACCAGGCTCCCCGTCGTCCGACCATCGGCGAGCGAGACGACTCGCGGCCGCGGTCGATCGACGACGAGGACGACCTAACGTAGCACATGTGCTATGGTGCGTTATGAAGGCTGTGGGGCTCCGCGAGTTGCGTCAGAACGCCTCCGAACTCGTCCGCCGTGTGGAGGAAGGCGAGGAAATCGTCATTACCGTCGCTGGGCGCCCGGGTGCTCGGCTCGTGCCTGCTGCCCCACGAACCTGGCGTCGGTGGGCGGACGTCGCCGACCTTGTCGCCGGGCCTGCCGATCCCGACTGGGATGCGGACCGGAGTGCGGTGGCCGATGACGTCGAAGACCCGTGGGCGACTGCGTGAGAGGCGTGCTCGATACCAGCGTGGTCATCGCGACGGATGTCGCTCCCCTAGAGGGCGAGCTGGCTATCAGCGCCGTGACGTTGGCTGAACTGCACTTCGGTGTGCTGGTGGCAAAACGAGGCAGCATCCGGGCCGAGCGACTGCGCCGCCTGCTGCTGCTCCAGCGCACTTTCGACGCACTACCGCTCGATGGAGCGGTGGCGGCTAGCTACGGCCAAATAGCCGCAGCGGTCGTTGAGGCAGGACGCCAGCCACGGGCGAGGTCGATGGATGTGCTGATCGCAGCTACGGCCCACGCCTATTCGGCCCGGTTGTACACCCGTAATCCGGACGACTTCGCCGGACTCGGTGACTTGGTCGACGTAGTGGCGGTCTGACTCCCGGGACTTGCTTGGCGATAGCCTGGCCTAATGAGCAGCCAGC
Source organism: Mycobacterium gordonae (assembly GCF_002101675.1). Classification (GTDB taxonomy): domain Bacteria; phylum Actinomycetota; class Actinomycetes; order Mycobacteriales; family Mycobacteriaceae; genus Mycobacterium; species Mycobacterium gordonae. The sequence goes on along the minus strand of NZ_LQOY01000197.1, from coordinate 73,100 downwards.
AGGTACCCGGCGGCGTCGTGCACGAAATCCCGGCAGACCTCCGTCAGGCGCTGACCGCAAACGCGACGGCCCTGGAGCTGTGGAACGACATCACTCCCCTGGCCCGCAACGAATTCATCTGCTGGGTCGAGGACGCCAAGCAAGCGGCGACCCGCGAACGCCGCATCCGGCGGACCCAGGAAGAACTCGAGGAAGGCAAGCGCCGGCCCTGCTGCTGGCCCGGTTGCAAGCACCGCGAGCGCAACGGCAGGTAGCGGCCGCCACGCCAGGCCCGTTGCCGGACGCGACACGAGCCGTCTAGTGTTTGGTTAGGCGAACCTAATCTAGCGGCCCCCTCCCGCCAGGTCAGGTCAACCGCCCGCTGCGTCAACTGCCCTGACCGCAGCGAGAGATGCCGAATCCGGCGCCGCGCGCGGCCCGGGCTGCGCAGCATGGGGAGGACCAGTTTGCTGATGGGTTCGATGCCGAGGGGTGGGGCGGCGGTGAGTGCGCCGTGACGACGCCGATCTGGATCGCTTCGCCTCCCGAAGTGCACTCGGCGCTGTTGTCCAGTGGCCCGGGACCGGGAGTGCTGTTGGCGGCCGCCGGCGCGTGGCAGGCGCTCGGCGCCGAGTATGCCCAGGCGGCGGCCGATCTGTTGAGCGTGCTCGCTGCGGCGCAGAGTTCCTGGCAGGGCCCGAGCGCCGCTCAGTACGTCGCCGCGCACGCGCCGTACCTGGGCTGGCTGACCCAGGCGCAGGCGAACAGTCAAGCCGCCGCCGCCCAGCACGAGGCCGCCGCCGCCGCGTACACGACAGCCCTCGCGCTGATGCCGACGCTGCCCGAGTTGGCCGCTAACCACGTCGTCCACGGGGTGCTGGTCGCCACGAATTTCTTTGGTATCAACACGATTCCGATCGCCCTGAACGAAGCCGACTACGTCCGCATGTGGCTCCAGGCCGCGGCCGCGATGACCGGCTATGAGGCAGCGTCGGCGGCGGCCACCGCAGCTGTTCCACCGACCGCACCGGCACCGGCGGTCCTCAAATCCAACGCGGTCGCCGAGCCCAGTCAGCTCGCCGCGGCCGCTCCGGCCGCCGACTCCGGAAACCAACTCAACCTCGCCGACCTCATCACCCAGCTGCTGCAGCAGTACGTGCAGTATGTGCAGCAGCTGTATGAGCCCATCACCAACTTCTTGCAGAACCCGGTCGGCAACACCTTCCAGCTGATCAACGACTTCATGACCAACCCGGCCCAGGCGCTGGTGACCTGGGGGCCGTTCCTGTTCGCCGTGGTCTACCAGATCGTGACGTGGATCGCGGCGAGCCTGACCTACCCCCAGTTGCTGCTCGATCCGTTGTTGTCGATAACCCTGGGTGTCGTCATCGGCGTGGGTTATGAGTACCTACAGCAGCTACCGCCCGTCGTCGCCGAAGGTGCGGAAGCGCCGGTGGCATTGGGCGGCGCACCGCAGCACTCCTCGACCTGGCCGCTGGCGACCCTGGCGCCCACCGTCGCCGGGCCTGCCGGGGCCCCGGCGACCTCCGCGACCGGCACCCCGGGTTCCGCGCCTGCCTTGGCCGCGCCGGCGTCGGCCGCGCCGGCGGTGCCGTACGCCGTGATCGGACTCGACCCGGGCGAGGGATTCACCCCGACATTCCGCGAGGGAACGAAGGCAAAGGCGCCGGCGGAGGGGATCCCGGCGGCGGCGGCGGGAGTGGCGGCGCGGGACAAGCGCCGATCACGACGTCGGCGCTCGGCCATCATGCCGGAGCACCAGTACGCCGACGAGGTCCTGGATTACGACCCGCTCCCAGACCCGTCAGCGCCTGACGAGCCCGCGGCGACGGCCTCGAGTAGTAGCGCCGGCCCAATGGGCTTCGGGGGCACGGCGTCCAGGGGTGACGCCGACGCGGCTGGACTCATGACCCTGTCCGACGACGAGTTCGGTGGCGGCCCAACCGTTCCCATGCTGCCCACCACATGGGAGGCGGCCGGCCGGTAGCCTCAGCTGCTCGGCTGTGTGTTGACCCAGCCCACGACCTCAGCCGTCACGGGGTCGGTGATGTCGTTGTACTCGGGATGCTTCTTGAGCACCGTCACGACCATGGAACACACCGGCACAATCCGCTTGCCGTCCGCTCGTGTCGCCTGCAGTGCGTCCTCGAGCAGCAGTGTCGCCAAGCCGCGCCCGCCGTAGGCAGGATCGATTTCGGTGTGGTGAAACACCCGCTGATCGCCGCGGTCGGCGAAATCGGCGAGGCCGACCTGCCGGCCACCGACGGAGATCGTGTAGCGCCGGCCTTCGGCCCGGATGTCGACCTCTGCGCCGGTCTTATCTGTTGTCATGTGTGCTCCTTACTGATGTGGAAGTGCTCTGGGAACAAGCCGGGTTCTCGGCATCGGCGGGGCGGGCAGTCGGGTGACCGAGCCTCGGTAGCCGTCGACGGCGCCGAAGCGGTCCGCACCGTCCTGCCAGAGTCGCCGGTATGTGACGATCTCGTCGTGGCTGCGGCCGACGAAGTTCCACCACATCACCAGCTCTTCACAGAACGGGGTGCCACCCAGCAATAGAACCCGGGCAGGCCGATCCGCCGGATTGCGCAGCCGCAGCACCCGATGACCGGGTCCTTGGTAGCCCAGCTCGGCGACGGACAGGGCAACTCCGCCGAGCTCGACATCGCCTTCGTCACACAACACCCCGTGCTCGAATGTCGGGTCGATCTCGAATTCGAGGTCGGTGCGCGCGTCGACGTCGAGCTGAGCCCCGAGCAGCGGGGTGAAAGTCGTTACCGGCGAGCGGCTTCCGGCCAGCTCACCGAGGAAGACCGACGCCCGCGCTCCCGGCATCGACACAGTTTCGGGTCGGTAGTGCGCGAAGTCGCGTCCGCTGTCGCGTGCCGAATCCGGCAGAGCGACCCACAGTTGGGCGCCGTGCAACACCCCGGTGCCCACCGATACTTCGGAATGACAGATGCCGGCGCCGGCGGTCATCAGGTTGAGTTCGCCGGGCCGCACCATGGCGTGTACGCCCGCACTGTCGCGGTGCTCCACTTCCCCGCTGAACAACCAGCTCACCGTCTGCAAACCGGTGTGCGGATGCGGCGGCACATCCATGCGCGCGGCGCTTCCGGTCACGGGCCCGTAGTGATCGACGAAGCACCAGGCACCGATCAGCGAGCGTTGCCGCTGCGGCAGGGTGCGCTGCACGGGCATGGCCCGCGGCCCGCCCAGGGGCACCTCCCGTGGACGCAGCACCTCCACAACCGGCGTGTCCCCGGTGACCTGCGAAGCGCCGCAAGCAACTTCGGCTGGGGCGGTCTCCAGGTTGCTCACTCTCGCGACCCTACTCCCAGGACGGGATCACCGGCCGGGCGGTTGCAGCGCCTTCATGGCGACCCGCATCACCGGCTCGGGGATCCTATCCTTCAGTGCCAGCGCTCGATCGGCTGCCCGGGAGCGCAGTGGCGTGCCTCGGCCGAACATCCGGTTGAACGGTCCCCCGGTCGGCTCGACCGTCACGTGCAGCGGCGGGACATCCACCGACGAACCCAGCGCGTTGGAGATGACCATTCGCTGAATCTCGCTTGTGCCTTCAAAGATGGTGTACAACTTGGCATCTCGATACCACTTCTCCACCGGGTGGTCGGTGATGTAGCCCCAGCCCCCCATCGTTTGGATGGCCCGCTCGGTGGCTTTGACCGCGACTTCGCTGGCGGCGAGCTTGGACATGGAACCCTCGCCCCGCTCGAAGGGGACGCCGTTCGCGGCCATCCAGGAGGCGCGCCACGTCAGCAACCTGGCCGCGTCGATTTGAGTCGCCAAGTCGGCCAACGGAAACGCGATTCCCTGATTGTCGATGATGGGTCCGCCGAACGCTTCTCGCTCCGCGGCGTAGGCGGTCGCGTATTCCAGCGCCGCACGTGCGATTCCGATCGCCTGTGCGGCCACCATCGGCCGGGTCTGTTCGAAGGTGCCTAGCGTGGCCGACCCCGACTTCTTGGCGCCGGCCACCACTTCGCGGGCCTTGGCCAGCTTGTGTTCGAGTTTGTCCTGTCCGCCAAGCAGATTGGCGCCGGGCACTCGGACGCCGTTGAACCGCAACTCGGCCGTGTGGGATGCCCGGCAGCCCAGCTTGTCCAGCTTGCGGACCAGCTCCAGCCCGGGTGTGCCGCCCGGAACGACGAACAGGGCCTGACCCCGGTGACCGAGTTCCTCGTCGACCACCGCGTTGACCACGTGCACGTTGGCGATGCCGCCGTTGCCGATCCACATCTTGTGGCCGTCGATGATCCAGTCGTCACCGTCGCGGCGGGCGTGGGTGCGCAGGTTGCGGACGTCGCTGCCCCCCTCGGGTTCGGAGATGGCCAGCGCGGCCAACTTGAGGTCCCCAGGGGTCCCGAAGCATTCCGGGGCCCATTGCAGCATCTGTTCCGGTGAGGCGGCCTGCCCGATCGCCGAGAGCGCCAGAGCCGGCATGACGATGGCCAGGCCGATCCCCGCGCATCCCCAGAACAACTCTTCCATGAACATCGGCAGCGAAATCCCGGTCGGGTCGCCGATCAGATCCCGGTAGAACAACGGGCTGTAGAAACCGCGTTGGGCGGCCTCCTCCAGCACCGGCCACGGAAACTCCTGGCGCTGGTCGTATTCCAGTGCGACCGGCCGGATCACCTCTGCAGAGAACTCGTGGGTCCGTCGGGCGAGATCGTGCTGGGCGCCCGTCGGGGTCACGTCGAATGTCATGGTTGTGCCTCTGATTCAGTTGTCTCAGCCCGGACGGGGCCGCTGTCGAGCGCCGTATACCCGCAGTGTCGGCCGCCTATCCGCCCAAATTTTTCGGAGCACTGGTCAAGCCGCCGAGCGGGGACCCGGTTGCGCGGCAGGAAGATGCAGGACCACCGCGTTCGCCCGGAGGGTCTCGCCCTCGTGCTCCCGGCGTGCCAGTAGGGCCGCGTTCTCCGGAAGTTCTCGGGCGTTGATCTCACCGGCGGCGATCCGTCGCAACACCTCGTGGGCCTGGGCGAGCTGTTCGCGCTTGCGGTATTGGCCGCCGGGCAGCTTGACCCCGGCCCAGACTCCCTGGTTCGGCCAGAACACTCCTGGGATCGTGGAGCGCGACGGCGAATATTTCGGTGAGCACTGGCCACACAACTCCGGGGTGGGCTGGGCGTACTCCGGCGCGCTGAGCGCTTTGATCGCTGCGTTGGCGGTACCGCCACCGATCGCGCCAATGGGCGCTTCACCGGCCGCGCCCGCCGCCGCGGCGGAAGCGGTGGCTCAGGCCGCCGCACAGACCGGCATGCACAACGCGGTCCAGGCGTCGGGCCAGGCTGCTCAGAGTGCCGGACAGAGCGCGGCCTCCCCCGCCGAGGCGACCGGCCAGCTGAGTTCACTCATGCAGCAGCCGATGCAGCTGGTGTCAGGGGCCACCGAACCGCTCAAGGAGCTGCTGCAGGCGCCGATGCAGGCCATGCAGGGCGTCACGAGCCTGCCGCAGAGCATGATGCAGGGATTCGGTGGAATGTTTCCCGCCGCAGGGGCACCGAGTGGCGTGGCCGCCGCCGAATCCGCGGTGGCCGCGGGGGGCATGACCGGATCAGCGGGCGGTGGCATCGGCGCGGCGGGCGGATTCCCCGGAGCCGGACTGACCAGCTACACCCGTCCCACCAGCAGCTTTGAACCCGAGGCCGGTGGGAAGCCGGCCAGCCTGCGGGCCGGCGTGCTCAATGCCGCCGAAGTGCGCGGTCCGACTGTGTCGACGGGAGGCGGCCCGCTGCCCATGACGCCGGCCGGCATGTTGGCCCGCGGCGAGGCGGGCAAAGACGTCGACAAAGACGTTGCGCGGGCGCGGGTCGTCGTCGACCCGCGCTAGCGCCGCGCCGAGTGGGAATTCCACGACGCGGCACGCCGGTTAGGCGTCGTCAAATCCACACTCGACCGGGCGGCGTTGCGCGCGTAGAGAGCGCGCGTGCGCGCTCATCGCCCGGGACCGGGCGGGCCCGCGAACGCCTGCGCGATTCCCAGCCACTGCTGCGCGTCCTCCCCCACCGCCGTCACATCCAGCGCGCTCAGCGGCCGCCGCTGGGTGACCAGGAGGCAGAAGTCCTCCGCCGAACCCGTCACCCGCTGCGCCGCGTCCGGCGGCCCCCAAGACCAGGTGTCACCACCGGGCCCGCGCAACTCGACGTAGAACGGCTCGGTGGGCGGCGTCAAACCGTTGACCATGTAGGCGTAGTCGCGGGCCCGCACGCCGATATGGGCGATCGATCGCAGCCGATCGGTCGGCGCCCGGGTGACACCCAGGGCGTCGGCCACATCCAACCCGTGCGCCCAGGTCTCCATCAGCCGCGCGGTGGCCATCGACGACGCGCTCATCGGTGGCCCGAACCATGGCAACTTGCGGCCGTCGGCCACGCCCAGCAGGGCTTCGTGCAACCGACGCCGGGTGTCGCGCCAATCGGCCAGCAACTCCGCGGGCGGCATCGCGGCCAGCTCTTCGGCGCCGGCGTCGACGAACCCGCCGGGATCGGCGGCGGCAGCGGTCAGCGCTTCACCGAAGGCGGCCTCGTCGGTCACCGATAGCAGCGACACCCGGTCGGTCCACAGCAGGTGCCCGATCTGGTGGGCGATGGTCCACCCCGGCGCGGGGGTCATCGTCGCCCAACCATCTGCCGGCAGCGGCGCAACCAACGCGTCGAGCTCGTCGCTCTCGGCCTGCAGATCCGCGACGAACGCGGCCGAACCACTCATCCCAGTACCTCCCTAGCACGCCCCCGACGACCGACCAGGCTGTGCACCAACAAACCCACCAGATAGATCAGCGACCCGAACAACGCGAAGACGGGCGCGTGCCCGTCGTCGGGAATGAAGGCCGCGGCAACGGTGACCGAGACGATGAACGAGACCCAGAACAATGCGTCCTGAACCGCGAACACATGCCCGCGAAGGGCATCGTCGACGTCGATCTGCATCGCCGAGTCCGCGCAGAGCTTCACCACTTGACCGGCGACACCCAGTAGGAAGCCGCACACCACCATGACCGGCAGCAACAGCCCGGCGCCCGCCGTCTGGATCGCGGCCGCCGCCACCAACGCGCCGTTAGCCGTCGCGTACCGACCCCAGCGCCGGATGAGGACCGGGGTCAGCAGGTTGGCCAGGAACGCGCCCAAACCGGTCGCGGCGAAGAACACCAAAGCGGTGCCCAACCCGTCGACGTCGACATTCTTCAAGTGGTGCACCAGCAGCAGGATCACCAACGAGTTGATACCCACGACCATCCGGTGCGCCGCCAGCCCGGACAGAGCGGCTGCGACCGACGGCAGTTGAACCACCGTCCGGACCCCGTGCAGCCACCCGGTGAACACGGCGTACACCGCCGAGCCGTGGATCGCGCGCTTGGTGTCGTCCGGACCGAGGACCCGGGGACTGAATCGCAGTGACAGCAGCAACGCCAACGCCACCGGAATCAGGGCAGTGAAAATCACCGCCGCCGCACCATGATCGCCGGCGCCACCGAGCCAGCGCGGCAGGAGCATGAAGTTGGCGCCCAGAAACGCGGCGATCGCGCCGGACGCGGTGGCCACCGAGTTCATCGTGACGACCTGCGGGCGCGGCACCACGTGCGGCAGCGACGCCGACAAACCGGACGCCACGAACCGGGCCAAGCCGTTGGCCAGCAATGCGGCACACAGCAGGACCCAGTCGCCGGCGCCAACGGCGAGAATCGTTCCGATCGCGACGATGAAGCACAACCGTGCGCTGTTCGCGCCGACCAGCACCAGGCGCCGATCCCACCGGTCCATCAGCGCTCCGGCGAACGGGCCGAGCACCGAATACGGCAGAAACAACACCGCGAAGGCGCGAGCGATTGCCAGCGGATCGGCGGCCCGGTCGGGGTTGAACAGCAGCGCGCCCGCCAAGCCCGCCTGGAACAGGCCGTCGCCGAACTGACTCGCCATGCGCACCTGCATCAGCCGCCAGAAGTCGGGCAGGGCTCGCACCGAGCGCCACAATTCCACGGGTGCGCTGGCCTGCATCCGAGTGCGAATCACTGAACCCACTTCCACGATCGGCACCGGCAACGACGGGTCGGCTCTGCGCCGTCTCAATCACAGTACAAATCTCTGCCGACCGCGGCTGTTTGCACCGGTGATCCGACCTGGAGTGCGATGATGTGGTAGTGGCGCAGCACGAAGATCCCGAGGACTACGCGGCCCCCGCTGCACAACGGGTGCGAGCGGGTACTTTGCTCCTGGCCAACACCGACCTACTGGAGCCGACGTTTCGGCGCAGCGTTATCTACATCGTCGAGCACAACGAGGGCGGCACCCTGGGCGTGGTGCTGAACCGGTCCAGCGAAACCGCCGTCTACAACGTGCTACCGCAGTGGGCCAAGCTGGCTGCCAAGCCGAAGACGATGTTCATCGGCGGGCCGGTCAAGCGGGACGCGGCACTGTGTCTGGCGGTGTTGCGGGTCGGTGCCGAGCCCGACGGCGTGCCCGGCTTGCGGCATGTCGCGGGTCGCATGGTGATGGTGGATCTCGATGCCGAACCGGAACTGATCGCACCCGTGGTGGAAGGGGTGCGGATCTTCGCGGGGTACTCCGGGTGGACCATCGGACAACTCGAAGGCGAAATCGAGCGCGACGACTGGATCGTGCTGTCGGCACTGCCATCTGACGTTCTAGCGCCACCGCGGGCGGATCTGTGGGGGCAGGTGTTGCGCCGGCAGCCATTGCCGCTGGCGATGCTGGCCACGCACCCGATCGACCTCAGCCGCAACTAGCCGGCGCGGGGCGGGGTTTGCGGGCAGCCCTGGTCGCCGTGCGTGAGCTGGTCAGCGGCCAGGCGAGTTGACGCAGGTAGCCGGCCGGTTCCAGGTCGTCGAGACCGTACTGTGCCGGCCAGCGGTTGGTGGGCAGGTACAGAGTCCCGAAAATTGCGTCCAGCAGCGGGAACTCCCCGGCGTAGTTGCTGTTGTGGGCCTGCGGTTCGCGGGCATGATGCCAATGGTGGAAATGCGGAGTGGCTATCAGCCATCGCAATGGGCCAAACTCGGTTTTCACATTCGCGTGGATGAAGACGGCCTGCAGCGTGATGACGATCGCAAACGTGCCCAGACCGATCCGGCCGAAGCCAAGCGCATACATCGGTAGCACCGCGGCAGACCGGATGAACGTCTCGTCGACCGGGTGCAGATGGTTGGCGGCGAGCCAGTCCAGTTCGCGGACGCTGTGATGGACCCGATGGAAACGCCACAGCAGCGGTATCTCGTGTGCCGCCCGGTGTCCCGCATAGTTGCCGATCGCCGAGATCGCCAGTCCCGCCACGATCTGCACCCAGGTGGGACTGGCGGCAACGTCCAGACGCAACGGTTCGGGCACCAACGCACGGAGGAACCCGCCCACCACCACCGCCGTCGCGATCAGCCCGAACTTCAACGCTGTCCCGTTGACCAAGTAGTGCACCACGTCTGTCCGCCACCCTCGGCGCAGTACGCGACGCGGATGCAAAGGGAACAGTCGTTCCAGCGGAACGAAGATCACCGCGAGAATCGCCAGTCCGAACACGATGCCGCTGCGCGCGCTGAGCGCGGCGAGGACCAGCGCAAACGTGAGCACCCCCACCAGGGAAGCACCGACACCCGGCCGTCGCCTGTCTGCGACGGCGACTTCATCGACGGCCGGCGATGTTTGGTCGCCGCCCCCGGTTGCCCGCACGGTCGCTGGGGCGGACCCCGCGATACCCGGCCCGGTACGCGCCAGCCAACCCCAGCCGGCCAGAATGCCGGTTGCCAGCGTGACCACGGCAACCCCGGCGCAAACGTTGTCGGTGGCCACCGCGACGGATGTCATCAAGACTCCGGACTGGACCGCGAGCCCGGCAACCGACAGCGACCTGTACCCGCGAAGTAGCCGGCACATCTGCCAACCCACCATCGCCATCGCCGCCCACAACACAATGCTCGAGAGGTGCATCGCATCGCTGCCGGTATGCCACCGACCTCCGCTGGCCCTGGCGACACCGGCGAGCACGGTCATCTCGACGGCATGCAACATCAGTAGCGCCAACACGATCGTCCGGGCGACACCGATGGCCGGCCGTGCCCGCAGGGATGTCGCGGCGGTCGGGTGAATGTGACTAAGCACCGGACCGGCGGCTCCGGCCGCTGGGGTCACGCTGCCGATGTCGAGGGATCGCCGAAAGCACGCGGACTCATCTGGGATCGCTGCTGGGCGGCGGCGTAGCCGGCGGCTTGGTGGTGGTTGCGGCGGGACCGATCGTCCGGCCGGGCCCGCAGTCGATCGTGGGACCGAAGCACGGTCCGCCGCCGCCAGCTCCGACCATTCCGTCCAAGAAAGGAAGTCGGTAAATCGACATCACCGCCACGACGACTAGCGCCGCCGCGGCGATCACCAGCAACGCGGCGATCCGGTAATTCTTGGGGCGTGCACTCACAGCTAACAGTATGGTCTGCACCGCACAACCTGAGTTGTGGGTATTTGCACCCAACTTGATCTCGCCGCGGCAAGCTCCGAAGCCGCGGACGGCTTTGCGCTGCTAGTGGCAGGACAGCGTGCAGGCGCCGCAGCTGCCGGCGCAGCCGGGCTGATTGGCCGGCACGGCCTGACGGCGCAGGGCATACTTCGCGCTCTGCATCGAACCGGTGGCCAGGGTGCCGAGGGCGCCGAGGATGCAGACCACCACCACCACCAGCGCCGTCTGCGGCGACGCGGCCAGCGCCACCACTCCCCCAGCGCCCAGCATCACGGCGGCAGCGAACTGTGGGGGCGCCATCGAGCGCACCGCCCACTGCGTGGCGTCGGTGGTGGCCGTATGGGACAGCGACCAGATACCGAATGCGGCTGACGCTATGGCCGCACACACGCACACCACGCCCGCAATAAGCATGTGCTAACCATACGAGCCCGCCGATCATTCCGCGCGCCGGGCTCACCGCCCGGCTGGTTAGTGCCCGGGGGCCGGGGTCAAAGTGACCAGGGGTGGTTCGGCCAGCTGGCTGGGCGGGGGAACCGCCCGCGGCGCCGACGCCGCCGGCGGAGTCGCTAGCTGGGGCGCGGGCGCGGGCGCGGGCGCGGGCGCGGGTGCCGCGGGTGCCGCGGCTCGGCCCGGAGCCTGACCGGCCACACCCGGTGTAGCCACCCGGAAGCCATTGACGATGGCGTCGGTGGCAGGTGCGTCACTAACCGCTTGGCTCGCGGCCGTGGTCACCGACAGGGAGACGAGATACTTGTCCGGCCCGTTGTTGGCCAGGACGTGGCGCCGCGACGTGTTCAGCGTCATGTCGTTTTCCCGGTACGTGCCCTCGATGACCGACGACGGGAAGCTGCCGAGGCTGGCCAGCGACGCGTTGGTGGTCTGCCACGCGAGCAGCCGTTGGCTGTCGACGAAGCCGTGCGTGATCGCCTCCGCGGAGTCGAAGTCACCTATCAGCTTGTAGACGACCACCTGCGCATTCGAGGTGTACACGCTGTTGCCGCCGACCCGATCGGCGATCACCACGAACGCGTCCGGCACGTTGGGGTCAGGCACCTGAGTCCAGCGCGGCGGCATTGGGACGGTGATGTCGAGCGCCTTGAAACCCAGGGGGCGCTGGGCCTCGAGCCTGACGCCTTTGCCTTCCAGGTACTCACGCAGCGTGCCCGTGGTGGCGGGAGTGACCGCCGGCGGTTGTGGGGCCGCGGCCGCGGGCGCCGGCCCGGTGGCCGGAACGGCCGCGGGCGCCACCGCCGGAAGCGGGGCCGGCATCTGCAACGGCATTTGGGCAGGCGCCTGAGCGGGCGCGGGGGCGAACCTGTTGACGCCTCCGGGGAACACCCCTGAGTTCTGTCCGGGCGGGGTGGCCGGCTGCATGGGGACCGGGCCGGGCAGCGAGGGCTGCGGGACCAGAGGTTCTGCCGAAGCAGTCCCGCCCGCAACCATCACGACGCCGACGACACCGGCGGCCGCACCGCCCACGAGTGTCCGCCAACTGCGCGCGATCCGCTTCATCTCGATCGGTCCCTCCGCACTAGCCGGGGCGTCACTGCCCACCATCGAGGCCGAATGTAACCCCTGTTCAACGGCGTCGACCATGCTCGAAATACAGCTGGGATGAACCCCTGATCGGTGCGCAACGGAACCGATACCAACCCGTGCCCGACGGGCTCGGCGCGGTCGCTTCCGTAGCGGCCCTTATACCCTGTTGGGCGTGACAGAATCGCCGACCACGGGACCCGACGCGGACGCGCCGCGGTACCGCTACACCGCTGAGCTCGCCGCCGGGCTGGAACGCAGCTGGCAGGACAACTGGGCTCAGCAGGGCACCTTCAACGTGCCCAATCCGGTCGGCTCCCTGGCGCCCGCCGACGGCTCGGCCGTTCCCGACGACAAGCTGTTCGTGCAGGACATGTTCCCGTACCCCTCGGGGGAGGGGCTGCACGTCGGGCACCCCCTCGGTTACATCGCTACCGACGTCTACGCCCGCTACTATCGGATGACGGGTCGTAATGTGTTGCACGCCTTGGGGTTCGATGCGTTCGGATTGCCCGCCGAACAGTACGCTGTGCAGACCGGCACCCACCCGCGCACCAGGACCGAGGCCAACGTCGTCAACTTCCGGCGCCAGCTGGGCCGGCTGGGCCTCGGTCACGACAGCCGTCGCAGCTTCTCCACCACCGATGTGGAGTTCTACAAGTGGACCCAGTGGATCTTCCTGCAGATCTACAACGCCTGGTTCGACACCACCGCCGACAAGGCCCGCCCGATATCCGAGCTGATCGACGAGTTCGACTCCGGTGCAAGGGTTCTCGATGACGGCAGGCAGTGGGCACAGCTGTCCGCGGGGGAGCGGGCCGACGTGGTCGACGGGTACCGACTGGTGTACCGCGCCGACTCGATGGTCAACTGGTGTCCGGGCCTGGGCACGGTGCTGGCCAACGAGGAGGTCACCGCCGACGGCCGCAGTGACCGCGGGAACTTCCCGGTCTTCCGGAAGCGGTTGCGGCAATGGATGATGCGGATCACCGCGTACTCCGACCGGCTGCTCAACGACCTCGACAGCCTGGACTGGCCGGATCAGGTCAAGACCATGCAGCGCAACTGGATCGGGCGCTCGACCGGCGCCACGGCGTTGTTCGCCGCGACCAGGGCTGACGGTGCGGCCGCCGACATCGAGGTGTTCACCACCCGGCCGGATACGCTGTTCGGCGCCACCTACCTGGTGCTCGCTCCCGAGCACGATCTGGTCGACGAATTGGTCGCCGACCGCTGGCCCGACGGAGTGCAGGCGGCCTGGACCTACGGCGGTGCCACACCCGCCGAAGCGGTGGTCGCCTACCGGCACGCCATCGCGGCCAAGTCGGACCTCGAACGACAGGAAAACCGGGAGAAGACCGGCGTCTTTCTGGGTAGCTACGCGGTCAACCCGGCCAACGGCGAGTCGGTGCCGATCTTCATTGCCGACTATGTGCTGGCCGGCTACGGTACCGGGGCGATCATGGCGGTTCCAGGACACGACCAGCGGGACTGGGACTTCGCCCGGCAGTTCGGCCTGCCTATAGTCGAAGTCATTGCCGGCGGCGACATTTCGCAGGCGGCACATTCCGGCGACGGCGTCCTGGTGAACTCCGGCTTTCTGGACGGCAAGAATGTGGCCGATGCCAAACAGGCCATGACCCAACGGCTGGAATCGGACGGCCGGGGCCGGTCCCGCATCCAATTCAAGCTGCGCGACTGGCTTTTCGCGCGGCAGCGGTACTGGGGCGAGCCGTTTCCGATCGTCTATGACGCCGACGGGCACGCCCACGCGATCGACGAAGCCGCATTGCCGGTGGAACTGCCCGATGTGCGCGACTACTCGCCGGTGTCGTTCGATCCCGACGACGCCGACAGCGAGCCGTCACCGCCGCTGGCGAAGGCGACCGACTGGGTGCACGTCGAACTCGATCTCGGCGACGGGCTGAAGCCCTACACCCGCGACACCAACGTGATGCCGCAATGGGCCGGCAGCTCCTGGTACGAGCTGCGCTACACCGACCCGCACAACTCAGAGCGCTTCTGCGCCAAGGAAAACGAGGCCTACTGGATGGGCCCGCGGCCGGCCGAGCACGGTCCGAACGACCCTGGCGGCGTCGACCTGTACGTCGGCGGTGCCGAACACGCCGTTCTGCACCTGCTGTATTGCCGCTTCTGGCACAAGGTTCTTTATGACCTCGGGCACGTCAGCTCCCGGGAGCCCTACCGCAAGCTGGTGAACCAGGGCTACATCCAGGCCTTCGCATACACCGACGCGCGCGGGTCGTATGTGCCCGCCGAGGAGGTGATCGAGCGTGACGGCGGTTTCGTCTACCCAGGCCCCGACGGTGAAATCGAGGTCTTCCAGGAATTCGGCAAAATCGGTAAGAGCCTGAAGAATTCGATCTCCCCCGATGAAATCTGTGACGACTACGGCGCCGACACGCTGCGCGTGTATGAGATGTCGATGGGCCCGTTGGAGGCGTCGCGGCCGTGGGCGACGAAGGATGTCGTTGGCGCGCACCGCTTTCTGCAACGGGTGTGGCGCCTGGTGATCGATGAGGAAAGCGGAGAGACCCGGGTTGCCGACGCGGATCTGACCGCCGAGACGCTGCGCGCGCTGCACCGCACGATTGCCGGCGTATCGGAAGATTATGCGGCACTGCGGAATAACACCGCGGCTGCCAAGCTTATCGAGTACACAAATTACCTCACCAAACAGTATCGCGACGGGGTGCCGCGCGCCGCGGTGGAACCGCTGGTGTTGATGGTGGCGCCGCTGGCCCCGCATATGGCCGAGGAACTGTGGCTGCGGCTGGGTCACGGCACGTCGTTGGCGCACGGCCCCTTCCCGGTGGCCGACTCCGCGTATCTGGTGGACGACACCGTCGAATACCCGGTACAGGTGAACGGCAAGGTGCGCGGCCGGGTGGTGGTGGCAGCAGACGCGGCCAGCGACGTGGTGCAAGCCGCCGCGTTGGCCGACGAAAAGGTGCAGGCGTTCCTCGCGGGGTCCACGCCGCGCAAGGTGATTGTCGTGCCCGGGCGGATGGTGAACCTGGTCGTGTGACCAGGTCATCCGCGCGGGCGGATCACCACTTCGTGCACGTGGCCGTCCCGTGGCGTGGCCACCACGTTGGCCACCACCTCGGCGACGGTCTCGGGTCGCAAGAATTTCGCGGGGTCGTACTCGCCGCCCTCGTAAGCGACCAGTTCGCGCTGCATGTCGGTGTCCACTCGGCCAGGATGCACCGACGTCACGAGCAGCGCCGGCTCATCCGCGCGCAGCGAATCGGCGAAGGCGCGCAGGGCGAACTTGCTGGCCGAGTAGGAGGCCATGCCGGATGAGACATTGCGGCCCGAACCGGAGTTGATGAACACCACCCGGGCTCTCGCCTGCCGCAGCGCCGGCAACAGCGTCAACGTAAGAGCCACCGCGCCAAAGACATTGACACTGAAGGTGGCCCGCCACTCGTCCACGTGCGACTCGTCGACCCGACCCGGAATGGAAACCCCGGCGTTGTGCACGAGCACGTCGAGCTGGTCGATCACTTCGCAACTGGCTTCGATCGAGTCGGTGTCGGTCAGGTCCAGCGGAAACGTGGTGGCACCGAGCCGTTCGGCGACGGCGTCCAGGCGCGACGACGGCCGACCGGCCAACAACAGCGTGTGGGTGGGTGCCAGCGCGGTCGCGATGGCGGCGCCGATGCCGCCACTGGCGCCGGTGATGAGTGCGGTGGGCATCGTTCAGTAGTTACCAATCATATTGGCAACAAACACTTTCACGCGTCGTCGGGGTCCGCCGCAGGGGTGGCCGGTTCACCGCTGGCGAGCCGGGCCAGCGGCGCCGACGCCTCCATCAGGATGTCCAGGTCTGACTTGGGCAGTTGACTGAGCATCGCCGCCAGGGCGGCGTGACGGTTGGCCAGCGACTCGTTGTGCACCGCCCGGCCCTGCGGCGTGATGTCGACGAGCACCGCGCGCAGATCCGACGGGTCGCGAGAGCGCTTGACCAGCCCGACCTTCTCAAGCCGGCGAATTGCCACCGTGGTCGTGGGGGTGCGAACCCGCTCGTGCGCGGCCAGGTCGGTCATCCTGATCGGACCCCGATCGAGCAGGGTGATCAGGATCGACAACTGAGCCAGTGTCAACTCACCGGCTACCGCCCCGCTGGTCGGATCGCCGCGGCGCAGAAGCGTGGACAGCTTGGACAAGGAGCGGTGCAACCCTTCCGCCAGCTCCGACACCTCCGGGGCTGTGGGTTCGCTGTCCGCCATAAACCGGCAGTCTAACCCGCGACGCCCGCGGGTGGAGACAATGCGTGAAGCGGGCGTGGCCGCGCAAGAAAAGTGCGGGTCACAGCACCTAGAAAAGGAACCGCTGTAGCCGCGAGGTCTCTGCGGCTTCGAATATCCGCTCCGGAGGCCCGGACGCTACGACTTTGCCGTGGTCTCATGGGGACCATCACCATCGTCGTCCCGTCGGCGCCCTGGATCCGCGAGGAGTTGCAGGACCCCCTGCACCCTCCCCGGGGTCCGACGCCGACGCACCAGTGCGGGCGATCGCCACCCGCATTGCCGCGAGAGCGTGGCGGTGCGGGTCGTTTTCGTTCAGAGCACGATCGGCGACCGCTCACGCGCGGCTGCCGGCTCAGCACATTCCTCGCGTGTGATGAAAACCCCGCGCCTGCACAGCTCGGCCACCATGGTCTTGGCCATCAGCTCGGAGCGCGCGATGCATGCCGCCCTGGCGGCCTCGGGGTCGCGCCGATGCAGGGCGGCATTCTCCTCTTCGTAAAACGGCAGCATGTCCTCGCGGCTGTGCTGGTAGGTCATGAAAAAGACGCGGGGAATGAGGTTCTGTGACGCCCGAATGGTGGCGTGCAGTCGCGGCCCGGCGTACTCGTCGTTTACCACCCGGCGGTACTCCCAGGCGATCTCGGCGAAGTTCCGCGGCTCCCTGGCGGCGCGCAGCGAGCGCAGCAGCGCATCCAGTTCACTCAGGATGCGTGGCGTCGGGTTGGCCGCAGCCCGGGCGGAGGCGATCCCGTTCAGCAGGCCATCGAGTTCGTGGTGTTCCAAGACGGTCGACTCGTCGAAGCGCTCGACGAACGCGCCGCGGTGGTACCGCGTGGAGACGATGCCGTCATGTTCGAGCTGGACCAACGCCTCCTGGATGGGGACCCGGCTGATGCCCAGTTCCTGGGCTATCTCGTTGCGGTCGACACGGTCACCGCTGCGCAGTTTTCCGGTCAGCACCAAGTTGAGAAGGTGCGTGACCACCTGGTCTTTTTCTTTGATCCCATACTTCTTAGGCATCAGTTCGTTACATCTCTTTTCGCCCCCCGACGGGCTCCAGCGCGGCAAGTTTCTCACGACTGGGCGGCAAGGTTGAGATGTTTCGCAGATGAAGCGCGGCTTAAGACAAACTGTCGCGCCATCGGCAGAGCGCCTCGGCGCCCGAAAGGTCGTAGTCGGGTCCGTCGCAGCCGACAGTCAGCATCGTGACCCCGAGTCCGGCCAGCGCTTCGGCGTTGCTGACCACCTCTGACCCGTTGCCGGCCGAGGCGGAACGTTCGATGGTGGCCGGGTCGCGTCCGACCGCCTCGCAGTGCTGGGCCAGCACCGCCGCCTTGGCCGGGAACTCGTCCTTGGAGGCGAAGCTGTGCCAGATGTCGGCATGCTCGGCCACCAGGCGCAGCGTCTTGCGCTCGCCGCCCCCGCCGATCAGCACCGGGATGTCCCGGGTGGGCGCCGGGTTCAGCTTGCGCAGACGCGAGGTGATCCGGGGGAGTGCGCTGGCCAGATCGTCGAGCCGGCTGCCGGCCGTGCCGAACTCGTAGCCGTACTCGTCATAGTCCTTCTGCTTCCAGCCCGAGCCGATGCCGAGAATGAGCCGACCGTCCGAGATGTGGTCCACGGTGCGGGCCATGTCGGCCAGAAGTTCCGGGTTGCGGTAGGAGTTGCACGTTACCAATGCGCCGATCTGGATGCGGGAGGTCTGCTCGGCCCAAGCCCCGAGCATGGTCCAGCATTCGAAATGGGCGCCATCGGGATCGCCGTAGAGCGGGAAGAAGTGGTCCCAGTTGAACGCGACATCCACGCCCATGTCTTCGCAGCGGCGGACGGCGTCGCGGATCTGGTCGTACTGCGGGGCGTGCTGGGGTTGCAGTTGCACGCCGATGCGGATGGGAAGGTCGGGGAGTACGGGGGAGGTCATAGAGACCACCGTAGGCCTCAAGCCGTGCCGATCACCGTGCGTAGGAGATCGATCAGGGCGCGCGGCTGGTCACTCTGCACCGAGTGGCCGGAATTCTCTACGATGTGCGCATCCTTGAAATACGTTGCACGCCGGCCGAGTTCGGCGACATCGTCGTCATTGACGAACCCCGAGGAGCCGCCGCGGATCAGGGTCACCGGCGCGGTCAGCGCATCGACGTCGTCCCACAACGTGCTGAAGTCTGGGAAGACCCGGATCGCGTCGTAACGCCAGGTCCAGTTGCCGTTGTCCAGTCGGCGCGAGTTGTGGAAGACGCCGCGGCGCAACGCCTTTACCTCGCGGTGCGGCGCGGCAGCGATCGTCAGGTCCAGCATGGCTTGGAAGCTGGGGAATTCGCGCTCGCCGTGCATCAGTGCGACCGTGCCCTGCTGCTCCTTGGTCATCTCGGAGTGGCGCTGCAACGCCGACGGGGTGACGTCGATGAGGACCAGTTCGTTGATCAGCTCCGGTGCCAGGGCGCCGAGTCGGATGCCCGTCAGGCCGCCCAGCGACATGCCGATAACCAGCTCGGCGTCGGGGGCAAGGTCACGCAGGACCGGCGCCAACGCGTCGGCGTTGTGCTGGGGTGAGTAGTCACCGTCGTCGCGCCAGGAGGAATGGCCGTGCCCGGGCAGGTCCACCGCGAGCGCGGGCTCGCCGAGACCGACGATCACCGTGTCCCAGGTGTGGGCGTTCTGACCGCCGCCGTGCAGGAAGACCACCCGCGGCCGGGTTCCGCCCCAGCGCAGCGCGCTGATGGCACCCGCGTCCACCCGCTCGACGGCAGGTAGCGGACCGGAGACGCCGGCCTGTTCGGCGTTCTCGGCCAGCAGGTCGAACTCGGAGAGCCCGGTCAGGTCGTCAGAGGAGGCGTCGGTCACGCCACTGACTCTACGAACCGGCGCAGGACCACCAATAGCTACCTGGCCGCAAAGCGCACCATCCCGCCTGAAGATCTGCAGACAATGTACGAGAAACCCTCTGCAAGACCTCAGTTTCGGCGAGCTACCCCGAGGCTCTAGCCCTCGTTGATGAACTCTTCGAGCTGCGTGCGCGCGATGTCGTCGGCCAGCTGCTCCGGCGGGCTCTTCATCAGGTATGCCGACGCCGGGATCACCGGTCCGCCGATGCCGCGGTCCTTGGCGATCTTGGCCGCGCGCACGGCATCGATGATGATGCCGGCCGAGTTCGGGGAGTCCCAGACCTCGAGCTTGTACTCCAGGTTCAGCGGCACGTCACCGAAGGCGCGGCCTTCCAGGCGCACGTAGGCCCACTTGCGGTCGTCGAGCCAGGCGACGTGGTCGGACGGGCCGATGTGGACGTTCTTGTCCTCGACCTTGCCGGCGAGTGAGCCGGTGAGGTTGGACGTGACGGCCTGGGTCTTGGAGACCTTCTTGGACTCGAGGCGCTCGCGCTCGAGCATGTTCTTGAAGTCCATGTTGCCGCCGACGTTGAGCTGGTAGGTGCGGTCCAGCGTGACGCCGCGGTCCTCGAACAGCTTGGCCATCACGCGGTGGGTGATCGTCGCGCCCACCTGGCTCTTGATGTCGTCGCCGATGATCGGTACGCCGGCATCCTTGAACTTCTTGGCCCACACCGGGTCGGAGGCGATGAACACCGGCAACGCATTCACGAACGCCACCCCGGCGTCGATCGCGCACTGGGCGTAGAACTTGTCGGCCTCTTCCGAGCCCACGGGCAGGTAGGACACCAGCACGTCGACCTTGTTGTCCTTGAGGACCTTCACCACGTCGACCGGCTCGTCGTCGGACAGCTCGATGGTGTCGGCGTAGTACTTGCCGATGCCGTCGAGGGTCGGGCCGCGCTGCACCACCACGTTGGTCGGCGGCACGTCGGCGATCTTGATGGTGTTGTTCTCCGAGGCGTAGATCGCGTCGGACAGGTCAAAGCCGACCTTCTTGGCGTCGACGTCGAAGGCGGCCACGAACTTGACGTCACGAACGTGGTACGGGCCGAACCGGACGTGCATCAAGCCGGGGACGGACGCCGTGTCGTCGGCGTTGTAGTAGTACTCGACGCCCTGAACCAGCGAGGACGCGCAGTTGCCGACGCCGACGATGGCGACTCGTACCTCAGTCGACGCCTGTGTGTTCCCACTCATTGGGCGTTCTCCTAACCTTCGTATCTTTGGATGTCTTGCGTTGGTTTCGTGCGAGGGGATTACGTCTGTTCGACGGTGTTGGGCGCTGCCCGCTCCGCGGCGATGAGCTCGTTAAGCCACTTGACCTCACGCTCGCTGGACTCCAGCCCGAGTTGATGCAGTTGACGGGTGTAGCGGTCAAACGAACTGCTGGCCCGCGCGACTGCTTCACGCAGGCCTTCCCGGCGCTCCTCGACCTGACGGCGCCGGCCTTCCAGGATGCGCATCCGCGCCTCCGCCGGAGTGCGGTTGAAAAATGCCAGGTGCACTCCGAAGCCGTCATCGGTGTAGTTGTGCGGACCGGTGTCGGCGACAAGTTCGGTAAAGCGGCGGCGGCCTTCGTCCGTGAGCTGGTATACCCGTCGGGCGCGTCGCACCGGCGTCCCCGCCGGCGCGGCGTTCTCGGCGATCAGCCCGTCGGCCTGCATCCGCCGCAGCGCCGGGTACAACGACCCGTAGGAGAACGCCCGGAAGGCGCCGAGCAGCCCGGTCAGGCGTTTGCGCAGCTCGTAGCCGTGCATGGGTGACTCGATGAGGAGCCCCAAAATAGCCAGTTCCAGCATCGATTCACCTCCTGTTACGTGGCTTGTTACGACGATACGACGCCTCGGGTCATAGTATCGCTCCGATATATTAGCGACAACAGCACCGTCCGTTAATGCGCTGTTAGTCACATTCGGGTGGCGCCGCTCAGCTCACGTAATGAACCTGCTTGACCGTGCCGTCCCCGGCCAGCTCGATGTAGCCACTGCCGTAGTCGCTGGAGACGTAAATGGTCAGCGACAGCGCGCCGGGAGTGGTGGGATCCTTCGCCGGTTCGACGATCAGGTAGCTCGATTTGACGTCCTGCTGCTTGATGCCGACGGTCTCGGGGGCCCCGCGCAGGATCCCCACCACCGTCTTGACGTCGAACTTGCCCAGGTCCACCAGCTCGCTATCGGTGCTGCTGTTGCGGGCGGAGCTGCTCGGATCGCCCCATCCGCCGCGGTAGGTGTAGTCGAGGACCCGCCGGTCGTCGGTGGGATCCTTGCGATCGATGGAGGCGTAGTCCGGATACACCAGCAGCCGGTAGCCCATGGTGTCGCCGAAACGTTTGCGGGTCTGCTCGAGCAGGCCGGTGAGGCCGCCGAGGGACTGCAGCTGCTTGGGCGGAGTCAGCACCACGGCCGCGATGCCGTCGGACTTGGCACCGGGGTCGGAGGTGAAGTCCAGCGGGGACGTGGTGTTGCCGTACAGGCCCCAGCCGATGCCGATTCCCAGCAGCACCGTGACGCCGAAGGCCGCGGCGGCCAAGCCTAATCCCGAGCGCCTGGCCTGCGTCTTGAGTTTCGGCATCTGGGCGGGGTGCTCACTCTCTGCGGACTGCAGATCGTCGACCAGGTGCTGCAGGTCACCGAGGGTGACGGCGTTGGTGGCGGCGCTGACCCGCTCCCGGTGCTCCTCCATCGACAACTCGCCGTCGTTGAGCGCCTTGTCGAGAATGTTGCAAGCATCCTGCCGGTCGCTGTCCTTGGCCCGCGTCGTCATCGATCCGCCACGGGCAGGTGCGCTCAACCATTTCGCCACGGGATGATCGTAGAAGTCGCGCCTGCGACCGGCACAGCCTGTGATCACCGGATACCTACACACCTGCGCGACAACAGGCTGAGTTGCCTGCCGGTGTCAGCGGCGGCGACGTACTCTGGTCAGCGTGCGACTGCAGCGACAGGTAGTGGACTACGCGCTTCGGCGGCGCTCACTGCTGGCCGAGGTGTACTCGGGGCGCACCGGTGTCTCCGAGGTTTGTGACGCCAATCCGTATTTGCTGCGCGCGGCGAAGTTTCACGGGAAACAAAGCCAGGTGATGTGTCCGATCTGCCGCAAGGAACAGCTCACGCTGGTGTCCTGGGTTTTTGGCGAACATCTGGGTGCCGTTTCGGGCTCGGCGCGGACCGCGGAAGAGCTGGTGCTGCTGGCGACGCGGTTTTCGGAGTTTGCTGTCCACGTGGTGGAAGTGTGCCGGACCTGTAGCTGGAATCATCTGGTGAAGTCCTACGTCCTGGGCGCGGCAGTGCCCGCCCACCCGCCGCGGGGGTCGGGCGGCAAGCGGACGGCGCGCAATGGCGCCCGCACGGCCAGTGAATAGCGGAGGGCGCCACCACCAGTCGTCCAGCGACAAACCGGATGAGTCGACGACATCGGATGGCGGCAAACACTCCGGCGGTGAGCAGCAGGCCGCGCCGCCGCCCCGGCGTCCGGTGCCTCCCGATGACCGGCTGACGACGGTCATCCCGACGGTCTCCGACAATCACCCCGGCCGGCACGCCGACCCGATCGACCAAGTCAAGGCGGCGCTCGATTCTCCCGCGCCCGCTGACCCGCTCGGGCAGGTCAAGGCCGCGCTGGACGCCCCGTCACGGCGGGCCGGGCGCGAACGGCTCAGCGGACAGCGACGTCCGCCTGCCGGACCGCCGCCGTCGGGCCCGGCCGGATCGGCCGGCGCCCGGGGTCCCCGACCGAAGCCGACCTGGTCGCAGCAGATCAACTGGAGATGGGTCCGGCGCTCGCTGTATCTGAGCCTGGCCGTTCTGATCCTGCTGCCGATCGTCACCTTCACCATGGCGTACTTCATCGTCGACGTGCCGCGGCCCGGGGACATCCGCACCAACCAGGTGTCGACGATCCTGGCCAGCGACGGCTCCGAGATCGCCAAAATTGTGCCGCCGGAAGGTAACCGGGTCGACGTCAACCTCAGCCAGGTCCCGGTCCACGTACGTCAGGCGGTGATTGCCGCCGAAGACCGCGGCTTCTACTCCAATCCGGGCTTCTCGTTCACCGGGTTCGCCCGGGCGGTCGGCAACAATCTGTTCGGTGGCGACCTGCAGGGCGGCTCCACAATCACCCAGCAATACGTTAAGAACGCGTTGGTCGGCTCCGCGCAGCACGGGTGGAGCGGCGTGATGCGCAAGGCCAAGGAACTCGTCATCGCCACCAAGATGTCGGGGGAGTGGTCCAAAGATGATGTGCTGCAGGCGTATCTGAATATCATCTACTTCGGCCGCGGCGCTTACGGAATCTCGGCGGCCTCCAAGGCCTACTTCGACAAACCCGTCGAGCAGCTCACCGTGTCCGAGGGCGCACTGCTGGCGGCGCTGATTCGGCGGCCGTCCACCCTGGACCCCGCCGTCGACCCCGAAGGCGCGCTCGCGCGGTGGAACTGGGTCCTGGACGGCATGGTGGAAACCAAGGCGCTGTCGTCCAATGACCGTGCGGCGCAGGTGTTCCCCAAGACGGTCTCGCCCGATCAGGCCCGTGCCGAGAACCAGACCACCGGGCCCAACGGGCTGATCGAACGGCAGGTCACCAAGGAACTGCTCGAGCTGTTCAACATTGACGAGCAGACGCTGAACACCCAGGGGTTGCAGGTCACCACGACGATCGATCCGCAGGCACAGCAGGCGGCGGAGAAAGCGGTGTCGAAGTACCTCGACGGCCAGGACCCCGACATGCGCGCCGCGGCGGTCTCCATCGACCCCCGCACCGGAGCGGTGAAGGCGTACTACGGCGGAAATAACGCGCTGGGATTCGATTTCGCGCAGGCCGGGCTGCAGACCGGGTCGTCGTTCAAGGTGTTCGCCCTCGTTGCCGCGCTCGAGCAGGGCATCGGTCTGGGCTATCAGATCGACAGTTCACCGCTGACCGTTGACGGCATCAAGATCACCAACGTCGAGGGCGAGAGTTGCGGGACCTGCAACCTGGCCGAAGCGCTGAAGATGTCGCTGAACACCTCCTACTACCGGCTGATGCTCAAGCTCAAGGGCGGACCCCAGGCCGTCGCCGACGCGGCGCACCAAGCCGGGGTCGCCGAGAGCTTTCCGGGTGTCGCGCACACGCTGTCCGAAGACGGCAAGGGCGGCCCGCCCAACAATGGAATCGTATTGGGGCAGTATCAGACTCGCGTGATCGACATGGCCACGGCCTACGCGACGCTGGCCGCGTCCGGCCTGTACCACCGCCCGCACTTCGTGCAGAAGGTGGTCAACGCCGAAGGCCAGGTCCTGTTCGACGCCAGCACCGCCGACAACAGTGGCGATCAGCGCATTCCAAAGGCCGTGGCCGACAACGTCACCGCCGCGATGCAACCGATCGCCGGATATTCGCGGGGCCACAACCTGGCGGGCGGCCGGCAGTCCGCGGCCAAGACCGGCACCACGCAGTTCGGTGATACCACGGCCAATAAGGACGCCTGGATGGTCGGGTACACCCCACAGCTGTCCACCGCCGTCTGGGTCGGCACGGTCAAGGGCGACGAACCTTTGGTGAATGCCTCCGGCGGCGCGGTTTACGGCTCCGGCCTGCCCTCGGACATGTGGAAGGCGACGATGGACGGCGCCCTGAAGGGACAGCCGAACGAGACCTTCCCCAAACCAACGGAGATCGGCGGTTACGCGGGTGTGCCCGCGGCGCCTCCGCCACCGCCGCCGCCACCGTCGGAGACGGTGATCCAGCCGACGGTCGAGATAGCACCGGGAATCACCGTGCCGGTGGGCCCGCCCACCACCATCACCGTCCCGCCGGCCGGCCCGCCGCCGTCGGTGCCACCGCCGTCTGACGTCCCGCAACCACCCCCGTGAGCGAGCGCGCCACCATATCTCCGCGGCCGCTGGCCGACGACCGCCGTAGCGCCGACAATCGCGACTGCCCCAGCCGCACCGACGTTCTGGGTGCCGCGCTGGCCAACGCGGTCGGCGGACCGGTGGGCCGGCACGCGCTGATCGGCCGAACCCGGTTCATGACGCCGGTGCGGGTGATGTTCATCATCGCGCTGGTCTTTCTGGCGCTGGGGTGGTCCACGAAAGCCGCCTGCCTGCAGAGCACCGGCACCGGAACAGGCGATCAGCGGGTAGCTAATTGGGACAACCAACGGGCCTATTACGAGTTGTGCTACTCCGACACAGTTCCCCTCTATGGGGCAGAGTTGTTAAATCAGGGGAAGTTTCCCTACAAGTCCAGCTGGATCGAGACGGACGGCAGCGGCACCCCCCAAGTCCGCTACGACGGTCAGATCGCAGTGCGCTACATGGAATACCCGGTGCTGACCGGGGTGTACCAGTACGTCTCAATGCGTTTGGCCAAGGCCTACACCGCGGTGAGCAAGGTACTGCCCGTCCCGGTGATCGCCGAAGTGGTCATGTTCTTCGATTTCGCCGCCTTCGGATTGGCGCTGGCCTGGCTGTTGACCGTGTGGGCCACGGCGGGCCTGGCCGGTCGCCGCATTTGGGATGCCGCGCTGGTGGCCGCCTCACCGCTGCTCATCTTTCAGATCTTCACCAATTTCGATGCCCTGGCAACGGCTTTCGCGATGGGCGGCCTGCTGGCCTGGGCGCGGCGCAAACCGGCGCTGGCAGGCGTGCTGATTGGCTTGGGCGCCGCGGCCAAGTTGTATCCGCTGCTGTTCCTGGGCCCGCTGTTGGTGCTGGGAATACGGTCGGGACGACTTCGCGATGTCTACCGGACCACGCTGATCACGGCGGCGACCTGGCTGGCCGTCAATCTGCCGATAATGGTGCTCTTCCCACGGGGGTGGTCGGAGTTCTTCCGGCTCAACACCCGTCGCGGCGACGACATGGACTCGCTGTTCAACGTGGTGAAGTCGTTTACCGGCTGGCGCGGCTTCGATCCCGCACTGGGGTTCTGGGAACCACCGACCATCTTGAACAGCGTCGTGACCGTGCTGTTCGTGTTGTCCTGCGCCGCAATCGCTTACATCGCCTTGACCGCCCCGCAACGGCCTCGCCTGGCGCAGCTGGCGTTCCTGGTGGTCGCGGCCTTCCTGTTGACGAACAAGGTGTGGAGTCCACAGTTCTCCCTGTGGCTGGTCCCGTTGGCGGTGCTGGCCGTTCCGCACCGCCGGGTTCTGTTGGCGTGGATGACAATTGACGCGCTGGTATGGGTGCCCAGGATGTATTACCTGTACGGCAATCCGAACCGTTCGCTGCCCCTGCAGTGGTTCACGACCACGGTGCTGCTCCGCGATATTGCGGTGACGGCGTTGTGCTTGTTGGTCATTCGCCAGATCTATCGGCCGGAGGAGGATCTGGTGCGCTGGGAGGGTCGTGTCGACGATCCGGCCGGCGGTGACTTCGACCTGGCACCGGACAATCCGCCCGCGTGGCTGCCATCCTGGTTACGTCCGGCCCGCCGGCCGCGGGTCCCGGAACCCGAAGTGGTCGGGCAGAGCTGATGCAGGTCGCCATTCCGGTGTTCCCGCGGTTCACGGCACTCGATGCCGTCGGGCCTTATGAGGTGCTGCAACGCATTCCGTCGATCGACGTGGTCTTCGTCGGTCATCAACGCGGTGAGGTGCGCACCGAGAACGGCATGCTCGGCGTCACCTGCGACGCCACCTTCGACGAGGTCGCCGCCCCCGACGTGGTGGTGGTCCCCGGCGGGATCGGAACCCGGGTGCTGGTCGATGACGAAACCATCCGCGGCTGGCTGCAATCGGTGCACCCGGGTACCAGCTTCACCACATCGGTGTGCACCGGAGCACTGTTGTTGGCCGGTGCCGGATTGCTCGACGGCTTGACTGCGACCACGCATTGGCGCGCGGCCGACGAGCTGAACCGATTGGGTGCGCGGTATGTGCCCGAGCGGGTCGTCGAACACCTGCCGCAGCGGATCATCACCGCCGCGGGAGTGTCCAGCGGCGTGGACATGGCCCTACGGCTGGTCGAGTTGCTCGTCGACCGGGTGGCCGCCCAGGCCGCTCAACTGCTCATCGAGTACGACCCGCAGCCGCCGTTTGACTCCGGCGCGCTGGCCAAGGCCGACGAGGCGACACAGGCCAGGGCGCTCGAATTCATCCAGTCGCGGAAGTGAATTTCGGGTCAGCCCGGCCATCCGGTAGCCTGGGGCGGTTGCCGACGCAGGCGACCCTCCTGCCACGGAGGTTCCGTGGCCGCCCAGACCAGAGGAGGTGATGAGGTCCCTATGCGTCCATACGAAATCATGGTCATCCTTGACCCCACGCTCGACGAACGCACCGTAGCCCCGTCGCTGGAGACGTTCCTGAACGTTGTCCGCAAAGACGGTGGATCGGTCGAAAAGGTCGACATCTGGGGCCGGCGACGGCTGGCGTACGAGATCGCCAAGCACGCCGAAGGCATCTACGTTGTCATCGACCTGAAGGCCGCCCCCGCGACGGTCTCCGAGCTCGACCGCCAGCTGAGCCTGAACGAGTCGGTGTTGCGCACCAAGGTGATGCGCACCGACAAGCACTGACCGCCTCTGTCGGAGCAGGCGCCTAGGCTGATCCAAGGCTCGTACACCCACCCATCAGGCGGACCCAGGAGGCAATTATGGCTGGTGACACGACTATCACTGTCGTGGGAAACCTCACCGCTGACCCCGAACTGCGGTTCACGCCCTCGGGTGCGGCCGTAGCGAACTTCACGGTGGCATCCACCCCGCGGATCTACGACCGTCAGAGTGGGGAGTGGAAGGACGGCGAGGCGCTGTTCCTGCGCTGCAACATCTGGCGTGAGGCGGCCGAGAACGTGGCCGAAAGCCTGACCCGGGGCGCGCGGGTGATCGTTACCGGGCGGCTCAAGCAGCGTTCCTTCGAAACCCGTGAGGGCGAGAAGCGCACCGTGGTCGAGGTTGAGGTCGACGAGATCGGGCCCTCGCTTCGGTATGCGACCGCCAAGGTCAACAAGGCCAGCCGCAGCGGCGGCGGCGGCTTCAGCGGCGGCGGCGGCGGATCACGGCAGGCGGCGCCGGCGCAGTCCGGCGGATCCGGCGAGGACCCGTGGGGCAGTGCCCCCGCTTCGGGTTCGTTCGGCGGCGGCGACGACGAACCGCCCTTCTGACTCCCTAACTTCCACAGCACAAGAACGGAAAGATTGACACCATGGCCAAGTCCACCAAGCGGCGCCCGGCTCCGGAGAAGCCGATCAAGGCGCGCAAATGCGTCTTCTGCGCCAAAAAGGGCCAGAACATCGACTACAAAGACACCAATTTGCTGCGGACCTACATCAGCGAGCGCGGCAAGATCCGGGCCCGCCGGGTCACCGGCAACTGCGTGCAGCACCAGCGGGACATCGCCGTCGCGGTGAAGAACGCCCGCGAGGTCGCGCTGCTGCCCTTCACCTCCTCGACGCGCTGATCACCGCGCGGCCCAACGAAAGTACGTAAACGATGAAGCTGATTCTCACGGCTGACGTCGACCACCTCGGTTCCGTCGGCGACACGGTCGAAGTCAAGGACGGGTACGGCCGTAACTTCCTGCTGCCCCGTGGTCTGGCGATTGTCGCCTCGCGCGGTGCGCAGCGGCAGGCCGACGACATCCGCCGCGCCCGCGAAACCAAAACGGTCCGTGACCGCGAACACGCAAACGAGATCAAGACCGCCATCCAGGCGCTCGGATCGGTCTCGTTGCCGGTGAAGACGGCGTCCGACAGCGGCAAGCTGTTCGGCTCGGTCACGGCCGGTGACGTGGTGGCCGCCATCAAGAAGGCCGGCGGCCCGAACCTCGACAAGCGGATCGTCCGGCTGCCCAAGGCCCACATCAAGGCCGTTGGTACGCACCCGGTGGTGGTGCACCTGCACCCCGAGATCGACGTCGAGGTCGCGCTCGAAGTCGTCGCCCAGAGCTAACTCGCTTCGCCTGCCCGGTGTGGCCCTTGCGGCCGCACCGGGTTTTGTGCTGCCTTGAACCGGCTTCGCGGAGCGGCATTCTGGCGAACTGTTCCGAAGCGCTAACCCGGGGGTGGGCGTAACCCCGCATTAACTCCGCCAAAATCTGGCGGAAAACCAACACGCCCGGCGCGATAACCTGCGCCGACACGCCGTAGAGATTCTTGTCCACATAAATTCGGCGGCGTTGTATGGCGGTTAGCAGCACTGATAGACAAAAACTCCGCTTTGATCCACAGGTTCTCCACACCCCGTTCAACACAGGCGTTCAACGATATGCACACTCGATCCACAGCTTCATGAACAGGCCTTGTTGGAGTCCTGTCCAGCAACGTTTACGTTTCATCCGGCGCGAAGCTAGGGGGTGGGGGTCGGTGCCATGACTTACTCTCGGAATGTCGGTAGTCGAATGTATGTTCGGTGGGCGAGTCGAAGGGAGGTGGTCTGTGGCGGTCGTCGATGACATGCCCCACCCTGGGATGGATACCCCGCCACCCAGTGAGGACTACGGTCGCCAGCCTCCTCAGGATCTCGCCGCGGAACAGTCGGTGCTGGGCGGGATGCTGCTGAGCAAGGACGCCATCGCCGACGTGCTGGAACGGCTGCGGCCCAGCGACTTCTATCGCCCTGCCCATCAGAACGTCTACGACGCGATTCTGGACCTG
Organism: Mycobacterium gordonae; assembly: GCF_002101675.1. Lineage (GTDB taxonomy): Bacteria > Actinomycetota > Actinomycetes > Mycobacteriales > Mycobacteriaceae > Mycobacterium > Mycobacterium gordonae. The sequence continues at coordinate 43,340 of NZ_LQOY01000197.1, read as the reverse complement.
TACGGCCGCGGTGAGCCGGCGGACGCGGTGACCGTGGCCGCGGAGCTGGACCGTCGTGGATTGCTGCGTCGCATCGGCGGGGCGCCCTACCTTCATACGCTGATCTCGACCGTCCCTACGGCCGCCAACGCGGGCTACTACGCGGGCATCGTGGCCGAGAAGGCGCTGCTGCGCCGCCTGGTCGAGGCGGGCACGCGGGTGGTGCAGTACGGCTATGCGGGTGCTGACGGTGCCGATGTCGCCGAGATCGTCGACCGGGCTCAGGCCGAGATCTACGAGGTCGCCGAGCGGCGCACCTCCGAAGACTTTGTGCCGCTCGAAGACCTGCTGCAGCCGACGATGGACGAGATCGACGCCATCGCCTCCAACGGTGGCATGTCGCGCGGTGTGCCGACCGGGTTCACCGAACTCGACGAGGTGACCAACGGGTTGCATCCCGGGCAGATGATTATCGTGGCGGCGCGGCCGGGGGTGGGGAAGTCGACCCTGGGGTTGGATTTCATGCGCTCGTGCTCGATCAAGCACCGCATGGCCAGCGTCATTTTCTCTCTGGAAATGAGCAAGTCCGAGATTGTGATGCGCCTGCTGTCTGCGGAGGCGAAAATCAAACTGGCCGATATGCGTTCGGGTCGGATGAACGATGACGACTGGACCCGGCTAGCACGGCGGATGAGCGAAATAAGTGAAGCGCCACTGTATATCGACGACTCGCCGAATCTCACTATGATGGAGATCCGCGCCAAAGCGCGCCGTCTGCGACAAAAGGCCAACCTGAAACTCGTCGTCGTCGACTACCTCCAGCTGATGACATCGGGTAAGAAGGTCGAGTCAAGACAGATCGAAGTGTCCGAGTTTTCAAGGCATCTCAAGCTTTTGGCCAAGGAACTTGAGGTTCCGGTGGTGGCGATCAGCCAGCTGAACCGTGGTCCCGAACAGCGCACGGACAAGAAGCCGATGCTGTCGGACCTTCGCGAATCGGGATCACTAGAACAGGATGCCGACATGGTAATCCTGCTGAACCGCCCGGACGCATTCGAACGCGATGACCCACGTGGCGGAGAAGCGGATTTCATTCTCGCCAAACACCGTAACGGTCCGACCAGGACCGTGACCGTTGCGCATCAGTTGCACTTGTCGCGGTTCGCCAATATGGCGAGGTGAGTACAAGAGAGCAGCTTGTAGGTTCCCGGATCCCGTGTCACTTTCCCAATTGAATTGCCGCCAAATTGTCGCTTGCGACATGAAAGCGGGAAGGGTCTTGTTCGGTTAGGCCTGGAGGGCCGGAGATCGATTCGCATGACGTGGCTGTTGCCGAGAGTGCGCCGCCTGCAGTCTTAGATGAGTTGGTGCGCGCTGGTGTGGGTGTGCATCAACTGAGCGATTTTGTTGCGATTTGGGCGGCTCAGAAAGCATCGTTCGGGTGGTTTTTCGGTGCCGGTATTTCAGCTTCGGCGGGTGTGCCGACGGCTACGGCGGTGCGGGATCGGCTGTTGTGTGAGCGTTACGCCATTGAGCACCAACTTGTTCGGCAGGGCTTCGACGAGTCGGATCCGACGGTGTTGCGGAGGGTGCACCATTATTTCGACGGGCGCAACGGCATGCCCACGTTGGGCAGTGACGGCGACTACTCCGCGGCCTTTGAATTGGTCATGCCGGATGAGGCGGCGCGCAAACGGTACTTGGAGGACTTGTTCGGTGGAGCGCATCCGGGTTTCGGGCATCGAGTCCTGGGTGGCTTGTTGGTCGCGGGCTACTGCAATTTGGTCATCACCACGAATTTTGACCCGCTGATCGAGCAGGGCTTCACTGATGCGTTGCGTCGGGGCACAGTTACAGGAGAGCGTGTTGACAGGGACGAATTGAACGTCGCGGGTTTGGAGTCGTCGGCGCGTGCTCGGGTGGCTTTCCAGTCGCAGCGGTGGCCATTGGCGGTCAAGCTGCACGGGGACTTCCGGGAGCGTCGGTTGATGAACACCGAGCCGGAACTTCGTGAGCAGGATAGGGACTTGCGGAGCTTTGTAATCGATGCGAGCCGCACCTTCGGGATTGTGGTGTGTGGTTACAGCGGCCGAGATGCGTCGGTAATGAAGATGTTCCGCACGTCTGCGTCCGTCCCGGATGCGTGGCCTCAAGGCTTCTGGTGGATGGTGCGTAGCCCCGATGCGGTACCAAACTCAGTGCGGGACTTGCTGCTGGAGTTGGCGTCGAAGGGTGTGGCAGCGCACCTAGTGGTTGCGCACAGTTTCGACGAGACGATGGGCGCGATCGCTCGGCACGCGGTGGTAGAGCCGCAGATGCGTCGCTACCTGGATGAATTACGCCCACGGGGTCGGGTCGTCGCGTCAGCTCTGCCGAAACCGTCTAGACGGTGGCCGGTACTGCGGTTCAACGCCTTACCCATCGCGGCAGCCCGCATCGAGGTGGCTCGCGTCGCAATTCCTGCTGGCTGGCGCCGCTCGGACGCGAGAGCGGCACTGCGACCGCGACCGAAATGGCCCGTGGTGGTCTGCGGACCGGGGGAGGTGCTCACTCTGGGCGACGCTGATGACGCGCGGTCGGACCTTGCATTTGCCGGGGTGCAGCGCGGGCTCGCTCCGCCCGGGGAGGTGGGCACCGCAGGGATCAATCCCCTTGCGGTCGACGCGCCGCCACATCACCACCGCGTGCTGGTGCAAGCGATCGCGAAGATGCTCAGTGAGACGTTGCCCGTCCGTATGCAGACCAGCAAGAGCGGATCTGCGCGACTGATCGTGCAGGCCCCGCGCCAGGGCGAGCCCAGCCAACTTCGCGACCGTGCGCAAGCAATTGCGGACTGCGTACGGGGAGGCACTCTACGGGGACTCGCCCGCCCAATGTGGCCTCAAAGACGGCAAGCGGCGCCGGTTCGCGGAGGAAGTGGGTCTCGACTTCGACATTCAGGCAGATCGCGCGTGGCTGCTCTTTCGACCGCACACGTGGGTCGAACCGCCGCAGATTCCCGTCGCGGATCGTGACATTGACCCGGCGACCCCGTGGGTGCCGCGACGCAGCCTCCATGGCGGCAGGCCCGGAAGGACACTCGGGGACGACACTCAAATCCTGCGTGGCCAGCTGAAACCCCGCACACCGGCACTTCGGACAAGTCACTTTCCGGACCCACCAGCAACTACCTTACAACGACACCGAAACGGGCCCCTTGACACAGAGAGGCGCCACTACGACGAGCTCACCTCACTATCGGAGATAGCCGGACCTCATCGGAGCAATGAGCAGGTCCAGGCGGCGCCCCCGCGGCGGGCGCGACTACGCCTGACCCAAACTCGGCCGGTACTGAGCCGCCTCGGCCTCGGCAGCAAGCAATGCCCCCAGCTCACCCTCCTGCTGGGCGACAAACACACCGATCACCTGCCGGCATACCTCCGGCACGCTCACCCCACGCATATCGGCGATACGTTTCAGCCCGACGAGCATTGACGTAGACACGTGAAACTGCACAGCGAACTGACCGCACGAACCATCCTCAGGCGGCGACCCCGGACCCACCACCACAGGTTCATCCACCCCGTACTCGTCCACCTCGGCCCGCCGAGCTCGCTCAACAACCCCACCACCGGCGCCGCCACCAACGCCGTCGGCCGGGTCCCGGAACTCCTCATGACTGAACAAACCCATTCCGCCAACGCTAGACCTCGCAGGATTCCCAGGCCGCCAACCAAGCGACGCCGTTCGCAAGAGACCTAGGCAGGCGAAGCGGGCACCGTACGGTTCTCGGATTCGCCATGAAAAGTGGAGACCCTCTCGCCACTTGACCGGTAACTCACCGAAGCCGACCGGGGTTTCTGCAACAAAGATTGACGGGGTATGGAAGTAATCGATCCTTTGTCATAGTGGCCCGACTTGTCGATCTTCCCTGAATCTCGACAACCCGCTGCTGTCGGGACAGTTCGGGCCCGTTGCGTCTATTGCCACGGTAGAACCCCCGTCGCTGCCGAGCGCACCCATTGAGGAGGTGCCGCACACTGAATTGATGGACACGATGTGGCTGCGAAACCGAGTCTTCGGCAGGGGACTCGACTCGGAGTGAGTATCGGGGTACTCGAGTTTCGCCGTGGCGACCGCGACGTTGTCGGGGGACGCGACTCTCGATAGCGCGGGCTGGACCGCATGGTGTGCGGAAATCACCTGGACTGCGAGACAAGCCTCGGCTGAAACAACACGAGACACACCGAGGATCTACCCGCCGAACTGAAGATTGTTCAGTATCGAGATGCCCAATGGTCTTTGAATCCTTGACGATACTGTTGTCCTTCAGTTCCTGCTGAGGCGAAAGGTGTCTAGCCGATGGCGCTTGAGGAAGATCGCGACGAAGTCGAGGAACTTGCGGATGCGCTGCTCGCCGCAGTCGAACGGAGCGCCGGGGACGGGGACTCCGGCTTGGACAAGGCCCTCGGGGCGTTCCGTCGCCGGGCAATCGAATTCGTGCGACGCTACAACCGACTGCAGATCGACTTTGAGACCGAGACATTCAACGGCCCCGTACTTTTCGTCGCCAACCACGGATTCGGCGGGATTTTCGATCTTAATGTGCTGGCCACCGGTGCCGCGCTGGAGGACCTGGCGCTGGACCGACCGGTCACCTTCCTCACCCATCAACTGGCATGGACTCTGGGCGTGGGGCCGCTGGTCGAACAACTCGGGGCCCGGCCCGCCAGTCACGAAAGTGCGCGCCAGGCATTCGAAGAAGGCCACCACGTCGTTGTGTTCCCCGGCGGAGACCTCGACGCCTTCAAGCCTTTCTCCGACCGCAATCAGGTCATCTTCGGCGGCCGCAGCGGCTTCGCGCGACTGGCCCTCGAACAGCAGGTGCCGATCGTCCCAGTCGTCACCGCGGGCGCCGGCGAGTCGTTGCTCGTGCTCGCCGACGGTGAACGACTTGCCCGCGTCCTGCGGCTGGACAAGCTGTTCCGGATGAAGGCGCTGCCGATCTCCCTCTCACTGCCGTGGGGACTGAGCGTCGGCGGGGTGGGACTCCTCCCGTACTTGCCGCTTCCCACCAAACTGCGCACGCGGGTACTTCCGGCCACTCAGGCGCGGCCGGGTGAGGATGCCGAACTCTTCGCTAAGCGAATTCACACCGCGATGCAGGACGCGCTGACCGAGATGACCGATAACCGACGGCCCCTTATCGGTTGAAGAACCCCCTGCCGCCTCAAGGTCAAAAAAGTTTCGCTCCAACGTAATTCGAAACCAATGTCGACGTCGAAGCTTGGTGAGCGGCAGCGACGGACTCGGCCCGCCAACCGCAGTCGTGGCACGTTCGAGCCGCGTCGTGGCAGCAGCGTTCTCGCTCAACACATTTGGACCCAGCCCAACCGTTTGCCGTGAGCTGGGCTCGACTATTGCCAGTCAGGTCTTCGCCCGCAATAGAACGGCGTTGCCGAAACAGTGACACAGCAGCAACGCATGCCGACAGTCGACCACGCGCCGGCTTGATGCCGACCATCGAGATCTACTTGGTGGGGCCGCGCGCCACACCCGACGCGCCGGCGCCGGTGAGCTGGTGTCCTGTGAGATCGGCTGGCCGGGTTGGGTGTGTGTCTCGCTCCGGCGGCCGATCAGGTGGGGAAATCTGCGCTGCGAGAAAGGCTTTGGTTGACCCGGATGTCGGCCAGGGTCTGTTCCAGGGTGTCGATCACGGCGTCGTATCCGCTATTGCCCAGGACCAGCCGGCGGGGCGGCGGATCTTGAGCCATCGCCGCGATCACCGCACGGGCACCGCGGCGCGGATCGCCGGGCTGCACGCCGTCCATCTCAACGAAGGCGGCGCGGACCTGCTCCAGCATGTCGTGATATTGCGGAATCGCCTCCGCTACAGGCTCATTCGCAAAGCCGGCGTAGGCGTTCGTGCGGAACGCTCCTGGTTCCACAGCCAAGACGGAGATGCCCTGTGCGGCGACCTCGTCGCGCAGGGCATCGGTAATGGCTTCGATGGCGAACTTCGTCGCACTGTAGTAGCCAAATCCGGGCGCTGATACAAGCCCGGCCACCGAGGACACGTTGACGATCCACCCGTTTCCGCGGGCGCGCATCCCCGGCAGCACCGCACGTGTTACCGACAGCACTGCGAAGAAGTTCAGTTCGAACATTGCCCGCACCGAGGATTCGCCCATGCCCTCGATCGATCCGTACCAACCGCGGCCGGCGTTGTTGACCAGCACGTCGATGCCGCCGAAATGCTCCTCTGCGGCATGCACCGCACGCTGCACCTGGGCCGCGTCGGTGAGTTCTAGTGGCACGACGAGAAGGCGCTCGCCGTACTGGTTGGCCCACGTCGCCAACTCGTGCGGGCGCCGGGACGTGAGCGTCACGCGGTCACCGGTCTCCAGCGCCGCCTCGGCGAACGCCACTCCGAAGCCGCCGGGTGTGCCCCCGGTGATGAACCATCTTTTGCTCATGGTTCGATCACCAACCGGCTGATCGACGTGCCGTCCAGCGTGAAGCGGTAGTGCAGATCGGCGACCCCGCCGGGGAAGTTGCCTTCCAGGTGCTGCCCGACGTCAACGGTCGTGTCGGTCGTGGTCGCGCCGGTGAACTCGGAGGTGTAGGTGTACTCGCCGGCCGCGGCGGTCAGCCAAGCCCCGATTTCGTGACGGCCCGTGTAGTCGCGGCCTTCGTCGGTCACGATGGCATCGGCGGTGAACGTGTCGACCGCTCGACCGTCCTCTGGGGTGGTGAGTGCGGTCATGAATGTCTTGATGGTGTCCGGGAGCGCATCCCATTCTGTGGTCATGACCCCACGGTGGGGCTTCCCCTAAGGGGAAGGTCAACCGTGGACCGGTGAATGCGTGCCCGTACCCCAACAGCCAGGCCCCCGGTTCCCCAGGGAAGCCACTGACGGGACTGGACCTTCGGACTCACGCCGCAATGTTGACCTTGCCCTAGGGGGAGACTGCAGGATGGCCTCACCCTTACGCATGCGGCGGAACGCAGAGGAGGATGCCATGGGCGCACGGGTCTCGATCGGTGACTTCGCCGTGATGACCAGCTTGAGCAGGAAGGCGCTCCGGCACTACCACGACATAGGCATTCTCGAACCAGCCCACATCGATTCTCACACCGGCTACCGCTTCTACGACACCAGCCAGGTCGATCATGCACACATCATCCGCCGGTTCCGATCGCTCGGCATGTCTATTCCCGACATCAAGGCGCTGCTGAGCACTGACGACGCCGCGGCTCGCACCGAGATCATCACCACTCATCTCGAACAGATGGAGGTGCAGCTGCAACAAACTCGTGACGCCGTTGGAGCGCTGCGCGAGTTGCTTGCTCCCGTTGGCGCCCCCGCCCACGTGGAAGTGCATCACAAGCCAGCGCTCGCCGTCTGGTCCATCGGCGCCACCATCGAGGTTTCCGAGATTGACAACTGGTTCGGAGTGTCGCTGAGGACTTTGCGCGACGCAGTTGAGACGGCGGATAGCGCACCTCTGGGGGTCTCGCCGGGTGGCCTCTACGACCGTGCGCTGTTTCTTGAATCACGCGGCGAGGCAACCCTCTTCGTCCCGGCGCCGCATTCCGCGCACCCCCCGGAAGGGGTACGTGCCGAGGTCCTGCCTCCGGCCGAGTTCGCGGTGCTCACGCACTCCGGTGGACACGAAGGCATCGACCGCAGCTACGGGGCTCTGGGACGATATGTGAACGAGCATCTGATCAGCAACCAGGGCCCGATCCGCGAACACTACATCGGTGCCACGCCCTCAGCTCCGACAACGTTCACCGCCACAGAAATCTGTTGGCCGATCTTCAGCACCACCCCGTCGGCAGAATGACAGCAGTCCGCGGCCAGCTGAGGCGTCTCACTTGTTGAGTTGCCACACCGCCAGGTTCAGGCAGAGCGCGAAGGTGGTCCAGAGAAGGTAGGGCACCAGCAACCATCCGGCGACCGGGCTGCGGCGAAAGAACAACACCACAGTGGCGCCCAAGACCACCCAGAGGATCGCGATGTCGACCAATGCGATTCCGCGCCAGCGCAGTCCGAAGAACAGCGGGGTCCAGGCCGCATTGAGGGCCAACTGCGCGGCGTACGTGGCGAGCCCACTGCGGGTCGCGCTCAAGGGTCCGCTGCGCCACACCAACCAGGCCGCCACCGCCATCAGCGCATAGAGGGTGGTCCATACCGGCCCGAACAGCCACGACGGTGGCGCCCACGACGGTTGTCGCAGGCGGCCATACTGCTGGGCGCTGTTGGCGGCGAGCCCACCCACCCCGGCGGTCAGCATGACCGCCAGCAACGACAAGCCCAGCGCGACGAAGTTCTTCGCTCCCCGCTGGTTGGCGGCATCTACCATGGGACCACCGTAACGACCGAGTTCGCCCGCCAGCGGCCGGGTGAGGGGCTGATGTGGAGCATCATCGACGTTGACCGCGACCCGGTTCTGCGCCATAGCCCACGCAGAGGGGCACCCAGCCATACATTCTCCGCGTGGAGGTCCGAGGTGAGGAAGGCCCGAAGACGGCCGACCCGATCACCGACCGCTTTCCGCTGCGCGGCGCGCTCGTCGGCGCTAATCGAGTTGCCGAACTGACCTAGAAGGACCGGGCGATGGGGCGCGCCCTGGCGACGCAACCAACAGGATGGTCAACTCGCTGAGCGGCATCACCGAACGCATCCCGCGCCGGCGGTCGACGCGGACGGCTGTGCGTGCGTAGCGCACCGTGGACCGGGACGCCGTCGAACAGTGAGCCGAACCCCGGCCTATTGATCGACGCCGAAGCTCCGGCTTCTGAACCGCCAAAGCTCAGGCACGGCAGCGCCTTTGAGGCAACCCGCCAGGCACGGGGACAACTCCACCCGCATCAGCCGCATCGTGTGACACTTCAGACGACCCTATGCCGCCGCGGGCTGTATGCCGGTGCCGACCGCCTGCGGCTTTTGGTTCACTGAACGCCAATCACGGTAATCGTGCCAGGCGGTCACGAGACCGGGGACGAGCACCGGGCTAAATATCGCCAGGCAGAAACCGATGATGGTGAGGTAGCTGCCGATGATTGCCAACATATTTGTCGCCTCAATTCTAAGTCGAGTGGTCAGATGAGCTGTGCTCTGTGAGAAGCTCTTGTTCAATTCGTCGCAAAGCTATCCGCACCACAGCACAGAGACGATGTGTCCAAGAGCCCAAACTGTTGTCCTGCGGGGACAAACGCCGGGGTCGCTGCTAATCCGAGTCCGCGAAGTTCCGTCGACGCCCAAGCTTGGTGAGCGGCAGCGACGGGCCCGGCCCGCCAACCGCAGTCGTGGCACATTAGAGCCGCGTCGTGGCAGCAGCGTTCTCGCTCAACACATTTGGATCCGGCCCAACCGTTTGCCGTGAGCTGGGCTCGACTATTGCCAGTCAGGTCTTCGCCCGCAACAGGACGGCGTTGCCGAACCAGTGACACAGCAGCAACGCAAGCTCGACGTCAAGCCGATCGTTTGCGATCCCACGTCCGCGCCTAGTCAGCGCCCGCCCCACCCGGTACTTGACCGTATTGAAGTGTAAAACCAACTCTTCAGCGGCAAGCTTGTAACTAGCGCCGCAGTTCAGAAACACTCGCAGTGTGTCGCGCAGTAATGCGTCGTTATCCGTCGGGCTGGCCAGTTTGCCGAGCACATCGGTGACCCACTCCCGGGCTTGGTCGAGATCTCCGCCGAGAAGCGCGGCGGCCGCTAATCCTGGGTCGCTACTGGCCAGCGCAACGGCGCTTGACTTTCCGCAAGCCAGAGCGAGGGTCCGCGCAGTCTCGGCCTGGTCGTGCGATCGACGAAATCCGTCGACACCAGGGGCGAGCGAACCCATCGTCACATTCGGTGATTCTCTGCGTTGCAACGCATATCGCTTCACTGCATCGGTGATCTCGGCCGGCGCGCTTTGAAACGGCAACCATGCCCATGCGCTGGCACGGTCGGTAGCGATAAATAGCGGGGCGGCAGTGGCCTTGACAGCTGCCCCCAACCCCCGCACGAAACGGAGTAAGCGATTCAAGTCATCCGCCTCGGGGCTGGCAACCGGATACCACAACGCCAGCCCCACATGATGCCAATTCAGTGGATAGCGAATCGCGTTGGTAGCCCAATCGGCATCAACATGCGAGCCACCGGCCAAAACTTCTCGAACCCGCAATGCGCGCAAACTGTTGTTGGACTCGAGCCACCGCTCCCGCTCCTCCTCGTAGATGGCGATAATCTGCTGGGACATCCAATCGACGTAGATGAAGAGCATCTCCGTGATCGCCTCCACCACACTGACTCGTGATTCGGGCGCGATATCGATGCTGTGCAGCTCCCCGAAGACCAGGTGAGTGAGTCGTCGCTGCCCCAAACGGTATCCGCGGATCAGTGCCGTCAGTGGCACTCCTTGTTGAGCAAGACGTCGAGTGTGCTCGATCGCCGCGGTCGGCGCTCGCACGTCGTGGACCGAAATGTTGTGGCGCAGTGCGTAAAGGATGGTTTCCACATTGCCCTGAATGGCGTCGTCCAAGAGTGCTATCTGCGACTCGTCACGCGTCTCGGGAATCATTTCGGGAATCTCTTCGCGAACCGACACCTCAATCAGCGAGACCGCATCGGGCACCTTGTCGACGAGGCGCGCCGCAAGCTCGGCGACGCACCGCTCCACATCGCCGGCCCGTGTATTCATCACAGTGTTCATACATTCCCCGAAACACGCCGGACATCGCTGACCGGGAAGGCCCCGGAAAGGGGAGTTTCGCGGCCGTTGCGCGCAGATCGCTCGGCATCGGCCCGTCGCCGAGCGAAACGTACCGCCTCAATAGCTCGTGCCACACCTGTACGAACGGGGTGCTTTTATCTCCTTATTGGAGCGCTGTGTGCGGCCGGCATAGGCAGGGGTCCGGCCGCTTCTTGCGACAGAGCTATCCGAACACTCCGTTCGAGCGATGGTGCGTGCCAGGGCTCGACGGTTCACTGAATTCATCGGGAATCACCAGACGCTGAGGTGGCAATGAACATCAAGCACTATCAAATGCTCATCGACGGCAAGCACGTCGACGCCGACGAGATGGACGAGATAATCGACCCAGCAACTGAAGAACTGTATGCGACGATCGCCAGGGGGACGGTCGAGCACGCCGACGCCGCAGTTGCCGCGGCGCGGGCTGCGTTCGAGTCGGGTACGTGGTCGCGGCTGGCCCCCAGCGAACGGTCGCGCATCATGACTAATATCGCCGACCGGATCGGGCAGGAGATCGACGATCTGGTCGAGCTCGAGATCCACACCAACGGAGCTACGGTGCGGCAGGCGACGGTGTTCCATGTGGGTTATGCCGCCCCTCATTTTCTCTATTTCGCTGAGCTTGCAGCCTCCTACGAATGGCAGCGACAGGTACCTACGGCGGCCTACCCGACGCTGTCAACGAATGTCCTGCACCGCGAGCCCATCGGAGTGTGCGCCGCAATCGTGCCGTGGAACTTTCCGTTGCTCCTTGGCATTTGGAAGATCGGGCCCGCGCTGGCGGCCGGCAACTCGATCGTCGTCAAACCCGACGAGAAGACGCCTTTGACGCTCCTACGCCTCTGCGAGATCGCACAAGAGTGCGGTGTTCCCGACGGGGTGATCAACCTCGTTACCGGGCCCGGGCCCGAGGTCGGTGCGCGGCTGGCCGAACACCCCGATGTCGACAAGGTCGCATTCACCGGATCGACCGCGGTCGGACGCGAAATCATGCGGCTGGCCTCCGGCACCGTCAAGAAGGTGTCACTCGAGCTCGGCGGTAAAGGCGCGCAGGTGCTGTTGGACGACGCCGATCTCGACGTGGCTATCGACGGTGCGCTCTTTGGCTGCATGTTGTACTCGGGCCAGATCTGCGAATCGGGCACCCGGTTGCTCGTCCCTGACGACATGTACGACCAAGTAGTCGACCGGCTGGTCGACCGCGCATCGGCACTGAAACTCGGCGATACCACCGACCTTGATACCGACGTCGGTCCGGTCATTTCGGCCAGACAGCGTGACCGGGTACTCACCTTCGTCGACGGCGCGAAGCACGATGGCGCCAAAGTCGTTCTGGGGGGCGGGGTTCCATACGGAGATCGTTTCACCAAGGGGTACTGGATCGAACCGACGATTCTTACCGAGGTCAACAACGACATGGACGTGGCCAGGGAGGAGATTTTCGGCCCGGTCCTGTGCGTCCTGCGATACTCCGACGAGGCAGACGCGATTCGCCAGGCCAATGACTCTCCATATGGGTTGAGTGCCGGGGTCTGGAGTACCGACTATGAGCGGGCCTTGGCAGTCGCGGCGCAGCTTCGGGCAGGCACGGTCTGGATCAACAACTGGCACCAGATCGATCCGGCCCTGCCATTCGGGGGTTACAAGCAAAGCGGACTGGGACGCGAACTGGGACAACACGCGCTCGACGAGTACACCGAGGCCAAGCACGTCCACGTCGACCTCACCCAGACACTCGAACGCCACATCTTCGACGCGTTGCTCTCGGAACCGCCAAGCTGAACATCCGCGGGCGAGCAACGTCGGGTCCCTGCGGGTTTCGCCCGGGGCCTAGGTCGACGCGGATTGGTGCCTATGTGCACGGAAACGTGCGACGCGAAAAGGCGCTGGCCCGCCGGTCATCTCATGCCGGCGGGCCACCGGTCATCAACCCTTCGGCGGCTGCGCCCCCACCGCCCGCCGCCCGGCCAGTCGGCCTTCGGACAGTTGCTTGCGCAGTTGCTTCTTGTCGAATTTGCCCACGCTGGTCTTGGGTACTTCGGTGATGTAGGCGTATTCGTCGGGCAATTGCCACTTGGCGAACTGGCCCTGAAGGTGTGCATTGAGCGCCTCGGGAGTGGTGAGCTCCCCGCTGTTCAGGACAACACATGGCAGGGGCCGCTCAGTCCAGCGCTCGTCCGGCTTTGCGATGACGGCAGCTTCCAAGACTGAAGGATGAGACATCAGCGCATTCTCCATCTCGATGGAGGAAATCCATTCTCCGCCAGACTTAATGACGTCCTTGGTGCGATCGGTGATCTGAATGTAGCCAAGCGCGTCGATCGTCGCGACATCGCCGGTCCGTAGCCAGCCGTCGTGAAACTTGTCTTCGCCGGCCTGCTCGTCGAGGTAGTAACCCGACGCTATCCATGGCCCGGCCAGCTCGAGTTCCCCGGATTGCTCGCCATCCCAGGGAAGTTCACGACCAGCGGCATCGACGATGCGAGCCTCAACAAGGGGTGTGATGCGGCCGGTCTTGGCTCGGTAACGCCAATACTCCGCACCGCTCGCGCCGGCCGGGGCTTCGGCGATCGCGACCAGCGGGCTTGTCTCGGTCATGCCGAATCCCTGCACCAGCGGAACGCCGAAGGCTTCCTCGAATCGCTGCATCAGCGACAGCGGGACGGCGGCGCCGCCGCAGGCGACCCGCCGAAGCGATGCCAAGGCCTGCGGTTCGAGTGCCGTCCTGCGCAAGACGTCACTCCAGATGGTCGGGACGGCCGCGGCGAAGGTGACCGCTTCGGCGGAGATCAGCTTGACCAACGGGTCGGCCTGCAGGAAACGGTTGGGCATCACCAGTGCGGCGCCCAACATGCCGCACGTATAGGGCAGACCCCAGGCGTTGGCATGGAACATCGGGACCACCGGCAACACCCGGTCGGTGGACCGCACGTCAAGGGTGTCGGTGAGGCATTCGGCCATGGCGTGCAACACCGTTGAGCGGTGCCCGTAGAGCACACCCTTCGGATTGCCGGTCGTCCCGCTGGTGTAGCACAAGCTTGCCGCGGCGGTGCCTTCGATCGCGGGGTAATCGAAACCATCGGCCTGGCCCGCGAGCAACTCCTCGTAGTCAACCGCCCTGGGCAGCCGGACCGCGTCGACGGACCCGCCGATGACGACGAACTGTTCGACGACATCGATCGCAGGAAGAATGCGTTCGAGCTGAGGAAGCAATGAGTCGTCGACGATAATCACGCGGTCCTGGGCGTGATTGATGACGTAGACGAGTTGCTCGTCGGATAGTCGGATGTTGAGCGTGTGCAGGACCGCGCCCATGCACGGCACTGCGAGATACGCCTCGAGGTGCTGCTGGTTGTTCCACGCGAAGGTAGCCACGCGATCACCTGGGCGAATCCCCATAGCCTGCAGAGCATTAGCTAGCCGGTCGGCCCGTCGTACTACCTCGCCGTAAGTGGTGCGAGCCACCGATCCCTCGGCATCGAGCATCGTCACCACCTCGACACCGGAGTGCATCGTCCGCATGCGCCGCATGACGTGTTGAATCGTCAGCTCGAATTCGTTCTGAACCAGCGATTGCACCATCGGGATCCTCGTTTCCACGCGAAGGCGGCCGACTACCGGTACCGCCATGAGATGGACGCGCTGCTGTGAACAGACCGCGCGCATCAATAACCACGCTAGAAACCCATAGGCTGCCCGGCGATCTCCCGTTCGTGGGAACAGCCTCTGCCATCTGGTTCGGTGAGCTGCCTGGCGGTTGCTGGTGCAGGTAGCGTCCGCGCTTGACAAACAACGCAGGGCGGCCGCACGCGGTACAGCTGCGCAGAGAGGAAACAATGGAAATCGCCCGTGAACAGACTGGTTCGGATCTCGACACGAGAGTTATCGACATCGACGGGCATCAGTTGCGCGTCGCTGTCCGGGAAGGGACGTCCGACCGGCCACCATTGTTGCTGCTCAACGGTTTAGGGGTGCGCATCGAGGGTCTTCAACCCTTCGTCGATGCGCTGAGCCCGGACGCCGGTGTCATCCGCTTCGACGTGCCGGGCACTGGTGAGTCGTCCACCCCGAGACTGCCGTACCGCATGTGGCAGGTCGCGCGACTGACCGGCCATCTGCTCGATGTGCTCGACGCTCCGGTGGTCGACGTGTTAGGCGTTTCGTGGGGCGGAGCTTTGGCGCAGCAGTTCGCATTTCAGCATCGCCGGCGGTGCCGGCGATTGATCCTGGTGAGCACTGCGGCGGGCGCGTTCATCCCTGGTCGCCCACAAGTCGTGCGGGAAATGTTGACGCGCCGCCGGTTTGACGATCCTGAGCATGCCCGCGACGTGGCGCCCATGATTTACGGCGGCAAGGCCCGCACGGCCGGTCAGGCCCCGCCTCTGTTCAACCATATGCGAAATGACAGGCGTGGGTTGTTTTTTCAGCAACTGGCTGTACTGGGTTGGACCAGCATCCCCTTCGCGCGAATGATCCGGCAGCCGACGCTGGTTCTGAGCGGCGACGACGATCCCATCCTGCCGCCGTTGAATGGCAAGCTACTGCGATCGCTGATTCCGAATGCGCACCTGCATCTTTTCAAGGACGGTCACCTCGGATTGCTCACCAGCGCGGACGAATTGGCACCGCTGATCGAAAGTTTTCTCGATCAGCCCTGACCTCGATCAGGTTGTCAACGCCCAGCCTCGCGGTCGGTCCCGGCGAGATCGGAGCGTCCGCCCCCCGATCGAGGGACGTGGGTCCATCTTCTGATGGCTGGTCCGGCGCTGGCGGGCGGACGAAGCTCGATCCAGACGGTTAGCACCGACAGAAGTAAAGGAGTTGGGGTGAGCCAAGTCCCGCAAATGCAGGAGCGAACGGTCGAACTGATCGTCGCTTCGCGTGAAGTACTGGCCGACGATGTCGTAGGCCTCGTACTTGAAGACCCCAACGGGGCGGAGTTACCGGATTGGAATCCGGGTGCACACATCGACCTGTTACTGACCGACACGTTGGTGCGTCAGTACTCACTGTGCTCGAGTCCCAGTGACCTCCGACAATGGAAGGTGGGCGTATTGCTTGACCGCAACGGCCGCGGGGGTTCCAAGCATGTCCATCAGGTCCTCGAAGAAGGTGCCTCTGTTCAGGTGCGGGGGCCCCGTAACCACTTTCCCTTGCAACGCGCCCCGCGCTACCAGTTCATCGCCGGCGGTATCGGCATTACTCCGATCATGCCGATGATTGAGGTAGCCGAGGCCGACGGTGCCGACTGGCACCTGCTCTACGGTGGCCGCCAACGCTCCTCGATGGCCTTCCTGAAGGAACTGTCCCAATACGACGACCGGGTCACCATTTGGCCTCAAGATCAGGACGGCATTCTCGATCTGGCAAGTGTGTTGGCCACCCCGCGCGAGGACACCCTGGTGTACTGCTGCGGACCCGAGCCGCTGCTGAACGCCGTTGAAAAGGCTTGTGAAATCTGGCCACGAGCTGCATTGCACGTCGAACGTTTCGCTGCCAAGCCTGCCGACCAAGCGTCGTCGCAGGACGCGCTCGATGAGTTCGAGGTGGTCTGCCAGCGGTCCGGCATCACCATCGAGGTCGGCGCGGGCGACACGATCATCGACGCGTTGCGGGCCAATGGCGTCAGCATGTTGGCGTCGTGCATGGAGGGTATCTGCGGCACGTGCGAGACGCCGGTGCTCGAAGGAACACCCGATCACCGCGATTCGGTGTTGAACGATGATGAGAAAGCGGAGAACGACTGTCTGATGGTATGCGTCTCACGCTCGCGGACCCAGCGATTGGTGCTCGACATATGAAGACCAACTACCCACAGGACTGCTGGTATGTCGCAGCCACCGGTGACGAGCTCACCGATCGCCCCCTGCGGCGGCGCATCCTGGATCGTCCAATCGTGCTGTATCGCACTACATCCGACGGCGTGGTCGCGCTCGCTGATGTCTGCGGGCATCGCGGCTACCCCCTTTCGCGGGGGCGACTCGTCGGCAACAACATTCAATGCGGCTATCACGGAATGCAATACGACCCCAACGGCGTGTGCGTCCTGGTGCCCTCGCAGCCACAACCGCCCTACGGGGGCTGTGTTGCGCACTACCCGACCCGAGAAGTAGGTCCGTTCGTGTGGATCTGGCTGGGTGAACCCGCGCGCTCCCAGGCGCGTTCGGTTCCCGCGCTACCGTGGCTGACCGGGCCGGGCTGGGCATCCTCGGGTGCGGCTGCTCACGTCGAGGCAAACTACATGCTGCTGCACGAGCACTACCTCGACCTCACCCACATCCCCTGGGTACACCCCGAGGAAACACCTCCGACCGTCGGACACGTGCCGCCGCTCGATGAGATTGAGGTATCGGAGACTGCGGTGACGTTCTCCCGCGAGATTCCGTTGGCCCCCTTGGCGCCGTGGGAAACGCAGGCCACCGGCCTGCCGCCCGCGGGTTACTACCGCCGCCGGCACCACGGCACATTCATCAGCCCCGCCGTACTTGCCGAAGGTTGGGATCTCTACAGCGATCGCGGCGACAAGTTCGGCCACATTCGCATTCAAGCCGTGACCCCCGAGACACCCTCGACCACACATCTGTTCTGGCGGTTCGCCCACGACTACCGATTGGACGACGCCAGCGTGGGTCAACACCTGCACGACGTCTTCGAACACGTCATGCGCGTCGACGTCGACGTCATCGAAACCTTGCAAGCCAATGTCGGCGACGCAGGGGCCGGCCAAGGGTTCAAGGTCGCCGCCGACGCTGGGGTGCTCAAGGCACGAAGCATTGTCGGTTCGATGCTCGACCAGGAGAACCCGCGTCGCGCTCGGTCGTCGCGGTGACGGGCCCCCGCGGGAGCGGCCTCAGCAGGCTATTGGCGCCGGACCTCCTCAAAGAAGCATCGGTATTCATCACCGGCGGTGGTAGCGGCATCAACCTCGGAATCGCTCGATGCTTCGCGCAAGTGGGTGCCAACGTCGCCATCTGTGGCCGTACCCCAGAACGGTTGGACCTCGCGGCGCAAGAACTACGCGGTTTGGGTGCGCGGGTCTTCACGGCAGTGGCGGATGTTCGCGATCCCGATGCGGTTGCCGCGGCAGTCGCGAATGCCGGGGCCGATCTTGGGCCGTTGTCCACGGTCGTCGCCGGAGCGGCGGGCAACTTCATGTCATCCGCAGAATCGATGTCCAGCAAGGGATTCCGTACGGTGGTCGAAATCGACCTGGTCGGCTCGTTTCATGCCGCGCAGGCGGCGTTCGATCAACTCAAGCAGACCCGCGGCAGCGTGTTGTTCGTTTCGGCGGGGCAAGCCGACAGTGCCTACCTCTATCAGGCGCATGTAGGTGCCGCCAAGGCTGGAATCGACAGCCTGATGCGACATTTGGCGATCGAGTGGGGTCCGCTGGGGATCCGTAGCAACGTCATTGTTCCCGGGCCGATCGAGGACACCGAAGGCATGAAGCGACTTGCTGCCCAAGCCGGCCGGCAGGCCTGGACCGACAGCATCGCTCTGGGGCGCTACGGAACGGCCGAGGAGGTCGGCGCGATGGCCGTGGTATTGGCGTCGCCCTTGGCGTCGTTCGTCACCGGAGCGCGCATCGTCGTCGACGGCGGACTGGCGTTGTCGGGCTCGGGCCTCGTCAACCGTGCGATGGCGCAATCGGTGGCCGCCGGACAGGCACCGCAGGTCCGGTGAGTGCGGCCGCTTCTCCGATGGCACCCCCAACGAGAGATGCGGTTGCCCCAAGTGCCGGATCGTCAAGCGGTTTGCTCGATGGCACCGTTCTAGGCATGACCGCAATTGCCGACCATCCCACGATTACCGACCCTGACCTGGACCTGTCGGCCCGGTCGTTTTGGGCGCAGGATTTCGAAACACGCGACAAGGCGTTTGCCCGTTTCCGCAACGAAAACCCTGTCCCGTATCACCGGCCGTACGAGTCCACGTTGCTGCCCCCTCAGGACGACACCCCCGGCTTCTGGTCGGTGACCAAGCACGCCGACTGCCGCTACGTCTCGCGCAATCCCAAGCTCTTCTGCTCCGGCAAGGGCGTCCTCATGGAGGACATGCCCGAAATCGTGATCACGGCCACCGCCTCGTTCCTGGTGATGGACGGCGAGGCGCACCGCAAGTTGCGGGGCATCGTCGAGCAGGCCTTCACCCCCCGCAACGTCCGCAAGCTCACCCAATGGATCGATTGCCATGCCAAGGACCGCCTCGACGAGATCATCGATCGCGGCGAGGGCAACTTCTCCGAGGATTACGCCAAATACGTTCCGGGACGGATCTTTGCGCACTTCTTCGGCCTGGATCGCGACAGCGAAGAACAGCACATCGTGATGGAGGCCGCCGAACGCATGCTGGCCTGGGACGACCCACGCATGGCCCTCGGCCGTGACGCGTTGACCACCCACGCTGAGGAAGCCGAACGCATTCAGGAGATCGCCCTGGCGCAAGCCGAGAAGCGCAAGAAAGAACCCAAGGACGACCTGATGAGCTGGGTCGTCAACGCGGAATTCGAGGGACAGAAACTCGAGGACTGGGAGATCGCCGCGTTCTTCTCCCTGCTTGGTTCGGCAGCCAACGACACCACCCGTCATTCCATCGCCCACGCGGTCCGCCTTTTCTCCCAGCACCCCGACCAGAAGGCCTTGCTCGTGCAGGATCTCGAGGGCCGGGTCGGCATGGCCGCCGAGGAAGTCATCCGCTACTGCACTCCGGTGATGCACTTCCGTCGCACGGCCACCGAGGACGTGCGGATCCGTGACACCGAAATCAAGGAAGGCGAGCACGTAGTGATGTGGTACTGCTCGGCCAACCGTGATCCTGATGCGTTCGACGCACCCGAGAAGTTCAACATCCTGCGCTCCCCGAACGATCACATGGGATTCGGTGCCGGTGGGCCGCACTTCTGCCTCGGGAACGCGCTCGGCCGACAGATGCTGCGGTCGGTACTCACCGAGATCTACACGCGCATACCGGATATCACGCTGACCGGTGAACCTGACTTCCAGATCAACAACTTCATCCATGGCGTGCACGCGCTGCCCGTGAAATGGACACCGCCTACGTCTCGTTGATCGGCGCCCGCCGGTTGATACCAACACCCGCAGGAGAGGAATCATGGGTTACTACACCAATGCCGAGGAGATCTACGAATACCTCGGAGGCGTCTTCCGGGCCGCCAACGACACCGAGGTCGGCTCCAAGCTCAAGGCCGCCGACATCGACCTACAGATCTATTACACCGATCCAGACGCCTCGATGACCGTCCACCTGCGCGAACCGGCCATCGAAGTCGCCGAGGGCGCCGATGACGGCGAGGCTGACGTCAAGCTGTACATGCCGGCCGACATCGGCAACAAGTTTTGGCGCGGCGAATACAACCTTGGCGTCGGCCTGGCCAAGGGACAGGTCAAGGCAAAAGGCCCGGTCAACAAGATCCTCAAGCTGGTGCCGCTGACCAAGCCGCTGTTCCCGGTCTACCGCGACCTGGTGGCCGAAAAAGACGCTGCCCTCTGACCCGCCCCCAAGCTTCAGGAGAATGCGTTGATAGACGCCACCGCCGACATCTGTTCGGCCGCAGCCTATCCGGGCACCCGCACGGCACGTGCGGCGATCCTGCGCGAAGAAGGCCAACCGCTATCGGTCGAGGATGTGGAGCTTGCCGAGTTGGCAGACGACGAGGTGCTGGTGCGCATCGCCGGCGTCGGCATCTGCCACACTGACATCTCCGCCGCCAACGGCATGGTGCCATTACCGTTGCCCGCCGTCCTCGGCCACGAAGGCGCAGGGACAGTCGAAGCGGTCGGAGCCGCAGTCACCACCCTGGTCCCGGGTGACCACGTGGTGCTCAGCTTCGCCTACTGCAACGAGTGTGCCAACTGCAAGAAGACGCCCGCCTACTGCGAACTGTTCGCCCCGCTGAACTACTTCGGTGAACGACTCGACGGCACCGTCACCCTGCGCGCCGGCGAAGAGGAAGTGCACGGCAACTGGTTCGGCCAGTCCTCCTTCGCCAGCCTGGCAATCACCAGCGCGCACAACGCCGTCAAGGTGCCGGACGATCTCCCGCTGGCGCTGCTGGGTCCGTTGGGCTGCGGCCTGCAGACCGGTGCAGGTGCGGTGATGAACGTGCTGCGACCCGAGCGCGGCCAGAGTCTGGCGGTCTTCGGTCTCGGTGCGGTCGGCCTGGCCGCGGTCATGGCCGCCAAGGCGCTCGGCTGCGAACACATCATCGCCGTGGATCTCAACCCGTCCCGACTGGCGACGGCCGCGGCGCTGGGGGCCACGGCCGTCTTCAACCCCGCCAACACCAAGGACCTGGTGTGGGATGTGATGAATGCGGTGCCGAATGGCATCGATTGCTCGCTGGACGCGGTCGGCAACAACACCGTCATCCGTCAAGCGCTCGAAATCCTGCGCTCACCGGGGCACTGCGTCACCGTTGGATTCCAGGGACTGCAGCACGACATCACGATCGACCAAGGGCACCTACTGCTGGGCCGGCGCCTGTCCGGCGTTATCGAGGGCGACGCGGACCCCCAAACCTTCGTGCCCGCCCTGATTCAGCTGTACCGCGACGGGAAGTTCCCGTTCGACAGGTTGATCGAGACATTCCCCTTCGAAAAGATCAACGAGGCTATCGACGCCGCGGTCGGCGGCGATGTCGTCAAACCGGTCGTGGTGTTCGACTGATCAAACATGCCATTGTCGGCGTGGAAGAGCGTGCCGCGATGCTACGGTCTGCTCGTCGGAATACCCGCCGGGAGGCGTAGGTGGCTCAGGACTCGGTGCGCATTACACCTGAGGACGCCGCAGCGGTGGCCGCGAAGGTCGACGTCACTGACCTGGCCGAGCGCATCGGGTTGCGGGCGGTCCAGGTGATTGCAGAACTGCGTGACACCGAAGACAGGGACCTGGAGCAACTCACTGTCGAAGCCGCGATGAGCAACGTGTACGCGGTCTTGCGCGGGTTTGCCGCCGCCGAGTCGGCGGACTCAGCCCAAGCACCCGAACCGACCTTGAACTGGGTCTCGACGTTGGCGCAGCGGGGTATCGCGGTCGCGGCGATTCCGCGGTGCTACGTCATCGGCCTCGGGTTGTGTGACGCCGCGCTCAGGGAGGCCGTGTATCACCTGGGCGTATCCGAAAAGGCGAAGTGGCAATTGACCAATGCGGCGTCGGAGTACCTGTTTCGCTACTGCGAGAAGGTGTCCGGCGATCTCGTCGACCACTACGCGCGGGAACGCGAACTGTGGGTGCGCGGTGCGGATTCGTTACGAGCGGAATTGGTGACGGCGATCGTGTCGGGGCGACCCGTCGACCCGCACGTGAGCAGTGCCGCGCTGGAATACAACCTCGACCGGCCCCACGTCGCGGTGGTGGTGTGGTCCGACCCGCACAGTCCGGACAAGCCTCCGCTGCAGGCGCTCAAACGGGCTGCGGCCGAGGTCGCGCGGCACCTCAAGGGCATTGAGTTGCTGGTCGTGCCCGGCGGTGCGTCGATGGTGTGGGCGTGGACCAGCGGCCCGGTGGTCACCGACTTGCTGCCCGAGGGGATGCATGTCGACATGCCGTTGATGGCGGCCGTCGGCGGGGTCGGGCATGGGCTGGATGGCTTCGTGCAGTCCCATCGGCAGGCTCGGGACGGGCGACGCATGAGCGGCGTGTTCTCCCTCCCGCCAGGCACGGTGACCGTGCACCGCGACGTCGCCTTAGACGCGCTGGTGACGCGGGACCTGTCGGCGGCAGGAGTATTCGTCAGGGCCGAGCTCGGCGAGTTGAGCTCGGACTCCGAGCGCAACCGCCGGTTGCGTGCGACATTGACCGCCTATTTCGAAGAGGGCCAAAGTTGGGGTCGCACCGCCGAGCGGCTTGGTGTGCACCAGAACACCGTCATGTACCGCGTTCAGCAGGCCAAGGAGCTGCTCGGCCGGCCGCTCAACGAGCGGCGATTGGAGCTGGAGGTCGCGTTGCGCCTGGCCGAGGCCAGTCGCAATTTGAGCCCCGGTGCGCTGGCCAGTGCCGGCCTGCCCGATCGTGCGCGACCGGCTTCGGCGCTGTAGTCCCGTTCCAGAGGTCGCAGACGGATTTGGAAGCCGCTTACATGTTGCGGTGACCTGCGCCTCTTTAGCTTTGTAAATATGACTACCGCCACGATCGACTTGGCAGCGGCCCTCGATGGCCCAACTTCCAGCGCCGACGACTCGCCGCCGGTTCGCCCGATCCGTGTGCCAGACGGCGATGTGTGGACTCAAATCGGCGAACCCCTGCGCGACTCGGCGCTGCGCGATCGGGTCGTCGCGGCGCTGCACCGCTTCGGCGATCTAGTTCCCGGCGCGGGCAGCGTGGACGCGGCTGCCAACATCGATCGCAACTTCGGCCGGATTCAGGCAGCTCTGACCCGCGCCTACGACCAACTGGCCAAGTTGGGTTGCGAACCTGCGTTGCCGGTGATCACGCCGGCGGCAATGCGGCTGATCGAGCTGATGACCGAGATCGGTGCGCTGCAGGTCGAAGTGGCTCAGGCACAGGTCCAGCAGAAGAACGACCGCTACGCCGCCGTGCGCAACGCCTTGTCGCGGCTGCATGGCATCGATTCGATCGAGCAGATGCTCGAGCGCGCACCGACTGAGTTGTGCCGCTGCGGATTCGACCGGGCCATCATCTCCCGCGTCGAGGAATCGACATGGTGGGTGGAAGGCGTGCACGTCAAGTCCGACCCTGAATGGGCCAGCGACATCGCGCGTGTGGGCCGCGATCATCCCGTGCACATCGACCATCTGCTGATCGAGAGTGAGATCATGCGCCGCCGTGCCCCTGTCCTCGTCGGGGACGCGCAGCACGATCCGCGTACCAACGCGGCCATCGGTCAGGCGTCGTTGTCGCGGTCCTACGTGGCCGCGCCGATCATGCCGGACGGCCGCATCATCGGGTTGTTGCACGCCGACTGCTACAACAGCCGGCGACACGTCGACGAGGACGATCTGGCGGTGTTGTGGATGTTCGCCGTGGGATTCGGCTTCGCCTACCACCGCACGATGCTCAGCGAACGACTTCGCGCGGCGCGCAATGAAATTCAACGTCTGGCCCGCGGGATAGCTTCGGCGGCGGACGATCTGTGCACCGTCGAGGCGATGCTGGGTCGCCCGCAGGCTGCGTCTGACGCAGCATGCCCGCCGGTGGCTGCGTCCTTGGCGGCCGATACCAGTATCGAGATCCTGCTGTCGCGGCGCGAAATCGAGGTGGTGTCGTTGATGGCCCAGGGCATGAGCAACGGCGCGATCGCCACCCACCTAGTCATCTCCGAAGGCACTGTGAAAACCCACGTGAAGCACATCCTGCGAAAGCTGAAGGCCTCCAACCGTGCCGAAGCGGTATTCCGCTACATGCGGATGGCCGCGGTGCACGGAGCAACGCCCGCCGCCCAACGCCGAACACCCGGCCGCGGGTACTAACGCCACGGTGAGTCGCCGGCGGATCAGCGCACCTCGACGACTGCATGGGACAACACCGCGGTGTCGCGGTCTTTGCACACCGCATCGACGAGGACGGCGCCGTCCACTTCCCACATGCGGGCGACGACCGTCTCACCGGGATAGACCACGCCGGCGAAACGGGCACGATAACTCAAGACCCGGCTGACGTCGCCGCCGAGCACTCCGTCGACAACGGCTTTGCAGACGATCCCGTAGCTGCACAATCCGTGCAGGATGGGTTGATGAAAGCCACCGCGACGGGCGAAGTCCGGGTCGGCGTGGATCGGGTTCATGTCCCCGGACAGCCGGTAGAGCAGCGCCTGCTGCGGCAACGTTGTGCAGGCGATCTCGACATCGGCTGCCCGCTTTGGCTTTTCGGGCACAATAGGGGAGGGGCGCGACGCAGGCCGGCCGAAGCCACCCTCGCCGCGCACGAACGCGCTGAATCGGTTGGTGCACAACGGTTGCGCGCTATGTGCGTCACGGGTGACCGCTTCCAGCACCACCAAGGCGCCGCTGCCCTTGTCGGAGACGTCGCTGATGGTGGCCGACGTGCACACCTCGGCAGCGACCGGAAGCACCCCATGAAGTTGGAGTTCCTGTTCGCCGTGCAGCAGGCGGGTCAGGTCGACGTCCATGCCCGGCAGGTTGAGCATGTCAGGCAGCATCGGAACCGCCGGGATGACGCCGTAGGAGGGCAGAACCTTCAGTGCGCCTTCGTAGGTGTAGGCGAGTTCGCCCGGATCTGTCGGCGTTGCGCCGGCGCCCAGGCCCAAGTGGTAGAGGATTACGTCGGTCTCGCTCCACGTAGTGCGTCGCTCCGGAAGGTGGGCCCCAAGGACCTTGTCGACATCGATGGGCACCGGCCTCAACCTCGCGACTGTTTGAGGACGTAGGTGCCCGGCGCGGGTGTTAGCGGCGGGTAGTCGTCGTTACCGAGATGGGCTGGGGCAGCGACCCTTTCACCGCCCCGCTGCACCAGCCATGGTGCCCAGTCCTGCCACCACGTACCTTTGTGCATCTGCGCCGACTGCAGCCATTCCTCGGGGGTGGCGCACGATTCGTCGCCGAGGCGGTATGACGACTTGGGGTTTCCCGGGGGGTGGATGACCGCAGCGATGTGTCCGCTGGTCGACAGCGCGAAGCGGGTTTCGCCGCCGAGCATGGCCACGCTGCGATAGCAGCTCGGCCAGGGGGTGAGGTGATCGGTCTCGCCGCCGGCGACGTAGGCGTCGCAGGTGATCTGAGTCAGGTCGATCGGCGTACCCAGCACGGTGAGCGCGCCGGGTTTGACGAGCGGGTTGGAAAGTCCGATTTCCATCAGATCGCCGTGCAGCGCGGCCGGCATGTTCATCGAATCCTGGTTCCAATACAGCAAATCGAATGCCGGCGGCTTATTGCCCAGGTAGTAGTTGTTGACGAAGTTGTTCCAGATCATGTCGTTGGGCCGCAGCCACGCGAAGGTACGGGCCAACTCGGTGCCGGCGAGGTATCCCTTGCGTTTGACCTTGGCCTTGGCGGCGTTGGCCATGTCGGGGGAGGCGACCGACAACACGGGGCCGCCGCGGCGGACGTCGAGCACGGTGACCATCAGACTCAACGTCGCAACGTGGTCGATGCGGCCGAGGGCGGCTAGGTGCGCTACGGCGGTGGTGGTGGCGATACCGCCGGCGCAGAACCCAACGACGTGCACCGCGTCGGCACCGGTGACCTCGCGGGTGGTCTCGATGGCCTCGACGATGGATCCCACGTAATCGTCCAAATTCCACGCCGCGTCGTCGCGCCCTGGGTTGGCCCAAGACAGCGCAAAGGGTTGTAGCTCATGATCGCCCAGGAACTCGACCATGCTCTTGCCCGGCGAGAGATCGACGACGTAGAACTTGCTGATCATCGGCGGAATCAGCAGTACCGGCGTCTTGACGACCTGCTTGGTGCGCGGTTGGTACTGGATGAGTTCGAAACGCTTCGCGCGGTGGACCACTGCGCCGGGTGAAGCCGCGAGCGTCTCACCCACTCGGAAGGGGGTGGTGTCGACGTTGGCGGGTAGCTTGACCGGCGAGCGGGCATCCCGCACCGCAGCGCGGGCACCGGCGACGAAGTTCTCCCCGCCGCGGTCGATCGTGGTCTTCCACACCGTGGGATTGGTCAGCGGAAAATTCGTCGGCGCCAGTGCGTCGAGGATGTTGTCGACCACGAGGGCAAGCCGTTCATGGTCGGCCCATTCCAAGTCTGGCTCATCGGCCAGCGCACGGACGAAGTCGCTGATACTCAAGTAACCCTGACAGATCCGCCGGAACAGCCAGCTCTGTTTCCAGGCGGGGTCGCGGAAGCGGGAGTCGCCTTTGGCCGGCACGCGGTCCGATTCGCCGGTGACGACCTTCGCCAAGTCGGCGGCCACCGCGGCGGTGTGCCCGACGACGTGTCCGGGACGCTTGGCCAGCCCGCCCAACGCCTTGAGGAACTCCGACCCGGGAAGGAAGCGGTTCTGCTGATCGGCGGCCTGGGCCATCAACTGATCCAGCCCGACGTTTTGCACCTGCCCGGTGCCGTCGGTGATCTCAGGGCGTTTCGTGCGTTGGCGCGCAGTCGCGTCCTCGGTCGTCAACGCCGCACTGGCCGGCACCGCCGAAGGCGACGGGTTGGCCGCCGTCTTGCGCGGTTTGGCGACGTTGTTCCTCGAAGAGGTAGGCGGTGTCTTTGGCGGGCTGGGTCGTACCGGCGGTGCACTCATGACCCCACGTTATGAAGACGCGGCCGTGCGCGGGACCTCCCATTCGCTGTAACTCACTCCCCCGAATGGGCTGTCGTCATTCAAACAGCTAGGCACGGAGCAGGATTCGCGGGCACGCTGACTGTGCTAGGCGTTGCTGCCAGCCGCCGATGGCGGCCAGTCCGCGGTGAGCACTGCGGGGGCGAACGCGTTCAGATCGGCCAGGAAATGTTCGGAGGCACCGTGTCTTCAGGAGTGCACTGTGTCGGTTGACCGGCTGTTGCCCACCGACGAGGCGCGCGAGCTCATCGAATTGACGCGCGCCGTCGCCGACAAAACACTCGACCCGATTGTCGATCAGCACGAATCCGCGGAAACCTACCCCGACGGGGTCTTTCCCGCGTTGGGTGCTGCGGGACTCCTGAGCTTGCCGTTCCCGTCGAAATGGGGTGGCGGCGAACAGCCTTACGAGGTTTACCTGCAAGTCCTAGAGGAGCTTGCGGCGCGCTGGGCGGCCGTTGCCGTCGCGGTCAGCGTGCACAGCCTCGCCTGCCATCCCATGGCGATGTACGGCACGGAGGCCCAACGTCAGCGGTGGATGCCCGACATGCTCGGCGGACATATGGTCGGCGCCTACAGCCTGTCGGAAGCCGATGCCGGCTCCGATCCGGCCGCGTTGTCCTGCAAAGCCGCCCGGGTCGAGGGTGGCTACCGCATCAACGGGTCCAAGGCTTGGATCACCCACGGCGGTGTCGCCGACTTCTACACCCTGTTCGCCCGCACCGGTGAAGGCACGCGCGGGATTTCGTGTTTTCACATCCCGGCCGGGATAGACGGGCTGAGCTTCGGCAGACCCGAGGAAAAGATGGGCCTGCACGCGGTGCCGACGACGACCGCCCACTACGACGACGTGTTCGTTCCCGACGAACTACGCATCGGCAACGAAGGCCAGGGCCTGGCCATCGCGTTCAGCGCCCTTGACGGTGGACGCCTCGGCATCGCCGCAGTTGCCACCGGGTTGGCGCAGGCTGCGCTCGACGAAGCCGTCCGATACGCCGGGGAGCGAAAGACATTTGGCCGCCGCATAATCGAACACCAAGGCCTGGGATTTCTGCTTGCCGACATGGCGGCCGGCGTCATCAGCGCTCGCGCGACCTACCTTGACGCTGCCCGGCGACGCGACGCCGGCCGGCCGTATTCGGCACAGGCCAGTGTGGCCAAATTAGTCGCCACCGACGCCGCGATGAAGGTGAGCACCGACGCGGTGCAGGTGTTCGGCGGTGCCGGTTACACCCGTGATTACCGAGTCGAGCGCTATATGCGCGAAGCGAAGATTACCCAAATCTTCGAGGGCACCAACCAGATTCAACGACTCGTCATTGCCCGCGCCCTCGAATCGACATGACACCTACCAGTGCGCGTCGATGCGTTCAGGTTCGAGACGAAGGGATATCGGTGGAAATCAGAGACTCGGTCGCGAGCGTGACCGGAGGATCATCGCGGCGTCCGCGCGACGATGGGAGAACGGGCCGATGACGATGACGACGAAGTTTACCCGGACCTTCGGTGTCGAACATCCCATCGCACAAGGCGGCATGCAGTGGGTCGGCCGCGCCGAACTCGTTGCTGCCGTGGCTAACTCGGGCGCTCTGGGCTTCATCACGGCGTTGACTCAGCCCACACCGGCCGATCTGGCCAATGAGATCGCCCGGTGTCGTGACCTGACGGCCAAGCCGTTCGGGGTGAATTTGACCATCCTCCCATCGATCAATCCGCCGCCGTATGAGGAGTATCGGAAGGTGATCATCGACTCGGGTGTGAAGGTCGTTGAAACCGCCGGCTCCAACCCGGCACCGCATCTGCCCGTCCTCCACGACAACGGCGTCAAGGTCCTGCACAAGTGCACTTCGGTGCGCCACGCCGTCAAGGCGCAGGACCTAGGGGTCGACGGCATCAGCATCGACGGCTTCGAATGCGCCGGCCATCCTGGTGAGGACGACGTACCCGGCCTTGTCCTGATCCCCGCCGCCGCCAGGCAGATCCAGATCCCCATGATCGCCTCCGGCGGATTCGCCGACGGACGGGGGCTCGTGGCGGCCCTGGCGCTCGGCGCCGACGGCATCAACATGGGATCTCGGTTCATGTGCACCGTCGAATCGGCGATCCACCCGAATGTAAAACAGGCCATCGTTGACGGCACCGAACGAGGCACCGAGCTGATCTTCCGCACCCTCAACAACACCGGCCGCGTCGCCAGCAACACCGTCTCGCGGGAAGTCGTCGACATCCTGAAATGGGGAGGAACCTTCGAGGACGTTCGCCACCTCGTCTCCGGAGCCCGCGGCCGAACGGTCTACGAGACAGGTGATCTCGAAGCCGGCATCTGGTGGATCGGAACGTCGATGGGTCTCATCGACGACATCCCTACCGTAGGAGAACTCGTGACACGGATCGTCGACGAAGCGCAGGATCTGATCACCGGGCGACTGGCAGGCATGCTGGCCGGTGCGACCGCCGCGGTGGCGTCGTGACCGCGCCGGCCGTCGAACGCTGGTTCGAATTCATGAACAGCGGCGATGCCGAGGTTCTCGACGATCTGCTGGCCGAGGACGTGAGGTTCTACTCACCAGCGGTGCACCGGCCCAAACAGGGGCGAGCCGTGGTGACCGGGTTTCTTATGGCAGCGGAACACCTCTTCGCCGGTACCGATTTCCGCTATGTCGCGCAATGGGTCCAAAGCGATTCCGCCGTCCTGGAATTCGCCGTCGAGCTCGATGGCATGCAGATCGAGGGCGTGGACATCGTGCACTGGAACGCCGATCACCGGATCACGTCGTTCAAAGTCATGGTGCGCCCCCTCAGGGGGCTGCAGACGGTGTCGACGCGCATGGCCGAAACCCTGGAAGATATGCGTCCGGCTGGGCCGCCGCCCGCGCACGGTCAATAGCTCCGCCACGGCCACGCTTGGGGTCCGAACTCGACACGCAGGCCCGGCCTCCGGGTCAATCTGGCTCAAGCTTCGCCACGACCGGCCCAGCAGTTGCTACCGTCCACGCCATGACCGCCACAATCGACCCCGTCGACTTTTTCGGTGACGCGGCGATCCAGGACCCCTACCCGTTGTATGCCCGGCTGCGGACCGACGGTGGTGTCCACCGAGTCGGAGATTCGGATTTCTACCTGGTGAGCAGCTGGGCGGCGATCACTGAAGTGGTCAACAGGCCGGACATCTATTCGTCGAATCTCACCGCGACGATGACTTTCAGCCCGGACAAAGGGGTCGCCGCCTTTCCGATGGAGGGTGTCGGGGGCCGCACCCACATCCTGGTCACCGCCGACGACCCCGTGCACGCCGCACATCGCAAGCTGATGCTCGGCCAGTTCACCGCCAAGCGAGTGCAGGCCTTCCAGCCACTGATTGTGGAGGTCTTCGAAAAGCTCTGGGCCACCGCGGCTCTCGACGGCGGGATTGAGTGGATGGACGGCCTCGCCAACCGGCTGCCGATGACCATCGTCGCCGACCTGATCGGTGTCCCGGAAGCCGACGCTGACCAGCTGGCGCGATGGGGGTATGCCAGCACCCAACTGCTCGACGGCCTGATGGCGGGCGACGAATTGGCCGCCTCGATGGCCGCCATCGGCGAATTGAGCGCCTACATCACCACGCGCCTGCAGCAAGCCGCGGCCAACCCGGGTGACGACCTGATCGGCGCGCTCGCGAAAGCACAAGCGGCCGGCGAGCTCGACAACTTCACCGCGCAGCTGATCCTGGTGTCCCTATTCAGCGCCGGCGGAGAGTCGACCGCATCGCTGCTCGGCACCGCGGTGGACATCCTGGCCACTGACGGGGAGCTGCAGCGAAAACTACGCGACGAGCCCGAACTGCTCGGAGTGTTCATCGAGGAGACCCTGCGGCTGGAGCCTCCGTTTCGGGCGCACTACCGGCACGTCTTGAAAGACACCGAGTTGGCGGGTAGCCCGTTGCCGAAGGACTCGAAGGTCCTGCTGCTGTGGGGGGCGGTCAATCGTGATCCGGAGCATTTCGAGGCCCCGAACGAATTCCGGCTGGATCGCCGAAACAGCAAGGCGCACATGAGCTTCGGCAAAGGTATCCACTTCTGCCTGGGTGCGCCACTGGCACGGCTGGAGGCCACGACGGTGCTGCGGATGCTGCTGGACCGCACGGAATGGTTCGACGCCGCCGAAGTCGGCCCGTGGCTACCCAGCGTGCTCGCCCGTCGTCGCGAGTTTCTGCGGTTGACCTTCAAGTGATGCGTCAGGAAACGGTGACCATCACCTTGCCGCATTCGCGGCTGTCGCCGAGCAGGGCAAGCGCCGCGTCAACCCGGTCAAGCGGGAAGCGGTGGGTGATCAGTGCCGAGAGGTCCCGGCGGGCCAACAGGTCGACGGCGTCGGCGAAACGGGCCGGATATTCCATGGAGCCGCGAATCGTCAGCTCCTTCATCAGCACACCGAGAAAATTGACCGGCACCGGCTGGTAGTGCAACGCCACCACGCTGATCCGCGCGCCCGGTCCGGCCCGATCGATAATCCCGGTGAGCACCGCGTCCGACCCCGAGGCCTCGATGAATGCGTCGGTCGCAGGTGCGTGTCCGTAAGCCAGGGACCGGGTCCCGTGCAGGCGTTCCAATTCCCGCCACACTTTCGTCTGGCTCGGATCGATCGAGGCTGAGGCGCCAAGGAGTTCGGCGAGCCGCCGCCGCTCCGCGGAGAGATCCACCGCGACGATCCCGCTCAGCCCGCGATCCGCCAGCGCGGCGATCGCGGCCAAACCGATTGGACCGCAACCGAAGACGGCAACATTATCACCCGGACCGACATCGGCCTGCTCGGCGGCGTGCATTCCCACCGCGAGCGGTTCGGTGAGCGCTGCGACGTCCATCGGCATGTCATCGGGAACCGCGATGAGCCGCCCACCGGTGGCCGCATCGCGGACCAGCACGACGTCGGCCAGACCACCGGCGGCGCTGCCCCCACCGATGCGGCCGGAGGCGTCGTTGCCAGGATGCACCACCACCCGCTGGCCCGGTATCACCCCGTCGACCTCGGCGCCGACCTGCATGACCACGCCTGCGAACTCATGGCCGAGTGGCATGGGCTCCCCGCCTGGTCCGGCCAGCCCGCCGAGGCGGATGTAGGTGAGGTCACTGCCGCAGATGCCGCAGGCGTGTACCTCGACGAGAGCATCCCGCGGACCGCAGGACGCCACGTCTACGCGATCAACAGACACCGTCCCTGGTGAATGGACGCGGACCTGCCGGGTGGTGGGAACAGAAGGCGCGGATGTCATTAGCCCGCGACACTAAGCCCAACGGTGTCGTTCAGACAAGGTCTGTGCAGGCCCGGCAGGCGCCGACACCGCAACACGTAATGTGCTCAGCGTGGATATCAATGGAGCTAGCGCAATCGTCACCGGTGGAGCCTCGGGTATCGGAGCTGCGACGGCCCGCCAACTCGCCGCCAAAGGCGCCCGGGTCGTCGTCGCCGACTTGCAGGCCGAACGCGGTCAGGAACTGGCACACGAGATCGGCGGCGTGTTCGTCACCGTGGACGTGACGAACACCGAGCAGATCGAGGACGCCGTCAACACCGCAGCCGACCTCGGCCCACTGCGGGCGCTCGTGAACTCAGCCGGCGTCGGCTGGGCGCAGCGCACCATCGGCAAGGACGGTGAATTCGCGTCCGCGCACAACCTGGACGCCTACAAGAAGGTCCTCGCCATCAACCTGGTCGGCACGTTCGACTGCATCCGGTTGGCCGCCACCGCGATGAGCCGCAACGAGCCGACCGAAAGCGGCGAGCGCGGCGCCATCGTCAACATGACCAGCGTTGCGGCGTTCGACGGTCAGATCGGCCAGGCGGCCTACTCGTCGTCCAAGGGCGGTGTCGTCGGTTTGACCCTGCCGGTGGCACGCGACCTGTCCGCGGTCGGCATCCGCGTGAACACCGTGGCGCCCGGGCTCATCGATACCCCGATCTACGGCGAGGGCGAGCACGCCGAAGCCTTCAAGGCGAAGCTGGGTCAGTCGGTGCTCTTTCCCCACCGCCTGGGCAAGCCCGACGAACTGGCGTCCATGGTCATCGAATTGATCACCAACTCCTACATGAACGCCGAGGTCGTCCGGGTCGACGGCGGCATCCGGATGCCTCCGAAGTAGCGGGCCGCGCGAGCGCGCGCGTGTTGCCGGGGACACGCCGCTGCCGCTGGCAATTTGTGGTCGCTCGCGCCCAGAAGGGCATGCCCACTAGAGCTTGGAAAGCCCCGGGATCCGTTGCACCAGACCGTCATCGAGCATCTGCTGGAAGTGGTCGCTGATGGTCTCTTCGACCGGCCGGTACTTCAAGCCGAGTTCCTTCTGGCTGCGCGAATTGTCGAAAGCCAACGGGTAGCCCACGTTGCGGTCGACGAACTTTCTGGTGATGCCGACAACAGGAGCGATGACCTTGAAGACCGCCTTGGGCGCCGTCGTTCTCGGAAACGCGTAGAACGGACCGAACCGTCGGCGCAGGATCTTGCCGATCTGCAGAAAGGTCAACGTGGCGGCGTTGGCGATGTAGCGTCCATGCGCCTCGGGAGTGAAACCGGCGAGCAGGTGGGCTTGCGCAACATCTCGCACGTCGACCACGCCGGTGGCCATGTCCGGCGCCCCGGCCAGCATGGTGCCGTCGTAGAACTGCTTCATCGTGCTCAAGCTGGCCGAGTCGCTGGCGCTGGTCAGCGACGGGCCGAGCACCAGTCCGGGGTGAATTGTCACCATGTCCCAGCGCTCCTGCTCCTGCTGGTAACGCCAGGCTTCCCGCTCGGCCACCGTCTTGGAGTAGGGGTAGGGCTGATGGTCGGCACTGCTGGTGGTGTTCCAGTGTTCCTCGGTGAAAACGCCGTTGGGGACATCCCGTGACTCCCGGGCGTCGCCGTAGATCGCGACCACGCTGCTGGTCAGCACCACGCGCTTGACGCTGTCGGTGCGGTTGACCGAATCAAGTACGTTGCGGGTGCCCTCCAGCGCCGGCCGGACCAGGGCCTCCTCGGCATCGGTGAAGCCGGAGATGAGGAACGGCGAAGCGGTGTGCATGACGAGCTCGCACCCCTGCATCGCCTCGTCGAAACTGCCGGGCTCCAGTAGGTCGGCTTTGAAAAGCTTGAGCCGGCCGGGGTGGTCGTCGGACAGTTTGTGCAGGTGCTCAAGGCCGGACGTCTTGTCGGGATTGCGCACGGTGCCGTGGACGGTGTGCCCGGCTTCGAGCACCGTACGCACGATCCAGCTGCCGATGTAGCCGCTGGCGCCCGTGACGAGCACCGGCGCGGCAGGGTCAATCGTGGTCGAGGATCGGCTCATGGAGGTTGTTCCTCTCTCGCGGGACGCATCGCAAATGCTGCTGTTCGGACCCTAGCGCGATGAGCCTGCGGAACCTACCAGACCGCCGCTGTATCAGATAGATTCCCGCAGCCGAGAGTGATCACTAGACTGGCCGTCGTGGCCGGGACAGACGCCCAGGGCGGCGTGGAAGATGGCATCCGCCAGTTGATGCAGAGCGACCCACCTGTGGACGCTGTCATCGATCGCGTTGCGCTGCAACGGTATCGGGGCGTCGCGGTGGTCACACTGAGTCAT
Source organism: Mycobacterium gordonae (assembly GCF_002101675.1). Classification (GTDB taxonomy): domain Bacteria; phylum Actinomycetota; class Actinomycetes; order Mycobacteriales; family Mycobacteriaceae; genus Mycobacterium; species Mycobacterium gordonae. The sequence goes on along the minus strand of NZ_LQOY01000197.1, from coordinate 8,818 downwards.
CCGCAAGCGCAGAACGCGCTGAACCTGGCAAGCTGGCGTCGCCTGAAGCTGCTGTTCGACGACCTCGCCAACGAAACCGAACTGCGGGCGGTCGTGGTTCGTGGCGCCGGTGGCAAGGCGTTCGCCGCAGGCGCAGACATCAAAGAATTCCCGGACACTCGGATGACGGTGGTGGATGCCACCGATTACAACGAGGCGGTCGCCGCCTGCCTGAGAGCTCTGTCGGCAGTACCGGTTCCGGTGATCGCAGCGGTCCGCGGGCTTGCTGTCGGGGGCGGCTGCGAACTGACCACGGCGTGCGACGTCCGCATCGCAACCGAGGACGCGCGATTCGGCATCCCGCTGGGCAAGCTCGGAGTCATTCTCGGCTTTACCGAAGCCGAAGCCGTTGCCCGCCTCATCGGTCCCGCAGCGCTGAAGTATTTGCTGTTCAGTGGCGAGCTGATCGATGTGAACGACGCCGCACGCTGGGGACTGGTCGAAAAAGTAGTTGCCCCAGACGATTTGGCAGAAGTGACGGCTCGACTCGTCGGCCAGATCTGCCGGCAGTCCGCAGTCACGATGCGTTCGACGAAGGTGGTGGCCAACATGTACGGCCGGGCCTTGACGGGCGCCGACACCGATGCCCTGATCCGATTCAGCGTCGAAGCCTACGGGGGAGCCGATGTGCGAGAAGGCGTCGCGGCCTTCAACCAGCGCCGCCCACCCCGCTTCGACGGCAGTGCGACGGTGTGACGTCGCTGCGCGAATCTGACGACGAGATCTGGAGACTCGAACTCACCGAACTCGCCGAGCTGATTCGCACCCGGCAATTGAAGTCGCAGGACGTGACCGACTCGACGCTGCGTCGAATCGAGAGGTTGGACCCGCGTCTGAAGAGCTACGCGTACGTCACCGCGGAGGCTGCCCTGAGCGCGGCGCGTGCTGCTGACGCGGAGATCGCCCGGGGACGATACCGCGGGGTTCTGCATGGCGTGCCGATCGGTGTGAAAGATCTGTGCTACACGGCCGACGCTCCAACTGTCGCGGGCACCAACATCTTTCGAGACTTTCGCCCGTCACACGACGCCACGGTGGTCGCCCGGCTGCGCGCCGCCGGCGCCGTGATCGTCGGCAAATTGGCCATGACGGAGGGTGCCTATCTCGGCTATCACCCCAGCGCCGAGATACCGGTCAATCCATGGAACGCGGCAGCGTGGGCGGGTGTGTCCTCGAGCGGTTGCGGCGTGGCCACAGCCGCGGGACTGTGTTTCGGCTCGATCGGATCGGACACCGGGGGATCGATCCGGTTTCCCGCGAGCGCCTGCGGCGTTACCGGGCTCAAACCGACGTGGGGCCGCGTCAGCCGGCACGGAATAGTCGAGCTGGCAGCGACTTTCGACCATGTCGGACCCATCGCCCGGAGCGCTCTCGACGCGGGGGCAATGCTGACGGTCATCGCGGGACCTGACCCTCGTGACCCCACTTCGTCACCCGAGCCCGTCGTGGACTATGCCGCGGACCTGACCTTGACGCGACCGCCCCGCGTCGGAGTGGACTGGGCACAGCTGGCCACCTTCGACGAGGACACGACGTCGATGCTGGCGTACGTCGTCGAGACGCTCACCGGTATCGGGTGGCCCGTCGTAGAGATCGAGTTGCCCGCGCTCGACCGTGTCATCGCGGCCTTCGCCAAGCTGCGGGCGGTGGAGACGGCGCGCGCACACGCCGAAACCTATCCGTCCCGTGCCGGCGAATACGGCCCAATTTTCAGCGGGATGCTAGAGGCCGGGCGCGCCGTGACCGCGCAGGACTACCAGGGGTGCTGCCAGCAGCGCCGCGAATTCACCGCCTCGCTGCGACGGGTGTTCCGGAGCGTGGATCTGCTGTTGCTGCCCAGCCGGGGTATCGGAGCCGCGACCTTGGCAGCGATGCAGGCGCTGGGACAGGACGCGGCATTGACCGCGGCGACGGCCCTGCCGTCCGCGCCGTTCAATATGAGCGGTCACCCGGCGATAAGTTTGCCCGCCGGCGTCACGCGTGACGGAATTCCGATCGGGTTCCAGTTCATCGGGCCCGAGTTTCGGGAGCGATTTCTGGTGTCAGCCGGCCACGCATTCCAGCAGGTCACCACGTTCCATCGCCGACGCCCGCAGCTGTGACCGGTGCTCGGTGAGCCCGTCAGCTGAACCGCACGTGCAGTGTCGCCAGCCCGAAGATCTTCCGGCCGGCCGACTTGGCGCCGACGATGATGACACCGGACCGCGTTTCGGGATCCAGCGACTTGATCCGGCCGCTGAACTCGATGTCCGCACCCTCGAGGGCCGAGACGATCGCGGGCTGGGAAAGCCGCACCGAGTAGCGGGTCACGGCACCGGGGTCGCCCGTCCAGGCGGAGGCGAATCCGGCGCCAAGACCCATGGTGAGCATGCCGTGGGCGATCACGTCGGGGAGTCCCGCTGCCTTGGCGAGGGTCTCGTCCCAGTGAATCGGGTTGGCGTCGCCAGCCACACCGGCGTAGTTCACCAGGTCGCCCCGGGACAGTCGGGTGTGGCGCACCGGTAACTCGTCGCCGACCTTCACCTCGTCGAAGGACGGCGTGCCCGGCGTACGTGCCGTGTCCTCGGCGATGCGGACCTCACCCTCGGGGCGCACCGTCTTCACGTAGGCGGCGTGGGCTTCGCCGGTGTCGAGGATGTTGACGTCGTGCATCATCGCTTTCTGAACCGCCGCCTTGACGGCCGGATCGAAGTCCTCGGCGGTGATCCCCACGACCGTCGTGTGCAGGGTGTGCACCCGTTCGCCGGCCGTGTCGGTGTAGGTGTTGGTCACGGTGATCATGTCCCGGCCGGCGATTCTGCGCACCGAGGTCAGTTCGACGTCGATGCGCAGTTCATCGCCCGCCACGATCGGACGGTGTTGCTCGAAGACTTCTTCGGTCTGCAGATAGGTGTCGTAGCCGACGACCACTTCCTCGAACATGCGGCGATTACAGGTCATGCCCGGGACCGACGTGAACGTCAACGGCGCCACCAGCCCCGAATAGCCCAGCTCTGCGGCGGCGGCAACATCCCAGTGGGCAGGGTGATAGTCCTGCACAGCGCGGGCGTACTCACGCACCTTCTCCCGGCCCACCTCGTAGGTGTAGTCCATCTGGTAGTAATGGCCGACCCGAGATTCGAGCGTCGAAGCCTCTGCCGCTGCGGTCATGAGTGTTTGCCCAACTGTTCTGTCGGCGGGTTGGTCGGGGCCGACCACAGCACACTAGCGCGCCGGCTCTGAGCAAACGGCGCCGCTACGGACGGCCGACGTGGCGGTACAGCGTGACGCTGACGGCCGGGAGCCACGCCCACGCCAGGACGACGGCCGCGGTGAAGGCCAGAATCGATACGGTGCCACCGGATCCGGAGGCCAAGGCCAGGAAGGTGGCCGCAAACGCGATGGCGGTGAGGCGCGAGAACCATGCCCACCCCGTGCGGCCGGGCGTCTTGGCGAACCAGCCGCCGAGCACGAAGCAGGTGGCGACCAGGCAGACGAAGCCGGCACCGGCGACGGCGAAATGGACCAATCCGTGCCAGCTGGGCTGACCGATGCCGGGCGGCGTACCGGGCGGGAACCCGTCGGAGGGGTCGGCGCGGAATACGGCGGCGACCATCAGGGCCAGCCCGTAACCGCCGAGTAGGCCGGCCGCCCACGCGGAGCGGCGGCCGCGGCCGAGTGTCCGGCCGACCCCGACCGCCGCTGCGATCGTCATCGCGCCGGTCACCAGGAAGGTCGCGATCTGAATCCATCCGAGGTCGCCGTTGGCGAGCTGGCTGGCCGCATGCCGCGTCGGGTCGAACCCGTCGCGGGTCGCGGCCTGTATGGCGACCGACAGGACATAAAGCGGGCCGGTGATGACGCCATAGCCCAGCAGCGACTTCGTAATCCGGTCGGCCAGAGGCGGGCAATCAGTGGTGGTCATGGCGGTCCCTCGTGTCACTATGAAACTAGACCGTACAGTACCAAAGAACTAGACTGTCCAGTACTGGTAGACGGAGGGACATGACCGAGCCAGTCGGCCGTTCGGCCCGAAAGCGCCTGACCATCCTGTCTGCGGGACGGGAACTCTTTCTTGGCAACGGCTACCAGGGCACCAGTGTCGACGCGATCGCCGCGTCGGCTGCTGTCTCCAAACAGACGGTGTACAAGCACTTCGGTGACAAACACGAGCTGTTATTGGCCATCGTCAACGACGCGCTGGACAGCACGGTGTCTGCGTTTGTGGAACGCGCGTCGATCCTCGCTGAAACAACCGACCTGGAACCCGATCTGACCGCGTTCGCTGCCGACTACCTGCGCGCGGTGTTGCAGGAACACGTGGTGCAGTTGCGGCGGCTGGTGGTCGGGGAAGCCAACCGCCTGCCCGAGCTCGCCGCGCTCTACTACGAGCGGGCCCCGGCCAGAATGCTGTCGGCCTTCGCCGACTGCTTTGCCCGCCTGGGTCGGCGTGGTTTGCTGGACGTGCCCGAACCGGCTACCGCCGCAGAACACTTCGCGTTCCTGGTAGTCGGGCGGTGCATCGACCAGGCGCTGTTCTGCGGTGGCCCCCAAGTGGAATCCGATATCGATATCGACCGCCACGTGCGGTCCGGCGTGCGGGTGTTCCTCGCGGGTTATCGGCCCGGCTGACGAGCATGGTTTGCGGCGCTCATGTCTCCGGTTGCGGGAGTGCCGTCAGCGAGTGCGTAACGCAGGTAGACCGTGCCGGTGGGACTGGCTACCGGTGGCTCGATCAGTCTGAGGTTGGTGGGCACCGAGCCACCGTCGAATACCTTCTTGCCCACACCGAGCACGATGGGGTGGACCCAGAGGTCAAGGCGGTCGAAAAGTTTCTCGCGCAGCAGGGTCTGCACCAGGTTCAAGCTGCCTACGACTTTCACGTTTCCATGGCGATCCCGGATCTCGCGCACCGCGCCGGCCAGGTCGGGGCCGAGTTGGGTGGAGCCGGACCACGACAGGTCGGGCCTGCCGCGGGAGGCCACGTATTTCGGGACGCTGTTGAACAGCGTGGCAATCGCGCCGTCCCGTTGGTGCGGCCAGTAGGCGGCGAAGATGTCATAGGTCCGCCGGCCCAGTAGCAGGGCTTCGGTGCCCTCGTAAGCGGCACCGACCTGAGCTCCGGTGACCTCCTGCATGAGGGGTGCCTGCCAGCCGCCAAAGGGAAATCCGATCGGGTCCTCGTCCGGTCCGCCCGGCGCCTGCCCGACCAGATCGAGAGTGGCGAACAGCTCAATATGGATGTGGCCCACGGCTTCTCCCAACATGTGTTGGATAACTCGGTCGCAGGGTCAGACCGGTGAGCGTCGACAAAATCATCGCTACGTGCAACCGGTCACACCCGATGAGATAGAACGGTAGGAGCTACCCGACTGCTTCACCGTAGATGCCCAGAGGAGCTCAGCCATGGAATCCGTCAAGGGAAAGAACGTTTTGGTCACCGGCGCCGCAATGGGCCTCGGCAAGCTGTTCGCCACGCAGGCCGTCAAGGAGGGCGCTGCCTCGGTGGTCCTCTGGGACGCCAACGAGGCCGCCTTGAAGGAGACCGCAACCGAGCTGGAGGCGGCCGGGGGAACCATCCACTACGACACCGTCGACGTCACCTCACAGGACCGGGTCGCCGAGGCCGCGGCGCAGGTGCGTGCGACGGTCGGCACCATCCACGTGCTCTTCAACAACGCCGGCATTGTCCGCGGCAACGGTTACTTCTGGGAGAACCAGCCGCGCGACTTCATGCTCACCCTGGAAGTCAATTCCATCGGCCCCATGCTGGTGGCCCGCGAATTCCTGCCCGCGATGATCGAGGCCGGCACCGAATGCCGCCTCGTCAACATCGCGTCGTCAGCCGGGCTCAACGCCATCCCCCGCATGGCCGCGTATGCCGCCTCGAAGTGGGCGGCGATCGGCTTCTCCGACTCCGTGCGGTTGGAGCTCGAACAGGCCGGCCACGACCAGGTCAAGATCACCACCGTGTGCCCGACCTACATCAACACCGGCATGTTCGACGGCGCCAAAGGCATCCTCTTCACCCCGATGCTCGAGCAGGAAGACGTCGTCAACGAGACCTGGAAGGCGATGCTGCAGGGCAGCCCGTTCGTCGTCATCCCGTGGACGTCGAAGATGAACAAGGTGCTCAGCGCGGTGCTGCCGATCCGGTTGCGCGACTTCTATCTGCGGCGCGTCGGCGTCTACAACTCGATGGACGAGTTCAAAGGACACTAACTCTCAAGCTGTTGTTGACGATTGGCGATTATCACAATTCGGCATTATTTTACTGGCGTGACGTCAACAGCTGCAGGTGCAGTTTCCCGGTGGATCGCCCCCTTCCTGACGGCCGCGGCCGTTGCTGCCACGGGTCTGGTGGGCTCGACGCAGCCCGCACCGGCCCCGTCGATGCGACTGGTGGATTCGTCCAACCCGCTCGCCGGACAGTCCTTCTACGTCGACCCCGCGTCGGCGGCGATGGGCGCCCACAATGCCAATCCGGGGAACGCGCAGCTGACCGCCATCGCCAATACACCGCAGGCGTACTGGCTGGATCAGGCATTCCCTGCTGGTTCGGTCGGCGGCCGGGTCGCGTCGTATGCCGGCGCGGCGCAGGCGGCCGGCAGCATGCCGATCTTCGCGCTGTACGGAATCCCGCATCGCGACTGCGGTAGCTACGCATCCGGCGGGTTCGCCTCCGGCGCGGATTACCGGGCATGGATCGACAGCATCTCCTCCGGGCTGGGCGGCTCGCCCGCGGCGATCATCGTCGAACCCGATGCCCTCGACATGGCCGACTGCCTGTCGGCAGACCAGCGCCAGGAACGCTTCGACCTGATTCGCTACGCGGTGGACACGCTGACCCGCGATCCGGCCGCCGCGGTCTACGTCGACGGCGGACACTCCCGCTGGTTGAGTGCCGAGGAGATCGCCAACCGGCTTAACCAGGTCGGTGTCGGGCGCGCCCGGGGATTCAGCCTCAACGTCTCGAACTTCTTCAGCACCGACGAGGAAACCGGTTACGGCGAGGCGGTTTCCGGCATGACGGGCGGCGCGCACTACGTCATCGACACGTCGCGTAATGGTGCCGGTCCCGCGCCCGACTCCGCGCTGAGTTGGTGCAACCCCTCCGGCCGTGCTCTCGGCACCCCGCCCACCACGGCGACTGCGGGCGGGCACGCCGACGCGTACCTGTGGGTCAAGCGTCCCGGCGAATCCGACGGATCGTGCAACGGCGGCGCCTCGGCGGGCCACTTCGTGAGCCAGTACGCCATCGACCTGGCTCAGAACGCCGGCCAGTAGAGCGGTCAGGCCTCACCCGGCCGAGAACACCAAACCCGAAACACCGCGGCGGCGCTACGAGCCGCATGTTAGGTGGTCGGTTGTCCAGGCTGCCCACCGTGAGTCGCTAACTGTAATGGTCTATTTGATGTCAGCTCCGGAGACACGAATAACCTTTTAGAACGCGATTCCATTTCGAGGATGTGGTTTATTCACCTCGATTTCCGAGGGTGCGCACCTGGTGCCCAGTCGCCCATAAGGACAAATCGATGCTGGTGGCCGGCGCGGCAGTCGTGTCGCGAATTGCGCCGCTAAACGCCCTGTCACCGGGCTGTTTCCAGCTTTTGTAGGCTTGGGCCGGACAGCACCTGCCGGTCAATGCCTTTTTGATTGTTCAATGGACGCCGAGGCGCCAAGCAGCAGTTCTGCAGAATCTGAAAAAGGTGCAGACAATTCTGCACTACAGGCGTAGCGTGCGCGGCGCAGTTGTTTCTGTTGACGGGGAGGCCCGGGAGGCCACTATGTCGTCCTTTGTGATCGCAAATCCTGAGTTGCTGACCGCGGCTGCGGCCGATGTCAGTCAGATTCGTGAGGCCCTGCGGGCAGCCAGTGCCGCGGCCGCACCCTGGACGACGGGCATTGCCCCGTTGGGCGGCGACGAGGTGTCGGCGGCGATCACCAAACTGTTCGGTGGCTACGGACAGGACTTCCACGCGCTCAGTGCGCGCGCTGCGGTGTATCAGGCCGAGTTCGTCCAGACGCTGCTGACCGGGTCGGGGGCATATGCGGCTGCCGAGGCGGCTAACGCATCCCCGTTGCAGGTGCTGGAGCAGGGGGTGCTGGGCGTGGTCAATGGGCCCTCCCAGCTGCTCACCGGACGTCCGTTGATCGGAAACGGAGTCGACGGTGCGCCGGGGACGGGGCAGGCCGGGGGCGACGGCGGGTGGCTCCTGGGCAACGGCGGCCGTGGCGGCTCCGGTGCGCCCGGTCAGGCCGGCGGGCATGGCGGGTCGGCCGGGTTGTGGGGGGCTGGTGGCGCCGGTGGCGCCGGTGGGAACGCGACCGTTTCCGGTGGCGCCGGCGGAGTCGGCGGTGCCGGCGGGGCCAACGGGTTGTTGGGTGGCGGTGCCGGCGGGGTTGGCGGCGCCGGTGGAGTCGGCGCCGCTGGTGTTTCGGGATCCGGGTTAGCCGGTGGGTCTGGAGGTGACGGTGGCGCCGGCGGAGCGAATCGGCAGCTCTTCGGAGTTGCCGGGGCGGGCGGTGCCGGTGGGGTCGGCGGTGCCGGGGGGACAGGCATCGCGGGCAGTGGCGGGCCGCTGGGTATGACCGGACAGCTCGGCGGGATCGGCGGGACCGGCGGGACCGGCGGTGTCGGCGGTGCGAACCAGGCCCTGATCGGTGGGGTAGCCGGAGCTGGCGGTACTGGCGGGTTGGGCGGTGCTGGCGGCTCGGGTGGCCACGGTGGCAACGCGATGATCACGGGCTTGACCGGCGGCGACGGCGGGCTTGGCGGGGTGGGCGGCACAGCAGGGGC
>NZ_LQOY01000196.1 GCF_002101675.1 Mycobacterium gordonae | reverse complement strand
CCACTACCGTTGGCGCTCACTACTACACAGCGGAGCACTCCACCAACTTGTCAATGCACTCTGAATTACGAAGAGCCGTTGATGGGCACGCACGTTGGTCGAATCGACTGATAACAGCTTTTCGATGTCGGCGTGCACGTCGGCGTCGAACCCGAACGAGGCCGCGACCCGGGCGAACATCTCGTCGTACGTGCCGTCCAGCGACCACCGGTGATGGCGTTTCCACACTGTTTGCCACGGCCCGAATTCGGCGGGCAGGTCCCGCCACGGGCATCCTGTGCGAAAATGCCAGGCGATCGCTTCCAGGATCAGCCGGTGATCACGAAACCTGTTGCCTCGCTTACCGTCATGCGACGGCATCAACGGCTCGACCACCGCCCAAAACTCATCACAAATCACACCCGTCCGTGTCACGAGATCGATCTTGGCTGCGGGCGGGTTGATGACGCTCGAAGGCCAGGGTTTGAGTCCAGGCGATCAGGTCGCCAGCCAGGGCGACGACTTCGAGCCAGATCCGGTTGGCCCGGTAGCTGTGGAAAGGCAGGTTACGCAGGCCGGTGTCCTTCAGACAGCGGATACGGTCTTCGGCGCGGGCGCGTTGGCGGTGACGCACTTCCAGGGTCGGCAGCGTCCAGCCGGTTCCGCGAGTGTTGGTCGCAAAGCAGGTGATTCGCCAGCCGTTATGGTCGGTCAGCCGTAGCTGGGCACCGGGGTGAGGACGTTCACGGCGGGCGATGACTCGCATCCCGCGTGGCCATTCCTGGGGGCCGTACTTGGCCGGCGAACGGGTGGGTTTGACCGGGGTCGGCATCCAGTTGGTGAGCTCGGCGACCTGCGCACCCTCACGAGGTGCGCCGTCACTGTCGAGCGCAGCCACCCAAGCCTGCTCGGGAATCGTCTCGATCGCGGCCTGGACAGGGCCGTGAGCGGGAAACCCGATGGAATAGTGCAATCCGGCGTCGGTGAGGTGATGCAGGAATGCTTTAGACGCCCCGCCGGCATCGGCGCGCACCAGCACCTGGCCCCGCTCGGCGGCGGGCAGTTGTTCCAGCGCGGCGCCCAGCACTGTGATGTGATCAGAACTATTGAACGGCGAGGCCTTTCCGGGCGTAGGTCCAGCGCCAGAGTTTCTCCGGTGCCGTGCTCGCCATGGTCGACAAAAGCGCACATCGGGGCGAACCCATAAGACATCTTGTGGGTCGCCTCAGCGCCCTCCTTATCCGAATGCGCCGCCACCAGGGTGGCATCGATATCGACGATGACCTGCCCACCCTCTCGTGTTCCCGGTGTTCCCGCCAGCGGCCGACGCCGTGACCAGACCCGGTCACGGGCTGCAGCGTGTGCCGAGCGCAGCGCCATGACCGCAGCATCGGTGGTGGCGTCATCGACGGCCAACGCCGCAAACAACCGAGACACAGTCGGGTCGGAGGCCACGACTCCGAACAAGTCGCGCTGCGCACGGACTGCGGCCACATCGGCCAAACAGTCACCACCGAGCGCGACCGCGATCGCCACGTCAAGCAGCACCTTGCCCGGATCATGGCGGGCCCGCGCCAGCCGCCACGGCCCCAGCGCCCTCGATAGGACAAGCCCCAGGCCCGCAACCCGGATCGTCTCGTTCATCATCGCCGCGCCCGATGACGTCACCAACGACTCGCGGACATCATCGACGACCAGCCCACCAACTGCGTTACGCTTCACCTACGGAGTTGCCTTCCTGCTTGAGGATCTTGAGACTTCAGCAATCCCAAGAATTCCCTGCAGGACAGGCGCTTCCGTGCATTACACGCCGTCACAACCCCCAACGACATGAAACCTCGAGGCTAGCATTGTGAAGTCGGCGATCTGGGCCCCTCCCGTCCGATCGCGAGGGGTCTGTCGAACGTGCAGACCGCTACCGTCCTCACTCCTTCGCGCGTTACAGCGGACCCCATACAGATAGTATCTAATACATGCGGTACCTGATACCGTTGGCTCTGTGAATTCGTCTGATTGGCGGGATCGGCCCGCGAGCGCCCACTTCGGCTCCATCTGCTGGCAGTCGCGCCTGCTGGCGTTATTGACGGCTATCTTCGCGCGCCCAGTGCTCGCTACCTTGACCGTCATCGGCATAGTCATCAACCGTTTCAGTCCTCACCTGTTGCAGCGTGCACGCCTTGACGTCATCGACAAACCGCTGCGCGTGGTGCCGCCACCGGCGGGAACTCAAGTGACCCCCGTCGCATTGCCACAGTGTCCGGCCGAGTGGGTGGTATTCCCGACGGCCCGCCAGTCCGACCGGGTTATCGTCTACTTCCACGGCTCGGCGCTGGTGACTTTGGGTCTCAATTCGCATCGGCGGTTTGTCGGTAAGCTCTCCCAAGAGACCGGCGCGCGGGTATTCAATGTCGGTTACCGGCTGGCCCCGCAGGCCCGCCTTGAGGATGCCGTGTCCGACGGGCTCGACGCCTACCGCTACGTTATGTCGCTCGGCTTTTCAGCGGATCGCATTGTGCTAGCAGGAGATTCGGCCGGTGGCATGGTGGCTGCCGGTACCGCACTGGCCGCCCGCGACAGCGGGCTGCCGGTGCCTGCGGGTCAGGCGCTGATGTCACCGCTGACGTCGTCGGATATGGGGCTGAAGTACCGGGCCCTCAAAGACCATCGCGACGTGATGTTTCCGTTCATGACGGTGAAGTTCCTCTATGACGTCTTCGGTACTGTCAACGGCACCCGGGCGGCGCCAGTGATGCCGTCGGAGGCCGATCTGCATGGCCTTGGCCCATTTTTGCTCCAGGTTGGCACCCACGAGATGCTGCTCAATGACACCCTCACGCTGGCCGACCGGCTGCGGGCTCACGGCGTACCAGTGTGGGTGCAGCAGTGGCACAAGGCGATGCACATGTTCCAGCTCGGTTTCGACGTCAACCCAGATGCGCTTCGCGCGGTTGAGGAGGTGGCGATGTTTATCCGTCATCTCACCACCGCGCCGGAAAAGAACAGCGCATAATCCGCCCATCGCGCAGGTCGTGGAACATAGAGCAGCCAGTAGCGCAGGGCTTCAAGTGCGGCGCGGACCAAGACGCCGGTCGCAGCACGAGGTGGACGACGAACGGGTTGTCGAGGTCAAGCGGATCAGGACCGCCGCGACGCTATCCCCGCCGACGCAATTGAGAGCTCGTTGCCTGCGCTCGGCCGTTCGGGATCACTGGATATGCTGTTGGCCGCCTACTCGCTGGTGGCCACCCTCTGGCAGACGCCAACCCGCCAGAGCGGCTCACCGATGTCTACGCAAAGGGCGCGCAAGTCGTTCCGCCCGAGTGGAATCTGGGCTTCGCGTCCGCCTTGACCCGCCTGCTGACCGCCAGGTGCATCGGCCTCATCTCTGAAACCTCATGAACAGAAAAGGAGACCAGGACGCAGTGGCTTGGCGAACTGCAACCGGTGAAAACGATGCCAACCTTGTCGATGGCCGGGAACCAGGCGAGACCGCGCAGCCTTCCGCCGGCAATGGCTTTGCGCCAAACGCTAAGTTGCGATCGAGCCAGTCGAACGGGCGGTGGGGCGCCCAACTAGCGGGAGATGGTTGGCTGGGGAGGATTCACGTTGGCGCTGCGATGAAGAAAATGTGGATCGTCCTGGTCATCGTGGCGGTGGTGGCGGTAGCGGGCTTCTGCGTACTGCGGCTTCGCACCTTTTTCGGCGTCCACGACAATCGCCCGATGACCAGCGGCATCGCCGATGAGATCAAGCCGTTCAATCCCAAGCGCGTGGTTTACCAGGTTTATGGTCCCCCGGGGACGGTGGCCAACATCAACTACTTGGACATCAATGCCCAGCCCCAGAAAGCTAGCAACGTGCCTTTGCCCTGGACGCTCTCGGTTACCTCGACGCTGCCCTCGGTGAGCGTCAACATCGTCGCGCAGGGCGACAGCAACCAAATCGGCTGCCGGATCATCGTGGACGAGGTGGTCAAGGACGAAAGGTCGAGTCAGGGTATGAATGCGCAAACGTTCTGCATAGTGAAGT
>NZ_LQOY01000195.1 GCF_002101675.1 Mycobacterium gordonae | reverse complement strand
TGCCGGGGCTGGTGGGTATTGGGAACTCCGCGGGGTCGGTGTCGTCGGGGTATTTCAATGGAAATTCCAGCGGCACTTCCGGTTTCTTCAACTCCAGCGATCTGAGTTCGGGCTTCGCCAACGCCAACGGGGCGCTGACCTCGGGCTGGTACAACTCCGGTTCGCTGCTCTCGGGCTGGCAGAACCTCGGGACCGCCATCTCCGGTGTCGCCAACACCAGCACGCTGGCCGCCAACACCGCGGCCATGATCTCTGGCGTCGGCAACATCGGCAGCCAGGTCTCCGGCTTCTGGAACGGCCAGCTGAGCGCGCTGCAGCAGACGCTGGCGGACTGGGTGGCCGGCTGATGGCGTACGTGTTCACCCTGGACGGCCGAGCGTTGTTCTGCAGCACCTGCTACCGCAACAAAGCTTCCCTGCAAGGTAAGGAAGAGGATTGAGCCGGTGAGTTTTTTGACTTTGCCACCCGAGATCAACTCGCTGAACATGCTGCTCGGTGCGGGATCGGCGCCGATGGTGTCGGTGGCGTCGGCCTGGGATGGTTTGGCTGCTGAGCTCGGCTCGGCGTCGTCGTTCTTTGAGGCGGTGACTTCCGGGCTGGTCAACGACGCGTGGCAGGGCCCGGCTGCGGCGGCGATGGCGGCCGCGGCCTCGCCCTACACAGCGTGGCTGAGCGCTGCCGGTGCGGTGGCCGAGCAGGCCGCCGCTCAGGCCCGGGTGGTGGTGTCGGCTTTCGAGTCCGCGCGGTCGATGATCGTGCACCCGGCGCTGATCGCCGGCAATCGCAATTCGCTGGTGCGGCTTGCCATCTCAAACGTGTTCGGCCAGAACTGGCCGGCGATCGCGGCGGCGGAGGCGGCCTACGAGGAGTTCTGGGCCCAGGACGTGGTGGCGATGCTGAGCTACCACGGTGGGGCTTCGGCGGCTGCCGCGGCGCTGACCCCGTTCACCAAGATTCCGCTCGGGCAGTCGGCCGGCGCGGGCGGTGCGATCAGCGCGGCGGTCTCACAGCTATCCGGCTTGGCCGGCGCCGGCGGCGCCGACGTCAAGGCCGTCGTCGCAAGCCTGAGTTCGGGGAATCTGGGTGGTCTGAGGCTGGGCGGCCTGCTCGGTGGCTTCAATCTCAGCGGGTTGCTGAGCAGTCCGCCTCTGGGCACCGGGAGCGTGGTCAACCTCAACCTGCACAACCTGGGTCTGGGCGGTATCGGCAGCGGCGGCGCAGCGGCCGCGGCGCATTGGTTTCGCTACAACTTCGGGTCGTGGGGTCACTTCGGCGGCTCGAAAGTGCAGTCGCTGGTGACGGGTTTGTCCAGCGGAAGCCTGGGCAGCGTCCTGAGCAGCGGCGCCCTCGGCACCGTGATCAGCACTGGCAGCCTGACCAGCCTGCTGAGTAGCCCGGCGGTGAGCAGCCTGTTGAGCAGCCCGGCCATCAGCAACGTGCTGAGCGGGGTGAATTTGTCGGTCAAGTTGAACGGTCTGCTGCCGGTGAACCCGGCCGCCGCGACGGCCGCCGTCACCGACGCCTTCGGTAACACCGGCACCGGCAATATCGGGTTCGGTAATACCGGTGATAACAACATCGGGTTCGGTAACACCGGTAACGGCAATGTCGGCATCGGCAACTCCGGCTTTGATCTGCGCGGCATTCTGAATTCCGGGGTCGGCAATTCTGGGTTGTTCAACACCGGTAGCTACAACACCGGTGTCGGCAATTCCGGCATCGGCAATACCGGGTTGTTCAACCCGGGCAACGTCAACACCGGTATCGGTAACCGCGGCAGCTACAACACCGGAAGCTTCAACGAGGGCAGCTTCAACAGCGGTGACTTCAATAGCGGGGACACCAACACCGGCTGGTTCAATACCGGGGACCTCAACACCGGCATCGGCAATTCCGGTGACGTCAACACCGGTATCGGCAACTCCGGGGACATGAACAACGGGATGTTC
>NZ_LQOY01000194.1 GCF_002101675.1 Mycobacterium gordonae | reverse complement strand
CGGCGGGGACGGCTTGTCCGGCAAGGCCGGGACCGCCGGACTCGACAACGGTGCGGGCCAGACCGGCGGCTCGGGCGGCAACGGCGGTGCCGGCGGGGCCGGCGGTACCGGCGGCGACGGGGGCGCGGCCGCCCACGGGACTGCCGGGGTCAACGGCAACGGCGGGGCCGGCGGTCACGGCGGCAACGCCGGCACCCCCGGCGACGGCGGGGCCGGCGCGACCGGCACGGACCTGTTCGCCAATGGCGGCGCCGGCGGGGCCGGGGGTAATCCCGGCGTGGTCGGGGCCGGCGGGGCCGGCGGCAACGCCGGCATCGGCGGCACCGGCGGCACCAAAGGCACCGACGGCAGCAGCGGGGCCACGGTCACCACCGGCGGCAACGGCGGGGCCGGCGGCGCCGGTTTCAACGTCACCGCCCCGGGCGCCTCCGGCGGCAACGGCGGCGCCGGCGGCAACGGCGGAACCGTCGGCAACGGCGGAAACGGCGGTGCCGGCGGCAATGGCACGGCCGGTGGCGTCGGCAGCAATGGCGGCAACGGCGGCAGCGGCGGCAAAGGCGGTGCCGCAGGCAGCGGCGCCAGCGCCGGTAACGGCGGCAATGGCGGTAACGGCGGCGACGGCGGTACCGACACCGGCACCGGTGGGACCACCGCCCCAAGCGGCGGTGCCGGCGGCAAAGGCGGTGACGCCGGCTTCGCAGGTAGCGGCTCGACCGGCGGTGTCGGCGGCAACGGCGGCACCGGTGGGGCCGGGAGCACGGGCAACAACGGCCTCGCGGGCTTGGCCGGCGACGCCGGTGGATCAGGCGGTGCCGGCGGCGATGGTGGTGACGGCGGCCTGGGCACCGGCGGCAACGCCGGCAGCGGCGGCGCAGGGGGCAACGGCGGCGCCGGCGGCGCTGACACCGGCAGCGGCGGGACGGTCGCCCCTGCCGGCGGCGCCGGCGGCAACGGTGGCAACGCCGGCACCGTCGGCTCCGGCGGCATCTTGGGCACCGGCGCCATCGGGGGCAACGGCGGCAAAGGCGGCGCCGGAAGCATCGGCAACGCCGGCAACCCCGGCCTCGCCGGTGACGCCGGCGGCAAGGGCGGCCAAGGCGGCAACGGCGGCAACGCCACCGGTCCGGGCGGTGTCGGCGGCAACGCTGGTAATGGCGGCGCCGGCGGCAATGGAGGCAACGGCGGCACCGACACCGGGACCGGCGGGACCACCGCGCCTGCCGGCGGCGCGGGCGCCGCCGGCGGCGACGCCGGCTTGCCCGGCAGCGCCGGCAAGGCCGGTACAGGCGGTAACGGCGGCAACGGTGGCAACGGCAGCAACGGCAACAACGGCACGTTCGGCGCTGTCGGCACCGGCACCAACGGTGACAACGGCGGCACCGGCGGGGCCGGCGGCATGGGCGGCAGCGGCCGCGTCAGCGGCGGCACCGGCGGCACCGGCGGCAACGGCGGCACCGGCGGCAATGGCGGCAATGGCGCCGCCGACGCCGGAAATGGCGCCGGGTCTGGCGGTAATGGCGGCGCCGGTGGCGAAGCCGGCCCCTACGGCAGCGGCAGCCCCACCGGCAGGACCGGTGTCGGCGGCAACGGCGGCAACGGCGGCACCGGAGGCGCCGGCAAGACCGGCGGCGCACTCGGCACTGGTGACGGCTCCGGCGGCGGCGCCGGCGGCGCCGGCGGCAACGGCGGCAGGGCCTTGGGTTTCAACGGCGTCAGCGGCAACGGCGGCGCAGGTGGCAACGGCGGCGCCGGCGGCGCCGGTGCCGCCGACACCGGGTCGGGCAGCTTTAGCGGCGGCGCCGGTGGGACTGGCGGCAACGGCGGCAACGCTGGCGCCGCCCTTAACCCCGGCCCCGTTACATCAGGCAACGGCGGCGCAGGCGGCGCTGGTGGCGCCGGCGGCAGCGGCAGCGACGGCCTCCTGCTCAGCGGGCATAACGGCGGTGCCGGTGGCAGCGGCGGGACCGGCGGCAACGGCGGTACCTCAGGTACCGGCGGCAAAAATGGTGCCAGCGGTGCCGGCGGCAACGGCGGCAATGGTGGCCAAGGGGCCGACGCCACGACCGGCAACGGCGGCACCGGCGGCAACGGCGGCGCCGCGGGTGCGGCCGGCAAGGCGGGCACGGGTGGCAGCTTCTCGAGCTTTGTCGGCGGCAACGGCGGCAACGGCGGCAACGGGGGTGCCGGCGGCAATGGCGGCACCTCCGGCGCGGGAGGCGACGGCGGCATCGGGGGCAACGGCGGCACCGCAGGTATCGGCGACCTCACCTCCACCGGGGGAAAAGGAGGCGCCGGAGGCAACGGCGGCGCCGGACACGTCGGCAGCACCGGCTCCACGGGCTTTGCCGGGGGCAACGGAGGGCAAGGCGGCGCCGGCGGCGACGCTACCGGCACCGGCAGCGCCGGCGGCAGTGGTGGTGCCGGCGGCAATGGCGGCACCGGCGGCGCCGGCGGCGCCGGGAGCGGCGCCACGCGCGGCGGCCAAGGAGGAAACGGCGGCAGAGCGGGCAGCGGTGGCGCCGGCGGCGGCACCCCCTTCGGCGGAACCAACGGGAACGGCGGTGCGGGCGGCAACGGCGGCAACGGCGGCAACGGCGGCTCCAACTCGAACACGGTCGGCGGCTTCTTCTATGCCGGTGGCGGTGGTGGGGGCGGTGCGGGCG
>NZ_LQOY01000193.1 GCF_002101675.1 Mycobacterium gordonae | reverse complement strand
TTCCCGGTCCCCGAATTGAACAACCCCACATTCCCCGACCCCGAATTCAACGCCCCCAACCCCACCTGACCCGTACCGGTCAACCCGATACCCACATTATTCGACCCGCTGTTACCGAACCCGAAATTATGCACACCCGTATTACCGAACCCGAAATTCAACTCCCCATCATTACCTAACCCCACATTGAACGAACCCAGATTGCCCGGCCCCACATTGTAATCACCCACATTCCCCGACCCCACATTGAAACTC
This sequence comes from Mycobacterium gordonae, assembly GCF_002101675.1. Classification (GTDB taxonomy): domain Bacteria; phylum Actinomycetota; class Actinomycetes; order Mycobacteriales; family Mycobacteriaceae; genus Mycobacterium; species Mycobacterium gordonae. The sequence goes on along the minus strand of NZ_LQOY01000193.1, from coordinate 11,328 downwards.
CCCCAACTCCCCAACCCCAGATTCCACACCCCACGATTCCCGAAACCCACATTCCCCTCCCCGACATTGCCGGCCCCCACATTGGAACCGCCGAGGTTGGCCAGCCCCGCAACCAAGATGCTGGCGCGGCCCTGCGGGTTCGCCACAGCCGCTCCAGCGGATACGACGAGCGCCGAAATGGTTGCCGACGGCTGTTGCAGCAGCTGGGTGAAGGGCGACAATGCCGACACCGCCGCGGAGGCTTCGGCGTGATAGCCGAACATGGCGGCGACGTCTTGCGCCCACATCTGTTCGTACTCGGCATCCACCGCCGCGATCGCCGGGGCGTTCAAGCCGAGCAGGTTCGATGTCACGAGCGCCACCAGCTGCGAGCGGTTTGCCAACACCGCGCCAGGATTGACCGTCGCCGCCAGGGTGGCCTCGAACGCGGCGGCCGTCATGCGAGCCTGCCCGGCAGCCTGCCCGGCCTGCGCACCCGTCGAGGCGAGCCAACTCAGATAGCGGCCGGCCACATCGACCATCGCCGCCGACGCCGCCCCCTGCCATGAGGCGCCCACCAGCGCGGACGTTGTCGAGGAAAACGCGGTTGCCGCCCAGCCCAGCTCATCGGCAAGGGCATCCCACGCCGCCGCAGCGGCCAGCAGTGTCCCCGTTCCGGCGCCGCCAAATATGCGCGCAGAGTTGATCTCCGGTGGCGACACCGCAAAATTCATCGCCGCAAACCTCTCCGGCAAGTGGTCTGGCCCGCGACCGCCCACCGCTCAACCACAAAATGACGCCGCGGCGAATACCGCAGTTACCCGACCGTCTTCAAGCGGTTGATTGCGCGTCAGCCTACGCTCAATTCCGTTGGAATTTGCGGACTTTATCAAATACCTATGACCACTGGTCATACAAGTTCGACAGAGTTGAATGTAAAATTCGTGTACAAATTGGTTCGCGCATGCTAATCAATTGACGCTGGTGTGCCGGCCGGCGACTTGCGCCACACTTGCGGCCGCACGCCGAGGATCCTGGCGCGAACCCACCACATCGCCTCGATCGCGGCGGCGCCCAGCGCTCCGATGCTCAGCGCGATCGAGGTAACCCACAGGTTCGACGGGTCCAGGAAGAACTTGTGCTGCGTCCACGGCAGGCTGAAGATCAGCAGATACGCCGCCGCGGACGCGATGACCAGCGCCAACCGCCACCACTCGTACGGGCGTGCCGCGACCGCCAGCACCCAGACCGCGGTCACCAGCAAGGTGATCAGCGCCGCGGTGGACGCCTGATCCTGCTGCACCGATGTCGCATGCCGGCCGTTATATGCGCTCAAATATGTCGCGAACGTCGCGATGCCGACGACCAGTCCGGCCGGTAGCGCCGAGGTCAGCACCCGCCGGACGAAACCCGGGTATGCACGCTCGTTATTCGGCGCCAACGACAAGATGAATGACGGAATTCCAATGGTGAACCAGGCAGCGATGGTGACGTGAATGGGTTGGAACGGATAGAGCAGCGGCTCGGCCCCCAAAGGCTTGGCCAGCAAGCACTCGATTCCCACCAGCAATGCCAGCAGTGCGGAGTAGACCGTCTTGGTCAGGAAGAGACTGGCGACCCGCTCGATGTTGCCGATTACCCGCCGGCCTTCGCCCACCACGTAGGGCAGCGTGGCGAACTTGTTGTCCAGCAGGACGATCTGTGCCACCGCCCGGGATGCCGGACTGCCCGCGCCCATCGCCACACCGATGTCGGCGTCTTTGAGGGCCAGCACGTCGTTCACGCCGTCTCCGGTCATCGCCACCGTGTGGCCGTGCGACTGCAGGGCATGCACGATGGCGCGCTTCTGGTCCGGCCTTACTCGGCCGAAAGTGTTGTGCGAGTCCAGCGCATCGGCCAGATCAGCTTGGTCGGTGGGCAACCGGCGCGCGTCCAGCGCCTGACTGTGCAACCCGAGCTTGTCCGCCACCGCTCCGACCGACACGGCGTTGTCGCCCGAAATGACCTTCACCGCAACGCCTTGCGCGGCAAAGTAGTCGAGCGTCTCGCGAGCGTCGGGCCGCACTCGCTGCTCCAGTACCACCAGAGCGGCCGGCCTCACCTCACCCGGAGCCTGGGCATCGTCTACCGCCAAAGTTGTCGATCCCAGCAACAGCACCCGCAACCCCTGGGCGCCGAGCCGCTCTGCCTGCTCGGCTGCGGCCGACTGCGGATCGAGCAGCACATCAGGTGCGCCGATCACCCAGTTACCGTGATCGCCGAACGACACGCCGCTCCATTTGGTTGCCGATTTGAAAGGCGCTGTCGCGGTGGGGATCCAGTCGGGCGTCGCATCGTATGCCTCGGATATCGCCAGCATGCTGGCATTCGGGCGTGGGTCGGCCGCGGCCACTGCGGCGAGAACATCGCCGAGCCTCTCCCCCGCGGCGTCGAGTTCCTGAACTCCGGCCACCCGCATCCCGGTTTCGGTCAGCGTGCCTGTCTTGTCCGCACAGACCACGTCGACGCGCGCCAGTCCCTCGATGGCGGGCAGTTCCTGCACGAGGCATTGACGTCGTCCCAGCCGCACGACACCGACGGCGAAGGCGATCGAGGTCATCAGCACGAGGCCTTCGGGCACCATCGGAACCAACGCACCCACCGTCGCCAGTACCGACTCGCGCCAGCCGGCGTTGGTGGTGAACAGCTGGGTATAGATGGTCAGCAGACCCACCGGAATGATGAGGTAGGTGATGAACTGCAGAATCCGGTTGATGCCATTGCGCAGTTCGGATTTGACCAGCGTGAACTTGCTGGCTTCGGCGGCGAGTTTGGCGGCGTAGGCATCGCTGCCCACCTTGGTGGCGCGATAGGCTCCGGCGCCGGCGACCACAAAGCTTCCCGACATCACTTTCGCCCCAACCTCTTTGGCGATCGGGTCGGCCTCCCCCGTCAGCAGGGATTCGTCGATCTCCAGATTCTGCTCTTCGACCACCTCTCCGTCGACGACGATCTGATCGCCCGGGCCGAGTTCGATGATGTCGTCGAGCACCACCTCGCCAGGGGCCAGGGTGATCGTGCCGGATTGCCTGCGCACCAAAGGTTTTGCCTGGCCGACGATCGCGAGCCGGTCCAGCGTCTGCTTGGCGCGGATCTCCTGGACCATGCCGATGACGCTGTTGGCGACGATGAGCATTCCGAACAACCCGTTGATCAATGATCCGGTGAGCAGCACGATTCCGAACAACACACCGAGGATCGCATTGATCCGGGTGAACACGTTGGCCCGGATGATTTCGGCGATGCTGCGGGTGGCGCGCTGCGGAGTGTTGTTGCTTCTGCCGTCGGCAATCCGTTGTGCCACTTCGGCATCGGTGAGTCCCGTCATCGGGTGAAGGTTCCCAGATCATTGGCGTTGAAATACTCGAGCTGCAGCGCGTTACCGGAGAAGACCGCCTTGGAGATCGATCCGGGCAAGGCATTTTCGGTGGAGAGCGGAAACGTGAAAGTGTCGCCATCCCAGTGCGTCAAGTCGAAGGTCTGGCCTTTCGGGCCCAGCGCGAGCAGCAACTGGCCGTCGTGGTCGGTGACGGTGGCCGGTCCCCAGTAGTCGTTGTTGTAGACGCCGGCGTAGTCGCCCAAAGGCCGGGCCGGTGCGGGACTCACCGGAGGCTGCTTGCCGACCAGGGTGCCGTCGGGATTGTTCATGGGGGCGAGTTGCTGGCGGTACAGAGTGGCCCAGTCCTCACGCACCTGGCCGTACTGCACCAGATCCATGAACTCGGCGTTCAATGCCTCCGGAATCCCGTAGGGAGCGGCGTTGGTGAGAGCGATGATGCCGATGTCCTCCGAGGGCATGACCGCGAAATTCGTTGCGGCGCCGAGTCCGAAGCCACCCGAGTGACTGTACATCGTGCGGCCCGACGAGGTCACCGAGGTGTTGAAGCCGTGGCCGTAGGTGCCGGCGCGCGCATTCGGGTTCCTGGCGGCAGTCGAGATGACCTGCGGGGTGATGGCGGGCAGCAGCGCCTCCGGGGAGGTGATCCGCTGGCCGTTGTAGGTTCCGTTGGCCATCACCATGGTGAGCCAGCGCGCCATGTCGTTGACCGAGGAACTCACCCCGCCGGCCGGTGTCTGCGGGTCGGGGTCGCGCTGAAATCGCGCCTCCCATTTGTCCCCCGTCTTGATGTGATTGACCGCGTGGTTGGGCCTGGCCAGGAAATCGGCGAACTTCGAACTGGTCGACGTCATCCCCAGCGGGCGATAGAGCACCTCGTCGGACAGGTCCTCCCAGGTCTTCCCGGTCGCGGCGGCGACCGCCTCGGCGGCTGCCGTCACTCCGAAGTTGGTGTAGGCGTAGCTGATCCGAAACGGCGCCAGCGGCAGGTACTTCAACCGATCCAGCACCTCCCGGCGGTCGTAGCCCAGGTCTTCGAGCGCGTCGCCGGCGTGATCGGGCAGTCCTGAGCGGTGCGAGTACAGGTCGGCGACGCTGACGTGCGTCGTCACATACGGATCGGTCAAGGTGAAACCCGGCAGCTTGGTGACGACGGGGGTGTCCCAGGTGATCGCGCCTTCGGTAACCTCATGTGCCACCACGGTCGCCCCGACCGACTTGGACACCGATGCCAACTGAAAGACGGTGTCGGCGTTGACCTTGTTGTCCGGATTGTCGCCCTTACCGGCATCCTTGATACCGAATCCCTTGGCGTACAACGTCTTTCCTCCGTGAACGATGGCCACCGCCATGCCCGGGATGCCGGAATTCTTCATCAACTCGGCCACCAGGCCGTCGATCTTGCCGACAGCCTCGTCGATGCGCCCGGCGGGAATTTGCACCCCGGACACCTCGTTGGGCGGGACCTGCGCCGCCGGGGACGAAGGGCTCGACACCGGCTTGGCGCCTCCGCAGCCGGTCAGCGCGAGCAGCGTTACCAGGAGTGCGGCTGCGGCCGCGCGTGTGGTCATGGCCGCACTTTAGCCGGGTTACGATCTGCGCCCGATAGGCGCGAGGTCCGCCGATAAATTACAGGCGCCACCACGGGTTCAATCGCAATGGGCTGACGGTGTCGATGCGCTGACCCGGCAACGGCACAGCCACCTGAACACCGTCGGGCTCGGCGGCCTTGAGCACCCGCTCGACGGGCTCTGCCCACGGATGCGGCGCCAACCGGAACGTGCCCCAATGGATCGGAACCAGCAAACCCGAACCCGAGTCGGTGACGTCCAGGTGCCCCCGAACCGCCTCCTCGGGATTCATGTGAATGTCGGGCCACGCCGTGTTGTACGCCCCGATCGGCATCAACGTCAGGTCGAACGGTCCGTGGTCGGACCCGATCTGAGCGAAGCTCTTTGTGTAGCCGGTGTCGCCGCCGAAATAGGCCCGGTGGCGCGGGCCGATGAACGCCCACGACGCCCACAGCGTGTTGTTGCGGCTGAAGAACCGGCCCGAGAAGTGCCGGGCTGGCATGCAGACAATGGTCAGCTGGTCGACCTGCGCGCTCTGGTTCCAATCCAGTTCGACGATCCGCTGCTCGGGTATCCCCCACGACCGCAGGTGTGCTCCCACCCCGAGCGGAACGAAGAACGGAGCCCGCTGCGTGCGGGCCAATGCGCGCACCGTGTCGATGTCGAGGTGGTCATAGTGGTCGTGGCTGATCACCACCGCGTCCACTGCCGGCAGCCCCTCGAGCAGCACTGGCGGCGGATGCAACCGCTGCGGCCCCACGATGTCCGACGGTGAGCACCGGTCACTCCACACCGGATCGGTCAGCACGCGATACCCGTCGATCTCCACCAGCGCCGTCGAGTGCCCAAACCAGCTCACCGCCAACTCGGCGGGCTCCCCCTGGTAGATCGACGGCGAGGCCAACGGGATCGGCTTCGCCGGCAGGCTGGCGCCGCGGTTCCCGATCAATTCCCAAGCGATCTGCCGCATCTCCTCGCGGTTCATCACGTACAGCGACGACGGGTCGAGATTGACGAACACCCCGTCCCGGTAGTTCGGCGAGCCCTCGGCGACGGCCGCAATCGCGCCAGGGTCGGCGCCTAGCGCTGCGGGTGCGCCGTGCAGCGCACGCAACAACCAGCCACCCGCCGCCAGCGAGACGGTACCGCCAGCCAGTCGCAGCGCCCGGCGCATCATGACAGTTACGCCCCCTGAAAGTTCGGCGGCCGCTTCTCGATCCGAGCGACCTGCGCCTCGATCACATCCTGGCTGCCCCACGCCTTATCGAAAAGGTCCTTGTGTTCGGGCCGCGGTTCTTCGATCGAGCCGTCGTCGTTGAGTACCCGCTTGGCGTGCTGAATAGCCAGCGGCGCCAGACCGGATATTTCCGCGGCCCATGCCTGGGCGTCGGCCAGCGTGCCGATCCGATTGGCCATTCCGGTCAGCAGCGCCACGTCTGCGGTGAGCTTCTCGGCGGTCAGCAGCATCGCCCGGGCCCGCCCGTGACCGACCAGCGACGACAGCCGCCGGATGCTCCAGTTATCCAGCGCCAAGCCGTATTTCGAGGTCGGGAATTGGAAGAAGGCGTCCGCGTCGACGACCCGAAGGTCACACTGCATGGCCAACTGCAGGCCGGCGCCGATGGCAGGTCCGTTGACGGCCCCGATGACCGGAACGGGAACCGCGTCCATTACCCGATGCAGTTCGACCAGCCGGTCGGGGTAGTCGGCGGCGAAAGCGTCCCCCGACAGGTCGGCACCCGCACAGAAGGCCGTGCCCTGCCCGGTCAGCACCACGGCCCGGGTCTCCCCGTCGCTCGCTTTGAGCAGAGCTTCCCGCAATTCCTCGACAAGCTGGGAGTTCAGGGCATTGCGCCGGTCGGGCCGCTGCAGCTCGATGGTCATCACGGCTTCGGTCTGGGTGATACCGATCATGGGCGCCAGGATATATAGCCTCGTCCCTGTGAGCCGGATCACGACCGATCAACTACGCGACGCGGTGCTCGATGAAGGTTCTTTTGTCAGCTGGGATATTGAGCCACTGCCGGTGGCACTCTCCGACGATTACGCGCGCGAGCTGGCCGACGCCCGTGCGGCCAGCGGGCGCGACGAGTCGGTATCGACCGGCGAGGGACGGGTGTTCGGGCGCCGGGTTGCGGTGGTGGTCTGCGACTTTGCGTTCCTCGCCGGCTCGATCGGCGTGGCCGCGGCCGAACGGATCACCGCGGCGGTGGAGCGCGCGACGGCCGAGCGACTGCCGCTGCTGGCGTCGCCGAGCTCCGGCGGCACCCGCATTCAGGAGGGAACGGTCGCGTTCCTGCAGATGGTGAAGATCGCCGCGGCCGTCAAGCTGCACCGGCAAGCCCACCTTCCCTACCTCGTCTACCTGCGCAATCCGACCACCGGCGGCGTCTTTGCGTCGTGGGGTTCGCTGGGCCACGTCACCGTGGCCGAGCCGGACGCGCTGATCGGGTTTCTCGGTCCACGGGTCTACGAGTTGCTCTATGACCAGCCCTTTCCGGCCGGTGTCCAGACCGCGGAGAATCTGCAGCGTCATGGCGTGATCGACGGCGTGATAGGGCTGAGTGAATTGCGGGCCACGGTGCACCGGGCGCTGACGGTCATCGCGGACTCCCCGGAGCCGCCGCCGGCCCGCCCGGATCCCGAGCCGGTTCCCGACGTGTCCGCCTGGGACTCGGTGCGCGCATCGCGGCGTCCCGACCGGCCCGACGTGCGCTTCGTGCTGCGCCACGGCGCCACCGATCGAGTGCTGCTCTCGGGCACCGGTCAAGGTGAGGCGGCGACGACGCTGCTGGCGCTGGCTCGCTTCGGCGGCCAACCGGTCGTCGTTCTCGGGCAGCAGCGGATCGGCGGAGGCAACATCGTCGGGCCCGGCTCCCTGCGTGAGGCCCGCCGCGGCATGGCGCTGGCTGCCGAGCTTCGCCTGCCCCTGGTGTTGGTGATCGACACTGCCGGTCCGGCTTTGTCGGCCGAAGCCGAGCAGGGCGGGCTGGCCGGCCAGATCGCCGCGTGCCTTGCCGAGCTCGTCACGCTGGACACACCCACGGTTTCGGTGCTGCTGGGCCAGGGCAGCGGCGGGCCGGCGCTGGCGATGGTGCCTGCCGACCGGGTGTTGGCGGCCCTGCACGGCTGGCTGGCGCCGCTGCCGCCGGAGGGCGCCAGCGCGATCGTCTTCCGCGACACCGAGCACGCAGCCGAACTTGCTGCGGCACAGGGTGTTCGGTCGGCAGACCTGTTGGCATCCGGCATTGTCGACGCCATCGTTGCCGAGCATCCGGATGCCGCCGACGAACCGGTCGAGTTCTCGCGACGACTGGCGGCGGCCATAGCTGTTGAAGTCCACGCGCTGCGCAAAACACCCGGGCCACAGCGCCTGGCCGCACGGTTGCGGCGTTACCGCCGCATCGGGTTACCCGGGCCTCAGCCGCTCAGATAGCGCTGGATCGTCGGGCCGAGCCATTCGACCACCTCGTCCTGACTCAGATCCACGACCGGCGGCAGCCGTAGCACAAAGCGGCACAACGCCAAGCCCAGGACCTGGGTGGCGATCAACCCGGCCCGCTTCGCAGCCTCGCCGGGCGGCACCCACGACGCCACCAGCGGCTGCAACTGGTTTCCGAAAATCTCCCGCATCCGTTGCGCCGCTTCACCGTTGGTGGCACTGGAGCGCAGCAGAATCACCAACGCGTCGTCGCCGCCCTCCCAACGCCGCAGGAAGTGGCCGACCAGTAACCAGCCGAGGCGATCCCGGTCGTCCGGCGCGAAATCGGGTAAGCGCAAATCGAATTCGGCGGCGGCGGCAAACAGTTGATCCTTGTTGCCGAAGTAACGCATCACCATCGCGGGGTCCACGCCTGCGTCGGCGGCGATCGCCCTGATGGTGGCCGCCTGAAACCCCGCCGTCCCGAACCGTTCGCGCGCCTTCGCCAAGATCACGGCCTTGGTCTCCGCTGACGATCGCCTCATGTCAACAACTGTAGGCCAACAGCTGTTGACATACCGCCCCCGACACGCGCAAGATAGTCATGTCAACAACTGTTGACTTAGCTGGATGGAGGAGAAGCCCCATGAAAGACACCGATGTCCTGATCGTCGGCGCCGGGCCCACCGGCCTCACGCTGGCCGCGTCACTGCTGACCCGCGGCGTCGACGCGGTAGTGGTCGACCAACTGCCGTCCGGCGCCAACACCTCGCGCGCGGCCGTGGTGAACGCGCGCAGCCTGGAATTGCTGGAGGACCTCGACGTGTCCCGGCGCCTGGTGAAGGCCGGCCTGGCCGCGCCGCGGTTCACCATGCGGCAGGGTGCGGCCGTGCTCGTCTCCGTCGACTTCATTGAACTGCCGACGCGTTACCCGTACAGCCTGATGATCTCCCAGGCCGACACCGAGCAGGCACTGGAAGAGCGCTTGAATGAATTGGGCGCCAAAGTTATTCGTCCCAAGACCCTGTGTCGGCTAGAACAGGACGTGAGCGGTGTCACGGCAACCTTCGACGACGGCGACAGCATGCGCGCGGCCTACGTCGTCGGTGCCGACGGCATGCACAGCACCGTTCGCAACCAAGCCGGAATCGGCTTCGCCGGCGGCGAATTCGCGGAGTCCTTCACGCTGGCCGACGTCCACATCACCGGCGACGCTCCGCCCGACGAGGTGATCCTCTTCTATGGCAACGAAGGCCTGACCGTGCTGGCGCCGCTTCCCGGCGATATCCATCGCATCGTGGCGCCGGCGGCCCAGGCGCCGCAGGTGCCGACCACGCGGTTCGTGCAGGATTTGCTGGACAGCCGTGGCTTCGGTCCCGGGCGGAGCCTGGTCACGAAGTTGGTCTGGGGCTCGCGCTTCCGGATTCAGCATCGTGTGGCCGATACCTATCGGCTGGGTCGCTTGCTACTGGCAGGTGACGCCGCACACGTGCACAGCCCGGCCGGCGGCCAGGGCATGAACCTGGGCATCACCGATGCCGTCGCGCTCGCCGGGGCCCTCTGCGAAGGGTCTGACACGGCACTCGATTCCTACAGCGCAACGCAGCGAGCACGGGCACAGCAAGTGCTGAGGCTGACCGGACGGCTCACGACAGTGTCGACGATGCCGCGCCCGCTGCGCCCGGTGCGCAATGCGGCGATGCGACTTGCCGCACACATTCCGGCGGCGCAGCGGGAGTTCGCCTGGCGGTTGAGCGGCCTGGTCAACCGGTGACCTCCAAGCCATGCCAGACCCTATAGCGGACAACCCACCGAGGCCGTCCCGAAATCGACGAAAGCAGCGTCGAAGTGGCCGAACTCTGGTTCGATGTCGTCCATCAGTCGGGCACCCGGAGGCATCGAGGGTTCGGACCCCGCACCGCCGCTGTGCCCGACGAAGGCAATCCAATTCTCACATGGATCCAATCCATTTACATATCTGATACTTAGGGGTATTCTTCTCGACGTGACCCCAGGCACATCCCTGCGGGTCGCGAAGCACCCGCTGCGGAGGCGGGTCCCGCCCGGCGACGCACCGCGATTCGGTGCCGCCCAACGCGAGAAAGGCCCGGCCATGTCGTTTGTCATCGCTGCCCCGCAACATGTATCTGCGGCCGCGTCAGATCTGGCCCGCGTCGGATCAGTCATCAATGAGGCCAACCAGCTCGCGTCCGGGCCCACGACAGCGCTGCTCGCAGCCGCCGAAGATGAGATATCGGCCGCGATCGCGGCATTGTTCGGCAACCACGCGCAGCAGTACCAGGTGATCAGCGCGCAAATGGAGAGCTTCCACGACCAGTTCGTGCGCAACCTCCACGCCGGCGCCGAAGCCTACGCCAGCACCGAGTCCGCCAACGTCCTGCAAACCTTGGAACAAGGAGTTCTGGGCGTCGTGAATGCGCCGACTCAGGCACTGGTGGGACGCCCGTTGATCGGGGACGGCGTCAACGGAGCGGCGGGCACGGGACAAGCCGGTGGGGATGGCGGAATTTTGCTCGGCAACGGCGGTGCCGGCGGGTCCGGCGCTTCCGGGATGAATGGCGGAAGAGGTGGAGCCGCGGGGCTGATAGGCACCGGCGGTGCCGGCGGCGCAGGCGGGGCCGCTGCGACTGGCGGGACAATCGGCGGCAACGGCGGCAACGGCGGCCAAGGAGGTTGGCTGTTCGGAAACGGCGGCGCCGGCGGTGCGGGTGTGAGCGGCGGCGCCGGTGGCAATGGTGGTAGCGCCGGGCTCTGGGGCTCCGGCGGCGCCGGGGGAACCGGCGGTATCAGCTCGTCCCGGTTAACCGCTGGCGGCACCGGAGGCAATGGCGGCGCCGGTGGGTTGCTGTTCGGCGACGGCGGGTCCGGCGGAGCCGGAGCCAAGGGGGTTTCAGGCGTCGCCGGGGGCGCGGGCCTGCACGGTATCTCCGGCGGGGAGGGTGGAGCCGGCGGTGCGGGCG
>NZ_LQOY01000192.1 GCF_002101675.1 Mycobacterium gordonae | reverse complement strand
ATCAGCCCAGAACTCAGTCGATCCCCGGAAGCCGTCAGCCAGCCCGACGAGCTCCATGCGGCCATCAGCACGGACCCCGATCATTACCAGCAAACAGAGTTTCTCCACCTCAAGGCGCACCTTGAGGTGGATGCCATCCACCCACAAATACAGGTAATCGGTGCTGGATAAGTGAGTTTTCGCGTCGGCTCGTCACGCAGTTGACGTGACCCGTCGGAACTGCGGAAGTGCCAGGTTGCCTCGTGATTCGAAGACCACCTCGACAGCCATACCGACCCGCACTTCATCGACGTTGCATTCGATCACGTTGGTCATCATTCGAGGTCCTTCTTCCAGCTCCACTATCGCCAAGACGTAAGGAGCGGTGAAAGCTGGCGACGGGGCCTGACGGACGACGGTGTAGGTGACGATCGTCGCTTTTCCCGAAGGTTCTTGCCAATCCAGATCCGCAGCCCAGCAGTATGGGCACCAAGGGCGGGGATGATGATGGAATCGCTTGCACTCCCGACATTTCGGGAGCACAAACCGCCCGACAGCTGCCTGCTGCCAGTACACGGCCGTGCTGTCAGTCACGGTGGGCATGGGAGCAGTTGTCACGGCGTCCTCCCCAAGAGTACGGTCGAATGGTCTGCCATCATGCCGCCGTAAGTGTGTACCAATGCTATTTCTGCAGACACTTGACGATCCGCAGCCTTCCCCATCACTTGGCGCGCAGCTTCGATCAGCATCGACATTCCCGACGCGTCGCCGGTGTGTCCGAATGACAGCAGACCCCCGTAGGTGTTCACCGGAAGGTCACCGCCGGGCGCCCCCCGCCCATCCAGGAAGAAGTGGCCACCTTTAGCTGCCGCCACCAGCCCCGTTTCCTCCAACAGCAGTATCGGGTTGATCGTGAAGGCATCGTACAGTTCGGCCACCTGCACGTCCGAAGGCGAAAGATCGGCCATTTCGAACGCGGCACGCGCTGACACGCTGGCACCCATTGTTGCGAAGTCGCTGGTGTGGGTGATGTTGCCGTGATCGTGGTGTTCACCGAAGCCCAATACATAGGCCGGTTGGTCGGTGATTTCCCGCGCGCGGTCACCATGGGCCACTAGGAACACGGCGCCACCTTCACACGGTACTGAGCAGTCCAGCAAATTGAACGGCCACGCGATAGGTCGTGAAGCCAGAACCATCTCGACGGTGAGCGGACCCGCGTTGCGCATCAAAGCATCTGGATGCCGTAACGCCCACTCGCGGCTCGAGACCGCCACGGCGGCAAGAGCATCGCGGCTCGTTCCGCGTTCGGCCATATGCCGCGTGGCGGCTAAGGCGTAAAGGGCTGGGATGAAGCTGCCGTATGGGTACTCAAAGTCCGGGTGGCTGATCATGCGCGCCATTGCGTTGGCGCCGCCTCCCCGCCCCACCTTGGGGAATTTCCCCGCACCGATACAGAGCACCGCGTTTGCAAGGCCGGCGCTGATTGCAAGTGCAGCCCGCGACAGCATGATCGTGTAGGTCGCCCCACCGACGTTGACAGTCTCACAAAAGCGCGGCCGGATGCCCAACACGTCATTGAGGCGCTCGTGGACGAAGATGTCGGCACCCGCACCGCTGGCCATGCCGGACGGGCAAACCAGCAGGCCGTCCACATCGCGGGGACCAAGTGAATGGCTCTGCAGAAACCGACGAAGCACCAACTCCTGCATGCCCGCGCCGTCGTGGCCTTCGTACTTTCCTGGCGGTAGTTCTTCTACTGCGGCGATAGCCGGCTCGCTGGCAAGTGCCCAAGTTCTCACGTTGACCTCATGGAAGCAGCCACCCAAACCTAGTCGACGTTCAGTATGACCGTGGAAGCGCGAGACTATGCTGCGCAACATAATTGAGGATCATCTCCCGGCTGATCGGTGCCGTCCGCATCAACCGCGCCGGTCCCCACAACGTCGCCAACCCGTACTCCGTAGCCAGACCGTTGCCGCCATGCGTCTGAATCGCTTGGTCCAGCGCAAGGATTCCGGCTTCAGCTGCCGCGTACTTGGCCATATTCGCCGCCTCGCCGGCCCCTGCCTCGCCGGCATCGTGTAAGGCGGCCGCCCGTTGGGTCATCAAGCGTGCGAGTTCAACCTGAATTTTGGCGTGCGCCAGCGGATGAGCGACTCCCTGATGTGCCCCTATAGGGGTGTCCCACACCCTGCGCTCCCGGGCGTAGGTACATGCCTTGTTTAACGCGTACCGGCCGATCCCATTGCCCAGCGCCGCCCCCATTATCCGTTCCGGATTCAGACCAACGAATACCTGCCGCAGTCCCTCGTCCCGAGCGCCGATCAAGTTGTCACCGGGAACACGTACATCGTCGAAGAACAGGGTGAACTGTTTCTCCGGTGTCACGGCTTGCACGGGAATCAGAGTCTTCTGCAGGCCGGCAGCGTCCGTGGGAACCACCATCAGCGACAGCCGGCCGCGCCCACGCTCGTCAGTACCCGTTCGGGTGACCACCAAGATGGCTTGCGCCTCGTCCACTCCCGAGATGTAGTACTTGGTGCCACGCAGAACCCAGTCGGCGCCGTCCCGCTTGGCGGTCGTCGCTATGTTGTGCGAGTTTGAGCCCGCGTCGGGCTCGGTGATCGCAAACGACATTATGATCTCGCCGCTCGCAATGCCCGGAAGCCAACGCCGTTTCTGCTCGTCGGTTCCGAACGCTTGGATGATGGTGCCACAAATGGCCGGCGACACCACCGTCATCAACAACGGGCACCCCGCCGCCGCCAACTCCTCTCCCACGGCATGCAGTTCGTAGATACCCCCACCGCCACCGCCGTACTCCTCGGCAATATTCACCCCGAGAAAACCTTGCTTACCTACCTCCTGCCACAGTTCCGTAGACTTCTCGCCCCCCAGGGATTTGGTCAGGTAGTAATCGTGGCCGTACGACTTCCCGATGGCCGCAACCGCCGCCCGCAGATCCCGCCGTTCCTGGCTCTCTGATATCTCCATACCGCTCAACCCCTTGAATCACCCGCAGGTCCGGGTTTGCACCGGCCACGACAAACTTCAGGCGACACACCGAGGAATTCGAGGGAAGCTTCCGTCACCGCTCGACAGCAGCGTAATCGCCCGGTGATACGTTATCGGCCGTTAACATTGACGCGCAAGTCCGCGTGTCGGTAGTGCGTCGACTTCCAGTGACCGGCTTTACGCCACGCCGGATACGTGATTTCTCGGCAGCAGCCGGAGTCGTTCTAATCCCCAGCCCATGAGCAGAAAGGCAATCTCGCCCCTCTGGCGTGGCGCAACGTCGACAACTTCGGGAAGCTCGATTCGCTTGACCCGGACGCCGGGCCTCGGGTCACTGCCGAGCGGTGTCAAGACAGCGTACGCTAACGCCAATTAACAGGCCCGCGGCCAAGAGCTTTGCGGTCGACGGCCGGGGACAGAGAGGAGGAAAACACGATGCCCGGAACGATGCTGATTGCTGCGGGGGTCACCGGCAAAGGACGGCTGGCCGGGCGCGCCGCATTCGTGCCCTTTGTCGATCCGGCAGTCGGCGGGATACCGCCAAGCGCGCCGCCGCCTAGTGCCGACATCGCGGCGGCAAGCGCCGAGGCGGCGCAGGAGTGCGCATGAGTGCCAGCGTGCGGATCGGTGCTGGTGCCGGCTATTGGGGTGACATGGTGGATCCCGCGGTGGAACTCATTGAGCAGGGCGGTGTCGAGTTTGCCTGCTTCGACCTGCTGGCCGAGTTGACCGTTGCGCTCCTTACCCGTGCCAAGATGCGTGACCCGGGTAAAGGGTACGTGCCCGATGTCGAACCCATTCTGCGTCAGGCGCTGCCCGCTGCCCGCCGTAACGACGTCGGCATCGTGACCAATGGGGGCGGAGCGAACCCGGGTGCCGCCGCACTGGCCGCTGCGCGAGTGGCCTGTGACGCCGGATATCCCGACACCCGCATCGGAACCATTGAGGGCGACGACTTGACGGGGAGAATCGCCGAAATCAGGGATTCGGGTTGGCAATTCGCGCACCTTGAGTCCGGCGAAGAAGACATCGACCGCATCGCCGACCGGATCGTCGCTGTCTCGGCGTACACCGGCTCCGACGGGATCATTGACGCACTTGACGGCGACGCCGATGTCGTGATCGGCGGCAGGCTTGCCGACTCTGCGCTTTATTGCGGGCCGCTCATGCGCCACTTCGGGTGGATATTTGAGCGTAATCCCGACCTGATCGGCGCCGCGCTTACCGTCGGTCATGTACTGGAGTGTGCGGGCATCGCGACCGGCGGCATGTCCTCGCAGTGGCGGCTGTCGCGTGATCCGTGGCGGCTCGGGTTCCCGATGGCCGAGATGTCGGCTGACGGCACCGCTGTGATCAGTAAGGTGCCGGGCTCGGGTGGGGTGCTCAACGAGTGGACCATCAAAGAGCATTTGCTTTACGAAGTGCACGACCCGTTCTGCTATTTGCTGCCCGACGGTGTCGTCGACATGGGCGGTGTCGAGGTCAAAGAACTCGGCCCCGACCGCGTGCAGCTCACGGGCATGACCGGCCGCCGACGGCCGGACACGCTCAAGGTGCAGATCGGCTACGAGGACGGCTACCTCGCCGAGGGGCGCACGATGATCCCCTGGCCCGATGCTCTGGAGAAGGCCGACTTCTGCGAGAGGCTAGTGCGCGGCCGCATCAAGTACCTGGGTGTCATTCCGCAGGAGATGCGTTTCGACCGTGTCGGTTGGGACGCGCTGGCCGGCCCGGTGGCCCCACGACCGGCACCCGACGCCCAGCCCAACGAGGTCGAGCTCCGGATGGTGGCCAAGTGCCGCACCCGCAGCGAGGCCGAGGTCGCCCGCCGCGCGATGCTGCTGCCAGCGACGGCCGGTCCGGTGGGTACCGCCTTCGGCGCGCCGCTGGCGGTGCGCAAGGTGATAGCGCTGTGGCCGACCCTGGTACCGCGTGAGTTCGTCCCACAGCACGTCCGTGTCCAGGCCGCCAAGGAGATGCTCGATGCCCACCATTGACGAGTTGGCGTTCGTGCGTTCAGGCGACAAGGGTGACATCTCCAACGTCGTGGTGCTCGCCCGCGACGCCGAGGCTTTTGCCGCGCTGCAACGCGGACTGCGGCCGGAGGCCATCACCTCCTTCATGAAGGGTCTGGTCACCGGAACCGTGACGATCTACACGCTGCCTCGCCTGCATGCGTTCAACATCGTCATGCGGGGAGCCCTCGGCGGCGGCGCAACCGCAACACTGCGCTTCGACGAGACCGGCAAGTCGATGTGTTCGATCCTGTCCCGCATGCCCCTGCCCGAACCCGCCATCGAAGGGAAGGCAACACCGTGAGCTCCCACACCAACGATGTCACCGGGCTCGGGATGGCGTTCGGCACTCTAGAGGAGGGCCGGTCCTGGGTCGGTCGTCGCTCCGAGCCAAAGCAGGCGTGGTTTCCGATCGACCGATCGATGATCCTCTACTACTGCTCTCTGGTTGAGGACGCCAACCCACGGTACTGGGAGGGCGACGAGTGCCCACCGGGCCTGCTGATGACCCTGGGCATGAACCCGCAATGGGCGCCCGCGCACCTGCACCGCGAGGACGGGCTTTTCGCGCTCAACGTTCCCCTGCCCGGCCACCACATCATCAACGCCTCCACCACCACCGAGCTGGAGCGCCGACCCCGAGTCGGTGACCACGTTTGGATAGTCGAGGAGATCGTCTCGCTATCCGACGAGAAGACGACTCGGCTGGGAACCGGCGTCTTCATCACATCGCTTACCACCTACACCGACCAGCACGGCGAGAACATCGCCCGCAACACCAACGTCCTGTTCCGCTACGACACAGCCCAGTAAACCCGGGGGCGCTCATGACCAAGATCAGCACTGCAGACATCAAAGGCCTTACCTTCGATGACGTCATTGTCGGCGACGAGATCACGCCGGTGTCGATTCCTATCACCTACAAGCGGGTCTGCATGAACGCCGCGGCGACGTGGGACTGGTTCCCGGGCCATCACGATCCGGAGTACGCACGCAGCCAGGGCCAGCGAACGATCTACCTGTCGACGCTGTTCTTTCACGGCTTCATCGACCGGGGCCTCACCGACTGGGCGGGCCCCGACGCGCTCCTGCGCCGGCGCAAGATATCGATGATCAAGTCGATCTACCCGGGACAGACCGCGACCCTTACCGGGCGGGTGGTGGCCAAGCGCCAAGACCGCGGAATGCGCCTGGTCGACCTGGAACTGGCAGTGTCCAGCGAGGAGGGCATATGCGTGCCCAGTGAGGCGACCTTGCAACTGCCGGCCGGTCGGCGGTAATCGAGAACTTCGACAGCCGTCGCTGCATCATCGTTGCCTACGTTCCTGCGCCAGCTCGACCGGGGGACGACCCGCTCTGGATCGCGTAGCTCTGCGGCTCTGGCGACGACGGCGCGCGTCGCTTTGAAGGCTGCCGGTAGATCAGTAACAGTGGTTCCTACAAGGCCTGCTTCCTTCTTATACCCACCACTTCAAAGACGACGTGGCCCCGCGCCAGCGACCTCGATCCGCTATACGCGGGCTTTGGGATGCTACAGGGGGCCGCACCAACGAAAAGCTGGCTGGCTTATCGTGATATCCGTTTCCTCGGATTGGGATCCGAGCCTGACAAGCTACCTCATCGCAACATCCGCACGCGGGGTCCTTCGCCCATTGACGCAAGCACTACCGTCCAACCAGTACGGGCTTGCTGTGATGGATCGGGTGCTTCGGGCGGCGCTCATCGCGTCCCGCCCACGCCCAGGACTGCGCGTAAGGCTGGTCGACACCGTCTTCGCCGGCGATCGAGTGAGGGGAGATTGGGTCGTCGCACCGAACGTCAACCCGGACGGGCCACCGATCCTTTACATTCACGGCGGCGCATTTTCGATGTGCTCTCCCAAAACCCATCGCGGTCTGCTGGGCGAACTGTCTGCCGCGTCGCTGCGCCCGGTCTTCGCGGTCCGCTATCGATTGGCTCCGCGTTACCCGTATCCGGCGGCTGCTGACGACGCACTGAGGGCCTACCGGTGGTTGGCGGGCTCTGAAGAATCGACATCAGCCCGCACGGTAGCGATCGCAGGCTGTCAACGGCAATCGAAAACTGATCAGGAGTCGGCCGCGCACTGGTCAGTATTCACTTGCCGCCGACACAGGCGATTCGGCGGGCGGCCAACTCGCCGTCGCGACCTCGTTGGGCGCGCTCGCACATCGCTCCCCGCCGCCCGATGGCAT
>NZ_LQOY01000191.1 GCF_002101675.1 Mycobacterium gordonae | reverse complement strand
TACGCCACCATTAACCGGCCCTCATGGCTGGAGTCAAGAAGGCAGGTCGGTCGAGGGGTCGCGGCGTAGGCGTTGAAGGTGTTGATCGAGGCTGGCCGCGACACGCTGGTGCCGGGCGGCTTCGTCGTGCCAGCCGCGGGCTTGGGCGTCGGCCTGCAGGGCGCGGATGTCGTTGAGTTGCGCATTGATCGTCGAGGTTCCCGCCGGGTCGGGGACGAAAAAGTCGCACTGTTCGCAGATATTGGCGTAGGGGCAAGGCCCGGCGGCTTGGGGGCGCGCGCAGAAGCCGTGCGCGAGTCGGGTTTTGAGCATCTCGGCGTGCAGCCAAGCGACTTTGTCCGGTATCGGCGGTGCGGCGTTGACGGCGGTCAGTGGGAGCAGTTGTCCGGCGCGGACCTTGTCCATCGCCACCTGGTAGGCACTGCGGATGGTAGGCGTGGCGAGTTTGGCGTAGCGTAGCGTCATCTCGGGCGTGACGTGACCCATGAGCGCCATCAGCGCGGGTAACCCGATGCCGCCATTGATCAGGCTGGTGCCGAAGGTATGCCTTAGCTGGTGTGGGGTGACGTGCAGCAGCTTTCCGTCGCGGCCGCGCAACTCGGCGGCGGCGACCGCGTCAATCAGGCCCTTGCGCAGCCGGAATGACGTTGGGCGGCAACCGTGCTCGACGAACAGGAACTCAGTTAGCCGACCGCCGCGGGGGTGGGGCAATGCGCGCTGGCGGCCCCGCTGGGTGATCCAGGCGTCGATCATCTGCACGATGTCCGGATCCAGCGGCACCATGCGTTCAGAGTTGAGCTTGCCGACCGGAACCCGTAGCCAGGTGCCATGCCCGGCGAAGTCCAGTAGGCAGTCCAGTTCCAAGTCGAGCAGTTCGCCGATGCGCATGCCGGTGGCTCGTAACAGCAGCAGGCCGGTACGCACGAGTGCGTCATCGAGGTTGGCGACGGCGGCCATCAGCGCACGGTCGGTGTCTGGGGTCAGTGCCCGGGGCAGCGCGTCGGGGGTGCGTGGGATGTCGGCGTAGAACAGCAGCCGCCGCGGCGGGGCTGATGGCCAGCCCCAGCCGGCGATGTCTTCGAAAAAGCAGCGCAGATCGACCACGTCTTGGTGGAACAC
Organism: Mycobacterium gordonae; assembly: GCF_002101675.1. Classification (GTDB taxonomy): domain Bacteria; phylum Actinomycetota; class Actinomycetes; order Mycobacteriales; family Mycobacteriaceae; genus Mycobacterium; species Mycobacterium gordonae. The sequence goes on along the minus strand of NZ_LQOY01000191.1, from coordinate 2,094 downwards.
GACCACGCCGATGGTGCGGTGCTCGCGGTTCTTGCCGCGCCACGGCCGGGTCCGTGCCCATGCCAGGTAGGGCTCAATGTGGCGGGTCCGTTCGATCTCCTCCAGTCGGGTCACCTCGGGGTGGTGCTCAGCGAGGTAGTCGAAGAACACCCGCAACGCCTTGGTCCGCCCGACCACTGTGTAGGGGCGCAGCGTGGTAGTGATCGTCTGCACGTAGCGGACGACCTCGACACGGATCAGTGGCTGGCGGACACCGGCGGCGTGCACGGGTGGCCCGACCGCCACCGGGCCGCTTTGCCGCGGCGGGGTGGTCAGGCTACCGAGCTGGTAGCAGGCCTGCTGCAAGCCGAACAGGCGGGTGCGGGCGTGGTGACGCGCCGAAACCGACAGCGCGGCCAATCCATCCAGTTGTCCAAGCACAGCGGCGAAGTCGTCCTCGGTCAGCTCCCGGACTCGCTTTCCCGCGTGCAGGCAGATCGTCGAGGCGGCCAGCAGCCCGACCTGCCGCCGCCAGTTGCTGCTCCAGCCCAGCACCGCAGCGGCTTCGGCGACCGCGGCCACGTTGTCCGGCTCGTGGGCGGCCCACTCCACCGGCAACCCACATCCGCCGGGTTTGGCCAACAACAACTCCACATCCGGGACCAAGTGCCGCTGCACGAAACACCACGAGATGAACGGCCAAGCTTTCAGCCGGTGCAAGTCGGTCAGCCGGGCCGGAGTGGGCCGACGCATCCACACTGCCAGATCGGGAAAGCGCTGCACGAAACGTCGTGCACTGCGATGCCGCGCGGACCGCTCACTCGCGCACAGCCGCATCGTGTCGACCTGCGCATCATAGGCGGCGATCAGCTCGGCTGCGCTGCGCACCGGTGCGCTATCAGCCGCAATGACCGCGACACTCACCACGGCGATTCCCTCCGCGCGGCGCTGTACTCGGCGGCCAGAGTCTCAGCCGACAGATGTACGTACTTTCCCGTCGTCTCGGGGCTGGCGTGCCCCATCAAATCCCGCAGCACCAGCAGATCGATCCCGGCCGCGGCCAATTGTGTGCCGTAGGTGTGCCGCAGCCGGTGAGGGCGCACCCGGGCCGCGCCCGAGCGAGCGCGGTGGGTGCGAAAGATCCGACGCATCCCCGCCTCAGTCAACGGCTGTCCTGCGGTCGGCCCGCGCAACACGACAAAGCACTGCTCGGTCGCGCAATCAGCTGGCCGCTCAAGCCGCAGATACGCAGCCAGTTCAGCGAAAAACGGCCGGTCCACCGGCACCACCCGTTCCCGGCTGCCCTTGCCGACTACCCGCACCTGCCGGCGCCCGACGTCCACCTCAGCCAACAGCAAACCGCGGACCTCGGCGGCACGTAATCCGCCCAGCAGCATCAGCAGCACCATCGCGCGGTCACGGTGGGAGGCCAGGTCGCTCAGGAATGCCTCAATCTCGGCCAGCTCAAGGCTTTCCGGCAGTAGCCGCTGCTGGCGCACCAGTCGCCCGCCCGGCCTTGAGTGGCGAGCCGGGATATGCCCCAGCATGCCCCTCCGCGCCCGAAGCCCACTGGTGCGTCGTGGCGCCGGCACCGGACTTTTCACCACCACGCCGGTGATCACCGCGAACTCAAACAGCCCCCGCACCGCAGCGATCCTCCGGTTCTGTGTTGCCGGGGCGGCACCCCGCCGCTCGGACAACCGCACCACCGTCGAACCCGCAGTGCGCTTGGGCTGAATCTGCCAGTCCAGATAGTCGAACAAGTCGCTCGGCCGCACCTGGGCCAGACCAACGCCCTGCCCAGCGAGGAACCGCAGGAAATTCAACGCGTCATACGCATATGCGCGCCGCGTAGCCCGGGCGAAGTTCCTGCCCTTCAGGTGTGCCAGAAAACGGTTCACCAGCTCGAGGTCGTCGTGCTGCCCACCGGCGACATCACCGGCAACGAAGAAGACATCTCCATCGCCAGCTACCCGAAGCCCCATCGGCACCTCCAACAGCCGAAGCCACCGACCTCCAGTGTCAGCACCCCGACGCCTTGCTGGTGGGACCCCGCACACACCGAGCGTGTCGCCCCGATGAGGGCCGGTTAACGGATAACCTGATGGCCATCAC